>DFHF01000019.1 GCA_002371825.1 Ruminococcus flavefaciens | reverse complement strand
GCCTGTATCAACAAGCTTCTGCTTGCCTGTATAGAACGGATGGCACTTTGAGCAGATTTCAACCTTGATATTCTCCTTTGTGGACATAGTCTCGATCACGTTACCGCAGTGGCAAGTGATAGTAGTCTTTACAAAGTTAGGATGGATTCCCTCTTTCACGATATTCACCTCTTTCAAAGAATATGTGTATCCGTGCAGCCCATCAGTTCCCTTAGACAGTAGTGCCGTTATACATTACAGTAATAAATTATACAACATTATTGAAGCAATGTCAATAGGATAAAGATATATTTTGTATATTTAATCAATTATCACTGCTTCACAGCTGTAAAGAATATTCTCGGGAACTTGAACAGCACCTCACCATTAGAGTGAACAGGGTAAGTGCTGGTTACTTTTTCGAGGAGTTCGGCCTCGAATTTCAGGGCATCTTCATCGGAAAGCTGTGCGAGATATGGTCTGAGACCGGTTCCCTTGTACCATTCGATAATGCTCTGATGATCGGGCATACGGTGACCGTAGACAGTTTTCCAGATGCTGAAATCGCTGGTGATCGATGCGAGAATATCGAAATATCTGCCCTGAGTGAGGGTATTGAGAGTGCGTGGGTTCTTTATCTTCTTTGCCCATTTATCACTGAAAGCCAGCTTCTGAATGAGCTGCTGGACAGGGTGCTCGCTCTGCATCGGAGCCTGTACAGCCAGCATACCGCCGGTTTTAAGGATACTCATAAGCTTCGGGATAAGGGAATTATGGTCTGGTATCCACTGTATGCAGGCATTTGAGAACACGATATCGAAGTCATTTCCCAGCGGGGAGAAGTCTCCGGAGCCGTCGAAGAATATGAATTCGATATCCGGATGAAGTCTGCGGGCCTCTTCAAGCATAGCATGGGAGTTGTCGGCGCCGATTATCTTGGCAAAAGGGAACTTGTCCTTGAGGAGCTGAGTACTGTTGCCGGTACCGCAGCCCAGGTCGAGTATTTTCTGTGGATTTTTCACATCCAGTCTGCTTGCCAGGTCAATAGCGGGCAGAGTTCTTTCCTTCATGAATTTAGAATACTGCTCAGGATTCCAGTCTTTCATTATAACACTCCGTTTCTAAAAATAAGAGGCAAACCTGGAAGTCTGCCTCTATGTATTATCTTAGTTGAAGACCTTTGTAAAGTCTCCGCATAGCTTTTCTTCAAGAGCTTCTGCCTCAGCCTTTGTGGGCTGTTTAGCAGTGAAGTAAGTCTTGATCTTTGGCTCAGTACCGGAAGGACGAACAATAGCCTTTGAACCGCCCTCAAGGAAGAATGCAAGCACATTTGACTTTGGAAGTGTGATAGCTGATTCCGTACCGGAAGTGATATCCTTGGAAATACTTGTCTGATAGTCATCGAACTTGACTACCTTAAGACCGCCGATCTCCTTAGGAGGATCATTTCTGAGCTGAGTCATAATGTCTGCCATCTTCTTCATACCACTCTCACCTTCAAAAGTGAAGCTGTGGAGAGTCTGGAGGAACATACCGTACTTCTTGTACATATTCTCACGAGCCTGGAGAAGGGTTATTCCCTGTGTGCGGTAGTATGCAGCCATTTCACAAATGAGCATTGAAGCATTTACAGCATCCTTGTCTCTTACATAAGAGCCTGAAAGGTAACCGTAGCTCTCCTCGAAACCGAAGATATAGCGGTTCTCTTCGCCCTTTTCTTCAAGCAGACCGATCTGCTCGCCGATGAACTTGAAGCCTGTGAGAACATCGATTATCTTGACTCCGTACTCCTTACCGATAAGGTTAACGATATCTGTAGTAACGATAGTCTTTACAGCGATAGGATCCTTAGGCATTGTGCCCTTCTTGATGCGCTGCTGACAGATGTATTCGAGAAGAAGTGCGCCGACTTCATTTCCTGAGAAGAGAGCGTAGCCGTCTCCGTCGGGAACAGCGATACCAACACGGTCACAGTCAGGGTCAGTAGCAAGGAGAAGATCAGGCTTAACTTCATTACAGTATCTCAGGCCGACCTCAAGAGCCTCACGGATCTCAGGGTTCGGATATGGGCAGGTAGTGAAGTTGCCGTCAGGATTTTCCTGTTCCTTAACAACAGTAACATCGGAAATGCCGAGACGCTTGAGTATCTCACGGACAGGCTTGTTTCCGGTGCCGTTAAGAGGAGTATAAACGACTTTAAGACCGCTTGAAGCGCAGAGGTCAGCGTTTATTCCCTCAGCGAGAACGTGCTTGTAGAAGTCCTCGATAACATCATTGCTGATGTAAGAGATATTTCCCTTTGCGAGCTCCTCATCGAAGGAAGAAGTCTTTACGTCGTTGAATATATCAAGTGAATTGATCTTGTCGAGAATTATCTCAGCGCCTCTGAGAGTGATCTGACAGCCGTCCTCACCGTACACCTTATATCCGTTGTACTTAGCAGGATTGTGGCTTGCAGTCACCATGATACCGCCCTGGCACTTCAGTGCACGAACTGCGAATGAAAGGCAGGGAGTAGGCATAAGTTCTGTGTATATGTGTACCTTGATACCGTTTGCGGCAAGCACCTCAGCAGCAGCCTCAGAAAAAACGTCAGACTTTATACGGCTGTCGAAAGAGATAGCAACACTGGGGTTCTTGTACTCCTGATTGAGATAATCAGCAAAGCCCTGAGTAGCTCTTCTTACGGTATAGATGTTCATGCGGTTAGTACCAGCGCCTATGACGCCTCTCAGACCGCCTGTGCCGAATTCGAGATCACGGTAAAATCTATCATTTATAGCGTCATTGTCGCCTTTAATCCTCTCCAGTTCTGTCAGAAGATCGGGATCCTCTTTAGCGTTTTTGCACCAAAGATCATAAAGCTCCAATTCTGTCATTATAATACCTCCTAAAAGAAATATACAATATTATACCACAATTTTCATTGAATGAAAAGGGTTTTTTTTACTGGAATAAAAATTTTTATGTTTTTACTATTATAAGTGGTCAAGGGGGATGTTTTTTATTTATCTTTTCATTGACTGAGGCGCAGATAAGACTTTATTCTGCCGTAGATCATGGAAATTATCAGTGGGATGATAACTGCCGCCGGTATTGAGATAAGGCAGTTCAAAGCGCTGTTTTCCGAGACTTTTATGAAAAACAGGTCATGCAGGATATAGATGAACAGAGTATGCCTGCCTATCACCTCGACATGAGTCTTTAACAGACCTGTATGTTGCACATGGTAAACTAAATAAGTGAGGAGGAGGACTGCTCCGATGCCGCATAGAGGCACTATGAATTTGTTTGTGATGAATATAAGACCGGTCAGAGCTCTGCCGGGACTGAAGCTGCCGAATAGGACTTCAAGTCTGCGGAGCTGTCTGTCCATTCCCTGTCCGTACAGCGGAGTGAGGATCGCAAAGCCTGCTGTCAGTATACAGTATATTGGCAGGAGCTTGTCCCCGTGACGCTTTTTCAGTTCCGGAGCAGCGCTTCCTGCGGCATAGAATATAAGGCAGTGAGACAGGTGATGGGCCATATCTACCTGACTACTCTCAAACTTGCAGATAAGCAGTGACATGATGATAACTCCGCCGAATAGCGCACCTTTTGTTCTGTATTTATTTTCAAAGAAAAGGACGGTATCTGCAATTAGTATGAATGGAAGGTACCAGTAGGCCATAGGGGATAAAAAGTCTGTAATGCTGCTTCTGCGGAGAATGACGTACCATAGCAGGAGAGCGAGTATATAGGGTATCCCGATCTGCCGGATACGTTTTAACAGCCAGCGGCTGTCGGCTTTTATGGTCATACGGCAGATATATCCGCTGATGAATGTGAAAAGCGGCATATGGAAGGAGTAGATGAGCCTGAAGACCGGATTTTCCTCGTAAACATCGGGATCACCGTTAAGGACCTGACTTACGGTATGACCTATGACCACAAGAATGATAGCCAGCCCCTTGATGAAATCCAGCTCATGAATTCTTTTTTTCAATGCAAACCTCCTTCCATAAAAATAGCAGGCTGCCGCATTGTGCAGCAGCCTGTAAATTGCGATATATAGCTTAGTCTCCGAAGGAAACACCGATATCTCTTGCAGCGATAACGAGATGATTCTCAGTGTCGACGAATTTGGTCTTTCCGGCGATATCCTCAAGTTTGTTTGAGGTTATCTTATTGCCTATCTTGGCAACAGTTCTGCCGTATCTCTCCTTTGAGATAAGGTATGCGGCATGGACACCGAACTGTGTGGAAAGGACTCTGTCGTAAGCGCTGGGAGCGCCTCCTCTGAGCATATGTCCCGGAACGCAGACTCTTGCCTCCATTCCTGTATTTGCCTGTATCTGAGCAGCTATGCGGCTTGTAGCGGTTATTATTCCTGCCTCTGCACGCTTCTTTGCTCTTTCCTTTTTCTTCATTTTAGCTTCATTGATATCGTAAGCACCTTCTGCTACAGCAAGGATAGAGAAGGTCTTGCCGGATGCACTTCTTGCCATTACAGCGTCGCAGACCTTATCGATATCATATGGGATCTCAGGGATGATGATGATGTCAGCACCGCCTGCGATACCGGCATTGAGAGTGAGCCAGCCTGCTTTATTTCCCATTATTTCGCAAACGAGTATACGGGAGTGACTGGCAGCTGTTGTATGGAGACGGTCGATAACGTCGGTGGCGATGTCCACAGCTGTGTGGAAGCCGAAAGTAACGTCAGTTCCGTAAATATCGTTGTCAATAGTCTTTGGCAGACCGATAACGTTGAGGCCTTCATCGGCCAGAAGCTTTGAAGTCTTGTGGGTGCCGTTTCCTCCGAGGGTGAGGAGACAGTCCAGCTTCTGCTTCTTGTATGTTTCCTTCATATTCTTGACCTTATCAACATTGTCATCACCGATGACCTGCATCATCTTGAAGGGCTGGCGCTTAGTGCCGAAAATAGTACCGCCCTGGGTGAGTATGCCTGAGAAGGAAGAGGGTGACATATCCTTGCAGAGGTTGTTGATAAGTCCGTAGTATCCGTTGGAGATGCCTACGATCTCCACGTTATCCTCGCCGAAGCGTTCATAACAGGCCTTGGCAACACCTCTTATAGTAGCGTTGAGTCCGGGACAGTCGCCGCCGCTGGTAAGGATTCCGATTCTTCTTTTCATGATATTATACCTCCATATATAGAATGTTATACCTGATCATTTTCTCATATTGTACTCAAAGAACTGCTGGAGTTTCTCCGGAGGCATAGGCTTTCCGTAGAGGAAGCCCTGTCCGTAGTCACATCCTGCCATACGCAGTATGGATTCCTGGACCTTATCCTCGATACCCTCTGCGATAGTCTCGATCTTCTTTGACTTGGCTATCCTTATAACGGCAGAGACGATCTCGTAAGCGATATTGTCGTGTTCGATATCTGTTATGAAGGATCGGTCAAGCTTCAGGAGAGTGATAGGGAGTGTCTGGAGATAGCTAAGTGACGAATAGCCGGTGCCGAAGTCGTCCATAGCCAGCTTAACTCCAAGCTCACGGAGCTTGTTCATCTGAGAAACTGCGAAATCGATATCATTGAGAGCCAGACTTTCAGTAAGCTCAACTTCAAGCCACTGAGGCTCAAGTCCCGACTTTGCAAGTGCATCCAGGACTTTTTCCTTCAGGTCTGACTGGTAGAAGTCAACAGAGGTGAAATTGATGGACATTACGATATTCGGGTAGCCCATTTTCTGCCACAGCTTATTCTGGCGGCAGCCTTCGTTGAGGACATATTCGCTTATCTTGCCGATAAGGTGGCTGCGCTCGGCGATAGGCACGAATGCGTCGGGGGTTACGATAGTGCCGTCGGGCTTTATCCAGCGGATAAGAGCTTCAACGCCCATTATCTTTCCGTTTGAAAGGTTTATTTTAGGCTGATAGAAAAGCTGGAGCTCGTTGTTGTCTATAGCGAGGGCGAGGGACTTTTCGAGCTCGGTATTGCCGATGATAGAATCGTGCATACTGGGCTCGTAAGCGCAGATGCTTCCCTGATTTCCGTCGCTTGATTTGAGTGCGAATTCAGCGTGCTCCATAACATCGAGGAAGGAGCTTCCGTCCTCGGGCATTCTTGAATAGCCGGCGGAGCAGTTGAGATTGATGGAAGCGAGCTCGTCCACTGCAAGCTTTGCAAATTCGTCCTGGATGGAGCGAACAGTTCTTATCGGGAGATCGTTGTCGCCGTAGTCACGGAGGATAAGTGCGAAATTATCTCCGCTTATCCTTGCGGCAAGGCCGCCTGGAGTGACGAATTTATAAAGGATATGGGCGAAATTCCTGAGAATATAGTTGCCGTTTTTATAGCCGCAGGTATCATTTATGATGTGGAAGCGGTCTATATCAAGGACTATTATCCAGTATGAATACTGAAGGAGACGGCAGGTATCATATATCTCCTGGCCGGTATCCATAAGCTTGTTGCGGTTGGCGATATCTGTGACTTCGTCGATATAAGCCAGTCTCTCAATGAGGATATCCTTCTCGTGCTCCTGAGTGATATCGAGGATAGCTCCGCCGAAGAGGGGGAGTGTGTTATCGGTACCCTCAATGGATTTATATCGGTATGAATACCAGTGATAAACTCCGTCAGCCGACTTTATACGCATATCTATGCTCTTGACCTCTGATGTATCAGTGGATTTTATAGCGCTGTCGAACTGTATCCTGTCATTTGGATGAACCAGTGTGCGGAATTCACTTACCGTGATGCTGCTGCTTCTGAGTCCAAGCATTCTCACCATTTCAGATGAAGCACGGTAGTTCTTCCTGTCGGTACTCATTATAACACCGATCTCGGCGAGCTCCATAGATGAATTGAAGAAGTCGTTGGCGCTGGCCAGGTTGACCCTCATTTTTTTCAGCTCAGTGAGGTTGAAGCCTGTACTGAGATACAGGTTGCTCCTTTTTCGCTTTTTCACAAGAGAAGTGCTCCATGCGATACTGATTATATTGCCTGAGGAGTTCTTGAACCGTGCCTCATAGGAGTGATTGTCTATAACTCGTTTAAAGGCTTCCTTGTCGGGAACGGGTATCCCGAATATCTGCCATGCAGCAGAGCACTGATTTGCGTCCTCTTTAGGTATGCCGATCAGGTCCCTGAGCTTTTTGTTCATATGGACATACGAAAAATCATCGGACCACACGATCATTTCAGTGTTGAGAGCTTCAATTATAGAAATGAACTCGCTCTGTCCCACTGAATTTTTATGAAGACGGTACATAAGACCGGATAAAAATGCGATAAGCAGCAGGAAAATAACTGTGGAGAGATAGATCAGAAGAGTTGAGTATGCTTTATCCGGATACATACAGCAATATCCTACAAGAGCCATAGTTCCTGCAGCGATTATGAGAGCAGCTGCCACTGGGTGCAGCGATCTTTTTCGCTTTTTCATGATCTTCGCCTCCTTTTCCGATAGTCCTGCGGACACAGTACAGCCGTCAGCTGCCGCAAATGCTCCATATAAAAGCAAATAGAACACTCCAAACTGTGCCGATTATATTATAGCAAATTTTACTGAAAATGTCAACGGGAATTTACACATGAAAGACATTTTTGATGAAATTGACTGAAATGTACAAGAAATCTTCATAAAATCTACACATTCATCGGTTATTATGGTATAATATAAAAGTAAAAGGAGACAGTGGGTCTCCATAAAAAAAGACCGGAGGTTAATTATATGGCACATATTCTGGTAGTTGATGATGAAGTTAATATCCGCAAGGTTGTAAGAGAATATGCTGAATTCGAGGGCTATGAGGTGACAGAGGCAGAAAATGGCATGGAGGCTGTTAATCTCTGCCACAATAATGACTATGATCTTATCATTATGGACGTTATGATGCCCAGACTTGACGGCTATTCTGCCTGCAAGGAGATACA
>DFHF01000043.1 GCA_002371825.1 Ruminococcus flavefaciens | reverse complement strand
GAAGAAGTTGAGCACGCTAAGGAAGAGGGCATAGTATTCAAGTTCCTCACAAATCCTACAGAGATAACTTCTACAGAAAACGGCTGGGTAAAGAGCGTTATCTGCCAGGAAATGGAGCTTTCAGAGCCTGACGCTTCCGGAAGAGCAAAGCCTGTACCGAAGGAAGGCGCATTCATCGAGATAGATGCAGACTGCGTTATCATGTCCATTGGTACATCACCCAATCCGCTTATTAAGTCCACAACAGCAGGCCTCGACACTCAGAAGTGGGGCGGTATCATAGCTGATGAGGACGGCCTTACCTCCAAGGAAGGTGTATATGCCGGCGGAGATGCAGTTACAGGTGCAGCTACAGTTATCCTGGCAATGGGCGCAGGCAAGAAGGCTGCTGCTGCAATGGATGAGTATATGCAGAAAAAGTGATCCCCTGAACGGAGGGATACAATGAATAAGAACATTACCTCTCAGACTCTTTCAAGACTGCCGCTGTATTTCAACTATCTGACTTCCCTTCCTGACAGCCGTAAAAGCGGACATATCTCCGCAACAGCTATAGCTGAGGCCCTCGGACTGAATGATGTTCAGGTCAGGAAGGATCTTGCATCCATTTCCAGCGGAGGAAGGCCGAAAGTTGGATATCCGACCAGCGAGCTTATCGGAGATATCGGCAGGTTCCTGGGATTTGCCAACCATGACGGAGTTATAGTTGTGGGCATGGGAAATTTCGGCAGGGCAATGCTTGAAAACCGCAGCTTTGCAGACTATGGCTTTGAAGTAGTCTGCGGATTCGACTGCGATGAAAAGCTTGTGGGTACTGAGATAAACGGCAAGCCGATAAGAGATATCACAGAGCTGGAAGACTATTGCAGACAGAAAAATATCCGTATAGGTATAATAACTGTACCGGAAACAGCTGCACAGAAGGTATGTGATATAATGACAACAGCCGGTATAAGGTACATACTGAATTTTGCACCGGTACACCTGAGTGTTCCTGCCGGAGTGGCAGTTCATAATGAAAATATCTCCCTGACTCTTGCGATGCTTTCGAGGAAAACAGAGATCGGAGAGATAAAATAGGATAGTGAGAGCGGCTTTTTGCCGCTCTTAATTTTATCGGAAATTCAGGCAAAACAGAAAAGAATGTGCGATCAGCATACCAGTGATCCGGCTGTTTTGCATCCTTGTGTAGGGGCGGCCAGTGGCCGTCCGCTGAATCCATAATAGATCAGTTCCTGAGAGCCCCGGGAGAAGTTTTGTGCCGCTCTTATTGATTATGGATAAAATTTCCGCCCCGGCTATTGATTTTTTCGGAAAAGTGTGATACAATAATCATATATTATTATTGAAAGAAGGTCTTGATATGGATATCAAAGAAAAAATCGGAGAGATCGCTGATAAGGTAAAGGGCGATAAGGACTTACAGAAGAACATCACTAAGGATCCTGTAAAGGCCGTTGAAGGTGTTACAGGCATCGACCTTCCCGATGAGAAGATCAACAAAGTCGTTGATGCTGCTAAGGATAAGGTCGGAGATGTGATCGACAAGCTCAAGAAGTAAGCACAATGAGGCGCTATCGTTATGACAGCGCCTCGTTTCTGTATAGGGAGGAAAAACAAAACGGATGCAGCTTAGATATAATTATGAACAAATTGTAAACATTTCCGCTGGCACTTGATTTCTTTTTTAGAAAGTTATATACTATATTTAGCACTCAAAGACAGAGAGTGCTAAAATTATACCACGGAGATGTATGAAATGAGAACCAAGAAGTTCAAAGCTGAGTCTAAAAGACTCCTCGAAATGATGATCCATTCTATCTATACACATAAGGAAATATTCCTCAGAGAGCTTATCTCAAATGCCAGCGATGCTATCGACAAGCTCTATTTCAAGTCTCTGACCGATGATAAGGTAGGCCTGAATAAAGAGGATTTTGCTATCTGGATCAAGGCAGACAAGGAGTCAAGAACTCTTAAGATAACAGATAACGGTATCGGTATGACTGAGGAAGAGCTTGAAAACAACCTCGGTACTATCGCAAACAGCGGCTCATTCAAGTTCAAGAATGAGAACAAGCTTGAAGAAGATAATCAGATAATCGGACAGTTCGGTGTAGGCTTCTACTCCGCATTCATGGTAGCAAAGAAGGTAACTGTAATATCCAAGGCATATGGCAGCGACCAGGCTTACCAGTGGGAGTCCGAGGGCGTTGACGGCTATACTATAACCGAGGCCGAGAAGCAGTCCACAGGTACTGAAATAATTCTCGAACTCCTTGAAGATACCGATGATGAGAATTATACTGAATTCCTCGATCAGTACCGTATAAAGTCACTTGTACGCAAGTATTCTGACTATATCCGCTTCCCTGTAAAGATGGAGTGTACTCACAGCCGTCCGAAGGAGCAGTCCGAGGAGGATAAGGAGGCAAAGAAGCCTCTTGAATATGAGGAATATATCGAAGTTGAGACCCTCAACAGCATGGTGCCGCTCTGGAAGAAGAACAAGACCGAGCTGAAGGAAGAGGACTACAAGCACTTCTACACAGAGAAGTTTTTCGATTACAATGAGCCTCTTAAGTATGCTCATATCAGCAATGAGATGCCTGCATACAATGCTCTGCTCTATATACCGTCAAAGGCACCCTTTGATTTCTACTCCAAGGAGTACGAGAAGGGCCTCCAGCTCTACTCAAACGGCGTTCTTATCATGGATAAGTGCTCAGACCTTCTTCCCGATTATTTCAGCTTCGTAAAGGGACTTGTTGATTCCGAGGATCTGTCACTGAACATCTCCCGTGAGATGCTCCAGCACGACAGACAGCTAAAAGTCATCGCAAAGAGCATAGAGAAGACTATCAGCAATGAGCTGAAGAAAATGCTGAAAAACGAGCGTGAAAAGTACGAGGAGTTCTGGAAGGCCTTCGGTTTACAGCTCAAATACGGTATCTACAGCGACTATGGCATGAACAAGGAGAAGCTCCAGGATCTTCTCATGTTCACATCCTCAAACGAGCATAAGCTGGTAACTCTTGATGAGTATGTATCCGGTATGCGTGAGGAGCAGAAGTACATCTACTACGCTACAGGCGAGAGTGCAGCTCGTATCGAACAGCTCCCGCAGACTGAGCTTGTAAAGGATAACGGCTTCGAGATACTCTACCTCACAGACAATATCGATGAATTTGCAATAAAGAGCCTCCGTCAGTACAAGGATAAGGAGTTCAAGTCTGTATCTGCTGACGATCTCGGACTTGAAAATGCAGAGAAGAAGGAAGAGATAAAGGCCAAGGAGGAGGAGAATTCCGGACTTCTTGAAGCACTCGGAAAGGCACTTGAGGGCAAGGTATCCAAGGTAATACTCTCCCAGAGACTTAAGTCTCACCCTGTATGCCTTACAAGTGAGGGTGAGATCTCACTTGAAATGGAGAAGGTGCTCAACTCCATGCCTACCGACCAGAAGGTACAGGCTCAGAGAGTTCTTGAGATCAATCCTGAGCACGAGATCTTCGGCAAGCTCCAGAGCCTTGACAAGGCCGGAGACAGCGATAAGATCGGCAAGTACGCAAAGCTTCTCTACGATCAGGCACTTCTCATTGAAGGCATGAGCATAGAGGATCCTGTAGAATTCTCAAATCTTATCTGCGAGCTTATGTAAAAAAAATCCGCCCCGGGCCATGGATCATGGTCAGGGGCGGAATTATTTATATGATGAAATATCTGCTTATCGCATATGCATCGCAAAGAACGGCGATAAGATCATGGGAGGTTATTTTCTGCCCGATCTCTCCTGTGACAGCGGAAAGAGTTCCGTCGGAAGCGGAGACTGAAGCTGTCCGCCGGAGCATTCGTTCAACAAGCTCAGGCTGTACCCCGAATCTTTCGGCTATAGTTCCGTAGACCCTGTCATAGAGAGCTTCGAGATATTCAGGCTCCTTCAGGCAGAGGTCAATGGCAGAGCAGAGGTACAGGAATCCTGTATTTTTGGCAGAGAATCCGTACTGACAGAGGAAGCAGGCGGCATACAGAGGGATCCTGCTGTCATCACAGAAACGCATATACACATGGATGATATCTGTGAAAACTCTTATAGAGGCCGGAAACATCATGCAGAGATCAGCTCCTGCGCTTCGGAGCCTTCCCATATCGTTCAGAGATGCGCCTGATGCTCCTGCAAAGATCTTTATATCCGGGAAAGCAGTGCGTATATTTCGGATGAGCTTTTCCCACCTTCCGGAGCTGCCGTTTACAAAAAAGAGCACAGAGTTGAGCTCGCTTCCGGAAAGCTCCTTTATTATGACCTTTTCATCTGTAATACAGGTCCTGACGGTGGAATCGTCTTTTGGAAGAACATTTGCGATCAGGTCTGCTTCGTGAGCTATACCTCCGCATATAAGGATATTTGTTCTCAACATCTCGCCTCCTTGCGCTGTGAGATAAAGTGTGCTGCCGGAGAATTATTTCTCTGCGGCGGATATACCGGGTATCTCGTCGATAGTGTGGATGCCCTTATCCTCGGCTGAGGCCAGGTGCACCTCGAAGAAATTGATAGCTGTCATAAGCAGTGAGGGATAGGCAGTATCCTGAAATTCACGGACAACACGGTCAAATTCGCCTGAACGTCTGAGCATATCTGCTTTTATGAGCTTGAAGTTATTATCGCCTCTGAATGCTGCCGGGTGGTCTTCCATAAGGGAGACTGCGGTCATGCGGCACTGCTTTGCGGCGAACTCATTTCCGTCATCATCAAGAGACCATGCTGCTGCAAGATAGCTGCGGACGGCATCCTTGTAGCTGTGCTCCTCAATAAATACGAGAGCTCTTTTTATAAGCCTTGCAGCGGTTTCGTCAGCTGTGAGGATATCTCCGCAGGTCTTGTATTCTATAGTTGAGAAAAAGGAAGCATCGCTGCAGAACGGCATATCGATAGTGGTGCAGCAGTAGCCGCAGCCGGGACATTCCATAGCCCAGTATTTCATCATGCTGCGGTGATCTCCGGCAGGGCGCAGATCCAGGTCAGGTGCGCCGGAGGGCTTATCCTGATGTGTTATTATAGTATGTGAGGATGTCCTGCCGCAGACGCTGCAGGTGAACTCTCTTTCCTCGGTTTTAAAAGGCATATGATACCAGCTTTCTTATTTTATGATAAAAGAATTTGTCCGCTGTGAAGGCGGAGCGGTACAATAATTATAACAGCAGCAGAAAATAATGTCAAGCAGAGGGCTTGTGCGGTGCAGGGAAACAGCATTTACTTTCTATTAAGGTGAGCGAAAGCAGAGTAACCGCCTCGTACAGAGCAGCAGCGTGAAAAGGGATGCAAGGGATGTTATCCCTTGCCAGAGTCCGGAGGCAGCGCCTCTGGCCGCCGTTTTCAGCTTTAAAGACGGCGAAATAATACGAAGGCGTTCCCTTGCTACAGCGTACAATTTATATGCTTGCGGAGTTACCTCCGCACAAAAAATGCTGTTGCCGTGTTGTGCAGTGTTCCTCACAAAAATCAACGCTTTCTTTTGGTGAGAATGCCTATGACATTTTGTACGAAAATGTGCTATAATTATTGTATACCAACGTGTAGCCTCTTTTGGACGTAAATCCAGTTGTCTGAAAGCAGGCTATTTTTATTTTTCAGGAGGTGCTGGATATGTTCAAGACAGGTCAGGCAGTAGTGTACGCCTCATACGGTGTCTGCATGATAACTGCCATAGAGAAACGGGATTTCAGCGGCGAGGATGTGGAGTATTATGTTCTGCGGCCGATCGGCGATCAGAAGAACACCTTCTATGTGCCAACGTCAAACAGTGCGCTCACTGAAAAGATGCGGAGCGTTTTCAGCCGCAGCGAGGTGGAGGAGCTCATCAGCGTCATGCCAGATGAAGGAGACATATGGATAGAGAATGAATCTCAGCGCAAGGAGGAATACCGCAGGATAATCAACAGCGGCGATAGACGGGAGCTGGTCAAGCTGATAAAGACCCTGTATGTCCGCAAGCAGGAGCTGGAAGCTCAGCATAAGCATCTTCATTCAGCCGATGAGCGCTGTCTGAACGACGCAGAGAATATGCTCTACGACGAGTTCGCCTATGCTCTTGATATTCCCCGTGAAGAGGTAGTCCCCTACATAAAAGCTCACGTTTAAGGCCTGCGTCAGGGCTGGATAAGGTCTGCTCTTACAGTGTGTAAATCAAAATACATTTACACCTTTATTGAATGTGCACATATCCCTCTTCTGCTGAAGAGGGATTTTTTTCTGTTATGCGCCTTGACAAATCCCTGCGAATATGGTACAATGTGTAAAGTGATTTTAGATTACACCCCGGAGGTGCTGATTTATGGCTAAGGAACTTAAATACGTTATGCTCCTTGACTGCTACGGCGACCTCCTCACCGAACATCAGCGCAGCGTTATGGAGCTTTACTACTGTGAGGACCTTTCACTCGCTGAGATAGGTAATCCCCTGGGGATAACCCGCCAGGCCGTTATGGGACTTATCAAGCGTACAGAGGCTATACTCCTTAACTATGAGGAAAAGCTCGGATTCGCAGAGCGCCTGGGCAAAATGCGGGAATGCTTCGGCAGGCTGGAAAAAGCTTCCGCCGGCATTGAAAATACAGAACTGAGGAACGATATCGTTCGTGAGATAAAAAATGGACTGGAGCTGCTTTAAGCTCCTGAATAAACAGCATTGGAGATGATCGCATGGCATTTGAAGGACTTTCCGAGAAACTGAATAACGTCTTCAAAAAGCTCAAATCAAGAGGAAAGCTCACAGAGAGTGACGTAAAGGAGGCTATGCGTGAAGTGCGCCTCGCCCTTCTTGAGGCGGATGTAAGCTACAAGGTAGTAAAGGACTTCGTAAAAGGCGTAACTGAAAGAGCTGTGGGAGAAGAAGTTCTCGCAAGCCTTACTCCTGCACAGCAGGTAATAAAGATAGTTAACGAAGAGCTCTGCGCTCTCATGGGCAACAGCAATGCCCGTATAAATTTCGCATCAAAACCGCCTACGGTCATCATGATGTGCGGACTTCAGGGTTCAGGTAAGACTACACATTCCGCAAAGCTGGCCAAGCTCCTTAAAAAAGAGGGACACCGTCCCCTGCTGGCAGCCTGCGATATCTACCGTCCTGCCGCTATCAATCAGCTGCAGGTAGTTGGTAAGAAGGCTGATGTCCCTGTATTTGAAATGGGACAGATAGACCCTGTGATAATCGCTAAACAGGCTCTCGCCCACGCTAAGGACTACGGACACGATGTTCTCATCATCGATACCGCCGGACGTCTCCACGTTGACGAAGCACTTATGCAGGAGCTCGTAAATATCAAGGAGCTCACAGAGCCCGATGAGATAATGCTGGTCGTTGATGCAATGACCGGTCAGGACGCTGTAAACGTTGCTAAGGCATTCGATGACGCTGTTGGTATCACAAGCGTACTTATGTCAAAGCTCGATTCAGATACAAGAGGCGGTGCGGCACTTTCCGTACTTGCTGTAACAGGTAAGCCGATAAAATACGTTGGTATGGGCGAAAAGCTTGATGACTTCGAGCAGTTCCACCCTGAGCGTATGGCTTCACGAATCCTCGGCATGGGAGATGTTCTTACCCTCATTGAAAAGGCTGAGAACGTAATGTCCCAGAAGGAAGCAGAGAAGCTCACCAAGAAGCTCAAGGAGAATAAGTTCGATATGGACGACCTCCTCGACCAGATGAAGCAGATAAAGAAGATGGGCTCAATGAAGTCCATAATCGGAATGCTTCCCGGTGTTGGAGAAAAGATCAAGGACGCTGATATCGATGAGAGACAGGTCGACAGAGTTGAGGCTATCATCACTTCAATGACAAAGGCTGAAAGATCAAAGCCCTCCATCATCAATCCTTCCCGTAAAAAGCGTATCGCAATGGGTTCAGGTACTAAGGTAGAGGACGTAAACCGTCTGCTGAAGCAGTTCGACCAGATGCAGAAGATGATGAAGCAGTTTACCGGAAAGAACGGCAAGATGTCCCTGCGTAAGGCAAGAAAGAATCTTGCCGGAATGAACTTCGATAAGATGACCGGTAAGGGCGGAGGAAATCTGCCGATATAACAAGCTTTCAATGCGACGTCTCCCGCCGCATGGAATACATAATAAATACACGGAGGTGAATACAATGGCAGTAAAGATCAGACTCAGAAGAATGGGCGCTAAGAAGGCTCCTTTCTATCGTATAGTTGTTGCTGATTCAAGATACCCCAGAGACGGCAGATTCGTTGAGGAGATCGGTTTCTACGATCCTACAAAGAATCCTTCTGTTGTAAAGGTTGATGCTGATAAGGCTAAGGACTGGATCGCAAAGGGTGCTCAGCCTACAGATACCGTTAAGGTCATCCTCAAGAACGAGGGCGTACTCTAATGGACTAAATCTGCGGAAGAGGTGAGACGTAAAGTCTCTGCCTCTGTTTCCGTGGCCTATGGAGGATAATCAAATGAAAGATCTACTTTATGCTATAGCAGCAGGCCTCGTTGAGGATAAGACTGCAATAAAGATAACAGAGGATGAGCCGGACGCAGAAGGCGTTATCGTGTTCCACCTTTCAGTAGCTCCCGATGATATGGGACGTGTTATCGGTAAGCAGGGCAGGATCGCCAAGGCTCTCCGTACAATAATGAGAGCAGGCGCCGCTAAGAAGGACCTTAAGGTCTCTGTTACTATCGAATAAAAAATCCCGCCGGAAGTTCGGCGGGTTTTTTGTAGTATTTGCTTTAAATTTCCGATCAGACTGCGGGATCACCGTACTGATTGGGGTTAGGATCGCTGGGCTGTGCAAGAAGGTAAAGATTGTATAATGGGACAAGAAGATACCAACCACTCTTTCCAATATCATGCATTCTTCTGATTCCAACTGCAATAAAAGGAATAAATGTTGCAAGACTGAACAGAAGAGCAAGGAATGCCAAACCAGTAGCCATGCCTATTCCGTTAAGTACAAGGTAAACGACGTAATAAGCAAGAAATGCCCACCAGTATTCGCTTCTTGTAGAACGACCGTTAAAATTAACATAGTTCTTGAAGAAGAGCTGAATTGCTTCTTTGATGTCTACATTTTTTGGACTCATTTTTGAGCACCTCCATAAAGTATTGTCATGCAAAGTATATCACAAAACGATCACAAAGTCAAGAGAAAAGAGGAAATTTATGCTAAAAAAAATACTCAGCGGCGAAGCCTGTGCAAAGTGCAGACTGTGCTGTATTTTTGACAGGTATGATGTCTGGGAGACCCCGGTATTTACTGAGGAGATACGAGACCGTATACAGGCAGAAAAGCCTGATGCAAGATTTATCTCAAAGGACGGCGGATATATTTTCCGTGTGGAGGAGCTCAAGGGCGACGAACTCTTCTCATGTCCTGCTCTGACGGAGAAAGGCTGTATGCTTGGGGACGATAAGCCCTTCGACTGCCGTATATGGCCCTACCGGATAATGGAGGTAGGCGGCCGCAGAGCTATCACCTTCGCCTCTATCTGTGAGGAGCTCTATGCAAGGCCTCTTTCTCAGCTTGTGGATTTCTTAAAGGAAGGCCTGGCAGACAGGATATTTGCCTATGCAGATGAACACCCTGAGATAGTCAAGCCCTACTATGAGGGCTATCCTGTGCTGCTTTTTGAAAGAAAGCCGCTTTAAAAGTGTTTTTATATAGATGAGTGTTTACAAATAAAAAAAGAGGTGTATTATGGAAAAAGTCAAGGGATATATCAGGAAAAACTTCCCCCTGTTTTTAATGCTGATACAGACATTGATACTGACAAAAATGCTTATAGCACCAAAGACGGACATTATGACATATTTTATCAATTCGGGTATGACACTTCTGCTTATGGCGGTGCTCATACTGCTGCCTATAGGCTATGTGGCAGCTTCGATAATCGAAACGGTTGTCATATTTGCATTTTACTACATAAACGAGTTCCTCATGAACGTCAGGATGAGGCCGCTGAATTATATGGATTTCTTCTGTATAAAGGATGCGGCAAATGTAAAGGGCTCATATTCTGTGGTGATAACACTGTCGATAGTCATAAAGCTGATAATATCATTACTGATAACAGCGGCTGTATGTTTTCTGGTAATAAAGTTCTATAAAAAGCCGGAGAAAAAGTACACAAAGCCTGTATCAGCATTAGCTGCCGGAGTATTGGCCTTTGGAATGCTTATCTTCTATAATGTGCTCGGATATTTTGACGACGATCCTCTGATCTGGGACGAAAATGAATACATGAAAAAGAACGGACTCTTCTTCTCACTTTACAACGAGTATCAGAACAGTAAGGTGATCCCCCCTGACGGATATTCAAGCAAGAAGGCTATAAGCTATCTGGAAAAATACCCGACAGTAGCAGCAGAGAGCAAGACTCCCACTAATATCATAGTTATTATGGATGAGGCTTTTGCCGACTATTCACTGATAGGAGACAACGGCATCAAGGAGGATCCGCTGAAGGCTATCCGTACTCTTGAAGGCAATTTCAAGGAGGGAAAGCTGGCTGTTGATGTTTACGGAGGCTCTACCTGCAACAGTGAGTTCGAGTTCCTTACAGGATGTTCACTTGCATTTCTGCCTCAGAACGACATACCGTATATAAGACATGATCTTTCCGGCCTGAGCTCAATGGGAAATGATCTTAAAGGCCTCGGATACAAGTCAGTCCCGATACATCCCTACATTGCGGCTGAGTGGCGCAGAACGACTATATATCCGAACTGGTTCACAGAGGATTTCATCTCCGGAGAGGAATTCGGTGACGCTGACGGCGATTATGACGAAATCTTTGAACAGAATAAGTATGTCAATTTCGGAGACGGACTGGAGTACATACGTCATTACATAAGTGATGCCGAGAGCTTCAGGAAGGTAGCTGAGGAGATGACGAAGTTCAACAGTCAGAATGACAAGAGCTTCATTTTCAATATCACAATGCAGAATCACGGCGGATATGATGCTGACAAGATAGGAGACCTTAAGGTGAAGGATTTTTCGGATGATGAATCACTGAATATCTATCTCACACTGTCTGAGTATACATCCGAGGCCTATGTTGATCTTATCCATAGCCTTGAAGACTATTCTGAGCCAACAGTGGTACTCATGTTCGGAGATCATCAGCCGGGATTATCCACATTTACTCCCCGCTCTGATGAAAAGCAGGAATCATTATTGGAAAGGACCTCAAACAAGTACATCGTCCCCTATATGCTGTGGTCAAATTATGATATAGACTGGGATATACCGGACTTTTTGAGCATTAATTATCTGTCAGCTGTACTTAAGAAGAACTGCGGCCTTGAACTCACACCATTTGATTCAATGCGGCTAAAGGCTATGGAGGAATATCCTGTTCTGACCTATCTGTTTTCTGTAAACAAGGACGGCAAATTTGTTGAGACTGATACTGCAAAGCAGAATGATATCATAAAGGAATATGAGATGATACAATACTATAAAATGTTTGATAATTGACAAAAATAAAAGGCTGCCCGACGGACAGCCTTTTTTCATTTTATTTTGGTATTGTATATCATCCATATAAGCTCGATAACACCCAGACCGATAAAGCAGAGCATAGTTCTCATGGAAGGCTTTTTCAGCTTGAATCTTGTGATGAAAGCCACAGAAATTATAAGCATAGCCGTACCATAGACCATAGGGAAGCATTCTATGCCGATGTCCTTATGGAAGCTGTATATCACCGGAAGAATAAGAGCGACGCTTGTAACAGGGAGCCCCTCATATACCTTCCGCACATCCTCTGTTTTCTGCTGTCTCTCCTCCTCATTGACATTGAAGTATGCCAGGCGGATAACAGCGCAGAGCGGGAAGAGTATCAGTATCGGGATGTCACCGCAGTCACGCATACCGATGGAATAGCCGATGACCGACGGAAGAAGGCCAAAGCAGATAGCGTCACAGAGTGAATCTATCTGTATACCGAATTTTTTCTCGCATTCGGTGCGGTTTTTCTTGGTACGGGCAACTTTGCCGTCGAACATATCGCAGAGTCCTGACACCATCAGACAGACGATAGCGTAATCCGGGTGAGGAGGATTGCCGTCAACACCGAGTGCGAAGAACATTCCAAGCACTGATGAGATGAGGCTCATATATGTAAGAATAACAGTATAGTTATAATAACCTATCATTATTTCGACCTCTGAAAAATTAATAAACTTGAAGTGTATAAAATATATTATACCATAAAAAGCTTATTGTTTCAAGTCTTTTTCGGAGATTTCGTGTAAAATCAGCCCGATCAATCGGCTTTTTTAGCTTTTTTTCTCTTTGGAGCAGTACCGGATGATTTTTTAGCAGTATTTTTCCTTTTTGAGGCCTTTGCTGCGCCTTTTTCACGGTTTATGCGGAGCTGTTCCTGACGGGCCTGTTTATCCTCAAGGCGCTTGTAGGCCTCGTCGTAGAAGAACTCCTGAGAGTTCAGCGGCTCATCGGTAGCTCTTCTTGCGTTTGCACGGACATATTTACCGTCACTGAGCATTATCCTTGCCTTTACATTGTCCCTCATAAGGGTATGGAACATATCACGGATGCGCTTTTTAAGCTTTTCGTCCTCTACCGGAGCAGCGACCTCCACACGGCGGATAGTGTTCCTGCTCATATAGTCAGCAGAGCCGATATATATCTTCTGCTCCTTGCCGTCTGTGCCGAAAATGAAGATACGGCTGTGTTCAAGGAAGCGTCCCACGATACTTCTCACGGTTATATTATCGGTATATCCCGGAACTCCGGGGATAAGGCAGCAAATGCCTCTTATTACCAGGTCTATCTTAACACCGGCCTGAGAAGCCTCTGCCATTTTATCCATGATGACCTTGTCGCAGAGGGAGTTTACCTTTGCGGCGATATAGCCTTTTCCGCCGTTTTTAGCAATAGCTATCTGCTCATCCATCATAGCAAGCACCTGAGGTCTGAGTGCAAGAGGAGATACCAGCAGCTTTCTTGTCTTTTCAACAAGAGTGCAGTTGAGAAGTGCATTGAAAACATCTTCTGCATCAGCAGCGATATCCCTGTCAGCGGTGAGGAGCATCAGGTCTGTATAAAGAGCGGAGGTCTTTTCGTTGTAGTTGCCGGTGCCGACCTGAGTAACGTAGTCGAATCCGCCGCCCTGAGCCTTTCTTGTAATGAGAAGGAGCTTTGAGTGAGCCTTATAATCTTTGGGGCCGTATATGACCTTAACACCGGCAGCCTGAAGCTGTTTTGACCATTCGATGTTATTTGCTTCATCGAATCTTGCTCTCAGCTCTATCATGACAAGTACCTCTTTACCCTGTTCAGCAGCGGTACAGAGAGCATCCACCACCTGACTGTTCCTTGCAAGGCGGTAGAGAGTTATCTTGATAGATGTGACCTTAGGGTCTGAGGCAGATTCCTGAAGCAGTCTTATAAATGAAAGATTCATGGATTCAAAGGGATAGCTGAGCAGCAGGTCCCTTGATTTTATCTGTGAGAACACCGGCTTTGTATCTGAGAGTGCAGCGGGTTTTCTGGGCTGTCTTGGGATATAGTGCAGAGCCGGGTCAGCATCGAGCTCCTGAAGCTCGAAGAGGTAAGAGAGGTCAAGGGGGATATGGGATGTAAACACTCTTGAATATTTCAGCTTCAGCTTGCGGCAGATATAGTCCAGAGCCTCACGGGAGAACTCATCTGAGATCTCAAGTCTCACAGGAGCCAGCTTTGTGCGTTTAACAACGAGCTCCTCCATTCTGTCACGGAATTCTGCCCCCTTGCCGGAGACCATGATATCCGCACTTCTTGTAACTCTTATGAGGGCTCTGTCCAGCACTTTATAGCTCTTGAACATAAGGTGTGCAAAGTGGAGAACGACTTCCTCTTCGAGAATAAAGCGCTTGCCGTCCTTGCTCAGAGGGATTATACGCTCACTGTGCTCATGGTTCACCGGTACGATACCGATAGCCACGTTCTTTTTTGCACTGAGGCGCACTACTGCATAGAGCTCCTTGTTTTTCAGGAATGGGAAGGGCAGAGCATCGTTTACAACGATACCTGATATAAAAGGCTTCATTTCTCTTTTGAAGTAAAGTTCGAGGAAGGAGCGCTCCTCCTCGGTAGCTGAGGCCATAGTAACGTGCCTGAAGCCATGGGCTGCCAGTTCGTCCATAGTTTTTCTGTATGCATCCTCGACATCAGGCTGAGTTCTGCGGACGGCAGTGAAAACAGCGTCAAGCTGCTCGGCAGCAGTCATACCGCTGCGGCTGTCTTTTTTCCGGCTTCCGCTGCGGGCATCCTCGGTGAGGGCGCCTACACGCACCATAAAGAATTCGTCGAGATTGCTCTGATATATTGCAGAAAACGAAAGCCTTTCAAGAAGAGGTGTTTCCGGTGCCGTTGCCTCTTCAAGCACTCTTTTGTTGAATTTAAGCCATGAAAGCTCTCGGTTTTCGAGGTATTCCATAATTATCTCCGTTCTGCCATAGGCATTTTCTATATAATTATTTGCTGTCAACAGCAGTTTATATACTATTATTATATATCTTTCTGCATAATATGTCAAGCAATACCAGCCATGATCGTACACATATATTTCCGCATTTTTTCACTTTTCAATACTTAGTTTCACATAAATGTACTGTATACTAAGATCATAGAAACAAAGAGAATGATCCTGAGGGGAAAATCATGGGGATCGGCGAAAGGATGCGATCTTATGATGAATTACAGGAAAAAAACATTAGCAGGTATTGCAGCTTTAGCAATGCTTTTCACAACAGCCTTCGGATGCAGCGAATACAAGGAATCCTCGGAAAAAGCGGAGACCACATCTCAGTCAGAGGAAGCAGCTTCTGAGACAGAGACTACATCTTCTGCCGGCAATGAGAAAAAGAACTCCGGCGCAGAGGCTTCAAATGTATCGTACTCGCCTAAGGATGGCGGAGTTATCGATACTACAGATCTTTTCAGCAAGCGTGACCTGGAACAGGAAGCAGATCTTTCAGAGGCTTCTTTATTGCAGGCGGCTGACGGAAAGACCATAGATATCACTGAGGCAGGAGTGTACATTATCTCCGGCAGTGCAAAGAACTGTACTATCCGTGTAGAGGCTGCAAAGGAAGACAAGGTACAGCTGGTGCTTGACGGTGTCAGCATCACAAATGACGACTTCCCGGCAATATATGTGGTAAGTGCAGACAAGTGCTTCATCACCACAGCTGAGGACAGTGAGAACAGCCTTACAGTATCGGGAGAGTTCAGGGCTGACGGCGATACCAATACTGATGCGGTAATATTCTCAAAGGATGATATAGTGCTGAACGGCCTGGGAACACTGAAAATCACCTCAGACCAGGGCAATGGAATATCCGGCAAGGATGATATAAAGATCACCGGAGGCACTTATGAGATAAATACTCTCAAGGATGCTGTTGAAGCCAATGAATCAATAGCTGTCTGCGGAGGAAAATTCACTGTCTCCACTGACAAGGACGGTTTCCACAGCGAAAATGACGAAGATGATACTGTGGGCTGGATTTACATATCAGACGGCGATTTCACCATAGATTCCGGAAGCGACGGTATACAGGGCACAACATATGTACAGATAGACGGCGGTACCTTCGATATCACCTCTGCTGAGGGAATTGAAGCAACATATGTTCAGATAAACGACGGAACTATCAGCATAGATGCCAGCGATGACGGAATAAATGCAACAAATAAGAGCAGCTTCTGTGATATAGTTGTGGAATTCAACGGCGGTTATACTACTATAGTCATGGGCCCCGGGGACACTGACGGTGTTGACGCAAACGGCTCTGTCTATGTAAACGGCGGAACTATCGATATTACTGCACAGATGTCCTCCTTCGACTATGACCGTGAGGCACAGTTCAACGGCGGAAAAATTATCGTCAACGGCGAAGAGGTATCAGAGATACCCCAGTCCATGATGGGCGGAGGCCACGGCGGAATGGGCGGCTTCGGCGGCGGTATGGGCGGAAGACAAGGAGGCTTCGGCAATTTTGACGGCTCAGAGATGCCTGAGGATTTCGGTGACTTTGAAGGTATGACACCGCCGGAGAGCTTCGGCGATTTTGAGGGCATGACACCTCCCGAGGGATTTGAAAATATGACTCCTCCGGAAGGCTTCGAGAATATGACTCCCCCCGAAGACTTCGGCAGAAAGCGCTCTGAAACCGATACTGAAAGCGGTGCAACTCAGAAAAAAGGCAGCAGACAAAGCGGAAGCAGCAATAATACTGAGAAGGCGACTGCCGAGAGTACCGGAAACGATATCATTATCTGAGAGCAATGGATATAATCCCTGATTTAAAATAAATCCATAGCTGAGGGAGGCTTTTTTCAGAAGAAGCCTCCCTCTTATCGGTTTATGGATATCTGCGTATATCTTGACATATCATGTATTATGTGATATAATAAATAGGTAAGTATTTATTATGATCCTATTTTGGTACACAAGAAAATGACCGACAGTTCGTTTGCGCCATCCTGTCGTAAAACAAAACCAGGGCATCCTTTAGTGCGGTGGATAACTGCGCTTTATCGTCATGGGATGCATCTGCGTTGGCAGGTGCTTTTTTTGGCGCAGAAAAGGAGACGATCAATGTATTATATGAAAACATCCGCTGCCTTTGACAGCGCTCATTTTCTCCATGGATACCACGGAAAATGCGCCAATATCCATGGACACCGCTGGACTCTTGAGATAATGCTCCGCAGTGACAAGCTTCAGGAATCCGGCGAAAAGCGTGGTATGCTGATGGATTTCGGCGATGTGAAGAAAATGGTGCGTACCCTTGCAAGGAATTACGACCATGCTCTCATCTATGAAAGCGATTCACTCCGCCCGAAAACTCTTGAAGCTCTGAACGAAGAGGGATTCCGGCTTATAGAAGTCCCCTTCCGTCCCACAGCCGAGAACTTTGCAAAACATTTCTACGAGATACTATCCGGCCAGGGACTTCCCCTTAAAAGCGTGACCGTATATGAGACACCTGAAAACTGTGCCGTCTATGAGGCCGAGGAGGAATGACTATGTATCCGATAGCAGAAAAATTCGTAAGTATCAACGGTGAGGGAGTGCGGGCCGGCGAACTGGCAGTATTTATTAGATTTTCCGGCTGCAACCTGAGCTGCGGCTACTGCGATACAAAGTGGGCAAACGAGCCTGATGTACCTGTGGAGAATATGACAGCAGAGGATATAGTGGGATATGTCAGCGAAACAGGAGTGAAAAATGTGACCATAACCGGCGGAGAGCCTCTTTTGCAGGAGGAGCTTCCTGAGCTTACAGATGCTCTTATGTCAGCCGGATTCCGTGTGGAGATAGAGACCAACGGCAGCCTGCCGATAGAAAGCTATTCCGACAGGAAATACCGCCCTGTGTTCACCATGGATTATAAGCTCCCTTCCAGCGGTATGGAGGAGAGTATGTGCGGCCATAATTTCGGCTGCCTTGAAAAATGCGACACTGTAAAATTCGTGGCAGGAAGCATAAAAGACCTTGAACGTGCAGCGGAGCTCATCAGCGAGCACTATCTTACAGACCGCTGCCATGTATATATAAGTCCCGTATTCGGGGAGATAGCCCCGGCAGAGATAGTTGAGTTTATGAAGGAGCATAAAATGAACGACATACGTTTACAGCTCCAGCTTCACAAATTCATATGGCCGCCGGAGCAGAGAGGAGTCTGAGAATGGATACAAAAGCAATAGAATTTCACGTAAGAGGACTGCTTGAAGCTCTCGGTGAGGACCCTGACCGTGAGGGACTTAAGGATACCCCGCAGCGTGTAGCAAGAATGTACGAGGAGGTATTCGAGGGCATAGCCTATACCAATCATGATATAGCAGAGATGTTCGGAAAGACCTTTGAGGTAACACCCTCTGAAAATTCCGAGACTGCCGTAGTAATGAGGGATATCTCAGTATTCAGCTACTGCGAGCATCATCTCGCACTGATGTATGATATGTATGTCAATGTGGCATATATCCCCAGGGGGAGAGTGCTTGGCCTGAGCAAGATAGCCCGTATCTGTGATATGGCAGCAAAGAGGCTTCAATTGCAGGAGCGCCTCGGCAGTGATATAGCGGAGATAATCTCCGAGGCAGCAGGTACACCTGATGTGGGAGTCCTTATAAGAGGCTCACACAGCTGTATGACAGCAAGAGGAATACGCAATACACCGGCTCAGACTGTGACAAGGACGTACTGCGGAGCCTTCCGTACAGACGGAGAGCTGAAAAAGATGATAGAATAAAACTCATGCCAAAACTGAACTGGTCTTGTAGGGGCCGCCTTTGGCGGTCCGTTATCAGGAATTTAACAGACCGGGAGTAAAGAACCCCCGGACGGCCGTCACCGCATTGTGCCCCTCGGCTTGACCGACGAGATATTTTTCGTTTATAAGGAAGGCCGAGGGCGGCCTCCCCTACATTCGGAGTATTTCATCATCTCGCCCTTTGGAAAAAACATTTCTTGCCGCCTTCGGCATTATTATTATTTTTAAGGAGAATACTATGAAAGCACTTGTGCTGCTCAGCGGCGGCGTCGACAGCGCCACCTGCCTTGGAATAGCCGTGGATAAATACGGTGCGGAAAATGTCATCGCACTTGCTGTTTACTACGGACAGAAACACAGCCGTGAACTGGAAGCTGCTGAAAATGTTGCTGCTCATTACGGCATAAAGCTGAAAAAACTGGACCTTGCCCTTATTTTCGCAGATTCAGACTGCTCGCTCCTGAAGGGCTCCGATGAGGATATCCCCAGGGAGAGCTATGCTGAACAGCTCGAAAAGACCGGCGGAGCTCCAGTATCCACCTATGTTCCGTTCAGGAACGGTCTCTTCCTTGCCTCTGCGGCAAGTATAGCCATTGCAAATGACTGCGGAGTTATCTACTACGGCGCTCACAGCGATGATGCGGCCGGAAATGCATATCCCGATTGCAGCAATGACTTCAATGAGGCTATGAACAGAGCAATATTCCTCGGAAGCGGCGAACAGCTCCGTATAGAGGCTCCGTTCGTGAATATGACTAAGGCTGATGTAGTCCGCACCGGCCTTGAACTGAAAGTGCCCTATGAGCTCACATGGAGCTGCTATGAGGGCGGAGACAAGCCCTGCGGCACCTGCGGCACCTGCCGTGACAGAGCCGAGGCATTCCGTCTCAACGGAGTGGAAGACCCTGCATTGAAAGGAGAATGACAATGGACAGGACGATAGATAAGGAAAACGGCGATATCACCCTGCTGGGTGAGAAGAACACCGAATACAGGTCTGATTATTACCCGGATGTGCTGGAGACCTTCCAGAATAAGCACCCAGAAAATGACTACTTTGTAAAGTTCAACTGCCCTGAGTTCACAAGTCTCTGCCCAATTACAGGACAGCCTGATTTTGCAACTATATACATATCCTATGTTCCCGGGGAGCGTATGGTGGAGAGCAAATCCCTCAAGCTCTACCTGTTCAGCTTCCGCAATCACGGAGATTTCCATGAGGACTGCGTGAACATCATAATGAAGGACCTGATAAAGCTCATGGACCCGAAATATATTGAAGTATGGGGAAAATTCCTCCCCAGAGGAGGCCTTTCTATAGACCCCTACTGCAACTACGGCAAGCCCGGAACAAAATGGGAGCAGCTCGCCTGGGACAGACTTGCTCACCATGATATGTATCCAGAACAGGTCAATAACAGGTAAGCTATTGCAAACACAAGCAATTTCTGGTATAATATAGAAAAGCAATTATCTCATTATTGTCATAAGAAAGGAGGACAAAGGCAATGCAGCAGTATCTCTGTTTTGCGGATTTTGAATTTACCTGCGGCAGTCCGGCTCACAGGCTCAGGAGCGAGATGCTCTCTGTGGGAGTAGTTATATGCGACTGCGATTATAAGATAATGGACACATTCTACTGCACTGCCCGTCCAAATCACTTTCCAAAGCTGACAAGTCAGTGCAAGAGGCTGACAAAGCTCACTCAGGCGGAGATAAATCAGTCACCTGACAGTGAGACAGTCCTCGAAAAGGTAGCAGGCCTTATGGATAAATACTCGGTAAACGAGCTGTTTGTCTGGGGAAATTTCGATAAGCCCGGTCTGACCTCTGACCGCAAGCAGCATATCCAGTTCAGAAAGCCCCATAAGCATATCGACAGGGTGTGCTCTGCTATAAAGGATATACAGGATGAAATGGTGAAGGAGATGCAGCTCCCGCAGGCAATAAGCATAGAGGAGCTTGCCTCCGCATTCGGATATGCTCCCGAGACCGGCTCATTCCACAATGCCCTTAATGATGCGGAGGCTCTTTATACCATACACAAGGCTGTTCATACCAGCGATTTCCGGAACTGCCCGGAGTTCGCAGCACTGAGGCAGGAGCGCCTTGACAGGCTTGCCGCTGCAAAGGCTGCACAAGAGGAAAAACGCAGGGAAACTGCCCTTTCCTATGAGCTCTCGCAGGAGGAGAAGGAATACTATGAGGGGATAACAGCTTCCGGCAGTGAAAAGGCTGTCAGACGGTTTATCCATATAAGACTGAAGCTGGTAAATTCCTTCACTAAGTATCCCGACGAGGAAAACTTTGTTATGGTGGTCTATGACCAGCCGAAACGGGTAAGGATAATGCCGGAGTCGAAATACACCAAGGCCAAAAGCCAGGGTGCCCTCAGAACAGAGTTTTTCACCAGGTCATCAGCCGGAGAATTTATTGTGGAGATATGCAGGGAGAATGAGGATTGAGGTCTGTGTATGTCTAAAGTACCGGCAATGGCGGAAAAAAATGTGAAAAATTTGAACAAACTGGAAAAAATCTCCTTACGATATTGCAATCTGATAAAACGTATGATATAATTACCTCAGAGAAGGGCTTGAAACCCTCGCAAAAGAAAAAGGAGAGATGCAACCATGAAGAAGCTTATGAGCTTATCTTTAGCGGCGCTGTTCATAATGGGCTGCGGCGCAGGCTGCGGAAAAAAAGACGATTCCTCATCAGAGAAAAAAGAGCCGAGCAAATATGTCGGCAAGTGGGAATGTGAGAAGCTGGAGTGGAATGGAGCTGAAATGGACAGTTTCCTCGGTACACCAGTAAATGTAATGCTTCAGGCGGAACTCACCGACGACGGCAAGTTCATCGCTCATTCTGCTATGGAGGACAGCGTCGACGCAGACAACACCGGTACATGGAAGGAACTCAGTGATACAACTGTTGAGGTCACTGGAAATATACAGGGCGAGGAGCGTACCCTGCAGCTTGAATTCAAGGACGACAGACTTGTTGGTGACCTGAATGACAGCGGATTCAACGCTCTGGTCTACCTCATGAAGGTGGATGAATTCACAAGCTATGATCCCGAAGCTGATACAGGCTTCGATCTCAGCGGCCTTGATTTTTCCATAGACCAGACTTCTGATATCAATATGGAATTCAAGCTTGACGATATAGATTTTAATTTTTCTGAAAGCGATTTTGCATCATAAAAGTCAAATGCCTGCGGTTTTTAGGCCGCAGGCATTTTCTATATATTCTACCCATCCTGATGATTGCAGAAGATAATTGCTGATGATCTCAGCATTTCCGGAGATAACGGGAGGTCTTTTTGCGCTTTTTCTTTTCGTACATTACCGAATCCGCCTGAGTTATAAGGCTGAATATAGAGGTATTGTCGTCCGCACCTGTGATTATCGTACCAATGCTTGCCTCCACCTCATAGGGCTTTTGCAGGGCGGCATTAACGGTGTCAAGGCGCTTGTGGAAGGTCGCTTCAAGGACGCTTATATCATCTTCAGAAGTGCTTGTGCCGACGATGATGAACTCATCTCCGCCGAATCTTGCACATATCTTATCACCTGAACAGCAGTCGCTTATTACAGAGGCCAGCTTCTGCAAAGCCAGGTCCCCTTCCTTGTGACCGTAGGTATCATTTATCATTTTCAGGCCGTCCATGTCGATAAAGGAAATGATCAGGCGGCCGTTTTCTTCTCTGCATTTTTTGAATATTGCATCTGCGGCTCTTACGAAGCCGTTGCGGTTATAGATATTGCAGAGCTGATCGTTGACGTAAAGTCTGTCCAGCTCCTGTATCATTCTGTTAAGGTTCACCAGCTTGCGGATGTTCTCAACAGAGTTGCTCATGTTCAGCATAATGGAGTGACAGAGCATACTTTTCAGCGGGAAATCACTGTTTGTGATGATATAGTAGCCGAGGCTCCTTTCACGGTAGTGCAGGGGCAGGAAGTAGCTTATATTGCCGCCGGAGCTGTGCTTTACAGGGTACATATCCGACAGCGGGAACTCTCTTGCCGGAAGGCTTTCGCCGTTGTCTATAATAAGGGGAGCGCTCATTGTATCAGTATATGACGAGCCGTTTCCGCTGCTGTCAGGACTGCTGAAGGTCTCGTCCCAGTTCTCGCACAGGCAGATACAGAACTGTCCGCATTTTATCTCACGGATGAACTGCTCCAATACCGAGAGTTCGTCCTGTGCATTTTCAGTTTCTGCCAGAGATGTAGTCATTCTGTTCAGCAGGGAGACATCGTTTTTCCAGCGGTTTATGAGGCGATAAGTGCTTCTCATATATTCCTCAGAAGCGTCAGCATGAGGAGCTCCGCATCCGCAGCTTCCGGTGAATACCGGCGAAGCAGGGAGAGTTATCTGGTGCTCATGGGAAGCGCCGGAGAGTTTATCAAGTATCATTTTGCAGGCTCTGTATCCGGCCTCTTCAAGGGGACGCTGAACTGTAGTCAGGGCCGGCAGGTGATGACGGGCATTGTAGGTATTATCGAATCCTGTGACGATAATATCATCCGGTATGACGTACCCCGCAGATTCAAGCTCTTCTACGACTGCCAGAGCCATTGCATCATTGGCGCATATCACAGCGTCAGGAACAGAAAGACCGTCTCTGCGGAATACCTCAAGAGCTTTTTTGCCGTCAGCGGCTCTGAAATCGCCGAAGAACACTCTTCTCACATCCACAGGGAGCTTATGGGCGGCCATTTCCTCGAGAAAAGCCATATATCTTTCCTCAGCCTCCGGATTTGAAAGAGGACCTGAGATATAATTCACAGTCTTTGCTCCGTGGACCTCAATAACATGGCGGACTATCTCTGCCATTGCCTTTTTGTTTTCGATGTGGACATTATAGAAGTCCGGGTGGTCAGAGCAATCCAGAACAGCTGCCGGGAGACCGGATCCAGCGGCTTTTTTCAGTATAGCTTCTTTTATGGGAGTATCGCTTATGGTATTGGTAAGCAGTATCAGGCCGTCGAAGCTCTGATAATTTATAACATCGTATATCCTGTATTCGCCTTCGTCATAGTGGCTGTTGGAGATAACTCCGCCGAAAGCGGCAAAGCAGGATATATTGATATCGTTTTCAGAGGCGCAGTTGATGATACCGCTTATGACGCCGTTCTGATATTCCTCATCGATGCCGGCAACAATAACGGCAATTTCGGTAAATTTATCCATAGCTAAGCCTCCTTCCCTGGGGTTATTTTTTAAGCAGTCCGAGTTCATATTTTCTGCTGAGTATCCTCATTACACTTTCGTCGATGCGTTCTTCAGAGATCTCTCCCCTTTTTACAGCATTGCAGACAGCGTCCACAGCAGACGGCAGATCAGCTGGCATAAGGATAATATCCATACCTGCCTTGACAGACAGCACAGCAGCCTCTCCTGAGCTGTAGACCTTTGAAATAGTGTTCATCTGCTGAGCATCGGTAACAGCAATGCCGTCAAATCCAAGCTCGCCCCTGAGCATTTCTGTAACAGCAGTATAAGAGAGATCGCAGGGCAGATCATCTCCGAAGCCGGTAACGATCTGATGTCCTACCATAACGAAATCTGCGCCGGAATCTATAGCTGCCTTGAATGGGATGAATTCAGTCTCACGGAGCTGATCTATGCTTCTGTTGATAACGACGAAGGAATTTGTATGGGTATTTCCGTCCTCGGCACCAAGTCCGGGGAAGTGCTTGAGTGTGGCACTGACACCGTTATCCTGAAGTCCCATAGAAACATGGGAAACCATATTTGCCACTACATTCGGGTCACTGCTGAAAATACGGCTGCCCAGCTCATTGGCGCTGTTGATATTAACGTCCGCCACCGGGGCGAAGTCCACATTGAAGCCAAGGGCGCTGAGGTCCCTGCCGATAGAGCTTCCTATATTATATGCAGTATCGCTGTTGTTTGCCGCACCGTATACTGCCATATTGCTGAATTTGGCTGTTCCCAGTTTCTGAGCAGCTCTTGCGACGGTGCCGCCCTCCTCATCAATGGCAGTAAAAACTCCTGCACCGCAGGCAGCTTTTGCGTATTTCTGAGTATTGCTTATCATGCTGCTTATCTGAGATCTTGAAGTGAGATTCTGTGCGAAGTAGATTATACCACCCACAGGATATTTTTTCAGGGCATTTGCGGTGCCGTTTCCCACAGCGGTCATAGGCGATATACCTGTAAGAGCCTCCGGAGTTACCATGAACATCTGGCAGACCTTCTGTTTAAGGGTGAGACTTTCCAGGACCTGTTCCGGAGTAGGATCTGCGGGAAGAGTTTTTACAGTTGTGGTCACGGCAGGAGCTGACGGTCGTTTGGGTGTAGTAGTGACTGTATATTTTTTTGTTGTGTGCGGAACCGCAGTTGCGATGGGCGAATAGCCGCCGCCGTTATATACCGGAGCTGGCGGCTCATTGTATTCCTCCTCAGGGCTTTCTGTTTCCTCGTTCTCAGACTGAGGAGCGGCTGAAGGAGCCTCTGCTGTATAAACAGATGTTGTGATGATAGTAGTTTTTACAGTACCGGAAGCAGTAGTTGCCGGCAGCTTTGTAGTCTCGGCCTCAGAGGGGATAGTTGTTTCTTCAGTTTCAGGCTGAAGGGTGTCAGCCTCAGTAACGATAAGCACTTCACTGTCTACCGGGGTACTGCTGCTTTTATCTGAAACAGTTCTTCCGCAGCCTGCAAGTGCCAGAGAGAGTGCGAGAAAAACGGATGTAAGCTTTCTTATTTTCATTTATTTCACCTGATGTCTGTTAAGCCTGGGCAGTAGTGTTGCCGCAATAATGATAGTTAACTATATTATAGCGAATCATTGCTAAAAAATCAAGATATAAATTGCGGTTTATGTAAAAAACAGAAAAAAAGGGCACATACAGGCTGCGGCTTTCGGCGGAAAACACGGCTGCCGCTCCTGTAATAACAGTCCCGGAAATACAGCCTATGCTGCCGAAGACCGCACCCTTAGTGCCCTTCGATATTTATATATCAGATCATTCCTCTGGTTCTTTGATCTCGCCGACTATCGGCAGGGGATCGATACCCTGACGGGTATAGTAATCAGAAAGTGCTGATCTTACAGCCTGCTCGGCAAGCACTGAACAGTGTATCTTAACAGCCGGAAGACCGTCAAGTGCCTCAACAACAGCCTGATTTGTCAGCTTAAGAGCATCATCGATAGACTTTCCCTTGATAAGCTCTGTAGCCATTGAGGAGGTTGCAACAGCAGCACCGCAGCCGAAGGTCTTGAACTTAGCGTCTGTAATGATACCGTTATCTATTTTGAGATACATCTTCATGATATCTCCGCACTTGGCATTTCCTATCTCGCCGACACCGTCAGCGTCCTCTATCTCTCCCACGTTTCTCGGATTTGAAAAATGGTCGAGAACCTTTTCACTGTATAACATATTAAGCACTCCTTTGAATTTGTAAAATTAGGTAAAACCGGCTTATATGGTTTGTCGGTCCGGCCGAAGAAACGGCCAAAGATAATCGGATAAAATTTCCGATGTAAGCGAAAGCAGATCACCGCCTCCCGGTGAGTAACGAGCTTGCCAGCAGGAGCGTGAAAAGCGCAGCCTTCGGCTAATTATCGTACATACGTTTTTTCCACAGTTCTTCTGTAAGCGAAAGCAGATCACTGCCTCCCGGTGAGTAACGAGCTTGCGAGTGAGAGCGTGAAAAGCGCAGCCTTCGGCTGCTTATTCGTATTTTTCGCCCTTCATCATTTTTTCCCATACAGGAGACATTGAGCGGAGCCTGTCCACAACCTTGGGGATAACTTCCAGGATATAGTCAACATCCTCATCGGTAACGTCCTCCTCGATGGAGAGACGGAGTGAGCCGTGAGCGACTTCATGCTTAAGTCCGATAGAGAGCAAAACGTGTGAAGGATCAAGAGAGCCTGATGTGCAGGCAGAACCGGAAGAAGCACAAATGCCGTTCAGATCCAGCATGAGCAGCAGAGATTCGCCCTCTATTCCCTCTATGGATATATTCAGATTGCCCGGCAGACGCTTGTCTCTGTCGCCGTTGAGTCTTGTATAGGGCAGCTGGAGAATACCGTCGATAAGGCGGTTTCTTCTGGGAGTGATAATGGCAGCCTTTTCAGCGATATTTTTTGTGGCAGCCTCTATGGCAACTCCAAGGCCGACTATGGCAGGTACATTTTCAGTACCGGCACGTTTATTTCTCTCCTGAGCGCCTCCGTGAATGAGGTTGGGGAGATTGATCCCCTTTTTCACATAGAGAGCACCGATACCCTTCTGAGCGTGTATCTTATGTCCTGAGAGAGAGAGCATATCTATGCCCTGCTTCTTGACATCTATCTCTACATGACCTACAGCCTGAACTGCATCGGTATGGAAGATAACGTTCTTCTCATGGCAGATCGCAGCGATCTCCTCGATAGGCTGTATAGTACCGATCTCGTTGTTTGCATACATTATAGTGACGAGGGCTGTATTCTCACGGATAGCCTTTCTTATGTCCTCAGGATCGATGAGACCCTTGTCGCTTACGGGGACATAGGTCACTTCATAGCCGTGTTTTTCCAGATATTCGCAGGTGTGGAGAACGGCATGGTGTTCAAAAACAGATGTGATGATGTGCTTTTTGCCTCTTTTGGACATAAGCTCAGCCACACCCTTGATAGCCCAGTTATCGGACTCTGATCCGCAGCTTGTGAAGAATATCTCTCTTGGCTCAGCGCCGAGAGCCTTTGCGACTTTTTCCCTTGCGTTTTCAACATCACGCTGAGCGTCACGGCCAAGCTTATAGATACTTGAAGCGTTTCCGAAGCCTGTGCGGAAATGAGGGAGCATAGCGTTAAGAACTTCCTCTGAAACAGCTGTCGTAGCGGCGTTGTCTGCATAAATGAATCTTTTTTCCATTTGGAAAGGCCTCCTTGATAGCAGCGGCGGACGGTTAAGTCAGCAGCCGCAGGTTAAGAGAGGCTCCGGAGTGCAGGCCGCTCTTAAACCTTAGAATAGATATCACGCTGTTCAACAGCAAGTCTGTCACAGCGCTCATTTTCAGGATGTCCGGCATGGCCCTTTACCCAGTTGAAGGTGACCTTATGCTTTTCAAGGAGGGGAAGGAGCCTCTCCCACAGGTCAACATTGAGAGCGGGTTTCTTGTCGGATTTTATCCAGTTATTTTTCTTCCAGTTATATACCCAGCCCTTAGTGATGCTGTCCACCACATATTTGCTGTCAGTTGTAAGAGTCACCTGACAGGGTTCTTTCAGGGCTTCAAGTCCGGTAATAACACCGAGCAGCTCCATACGGTTGTTGGTAGTACTGCTGTCACCGCCGGAAAGTTCCTTTTCATTTTTTCCGTAGCGGAGCACAACGCCGTAGCCTCCCGGACCGGGATTGCCGCTGCAGGCGCCGTCAGTAAAGATCTCAACAGTCTTGATATAAAACACTCCTTTTTAGCTGACTGCTCGTCAGGTAATATTTTAGCATATTTTCATATTATAATAGTCCGCCGTTAACCCAGTGAAACGGTAAGTTTAGTTTGCATATACAAACAACTTTTACCACATGAATTCAACATCCGGAGCCTTTACCATATTCACTTCCGGTTCAGGCTGAGGGATATCCTCTTTAGCGAGGGCTTTAGCAAGCTCCTCTATCTCAACCAGTTCATGGAAGAAGTCGTTTAGCGGGGTGACCTGAGAAAACACCTCTGCGGCGTGTTCAGCGAGAGCGTGGCTGCATAATTCCTTCATATCCGATACCTTTGTGTAAACGCTCAGGCCTTTTTTAAGGAAGAATCTTTCAGCCTCCGGAACATTGCAGGGCTTTTTCCGCTTGTACTCCTCACCGCCTACAGTCAGGCCGAACTTATTTTCCAGTTCGTCTATCATATTCAGGAAGGGCTTGCAGTCCTCACTTAGCTGACTTCTGAAGCGTTCCATAACAGCGGCCTCCGGCTTAGCGATACGGAACCCGAATTCTGCACCTTCCGGGGAGAGCTCAAAATAAAGAGTGGGAGTTTTGTTCCAGTACCAGGCCTCATATCTGACGTATATCCACATTGTATCACGGTAGTGGAGATAGGGCGGGAAATTCTCATCCCGGTATATCCTGCCCACCTTGTACATCATGCCTTCGGTTTCCGAGAACGGGGCGAACAGTTCTTCTCCGAGAGCCTTCATAGGCTCAAAGATCTTATCGGTGTAGATCTGTTTACGGGGCTCGAACCACTCCTTATTGTTATTGAGTTTTATGCCGAGGAGGAAATCGAGAGCCTCCTGAGAGAATCCTTCAAACATTATATTACTCCGTTTCTGAATAATTGCTTCAATTATTATAACACAGGATCCGTGTTTATTCAAGGGGAAACAACTTTTAACCAAATAATCGGAGCAATATCGTCGTAATTTCTCCTGATTATTTTCCACATGGCACTGGAAAAGTTTTCCACATGATGTTGAAATAACGGTGGAATCATATGTTCTGTAGTTGAAAAGTCTGTTGAAAAGGTGGAAAACGGCATAAAATACAGATTTTGACAGGGTTGAAAAGTTGAAAGCGATGTGGATAATCGGGGAAAATGTGTAAACAATAAAAATACGTTGTGGAAAAGCAGTCCACAGCAGTCTTAAGCAAAGGATTTGATTTGTATGAAAAAGCTTTTAGCAATATGCTCCATATTTTTTACTGTTTGTGCAACCTTCACAGCCTGCGGCTCCGGAGACACCACCTATGACTCCAATAATGACAGTGCAGTTGTGACAGAGGATAAGGATCATTCAGTCAAGGAGCACGCTGAGGACGCTCTTGACGGTATTGGAGATGCCGGAAAGGACATCATCGAGGGAGCAACAGATGCTGCCGGCGAGATAATTGACGGCCTCGACGGAGAAAAGGATACTCATCATCACGATGAAGATGCCACTAAAGCGACCCGGAAAAGACGGTAAACACAGCCTGTAAATCGAGGAGCCCCTTTCTGAAAAGGGGCTCCTGTTAATATTGATGAATCAACTATCTCCTGAAGTTATCTGACTGTGTTTTTTCTGCGATACTGCGTTAGAATCCCTTGCTTTGTCTCACAGCAAAAATCCTGCACATCAATAGTATATGTGAATATCAGTCCTTCTTAGACTTTTTCTTGGTTTTCTTTTTGGGCTCTTCACTTTCTCCGAGAGCGGCTTTCAGCTCATTGCGGCAGTCTTCAAGCTGGACTCTGTCCTCTTCCGGAAGAGCGGGATATTCCGGCTTGCAGTCCTTCAAAGCGTCAAGGAGTATCTCGGTGATGAGATAGCGTGTGTACCAGCGCTGGTCACCGGGGAGTACATACCAGGGGCAGTTTTTAGTGGAGGTCTTGTTTATTACCTCGTTGAAGCAGTTGAGGTAAGCATCATATTTATCTCTTACTTTCAGGTCATCCGCACGGAATTTCCAGTTTTTCTCCGGTATCTCAATTCGCTCCAGGAGCTGCTGAGTCTGTTCCTCTTTTGAAATATGGAGGAATATCTTGACCACATGGTAGCTGTTTTCGTAGAGGTAATTCTCGAAATTATTTACCTGAGCATAGCGCTCCTCGAAGAATTTCTTATCATCCTTGCCGATGTTTCTTTCTGACATATGGTAATGGGGCTTGATATTCTCGACCTGAACGGTAACGAGGTCCTCATAGTGGCTGCGGTTAAAGACAGCGATCTCGCCTCTTGCGGGGATATTTTTATGGATCCTCCAGAGATAATCGTGAGCCAGCTCATCAGATGAAGGGGACTTGTAGGAATAGATCTTAACTCCTGCCGGATTTATGCCGCTGAACACATTTTTTATGGACGAGTCCTTTCCGGAGGCATCAAGAGCCTGTATCACAAGGATAAGTCCCTCACGGCCGTCAGCATAGAATTTTTCCTGAAGCTCAGCCAGTTCAAGCTTATTTGCCTCATACTTAGCGATTATCTTTTCCTTGTCGACATTGTCCTCCTTGCTGTTGGTAGGGAGTTTTCTTATGTCAGTTTTTTTTCCGTCTTTTATAAGGTACTTATCTGCTTTCATGGGGATATCCTCCGATCTGAAAATTAATCATACTGTTATTATATCACAAAAAAGCAGAGTAGTAAAGAGAAATTTTATCAAAAAAGCTCTTAGGCAGCAAAAAGGTACTGCCTGACGCAGTACCTTGACATTGGTATATATTTCCTTATCAAAGACGTGAGTTCCCAGTAAATGGACTTACTCTTCAGCAACAAGAAGTATACTTCTGCTTTTACAGACTGTTCTTCCGTCACATTCTCTGAGCGGAGTATCTGATGCCTGTTCACCGTCGGCATAGATATAGCCTGTAGCGATTATTTCTCTGTCCTGCCAGGTAGGATTTACCGCAAGGACAACGCTTCTCATTCTTGCAATGAATGCGCCGCCGCCCAGATCGGTGAAGTTAATGAATTTGCGGATATCATCTCCGGAGGCCATTCTCAGCTCCGGGAATTTTTTTCTTACAGCTATAAGCCCCTTGTAGTAGTCAGCCAGCTGCCGGAATTCAGTAAGTCTATTCCATTTCAGGCTGTTGACGCTGTCCGGGGAGGCATAGCTGTTATGGTCGAAGCCGCAGTGAGGAACAGGCTTGCTTCTGAGGAATTCCTGTCCCGCCTGAATGAAGGGTATGCCCTGAGAAAAGAACACCAGAGCCGCACCCAGCTTATCGATGTGGATAAGGTCTTCCATTGATGCAGTCGGCATGGAGAGCCTGAGTTTATCGTGGAAGGTCAGGTTATCATGGGCTTCAACGTAGTTTACAACCTGACAGGGAGAATCGGTCCAGTTATGGCCGTAATGTATCTGAGGATGTCTCACACCGGCGCAGAGAACGGATTTCATTTTCCATTCAAGCTGCTGATCGGCGCCGTTGATATAACCCTTTGACTGATCGCTGAAAACATTTCCCTTGACAGTATCACGGAAATCGTCTGAGAACATAGCATAGTCAGGCAGTTTGTAGGTATTGGATTTAACAGCTCTTCTGCTCTCTTCAAGAGGTGAAGCGCCGCCTGTCCAGCCTTCTCCGTAGAGGATGATCGAAGGGTTGATCTCCTTTAGCTTTTCGGCGGCCATATTAAGCGTATCGATATCGATAAGTCCCATAAGGTCGAAACGGAAGCCGTCCAGCTTATACTCCTGTGCAAGGTAGCAGAGGCTGTCGATGATATATTTTCTTGCCATTTCTCTTTCCGAGGCGAACTCATTTCCGCAGCCCGAACCGTTTGAGAAATATCCGTCATAGGTCTGACGGTAGTAGTATCCCGGGAAGGATTTATTGAAAGGCGAATCCATAGTGAGGTAGGTATGATTATAAACCACGTCCATTACCACACCTATCCCCTTTTTGTGGGCAGCAAGGATAAGCTCCTTGAATTCTTTGACTCTTGTGAGCCCGTCATAAGGGTCAGTGGAGTAGGAGCCCTCCGGTATATTATAGTTCAGCGGGTCATAGCCCCAGTTGTACTGAGGCTTATTGTCGGATTCATCAACAGTAAAATAGTCTGCAACGGGGAGCAGGTGGATATGAGTTATACCCAGGTCTGCCAGATAGTCCAAACCGATAGTATCTCCGGCGGTATTTTTCACGTTTTTCTCAGTGAAGGCCTTGAATTTGCCTCTGAATTTAAAGCTGCCGCTCTCATCGGCGGAGAAGTCCCTGACATGGAGCTCATATATAATGGCATCAGTATATTTTTCCAGCTTTACAGGGGAGCTTTTCTCCCAGCCTCTCGGACAGGTGGAAGCGGGATCAAAGATCATTCCACGGATTCCGTTGACGCCGGCAGAGCGGGCATAGATATCGATAGTTTCCCTTTCGATAAAGCCGATCCTAACGGTATATGTGTAATATTTACCGCTGAGGTCTCCCTGTACCTCAGCCTCCCACAAGCCATTGATGCAAAGCATGGGGATAACGCTTATCCTTTCGCCGTCATTGCCCTCGTTGTATATATTTACTCTGACCTCATTTGCGGCCGGAGACCACATACGGAAAACAGTTTTTTCCTTTGACCAAACAGCACCGAGCTGACCTTTGTAGGAGTAATTGGTATCGTATTCAATAAAATTCGGCTGCATATAGACCCTTTCCTGAATAAGATTTCTCTATTTTATTATATGCTTAATTTCCGCAAAAAAACTGCCGCAGAGGTGCGGCAGTCCCATATCAGAAGTCCAGCTTTGAGCGAAGCTTTTCAAAGAAGCTCTGGCGCTTTGCGTAATTTTTCTCGCTCAGCGAGCTTTCAAAAGCCTTAAGGAGTTCTTTCTGTTTTTTCGAGAGATTTTTCGGAACTTCAACATATATCTTTACATACTGATTTCCTCTCTCTGTACGGTGGAGTCTCTTTACACCCTTGCCCTTGAGGCGGAAAACAGTGCCTGTCTGAGTACCTTCGCTTATGTTATACTTTACATCGCCGTCGATAGTGGGAACGGTGATCTCTGCGCCGAGAACGGCTTCCATATAAGTAACGGGTATATCGCAGTGTATATCGTATCCCTCACGCCTGAAGAGGGGATGTGATTTAACAATGATATTGAGGAGAAGGTCTCCGGAAGGTCCGCCGTTTACACCGCAGTCGCCCTGACCGCTGAGGCGGATAGTCTGTCCGTCGTCGATACCGGCGGGGATGTCAACGGATACGGTCTTCTGCATACGCAGTCTGCCGACGCCACGGCATTTCGGACAGGGATTAGTGATTATCTTACCCTTTCCGTTACAGTGGGGACATGGTTTTGTTGAGGATATAGCGCCGAAAGGAGTACGCTGAGTTGTCTTGACAGTACCTCTTCCCTGACAGTCAGGGCAGATATCAGCAGATGTACCCTCGCTGGCACCTGAACCCTTACAAGCGTCGCAGGTACACATACGGTTTATTTTGAGCTCCTGTTTTTTGCCTGTGCAGGCCTCCATGAAGCTTATAGACACTGATTCCTGAAGGTCAGCGCCTCTTCTTGGAGCGTTAGCGGAATTACCTCTTGTAGAACCGCCGCCGAAGCCGAAGCCGCCGAAAATACTTCCGAGGATATCGTCCATATCGAAGCCGCCGAAGCCGCCCATGCCGCCTTCACCGCCGCCGTAGCTGGGGTCAACTCCTGCATGGCCGAACTGGTCATAGCGGGCACGTTTTTCCGGGTCAGAGAGGACCTCATTAGCCTCATTTATCTCCTGGAATTTTTCAACATATGAAGGGTCATCCGGATGAAGGTCAGGGTGATTTTCTCTTGCCTTTTTACGGAAAGCCTTCTTTATCTCATCCTCAGTAGCACCTTTCTGGATGCCGAGGACTTCATAGTAATCTCTTTTTTCAGCCATATCTATTCTCCTTATTAGTGAGTAGTTAGTAGAAAGTAGAGAGTAGTTAGTAGAAAGTAGCATTCACTACCTGAGATAATTACTACTTTCTGCTTTCTGATTTCTACTTACTAATATGCCATTAGGGCGAAACGGAATTTCGCCCTTTTTATGGTGTTTTATTTTAATTTATCAAACCTCAGTGAAGTCAGCGTCAACAACTCCGTCATCGTTTCCGCCCTGAGCGTCTGCATCAGCAGCGCCGCCCATATTAGCGAACTGTGAAGGATCGATACCGCCTGCACCGCCGTTGGGGTTAGCCTGCTGGTAGACCTTTGCAGAGAGGTCATAGAATGCCTTCTGGAGGTCTTCCTTCAGAGTCTTGATCTCGTCAGCATTGTCAGCAGAGATAGCGGACTTCAGAGCTGTGCACTTAGCCTCGATATTGGACTTCTCGTCAGCAGAAACCTTATCGCCGAAGTCTGTGAGAGCCTTCTCGCACTGGAATACAAGGTTCTCAGCCTCGTTCTTGTTGTCAACAGCTTCACGGCGCTTCTTATCCTCAGCAGCATACTGCTCAGCTTCCTTGACAGCCTTGTCGATGTCGTCCTTGGACATATTTGTGGAAGAAGTGATAGTGATATTCTGCTCCTTGCCTGTGCCGAGATCCTTAGCGGAAACATGAACGATACCGTTCTGGTCGATATCGAAAGTAACTTCGATCTGAGGGATTCCTCTTGGAGCAGGAGCGATACCGTCGAGACGGAAGGTACCGAGCTGCTTGTTGTCTCTTGCGAACTCACGCTCACCCTGGAGAACGTTGATATCAACGGCAGGCTGATTATCAGCGTAGGTTGAGAATACCTGAGACTTCTTTGTAGGGATAGTAGTATTTCTCTCGATCATTCTTGTGCATACACCGCCGGCAGTTTCGATACCGAGTGAAAGAGGAGTTACATCGAGGAGGAGGAGACCGTTCTTAACGTCGCCGCCGAGAACACCGCCCTGGTATGCAGCACCGAGAGCTACGCACTCATCAGGGTTGATGCCCTTGAAGGGATCCTTGCCGATGAGCTTCTTTACAGCTTCCTGAACAGCAGGGATTCTTGAAGAACCGCCGACCATGAGGACCTTGTTGATCTCACCGATTCCGAGGCCTGAATCCTCAAGAGCCTGTCTTACAGGGCCCATTGTAGCCTCAACGAGATCAGCAGTGAGCTCGTTGAACTTAGCCTGTGTAAGAGTGAGGTCAAGGTGCTTAGGAGTACCTGTAGCATCAACAGTGATGAAAGGAATGTTTATATTTGAAGTTGTAGTTGAGGAGAGCTCGATCTTAGCCTTTTCAGCGGCATCCTTAAGTCTCTGGGCAGCCATCTTGTCAGCTGAGAGGTCGATACCCTCAGACTTCTTGAATTCGTCAACGATCCAGTTGATTATACGCTGATCGAAGTCATCACCGCCGAGACGGTTGTTACCGGCTGTAGCAAGTACCTGCTGAACGTCCTCGCCCATTTCGATGATAGAAACATCGAAGGTACCGCCGCCAAGGTCATAAACCATAACTGTCTGTTCCTCTTCCTTGTCGATACCGTAGGAAAGAGCAGCAGCAGTAGGCTCGTTGATGATACGTCTTACATTAAGACCAGCGATCTGACCTGCATCCTTAGTAGCCTGTCTCTGTGAATCTGTGAAGTAAGCAGGAACTGTGATA
>DFHF01000048.1 GCA_002371825.1 Ruminococcus flavefaciens | reverse complement strand
TTCCATGTCCGTTTCTTCTCTCTGTGTCTTCCGGTTCAGGAGCGTCTGCGGTCGGTATGTGTTTTGTAGTACTGCTTCTTCTCCTGATACATATCCTCATCTGCCAGGTGCAGCGCCTCAGAGGTGCTCCGCTCTGTTCCTGCCCAGCAGGATCCCACAGAAATATTCACGCCGCCCTCTGTTTTCGGCAGTGCGCGAAGACGGGCAACTTTCGTTTCAAAGTCTTCCTTTGTGCCGCCGGTCAGAATCGCAAGAAATTCATCTCCGCCGACCCTGTAGATGTTTTCCGAACCGAAGATTTCCTTCATCGCCTTTACATTCACAACGATCATCTGATCTCCGGCTTCATGACCCTTCTGGTCATTCACGAGTTTCAGTCCGTTGACATCCATATTGACCACACCGAACGGACGCGTCCCTTCCTCCCTCATCAGCTGTGCTGTCAGGGCGATCATTGCGGAACGGCTGCGGACACCGGTCAGGTCATCATGCGTATATCGGTATTCCAGTTCGCTGCGCAGCTGGTTGTTTGCGATTTCCATTCCGAGGAAGAAGGACATCACCTCGATCATCTCTTTTACTTCGACTGTTTTTCTTACATCGTAGTTCGTCACATACAGATAGCCGATGATTGTCTCGATCTTCTTCAGGGGAATCAGAACAAGCGTTTCAACATTGTTGTCCTGCATGTCTTTTACCCAGGACGGATTCAGTTCAGCCAGTTCCGTCATCCTCTGCCGGTCTTTGATGATGACCTCGTTGGACACACCGATAATCGGCTCCCATGTTTTTACGATCTCATAACTCGGAGTTCTGCCCGGCATCCGCGATCCTGAATCGGACAGTGTGGTCACGGCTTTGTTTTCATGGTCGATCAGGATGATACGGCAGGCGTCCGCACCTGCCGCAGTGCAGATGTCCTTTGTGACAATATCCAGGGAGTCCGCAAAATTTTCTTCCTTCGACAGCAGCAGACAGCTGCGGATGACCAGCTCGGCTGTTTCCATGGAAACCTCTGCCATCCTTGACGGCTCCGCCTGCTTTGTGAATTCAAACAGGAAGAGACACCGGCCGTGATTTTCATCCCTCTGCTGAAGCGGAATCAGCTGCTGATCTGTCCAGGAGTTCAGCGCCTTCGTTTCCACATAGGCATGAAGCCGCCGGTTTTCGAACGCAGCACGAAAACAAAAATCCTCGAACTTCGCGTCTTTCGGAACAAGTTCATAATACGGCATATTGTCATAGTATGCCGGTCCCATTGTTTCACAGTATGCCTGATTCCCGGAATTGATCCGGATCATTCCGCAGCTGCCGTCCGGATTCTTTTCCACTTCCATAACACAACAGGGAACCAGAAACATATCGGTCAGTTTATGATCATCCATGTCTTCCTCCTGCACAAGGTGCTTCTTAACATAATCATACGGGATCGCTGATACTGTCCCGGGAGAGCTGCCAGAGATATTACCGGCAGCCTCTTTATTTTTCAGACTTGATTTCAGCTTCTCTTTATTCTGCCGCTCATTCCTTACTTAACTGCGTCCAGTCGGAGTTCAGATCAATCTGAGGCCCCATATAAATCAGATCTTTGTTCTGATATACAGTATCGTAAGATGTCGGTACCTTGATGGAATTGCCGTCGGCAGTCGCATAGGTATCCTGTTCCTTGATCACATCACACCATGCATTAATATACTTGTCATTATAACCGCCGGAATATTCCCTGTCCCAGCTGCTGATATCGCCGGAACTCGGTGTATATACCTGCTCAAGCAGATAGTTGCTCATCATTTCGTTCAGATAACGGGCATTCCTCTGCACGACATAGTTAAATTCATTGGTGAATGCCGTATTGGACACAACATTGTCAAACGCCTTGAAATAATTACTGTAAGCTTCTTCATCAGCCGCCGTGAAGACCGCTGCAAACGGCACCAGCCAGCTGTAGGTATCAAAGTACCCGTTCAGAGTTTCCGCCATGATAACAGTTGAGCATATCTCCACTTCGTAGTAATCCCCTTCCGTAATGAAATACGAAGTCTTTTCATAGGTACCTTCACTTTTAACACCCTGTATACCGTTTGCGGAAGTTAAGCCGGCCATATATTCATTGGCAGCGCCATTTAACAGCAGCTGCATGTCATAATCAGGCCCCTGCCGATTGAGGATCGTTCCTTTGCAACCATAGGCATTCAGCAGATAATCATTATACTGATGCGCCTTCCGGTAATTGAGATAGATGTTGTAGTTGTCAAGATATGTTCCCTCCGGCGTCCATACTCCTTTTCTGGCCATCTGCAGATAACCCATTGTGCTCTGCATCTCGATCATCGCCTTGCCGTCCGGAGAAACCATCGTGATCACCGCAAGAGCAGGCGTCATCAGGGAGCACAGACCCCAGAAAACAGAAACACTGGCATGCCAGCCGTAAGGGACCAATGCAACAGCCGTTCGGATATTATATTTCGGCTCATATAATGTCTGCATTGTGTAGTAAGCAAATGTGCTGTCCGCTTTTTCAACAACAGGTTCACTGCTGCTGTTTCCTGAGGTATCATCTATATCATTACTGACCATGCTCAGATAGAAATCGTAATCATTCGTAAACATGTAGTAATAGTTGTTGAAATAGGTTCCGGCAATGATCCCGCTTAAGCAGTTGCCATTAAACTCATCACCTTCCTCATCAACAAATGAAAATTTATTCTGATCCAGACTGTAATTTAGAGAATAACTCTCCCCTTCAATTTCAAATACACCTGTGCCGTCATCATTAAGATGCAGGATCTCATTGTTCAGCTTCAGCTGCGTACCGTTTTCATCCTTGCAGGAAAAGGCATAGTAGTCCCCGCTGATATAATTCTCAGCTGGTATTATCCCAGGATGCGTACTTTGTGAAATTACGACATTGTTATTATCTGATTTAACGCTGACTTTATTTTTATCACTTTTGCCGCAGCCGCAGAATGCTACCGAAAGCACAAGCAAGCAAACTAAACTCTTCTTCATAATGTTTTATTAGTCGATAAACCCTGCGATTTGTCGAGTCCTTTCTGTCTTGATTATACGAATAATTTGACTTTGCCTGCTTTACGTTGCCATCACAGACCAGCCCGAATAAACCCTGAATAATAGATTTGTTTCAATCTGCCTTTTTGTTCATCCTTAAATTCTGTCTCGAGATCATCATTATCAAACGTACTCACATGCATGTCTGCTACTGTACCGTTGCGAATACAGATTACACAAGGGATATAGAACTGTTTGTCGCCGTT
>DFHF01000016.1 GCA_002371825.1 Ruminococcus flavefaciens | reverse complement strand
GCATATTCATATTCACCACCATGATACCGTCATCGGTGAGATGGTCTTTCACCAGTCTGAAAAACTCCACAGATGACATCTGAAAAGGGATGGTGATATCCTGATATGCGTCCACCATTATAACATCGTATTTTTTGTCATTTACATTGAGAAATGCACGGCCGTCATAGGTAGTGACCTTTACCTCGTCAGGGAGGTCGAAATATTCTCTTGCCAGGTCAGTGATGCGGTCGTCTATCTCAACTCCCTCAGCCGTAACGTCCGGAAGGTAGTTCATGCACTGTTTTGCGTAGGTACCGGTGCCCATGCCGAGGATGAGGATATCCTTTTTATCAGAGACTTTTCCGGTCATAAGAGGAGCAGCCATTGCGTAGTCATAGTACATTCCGGAGAGCTTTCCGGATTTGACATAAACCGACTGTACCCCGAAGAGAACATTAGTGGAAAGGGAAGTTGTCTCACCGTCGTCCTTGACCTGGAGGTAGTTGTAGACGGATTCTCCCTCATAGACCAGATGCTTTTCCCAGAATGCGAAGCCGAAGAGGTTTGAGAGTATACAGCAGACCAGGAATAAGGCTGAAGCTGTACCGCAGCGCACAGGACTGCGTTTATTGACGATGAAATAGGCGAGCCCGAGGATAAGGAGTATCCCGGAGAATATCAGAAATGTGGCGGCAGTACCTACTGCGGGGATAGATATGAATGTGGGGATGAAGGTGCCGATGATGCTGCCTATTGTATTGAATGCGCCGAGAGTACCCACGGTTTTTCCGCTGTCGTCCAGGCTGTCCACGGTATATTTTACCAGCGAGGGAGTTACCGTTCCCAGCAGGAACAGCGGGAATACAAATACCACCATACAGGTGAAGAACGCAGCCCAGATGAGAAAATTCGTATTGACAGTGACCACAAGCAGAGCTGAGATACCGAGTATAACGAATTTTCCGAAGAAGGGGATAGCGGCTATCCATACAGCGGCCACAAGTATCCTGGCATAGAGCTTGTCGGGGTCCGGATTTTTGTCGGCGCTTTTGCCGCCGTAGATATTTCCCAGAGCCATAGCTATCATTATCGTACCAATGATAATGGTCCACACTATCTGTGAGGAGCTGAAATACGGGGCGAGTAGCCTGCTTGCACCGAGTTCAACAGCCATTACCGACATTCCTGAGAAGAACTCTGTAAGGTAGAGGTACCATTTTTTCTTCATAAGTCCGCCGGTGTTTTTTCCGGCAGAGACATTTTTTTCTTTGGACATAAATTCCTCCGTTTTGACAAGTATATTATCCAATTACCAATTGGACATAGGCAATAATTTATCCTTGATATTATACCATTTTAATATGGATTTGTAAAGTGAAAGGACCGGCAGTCTTGACTGCCGGTCCTTTCTTATCTGAAAAGGTGTGTGTTTATGGCATCATCCGTGTGCGGCAGATGTGCCATTGCAAGACCGCACACATCCCCTGTACGGTCTTGCTGCAATAACGTCTGGAGGTATAGTAGACGTTGAAGCGGTATATTTAAAGCTCTTTTGAGGTCGCTCCTCTTTTTTGGGAAGCTTATTAGCCTCCGGGAGGAGTTTCCTTTCTCTTGCTGTGATTATATTATATCTCAGAAGAGGGAAAAATACAATAACAGGGACATATCAGTTGAAATACATTTTGGAAGTATTTTATTTACGGAAAAGAAATATCCGGTTACACAAATTTGACAAGGATGAAAAAACTGTTTCATTGGAAGAAAAAGTGTGAATGGCACAAGATCAACTGTCAGAATTTTCTTTGTTGCATTTCCCTGAGAACTGCATAGAATAGTATAAGCAGCAGAAAGATGTGTATCGCTGACAGGTGGGATGATACCCCGTGAAAAGCCTGCGGCAAAGGTACACCGCAAAGCGGAAGAGGCAGTCCTGCCGCTTCATCGGAGGGCTGCTTTGATATAGAAAAAGCGCTGCATCAGAAAGGTGCAGCGCTTTAAGTTATTTTTCTGAAGAAATGCTCAGGTCCACACCGTTTGATGAAGCAGTGATACGTCCATTATAGCAGGTGGCATAGGTCTTGATATTCAGATCACTGAGAGCATTTTCTGTCTTGGAAGAGAATTCATTGGCAGAAGTACATACAACAGCGCAGTCCGGCTGAACATTCTGGAGGAAGTCCTTGAAATTATCGAGTTTCCGGCCGTGATACGGGACTTTGAGGAGATTGCACTTGCCGATATCCATTATTTCATCAAGTCTCTGTTCCATAGCATCACCTGTAAAGAGGAAGGAGACGTCATGGTAGACCATTTTTGTAACAAGGGAGAAATCGTTGTCATTATCCTCACCGTAGAAGGTCTCTTCCGGAGCGATAATGTCATATGAAGCACCGTCCAGTTCAAAAGAGATATCGCTTGTCAGTCTCTGAGGAGTGATATTCTTTCCCGCAAGAGCTTTCTGGTACTTTTCGACCTCATCGCTTTCCTCATCATAATCAGGAGCCAGAACATTTTTGACATCAAGGCTCTTTATGACCTTTGAGGCACCGCCCACATGGTCTTTATCATAGTGAGTGATTATGAGGTAATCCACGGTAGTTATGCCCTTATCCTCAAGGAACTGAACGATCTCTTTTCCGTCGCCTTTTTCGCCGCAGTCAATGATAACTGTGCTGTTCTCGGTATTTATCACTATGCTGTCAGCTTTTCCTACGTCAAAGAAAGTGACAGTCATTTCCGGATAAGCAGTTATACTTTTGCTGTCCTTGCTTCCGCACGAAAATAAAGAGGCTCCTGTGAAAAGCAAAGCAGAGATCAGTGCAGTGAATCTATGGGGGAAACTCATACTGTCAGCTCCTTTCGGGTAAAATATTCTATTATATATTATATGCTGTGTACCTTAAAATAATCTTAAGATACACAGCATAGAGCAGATCTTATCAATAAGTGGTGGTGTTATAGAGTTTTGTGAGGAGGTCGCCGGTCATACCGTCGATCACTCTGAGTCCGTCACCCTCTATACCGACAACGCAGGCAGTGCACTCATTGTTGCTTGTCTCGCCGTTGGAGTTCTTATAGTCGATAGAGTAAGTGATCTCATAGCCGGAAGTTACCTTTACATCGGTGTAGCCGTCATCGTAGTAGTCATTGAGGTAGCTTGCAGCAGCTTCATAGTTGGCAGGGTCCATATCTCCGGTGGTAAGGATGCCTTTGAAATCCGGAGCATCTCCGTAAGCTGAGAACTGAGAGGCTATCTTTTTCTCAGTACTGGACTTTGCCTTATCGTATCTGTTTTCAGACTTGAGTTTTTCTATGACTGCTCTTGGCATGGAGTATTCCAGTACCTTTTCTGCATCTTTGTCAGTGAAAAATGCGGTGATATATATATTGAATACGTTTTCGTAGCTGCTGTCGTCAACGCTTGATGTAACTGCTGATCTCGATGCAGGAGCTGATGAACTGCTGCTCTTTGAGCTTGAGCATGAAGCAAGTGTTGCAGCCATAGCAGAAGCTGATATCAGGCAGATGATTTTCTTTTTCATATTAACCCTCCGAAGTTTATGTTTGATGTCTCTTGCCGGACAAATACACATTAATTATATCATTTTGCTTCAGAGATGTCAATAAAAAGTGAAATATTTATATTCAGCCCGAAAAAACGGAAAAGACTATTTCAGATTTGCGAAATCATTGATCCCGGAGAAAATAGTGAAGGCCACCTTGCTCTGATAATCTTCATCTGCCAGAAGGGCAGCTTCCTCAGGATTTGAGAGGAAACCGCACTCCACCATGACGGTGGGGTTCTTGCTGTAGTAACACAGGAAAAGCTCCTTGCCGCACTGTTTTATTTCCCGTGAATTGTCAGGCTGGAGGAATTCCACGAAGCGTTTCTGGATCGCCTTTGCCAGGGGTTCACTTTTTTTGTTGGTGGAGGAATAGAACATCTGGGCACCGCTGTAACGGCTCTCATTGAACTGATTCTGGTGTATCGACACGCAGACAGCATTGTCACGGCTGTTGAATATATCGAGCCGGTTGTCCATATCGCTGCTCTTCTGAGCGGAGAGGCCTTCAATGCCGTCATCATGTATTGAGCGGTCCTCATCACGGGTAACGATGACCTCGTATCCGTTCATTTCCAGCATATCCCTCAGCTTCAGCATGATATTAAGATTTATTCCCTTCTCAGGGATACCTTCTGCAGAGGTGCATCCGCCGTCGAAGCCGCCGTGTCCTGCATCGAGGATAATGACCGGAGTTTCCTCAAACTGTCCGACTGATACAGGGATCGCATTGTCGGAGGCTTTTTGAGAGATATGTGCTCCGGCCATAACTGCAAACACGCTGCAGATCGAAAGTATCCCACCGCTTATCAGTTTCCTTTTTATTTTCATCATAGCAATGCTCCTTTGAATTTTTGTACATTCTATGCTGAATGGGAGAAAAGTATGCTGACAGTCTGATGTTATGAATGTGAATTAAAAATATGGGGTATCACTTAGCTCAGTTTCCAGCAGGAGAAAAATTCTTTATCTGTCTGAGGAGTTACTTCTGTATCTGGAGAGCATCCTGAGGTGTAATAACACCGTTGTTATGCTCATAAACATCACCACAGTACTGGCCCTGCTTGGTGATGTGAGTCTTTTCTGCATTGTCCACTTTTCTTTTCTCGCAGTCTCTTAGCAGACGGTTAAATTCAGGACGGTTTCGGTCAATTCCGCTTTATTGAAATATTTTTTCAAGGATGATCTGGGGACAGATTTTATTGTCTTGATTTTATGATCTGATAGCTGTATAATTAAAATATAAAAATAATGGAAATACTGTAACAGTTATGCCGGATGTGGGGAATAGATAAAGTGAAAGCCGCCGGTAAGCTTTTATAAAAAAGAAGGTGAGATCATGACACATGATGAATTTCGCAGGGTTTCAAAAATCTCCTTGGAAAAAGCTCAGCGAATGCTGTTTGATGAATACTTCAACTATGTATACACGATAGTTTTCAGCAGACTGCGAAGCTGTGCCAGCCGTGAGGATATAGAGGAGTGTGTAGGCGATACATTTTCAGATGTATATATTTACTACGACGATAAAAAAGAACTGAGCGGCGATATCTCAGGATTTGTAGGTGCAGTAGCAAGAAGGAAGGCCGCTGACGTATACAGACGGCTTACAAGGAACAGCTTTGACAGGATATCCATTGACGATGAGGAGGCAGCACAATTTGAGGCTCCTGACAACACCGAAGAAACCATTGAAAAAAAGGAACTTAGAGATGAACTTATAAAATGTATAGAACGTCTCGGGGAACCTGATTCCACTATAATATTGCATAAATACTTCTTCATGCGAAGCTCACGAGAGATAGCTGAGCACCTGTCACTAACTCCCGAGGCCGTCCGGACAAGATGCAGCCGTGCATTGAAAAAGCTGAGGGAAAAGCTCACCGAGATGAACATTTCACTTTAAGGAGGTACAGTTATGAACGATAGAGATGTTGATCTTAAAGCGCTCGAAAACGCCGATGATGAAATAATAAGAAAAATTGCGGCAGACTGTCCTTCTTCCGCCGAAGAAAGAGAGAGAATGTTTGCAATGAGCAGAAAAATATACACCAGCAGAACTAATGAAAGAGAATATAATAACGAAACAGAAGTTTCCGGCGTAGACATTTACCGCAAACCCGGATGGCACAAGCTTGCAGCTGTGGCAGCAGCTTTTGTGATAGTGACCGGTGTTACAGCCGGAGGCATGATGCTTAGCAGAAACAAAGGCACTCACCAGATAGTTGATTCTGAAAAAGAGGTAAGTACATCTCCCTTCGGAGACCTTTCGGATTTCCGTGTCAGGATCATGTCAGCAGCAGTAGCTCCTTCTGTATTTGAACCCAGTTCAGACAAGAAGCTTGCCCTTACCGAAGCAATGAACAATGCGGAATGGACCGAGATATCAACAGATACTCCAATACCTGACGGCGAGAATCAGCATATATATTTCAAAAAGGGCGATGATTCATTCGGGCTGATATTATACATGGATGGTACTATGTATTACAATACCGGTACCGCTGAGAAAAGATACAAGTTAGATGAGGAAGCACTGAACGTGATCAATAAGGCTGTCAGATACGAGCCGGAAGCAGGTGATAAGCTTATCACTATTGAATATACCCCCATTGATTCTGTTGATCCGATATGGCAGGATATTGCAGAACCAGAAGTGAACACGGAGCCTGTTGTGAGCACAGAAAAGAATGAGGAGATGTCAGACGTTTACTTCCCACCATTAAATGCAATGATCAGTGTCCCGACAAAAAATTGCAGCTTCTTTCTTGGCGAATGGGATGAAGCAACAGCCTTCTCATGCGAAAAAGTTCCTGAGCTTGCGGAGGTATTCGGCAATGTCAAATGGAATAAAGAAACAGCTATCCCGGATTACGAAAACAGCCGTGTGTCCTTATCATTCAGCTGTTCAGACAATCAGCACATCTATAGCTTTGAAACCCGTTATATCGAAAACAGTGGTGTTCAGGAATTTTTTATCTTTAAATGTGAGAACACAGTCACTGGTGATCTTACAACTGACATATACAATGTCTCCGCCGAAGACGATATAAAACTAAATACTGATTTCGTTGAAGCATGGTACAAGGTAACAACACCGATGCTGCCAAATGAATGGTTCTCACATGACAAGCCTGATCATGCCTTTATCAGCCGTGCAGGCGATCCTGACACTATAACTCTTATGGATGATACTGAAAAAGAAGAGCTTACAGATATTTTGATATCAGCCTCATGGGAGAAGCTGCATAACGCTTCTGAAGCAGGAGACTGTATTTATAAACTGCGGTTCTTTGCAGGCGATAAGCGAATAGATCTGAGTATCTGCAATGATAACACAGCGTATGATGAATATTTGGGCAAATTTAAGATATCCGGCGATCTTGCCGAAAAACTGGAAAAGCTGTCAGATAATGTATGGGCAAAGATGTCTCCGGAGAATTATGCTGATAAAATGCCTGCAAACAAAGAAGAAGTCCTGGATCAGGCTATCAAGATCTATGAGGAAGCTCTCTTGAAATATTATAACTTTGGTCCGGAGGGGGTAGATCTTAGCATAGCCGAAGGTACTTCTCAGCAATTTGACAGCGGCAATTCAGGCTGGCTCGTATATAACGTGAACAGTATCGACGAGATAAACGATATGTACCATGAATTTTTCAGTGACCGCTATCCTGAGAACGATATTAGAAACAGCGGTATGCTTTTTGAAGAGAACGGTAATGTTTACTTGCGGCCAGTGGGAAAAGGCTCTAATATTCTCTTCAGAAGCACAGAAGTATCTGAAGTTCTTTACCAGAGCGATGACGAGATATTCTTCATTGTCGACAACAATTACGATGATCTTGATTTTGACGGTACAGCAAAATGGACTGAAAAAACGCTGTTCTCAGTTGTGGTACAGCCTGACGGCTCATGGAAAGTCGGCAAATTCACTGTTCCGTATTGATGATGTCAGGATCATGCAGGGCATCTGAATGTTGTATGAACTTTTGACCATAAATAAAACATCCCCGAGTCATGCTCGGGGATATCTTTTTTTGGTCATTCAATTTTCATTCCGGAAAGATCACTGAACCTTTTTCTTCCAGTCTTTTCCGATAGAAGCTGAGCCTCTGACCGATGAAGTCACCTCACACATCGCCTCGTATACAGAAGCTGTTCCGCATCCGGAGGCTGTATAGTTGACAGCTCTGTCCTCAGATATTCCGATATCTGCAGCAGCGGAGACAGCATCAATATTAGCGCCTATGAAAATGAACTCCCAGCCGCTTTCTTTTTTGGCTTCTATCATTTTTCTGACCTTTTTCAGATCATATCTGCGGCTTGCATTTTCCATGCCGTCGGTGGTGATGCAGAAGAGAGTGTGCTCCGGCACGTCTTCCTTGCGGGCATATCTGTGAATATTCTCGATGTGGTGTATCGCTCCGCCGACAGCATCAAGAAGAGCGGTGCAGCCACGGGGAAAATACTCCTTATCGGTCATTTTCGGAACGTCCGCAAGGTCTATTCTGTCGTGCAGGACTTCACTCTCGTTATCGAAAAGGACCGTAGAAACGTAGCACTTTCCGTCGAGCTTTTTCTGCTTTTCGATCATTGAATTGAAGCCGCCGATAGTATCGCTTTCAAGCCCTGCCATTGAACCTGAACGGTCGAGTATAAGCACGAGTTCTGTAATATTGTTTTTCATAATGATTCCTCCTTGAAATTGGTGATCTGTTTTCTTCTGTGATCATATAATACCATATTTCAAGAGGGGAGTGGTCGCTTTCAAGGCGACATTTTATGAACCGATCAGAACCTGATCAAACTGGAAAAGAGCTTCATTGATCTCGTATATATTATAATTGCCGTTTTCGATAAAGTACCGGATAATAATATCGAATTTGCTTGAATTTGAAAGACCGAAGCCTGCCTTTAAAAGCATTTCTTTTGTTTCGTCGATATCAAGTTCAAGAGCGACAGCAAATGCAACAGCAGTGGATTTTTTGGGGTGATAATCCTTATTTGAGCGTATTTTAGAGAAGAGCTTGCGATCTATATTTGCCTTTTTATAGCAATCAGAATCGGACATTCCCTTTTCATCTATCTTGCGAAGGAGCATCTCGGTAAAGCTCTCGTCTATCATTTTCAGCTTATCTTTCAGACTTTCAGCGCAGGCTTCTTCGAGGACAGGGACATTTGCAGGAGCTGCTTGTGCCATACCCGCAGCATGGTGAGTATTCTTTCCGAAGGGGCGCAGAATACCTCTGAAATTGCCATGGGGCCTTGCATCTGTGTATCTCCACTCAATTGTTTCGTCATAGTAATTATCGTCGATAAATGCCTGAATATTTTTCAGAGTCTTCTTGCCGATGTCGAATGACTCCCTGTCAAAGATCACGATAGTTATATCCATGTCGTGATTATTCAGAAACTCTGAACAGCTGTCCACAGCGATCTTCAGAGCCTGATCCTTTGGATATCCATATGCTCCGGACGAAATGAGGGGGAATGCGATACTCTCGAACTTATTCTCTGCTGCTATCCTGAGACACTCTTCGTAACAGCCACGGAGCAGCTCAGGTTCATTATTTTTTCCGCCGCTCCATACAGGTCCGACGGTATGTATGATATGTCCGGCAGGAAGGTTATAGCCCTTGGTAAGCTTTGCCCTGCCCACCTCACAGCCGCCGAGTTTTCTGCATTCCTCCAGTAGCTCAGGTCCGGCAGCACGGTGGATAGCACCGTCAACTCCGCCTCCGCCGAGAAGCGAGGTGTTTGCTGCATTTACTATTGCATCGGCTTTCAGCTTTGTTATATCATCACGAATAAACTTTAATGGCATAGTATCGCTCCTAATCTGATATGTAAGCTCGTATTGCTTCTAACGTGTCATCAGAATAATGAAGACCGTCATCAATAAAGCCTGCCTTTCCGCCGACAATTTCCTGAACTGTTGTGAACCTGCCCTGAAGGGAAGGACTTGATGAGCAGGCGCTTCTGAGCTTGTCATTATAATCCTGAACATAGCGGTTGAAAACGTCCTGCGGTGTACCAAACAGATCACCGGTGAGCCAGCACCCGTCAAAGCCGATAACATAAACCTCCGGGTGATATGTGATACCATCCATCTCATATGACATAGAAGCAAGCTTTTCAGCGGTATTTATTGCAGCGCTGATATACGATGAATTATTATTGCTCCAGCAATCATAGTCGTTCACAGTCGCAAAAAAGTATATCCTGCTTTTTTGACAGCTTCTGATCTGTGACTGAAAACACTGTTCAGCCTCACGGAAATGTTCGTCAGTCATTATACCTCCGTATCCGGAAATATAGTGACCTCCCCAGACTGCGAAGTCAGCAAAATCATTCAGACCTGTTCTGTACTGGTAGATACCGAGCTGACAGCATCTGCTGTCGCCAATAACTATCCTTCCGGAATTATAGGCAGGCGAGCTGTCAGGTGTATGGAAATAGTCCTGATTAATGCCGGTTGCTCCTTCTGCTTCAAGCAGTCCGCCCGGATAACCGGTATATTCTGCCCATAAAGTATAATCAGAGAATGCGTCAAATCTTGTGATCTGATCGTTCTGAGCTTCTGTTGCTGCTTCTGCAGGCTGTTCAGTTGTAAAATTCGGGGGTATGTCAGTATCCTCAGGCACAGTGGTATTTACCGTAACAGCTTCTGCATGAGTCTGAGCGGCAGTTTGACTGCCGCTCGTGGTAGTTGATGTTACAGTTGTTGAAATAAAATGCGTTGTGCCTGCAGTTGTGTTAACTGCTGCAGTAGTCTGCTCAGTGCCGGTTACAGTATTTTCCATATTTGCAGAGGGCAGGACAGTACTGCTGTTTTCCGGGACCTTGCCGCAGGACGCAAATAAGCCTGCAAGCGCAAAAAGTATAACTGCGATCTCAATATGCCTCATATCATTACCTTTTCATCACTCAAAATCGATAAACGAACCGTCTATCCAGCCGTAGTAGTCACCGTCGTCAGCATCCTCTATCTCATACCATGTGATACCCATTGTATTGCAGTATCTTGTGGCTTTGATATGCCAGCCGTTTCCGAGGCTGTCCCGTAGAGTCTGCCATTCTCCGCCGGTTATATAATCCAGAGTAATACTCGGCAGAGTTCCGCCGCGAGTATTTATCCTGCCATATTTTGAGCAGTCATAAAGTGTTACACCGTTCACTTCTGTGGCTGAGCCGTTTGGTTTTGTTGAAACATACTCAGAGCTTACATAGCCCTTTTCATTTTTGTAATAAACGATATACCAGCCGCTGACACCGGATTCATAGCAGTTGATCTTGGCGTTTCTCGGGATATTATCGAGGATCGGTGAGCTGCTGTTGGGCTGAGAACGCAGGTTGAGGCCTGTGGATTCTGTGGTGACATATCTTTCGCCTATTCTCTTTAAATTGAAATCGATAAACTCGGAATCCACCCAACCGTAATAATCTCCGTCATCTGCATCCCATAACTCATACCAGATCAATCCATAGGCTGAACAGAAGCTTTTTGCTGAAATGTTCCAGCCGTTTTCGAGGTCAAGACGCTGTTCGGCCTTCTTTCCGCCGTTAAGAACATAGTCTGTTGTATAGCTGTAAACATATTTTGCGCCTTTGCTGTTTATAACACCTGACAGATCCACTGATTCTTTCGATGTCTGGTTTGCCGGGGCAGTGACTGCTTCCTGTTGGATAGCCGGTTTTGCTGCTGCATTATTGGTGGGGATCTCGGTATTATCAGGTTCGGCTATCGTATATGATGTAACATTTTCAGGAACAGTCGTTTCTGTTGTCGTGACTACGGCAGCTGTATCTGAATTATCGTCTTTTTTCTCCTTTTTCTGAGAAATAAAAACACCAAACAATATGCCGAATGCAAGAACCAATACGATCAATGCAACAACAAGGATTGGAACAAGAGGTGATTTTTTCTCCTCTTCATAGCTGAATTGTCTCGGTGCAGGCTGAGGCTGCATAGGTGCAGGCGAAACAGGCGGTGGATATTGAAGAGCAGCTGCAACAGGTGTCTCAGCTCTATTGCTTACATAGCCCATATCCGTTTCATCAGATTCATCGAAGGCGGGTTCATCAGATGCTTCTTCCTCGTCAAATGCGGGTTCATCACAAGATTCCTCCTCGTCAAAGAAGGAGCTTTCATCAGGAACATCTTCCTCATCGTAAGCCGTATCGTCAGAAGCTTCTTCCTCGTCCGTAGTCTTCATAGCCTTTTCATAAAGCTCGTCAAAGCTTTCAGCGCCTGCTGCTTCGCCAATAAAGCCGGCTGTGTCTGTTGCTGCATCTGATGCATCATAAGCTTCATCGATAGCGTCATTTACGTCCTCTATGACATCATCAGCAGGAGCATCGCTGCTGTCAGCTTTTTTTCGTTGAGCAGCTAATGCTGCTGCCTTGCCTTTAAGTCCTGCAAAAGCTGCTCCGGCTTTTTCCTTTGCAAACGCAGCTTTTTCGGCAGCATCGTCAGATTTGGCGTATTCAACGGCACTGCCGGCAGCATTTTTAGCAGCTCCGCCGATCTTTTTGGCAGCACCTGCAAGCAGACCGGCACCTTTATGAGCCGCTTCTGAAATATTGAAATTGCTGCCCGGAGCTTGATCCGTTTTTGATTTTGCTGCGGATGAATTGCCCGAAGGCCATATGTTACCGGCACCGGGGCTTTGTTTTCCCCAATTCTCCGGCAGACTGTTTCCTTTTTTCCATGAATCGGGAATGCTCTTATTCTGTCCCCAGCCTTCCGGCATTTTATTGTTATTACTCATTTAAATCACCCTTTAAGGTTCATCAAGCCCTCCGTTAGGAGGACGACATCTTCTCAGTCTTCTGAAGCCTTTATTCACACCTTTGAAAACACCGTATTTTTTTACTGAGATACGCATATATTCAGAACAGCTCGGTGTAAAAAGACAGGCTGCCCGAATAGTTTTAGGGGCGAATCTCTGATACATGAATATCATCAGAAGTATGATGTTTTTAGTCTGCGTGATAAGGAAAAGCAGTATCACGACTGTCAATAAAATAGTATACTGCCATGCTTGCAGACTGCTGCCCAAAATCGCTGTCACGGCTATCAACAATGAGAATACAGCTATTTGCAGCAGTTCTTTATACAGCCTGAATTTTGGACGGATAACAGCTTTTTTGATATCGTCCTTACGCTTATTTCTGAAGGCTTCAATTATTTCTTCATCTGTCATTGCTGATCGTTTTTGCTGAACATTCCCTTTACGGAATTAAAGTTGTTCATAGCTCCCTGTTTTGCCGACTGGAATTTGCTGCCTATTGTCTGCTTTTCTTCCTCAGGTCTGTTTATCGGGTATGTATTGCCGCAGTGAGGGCAAAAACCGTAATTAACATTTGTGTATTCTTCTTTTGTATCATAAAGCGGTATTCCACTTATGATAGCCCAGCAGCCACCAGTAATGGTCAGCAGACAGCCGTCCTTTAATCCTATAGCTGCACATCCGATCCTCGATTTGCTGCTTACAGTTTCGCTGATGATAACGGCAGAATTAGTGTCGCAGAATGGACAATACATATCTCTTTCAATTACTACAAGTTTACTTCTCTCCATAATAGTTCCTCCTTTGATGACATAGTGCTGCTAAAATGTCAAAATTGTTTTAATGCTGCCATAAATTCAAACAATTTACAGCGCACTCAACGTGAATTTTATATGTAATATTTTACCACAATTGTTTTCACAATTCAATTCAATATGATAAAAGTTAACAAAATACAATATATAATCAGCAGATTATACAATATAAAAGATACTGTTTTGTATGGATTGATAAACTGTTTGATGTCAAGGATTTACTGATAAATGTTTATTGAGAGACTCACTTCTATAAAAAGGTTATGCTTCAGGCTTCTTTACTAAAACTTCTGGTTTTAATATAGGATAAAAAGTTTTTGTAAGTGGAAGAAGCATAGTCTTATCGTGGTAAAGAAATGAAAAAACGCAAAGAATAATAACAAAGGATGATACAGCAGGACGATATTAGAAAGTCATACGAGACAACATAAAGAATCAAACCATTGATCTGTTTACGGGTAGTAAAAAAAACAGCCGCTTGAAGCGGCTGTTCGGTATAGTATTATAATTTCTGATCTTCAGTCCCTGCTTTAGTAGGCGAGCCTGAATTCGCACTTTTATGGCTTTTGCAAACTGCTAATTCAGGAGTGGTTATGATTTACTCAGTTTCAGCCGCTGCCTCATCAACAGTCTGTTCATTCAATGTTTCATCAGCGGTCTGCTCAGCAGCCTCTGTGGCTTCGATAACATCCTCGTCATTTACAGCAGCCTCTGTTGCGGGAGCGGTTGTCTCCTCAACAGCGCTTGTATCGGGGATAACCTCCGGAGCAGCAGCCTTGGCGAGCATAGCTGAACGAGCAGTCTTATTGTTTTCGATCTCTCTGATCTTTGCATTTACACATCTTGCATATGCCTTTGCACCTTCCTCGTTAGGATGGATAGAGTATGCGCTTACAAAGCCATTCTGCTCAAGATCCTGATCCTGCTTGGTGAGGATGATGCTGTTGATCCATGCGTTGTCGGAGTATGCCTGATGGCCTCCGTCCTTATCGAATTCAGTTTCGACATCTACGAAGTAAATATTCATGCCCTGATTTCTGCACTCATTTACGATGTCTGCGATGCTGTTGTTGAACTTTGTAACGTTCTGATTAACGATAGTTGCTTCCTTCTCGCTGATAAGAACGCCCTTGCCCTCCTTATCCAGGAGCTTAGGATAGCCGGCAACTATAATATTAGCCTGAGCGCCTGCTTTAGCCTTTATATCGGTATAAACAGACTTGATATTTGATCTTATGGTCGAATATCCAGCCCAGATCTCATCGATCTGCTTTTCAAGCTTGAGCTTTCCGCTTCCGAAATGGAGATATGTACTGCCTGTTGCACAGGTAGTGATAACATCAACGAATCCCATATCATTACCGCCGATGGTCAGTGTTACATAGTCAACATCTCCGCTGACCTTGTTGAAAATATCGGCCTGCTTCGGAAGATATGATGTAGTCTTGAGTGTCTTGAACAAAGAGAGTCTCTTGTAGGTATCCTTCCTCTGAGTAGACTTGCTGAAATGCTTTGTCTCGGCACCTGATACAGCTCCGAAATACCACTTGCATTTTGAGGAATTAGTCTGCTTTACATTGTAGTTGTTCAGCTTTCCGCTTACATTCGGTATCTCGATCAGACCCGGCCAGCTTTTTGTAGATCTGTGTGCAAGCCAATCCTCATCGTAAACTCTCTGCTCCCATGCTTTTTCCTGTCCGTAGAATGCCGGGATACCTTCTCCTGATGAATATGAATCACCCAGAGATACTACGACGACCGGATCTTCACCTGCTGCGACTGCATTTGCCGGCAATAATGACAACAGCATCGTTGCCGCAAGTGCTTTTGATACAAAACCTTTCAATAAACCTTTTTTCATACATTTACCTCCTTAAAAAGTTAGTTCGTTAAGCTTTTGGCTTGTTATTTGATCCACGACCTTTAATATGATCGCAGATTCTTTCGGGATTGTGGTGTAAAGCTTGTTGCCCATTTCGGTATAGCTTGTAAGGGTCTCTGTTTCCGATACAAGGACCTGAGCCTCATTGTCTGACTGAAGATTGTAGGAAGCAGGATTTGCTGCAATAGTCCGGCCTACGATGAAGATTGACCAGACTGAACCATCTTCAGCTACGAAATAGGTCTGATACATAGGGTGTCTTTCGTCTGAATCAGCAGCAGCTTCTGCTTCATCAGTATATGTGCCGTCCATGTTGAAATCATAGGTCACAGGATATTCAGTGAATCCTCTTTCAGTCAGGAACTCAATTACTTCTTTTTCACTGAATACGTCTTCGTTTTCCTGTACCTCCTCAACAGCAACTATTTCTTCGGAATTGTTTGAGTAGTATTCTTCGACGACTGCCTGCATATCCTCTGTCTGAACAGTAAATTTAACGGTGGCTGTCAGTTCAAATGCGGCACCGTCTACAGTTATCTCCTGGCTGACTGACATTGTACGATCCTCTTCATCAGCCTTTGCCTGCATCGGCTCCATGGCGCCTGCTGCGGTTATACAGAGCAGGATCATTATTCCTGTTTTTCCGCCTTTCTTTCTGACGATAACAACTGCGGCAACTGCTGCCGGAACAGCGATGACTCCGATAATGGCAAGGATCAGCGGAAGAGCATTGTTTTTTTTATCGCTTTCATCTTCACTTACCGCAGCTGCAGTTACTGTAGAAGTGCTGCTCGCCGTAGAAACTGCGGCTGTGGAAGCAGTTCCCTGAACCTCATCCTTATCAGTTTCAGCTGTTGTAACAGTCACTTTTTCTGTGGGGGCGATTTCTTCCTCGTCAGGTATGAAAACGAGTTCTGAACTTATCGAATTACCTGACATTATATATGTCGATCTCAGGACAGTGCTCTTGCCTTCCTCAAGATGATAGCCCTCTGGAACTGCGCCTTCCATAGAGATATCAGTTATATCATTGCCGCTGTTATTTTCAAGGCTTATCTCGGCAACTATCCTATCGCCGGGCTCATAATCCGATCTGTCTGTTGTTATGGAAAGACTGATGCCATCCTGTATATTTTCTGCGGCATGAGCCTTGCTCCCGGGAAAGCAGAAACTCAGGAATGATGCGAGAAGAAATGCTGATATTCTTTTTGAATCCAATTTATTCATACCCCTTTATTATGATCGCTAAAGAAAACAAAAAAATGCATCGATTTTTCCAAAATTTGTTGTATTAATACTGTATCATAATTGTTTCACATTGTCAAGTATTATTCAGAATTAAATGATTTAAAATTGTAATTTCCTTCTGGTCAGCCCTTTCAGGACGATACAGAAAATGGTGTTCAGTATTAAGCGTGCTGCCTGTTTGGATACTCTATATGACGAGGGGAAGCTCTTTTAAAAATGTTCCTCTGGCGGAGGCAGTTTCCTTTTCCAAAGCTTCCGGTTCAAATTCTTTCCATATAGAACGCTATGCATAAATATAGGGCGCTCAAAATAATGAGCGCCCTATAAAAAACAAGTTTAAGCTGAGCCGCTGTGTCCTGCATCGAGGATAATTACGGGAGTTTCCTCAGACTGTCCGACTGATACGGGGATCGTATTGTCGGAGGCTTTTTAAGAGATATGTGCTCCGGTCATAACTGCAAACACGCTGCAGATCGGAAGTATCCCACCGCTTATCAGTTCCCTTTTTATTTTCATCATAGCAATGCTCCTTTGATTTTTTGAACATTCTATGCTGAATGGGAGAAAAGTATGCTGACAGTCTGGTGTTATGAATGTGAATTAAAAAAATAAGGTATCACTTATCTCACTTTTCAGAGACCTTTTTTTCAGCAGGAGTAAGATCCGGGATCTCCTGAATGAGGTACTTCTGTATCTGGAGGGCATCCTGAGGTGTAATAACACCGTTGTTATGCTCATAAACATCGCCCCAGTACTGGCCCTGCTTGGTGATGTGAGTCTTTTCTGTACCGTCCACGCCGTACCTGTCAGCATTTGAGATAGACTGCATTATCAGAACAGCATCGTTGAGCTTGAGCTGCTTATCCTGATTGGCATCGCCCCAGATTTTGGATTCAAAAACAGGAGGAATGATCTTCTCGCTCGCACCCTTGTCCTCCAGGAAAGAAGCCATCCAGAGAAGGGGAGCATTGAAGCTGAGTGAGCACTCGTTTACAGACCATGCTTCTGCATTGTCCACATAGCATTTCTGGTTTGCAACAGCACCTCTTCTGTAGCCAAGACCGTATATGTAAGGATCCTGCATACCTGCACCTGGTCCGCCGGAAAGGACACCATTGGGAGCCTTCGGGAAGTCGGGATCAATGCTGGCAGCCCAGTATGCGTGACGGGGATAATGAAGAACAGTGCCCATTTCTGTATCGCCGTAGCCGGATACATAAGAGAAGTCGTTTCCGTTGCGTCCGAAGATGTAGTCCATAGCAGTTGAAGCACCGTCTATGTACTTCTGATCGCCGTAAATGAGGTGAGCATAGGACATAATCATAGCGTTGTTGACAACGAATGAGTTGGAATTCTGCTCATAGCCGGAGATCTCAACAGGATTTCCGTTTTCGTCAAGATCTATGTTGACTTTGTCAATATATTCTGTTCCCTTGTAAGGTATACCCATGCCTGATTCTTCTTCAAGGTGCAGATACTCATCGGCAGCCTTAAGGATCGAATCATTTATCTGCTTTGCATCCTTTTCATTAAGATGATCTTCATTCAGGAACAGCGACAGTGTTCCGAGACCGGAGGTGCAGCCCCAGTTGAAGGAGCTGAATGATCCCATGTTTTCACCGCCTGTAATATTGGTGGTAATGCTGAGGGCCTTATCTGCGCCGGTAGCATCATTGGAATTCTTGTATTCCTTGAGCTTTGTGAGATACTCAGGATCACCTGTTGTAGCGAAGAGCTCACAGAGTGCCCAGTAGTAGTCATCCTCAACGTATGTATCGCCGTAAGGAGCACCAACTACAGCCTGATCGAGAGGAGCAAACAGGGGATCCTTGCCTCTTTTGCCTGTACCCATGACATCATCCTGCTCTAAAGTATCACCTACAGTGACAGACCAGTCAGCCTTGTGCTTCTCAACAGCAGCCAAACAGTACTCAGCCTTTTCAAGGCACTTAAGTGCAAATTCATTGTCGATATCGTTCCAGAGACGGGCAGCCTGTGCAGCACAAGCGATAGTATTGAAGGTAGCTGCATACGTCGGAGGCTTGACTATACGCTCATTTCCGGTTTTGAATTTGCCGTAGTCCCAGGCGTAAACAGCAAGATCTGTCCACTTGGAATCCTGGAGCTTGTGGTAAACGAGACCTGTTGCGCTGGCACTTGTTCCCTTGTCGCCCCAGTACGGATCATCGGGCTGAACGATCATATCAAACATCCACTCAAGCTCAGTTCTTGCCTCGTCAAGGAGGTCAGGAGCACCGTTGGTACCCTCAGGAATGAGCATAGTCTTTCCGTCATCCCACTTGTTTTCTGTTCCTATCTTCTTGGACATCTCATAGAGATTCTGGAGAGTCCATACAGAAATACCGCCGTTAATAACGGACTTGCTGTGGTCATAGGATTCGTACCATCCGCCGGTAGCGGTTATAGAGTATGCTGTATCGCCGTCGAACTTGTCCCCGTTGTAATTCTTGACCCACTCAGGCTGTACATAAGCTTTATCAGGGTTATGGCCGAACTTATTGTGGGCGAGCTTAGGATCATCACCGTTCTTGATGTACTTTGAGTCGATAGAAATACCTGAACGGTTCTGATAGTAGTATGAAGCAGCATCTCTTACGAGATCTCCATACAGCTTCTCATTTTTTATTGAGAACGGGTGGGACTTGTTCATCTGGTATGATATGCCTGTCTTCCAGTTTGTCCACATTACCTTGCCGTCGGCTGTCTTTGTATCGAATGCGCCCTCATATATGCTGTACTGTGTGCCGGAAACACCTACCTTATCGTCAACTACGATATAGAATCCGTCACCGGTTACTGTATCCGGGATATCAGTGAAGTCAAGGATCTGAACGTATTTACCGGAATCCTTGTATTTGTCGATCAGCTTTCCGCCGTCGCCTTTTACCTTCACTGTGGCAGGTGTACCGGAATCGGTATCGTCGATCACATTGGAAGCCTTGCCGGTGTAAACAGCCTTGCCGGACTTGTCAAATACTGTGAAGCTGAGCGGATCCTTAGCATCAGTTGTATAGGAAGCCTGCTTTCTGAGCTTTGTATAGTAACCTACCTGGTTTAGGCGAACGTTGGACTTAGGTCTGATAATGCCATACTCATCAGTTCCTTCAGAAATTGCGTCGCCGGACATATCCTGAAGAGACAAATTATCGAATGTGAGAGTAGCTCCCTCCGGGACACCGGTATCATTTCCAGAAAATTCACTGGTCGAATTCTTGTGGTCAGCGTACATGAAAGACCATTCTGCGGGGCCCTCCAAAATGGGATCCTGCTCTGTGCCGGCATCAAATGTGGTATCAATAACAAATGTCTCGCCCTTCTTGAGCTGAACGGGTATCCATTTGCCTTCACCGGCATTGTTCCAGTATTCGTTATGAACAGAATAATCACTGATGCAGGTGTAGAACCAACCGTCCTCTGAGCAGGTGACCTCAGCGTGTACATAGTACTTGTGACCGCTTATGATGTTGAGGCCTCTGTGACGGAACTGAAGATCCCATCTGCCATTTGCGCCTACGCCGTTGGAGAGTACTTTTACCGTGTACTTACCGTCTGAAATGTCAAACGACTGTCTTGCAGGAGCCGTCTCACAGGTATGCCACGGGATACCTACGTTGTCGTCGAAGGTAGTAGCGCCAAGGAGCTCTGTGCCCTTGATCTTGATCTCGGCCGATGCGTTCATAGGAGCAAGTGTAGTGCTAACAGATGCTGCGAGCGTTGCGGCCGTGATAAGGCTGCTGGTGATGTGTTTTTTGAAAAATGTTTTCATTGTTTTTCCCTCCCAGATAAAAACAAAGTATATTTTGAAAAGGCTTTTAATAAGGTGCGGTCAGACATTATTTTCAGCCATTTTCATCAAAGTGGATCGTATTGATAATGTACCATAATTGATATTCGAATGATATGTATTTTTTTTGCTTATAGGCTCCAAATGTATAGCCAGAAATATAAGCGGCACATAAAAAATAGTTTTTCGTCAGCAATCATCGTATTTATTATATAATATCAGGACATAAAATGTCAATACATTTTGTGCAATATCTGTAAATTTTAAGGTCAAAGAGCATTTTTTGATGTTTATTGCTCTTCCCATACCTGGATAGAAAAAAGGACCCGGTCCCCGGCGCTTTCACATTTCGTAAAAACGCTGAGACCGAGTCCGGAACTATGTATTCAGTTTTTCAGTCAAAGCTCAGTTTTCATGGAGAAGGGTGCGCTGTACTTCAAGAGCGTCATTAGGTGTGATACCGTCGCCGGTATTATAGATATCTGCGTTGAATTCTCCTCTGGAATTGAGCTGGTATTTGTCGGGATTTGAAATGGACTGCATTATGAGAACTGCATCGTTCATTTTGAGAACTCCGTCATCTGAGGCATCACCTGTTCGGTCTGTGGGAACAGGGGCAAATGCTGGTTCAGGAGTCTTGTCGTCATATAACCCATTCGGTATTGCACGGATAATTGATTCTGCATAGGTGAAAAGGTTGTGGTTGTAATCGTCTCTTTTGGGATCTATATTGCCATGTTTTGCAACGTACAAACCTGCGAATAGAGCGTCGCTGCTGTCGCATGAAAGTCCGTTGTTGTTGCAGTCAAAGTGCTTGGAAAGGAATTCTATATCAGGCTCCCAGTTGAAGAAATACATTTGGCTGAAACATCTTTTAATATAGTCGGAGAAGTTTTCGTCAATAGCTCTGTATGTGTTTTCATATCTGTATAATATTCCTAAAATGGTAAGATCCATTTCGTCAAGCCTGCCGCTGCCGTCTATATCAGGCTCAGCTATCTCTCCGTTGGCGATAGCCTGCTCATACATAGCATAGTTGTATTTCAGGTAGTTGGGATTAGAATAATGCCAGCTGAGGATATCGCAGTAATCATTGTAATTAACAAGACCTGACTCGATAGCGATGACTCTTGCTTCACCCATATATCTATAGCCGTATCCGTTTATACCGGACATATCCTTTATCATTTTCATAGTAAAATCATCAGTGAAGCCTGATTCGGTAACACTGTTGAGCAGATAGTCATAGCAGAACTGAGGATCCAGCCATTCCTCTGAAAATTCATAGTTATTCATAAAGTGCTTTATCATAAACGCTGAGTTGTTTCCGCCTATCAGGAAGCTGTTGTATGGGTGACTCAAAGCATATTCAGCACAGTTCTTTATAGTTGTTTCCTTCAGAGGAACCTGCTGTGCATAATATTCAGCAGGGACACATATTCCGTCTGCGGATTCACGTCCGGCAAGAGTATCAATGTGGTGTAATAACATCCATCCGTGATTACTGTAATATGCGTTTTCATACTGATCTAACTCACTGATATGTGTATAGTTTATTGCGCTTTGTCCGCTGATATAATATTCAAATACACAATAATCGATACAGTCCTTTATATCTACAGTTCCGTCTGCATTGAAATCAAAATCCACATTGTTTTCTGCGTCATATCTTTCGGTGAATTCATATCTCATTGATATGGAATCTGCTAAAGCTGAACAATATCCCGGGGCGTACCAGCTTTCAGGTGTGAATTTTCCATCGAGAGTGCGGAAGTTGTTCACATCATAATCTGAGAGTATTATTCCGTTTTTGAGTAAATGGTAATTATTTAAAGCTGCTGAAAATTCAAAGCTGACTGCTGCTGAGGAAGGTGAGATAAGCTCGCCGTTCTCATCAAAGCTGTCCATGCCGACAATATTCATGCGCTGCTCTCTTGTGAAGAACTGAGCTGCTTTTCCGTTATCGTCCATGATATCAGATCTCTTCATGTCCTTGCATATGAATGCGGCAAAGGCATCATATACATCGAATGTTCCGTCACCGTTAAGATCAGCGTTAAGCTCACCGGAATCGAATTTGTCATAATAAGACTGATTGGTGCTGCTGAATGAGTTGTCCTGCTCAAAGCGGACGATAGGTGATGTACTTACAGCTGCTGCGTTGTTCATAGTTGATGCGGCAGCTAAAGCTGCTAAAAATTGTTTGATCATTATTTTTCCCTCCTCTGGAGTAATTGGTTCGTATGTGATATCAGTATTTTTCTCCGGTTCCGAAAGAACGGCAGTTGTGGCTGCAGGTGTTGAGTTTGAAGCATATACCGCAGTTGTAACTGTGGGCTTTGAGTTTGCTGCATATTTCGCAGTTGTTACTGGTGCCGGTGATGATCCGGTTCTTTCGGCAACGGATGAGTGAGTGGTGATAATGCTTATACCGGCGGCAGATGATGCAGTTTCTGTATGTGTTGATCCAGCGGCAGCAGTGGTAATAGTGTGATCTATATTGACGGGAGCTGTCGTTTTATTTTCAGTGGCATTAACTGTATCATCTGAAGCTATAATATTGCCGTGTTCCTTGAAATCCTCAGAAGTTGCATTCCTGAGAATACCGCCGTTCCAGATCGCAAAGGCGGCAGCAGCTGCTGCACAGACTCCGGCGGCTGCGGAGGATATCTTTTTTATACGGGCATTTCGTGCCTGTTTTTCAGCTATTATCTGATCGCCACGGCTTTTGACGATCTCGGCCATTTCTTTATAATCCATAATATACCGCACCCTCCTTTGTCAGTTCTTTTTTCAGGATCTGTTTTGCCCTGTACAGCAGGTCACGCACCTGTTTATTGGACTTGTTCATTATTTTTGCGGCTTCGTCGTTTGAGAAGTTTTCAAAGAATACCAGGCATATTGCCTGACTGTATTCGGGCTTGAGTTTCGAGACGATCTTACGGAGGTCGTCCCGCATCTCGTCCCTGTCGACCTTTTTTTCTATGTCATTCCCATCAGAAACATAATATGCTTCTTCGAGAGGAGTACAGGAGATCTTCGGGAGCTTCCGTACTGCATCATAGGCTTTGTTTCTTCCTATAGTATAAAGCCAGGTCTTGAAAGCGCCGCTGCCCTTGAAACGGGGCTTGTCAACATATAGCTTGACGAAGGTGTCAATAGCTGACTCCTCAGCGAGCTGCATATCTCTGGTTATGCTGTAAAGGTAATAAACGAGGCCGTCTTTGTATTCTTTTATTATCTCGTCGATAGCATCTTTTTCTCCTGACAGGAAACGGCTGTAGCTACTTGAACCGTTGTCCATACTGTTCCTCCTTTCGGCAGGAAATATTTCCATCTGTTACTTATACGAAAAAAATCATGCATTTGTCGCAGTAAAAAACAAAAAAATCCTGAAAAATTTTCTGCGGCTTTCTGAAAAGTTCTACGGTGCGCCAAAAAAGGCGATGCTTGCTTATTGCAGGCATCGCCGTATTAGTTGTGGCTGTAAATATTGTTAGCGCAGAATTTTCAACGTATTCACTACTTAATATCATATTAAAAACTCCTTACTATTAGTATTTTGAAAAGTATTCATCAATAGTATATTCTTCACCTGTACGATCATAGTAATGTGCCCTACCTCTATAATCCACTTCTGCTCTACATGAATCAGTTGATATAGT
>DFHF01000026.1 GCA_002371825.1 Ruminococcus flavefaciens | reverse complement strand
GCTTGGGGATAACGTTCTTGATGATAGCGTCGCCCTTTGTAGCGGCGATAGCAACCATAAAGGTGCCGGCTTCGATCTGGTCGGGGATGACGGAATAGGTAGTACCGTGGAGGTGTTCCACACCACGGACCTTGATAACATCTGTACCTGCGCCCATGATATTTGCGCCCATAGAGTTGAGGAAGTTAGCGAGATCAACGATATGGGGCTCCTTAGCGGCATTTTCGATAACTGTGAGGCCTTCTGCCTTAACAGCGGCAAGCATAGCGTTCATAGTTGCACCAACGGTAACAACGTCGAAGAAGATCTGATTGCCTGTAAGCTTATCAGCAGTGAGGTCGATCATACCCTGGCTCAGGTTATACTTAGCACCGAGGGAGGTGAAGGCTTTGAGGTGCTGATCTATGGGGCGGTCTCCGAGGGGACATCCGCCGGGCATAGAAACTCTTGCCTTATTGAATTTTCCCAGAAGAGCGCCGAGGAAGTAGTAAGAAGCTCTCATCTTCCTTGCGGTCTCATAGGGAACGCAGAATTTATCAATACTGGTAGGGTCGATCCTGTAAGCGTCCTTTCCTACACTTTCAACCTTTGCGCCCATTTCCTTGAGGATACGGATACAGATGTTTACATCGCTTATTGTGGGGACATTTTCGATGACACATGGTTCATCTGACAGGATCACAGCCGGAAGGATAGCAACAGCTGCATTTTTAGCTCCGCTGATAGTAACCTCGCCGGTCAGGCGTCTTCCGCCTTTGACTACAAACTTATCCAATTAAATTCGCTCCTTATTTTTCAGGATTATATTTTTCTCTCCTGAACTTCTTTCTTTTGTTATATAAACCGCACCTGCGGCATGGGAACATTATTTATAGTCGGCGATGAACCATTTAAGCTCTTCGCCCTCATACTTGCCGACCTTAAGGTACTCTATAGCGAGCTCCTCAACAGGTCTGTCCTCGGCAGTTGCGGGAGCGCCGCTTACCATTTTCTCTGTCAGTATATCCTGAGCAGAGAAGACGATATCGAGTCCCTGGTAGACCTGACCGAAAACTGTATAGCCGCCGTCGAGCCATGGAGCACCGCCGGCTGCGGAATAAACTTTTTTAACATCCTCAGGAGCGCCGTTAGCGAACTGCTCCTCGGGATAGAGGCTTCCTGTAACGATATAGAACTGGCTTCTGTCGGTATCTGTTGAACCGCTGTTTGCATAGGCAACAGCACCGGCTGCATGGATAACATTAGTATCGGCGCCGCCGTCGAAGGTACCTCCCCAGATCGAGTCACCGCCGGTACCTGTACCGGTAGGATCTCCGCCCTGGATCATAAAGTCCTGGATGATTCGGTGGAAAATGAGGCCGTCGTAGTAGCCTTTTTCGGCCAGACCGACGAAGTTTTCAACGCCTTTTTCGGCATACTCCGGGAAAAGTCTGATCTTTATTTCTCCGTCATATCCCTTTAATTTCATGATAATGACGGTATCTCCCTCCTTGGGAGATGTAAAATTCTTTACAGGCGAATTTTCCTTATCTATATCAGGAACTGATCTGTCAGCGAATCTGTCGATATTGATAACGCCGTTATCGAGGTGCCATAAAGTATCAGTATCTGTCTGAGAGCCTTCATCTGACGAAGATGAGGTCTTGTTATAAGAAGAGGCATCATCTACTTCAAGGTGTTTGCCGCATGAGTACAGAGCTGAAGCGGCGGTTACAGTGCAGAGAAAAGCTGCAAGAGCCTTTTTTACCATAAATTTCACTCCTTCAGTATGCTGTGAAATCAAGTTACTCTCAGTAACCTATTTATTATACATCATAAAAATCAATTTGTAAATAGTTTTCGCTAAATTTTGTTAAAAACAGAGAAGTCGTGGAAAAATGGTGGGATATTTAGTAAAGCGTGACAATTATTTTCCGGATACAGCGTCCTTTGAAGAATAGGTGCTTATACGGATCGACTTTATCATAACATCCGGTGTAGGCTTATTGTACTGGCCTGTGCCGTCGTATTCAAGTGAAGCGAGCTTATCCACAACATCCAGACCCTCATAGGTCTGGCCGATGATAGTCATCTGCTGTGAGAAATTAGGGATACCGCCCTTAGTTATGAAGGCATCAGCAAGAGCCTTGCTTGGAGAGGATTCTCTGAGTTCCTCTGAAATATCGTCAGTGAACTTGATAGAGTTGATTATATTGAAGCGGCTTCCGCAGTAGTAGGTACCGCCGCCCAGGAATTTTTCTTTGAGTGTGCGGCTGTACTCGGTATTTATCATACATACAGCGCCTCTGAAGGGCCAGAGGTTCTGGTGGAGCTCACGTTCTATCCGCTCATCGGTGTCATCGCCCACGGTGCCGTTCTGATTTTTAGCTCCGCAGCCGGCATATGCGCCGTCCTGAGAGTCGAAAACATAGGTATTATCGTAATAGCCTTTTTCGGCCAGATCGGTGAAATTTTTCACGGCATTCGGGGAATACTGAGGGTAGAGGACCATTCTTATCTCTCCCACTGACGTATCTATAATAGCTATGGGATCCCCTTCCTTGGGATCTTCGAGCTGAACAAGCTTCATAGTGCCGATATCTATAGTGATGTAGGTATTATTTTTATCTCTGATCCTTGCAAGCACCATAAGGGAGATAGTAAGGCTTCCCATAATGAGTGTAAGCAGCAGGATCATTTTAATAAAACGTCTTCCGTCCTTCATTTTTGACCTCGCAATATATTTACATACCTCAATTATACATTATATCATTTAATTTGTCAAGCAAAAGGCGATATATCTGTAATTTATTTTTCCCGGAGACAGCTGATATATTCAGCTGCTGAATATCATCCGGAGTATAGTGAGTATGGTATCGCCGATACGGTCTGAGTCAGCTATCTCGGCGGCCTTGTCCGGACGGTTGGTGATGATGTTATCCACGTTGAGTGAGATCATGGAGCGGATATCCTCTTCACGGTCAACAGTCCAAACGAATATCTTCTTGCCGTTCTGGTGGACAGTATTCACAACGCTCTGGTTCACAAAGATATAGTTCATGCTGACAGCGTCTATATCCGGGAGCTTTGAATATGAGGTGGATGTGGCAAGATTTGCTATAAGAGCGGTCTTGATCTTCGGGTCAAGGTCCTTGACCTTCTGGAGAGCCTTATAGGAGAATGACGTGATATAGCATGAATCCCGTATATCGTATTCGTTTACGAGGTCGACGGTCATCTCAGCGATGAGATCGACATTGCCGATATTCTTTATTTCGATATTCATAAGGCACTTATGGTCAACCAGCTCAAGGACATCGGAGAGAAGCATTATCCTTGCGTCCTCATACTCGCTGCCGAACCATTTTCCTGCGGAGAAATCCTGGAGCTGATCGTAGGTATACGAGGATACTCTTCCGGAGCCGTCTGTAGTGCGGTCGATGGTTTTATCGTGAATGACCACCAGCTTCTGATCCTTTGTGAGCTGTACATCGAGCTCTATATAATCCGCACCGCTGCCGACAGCGGCTTCAAATGCATATTTTGTATTTTCCGGTGCATCATGAGAAGCCCCTCTGTGGGCACTTATCTGTGTTCCGTTTATAGGAGCATAAAGCTTGATATTGCCCTTGTAAACGCTTCTTATGTAGCTGATATTCAGCATAAGTCCGCCGGCTGCCAGACTGAGAATGAGCAGAGCCTTCGGCATAGGGCGCATCTTTTTTCTTTCACGGTCAGGGAGAGTTATCTCCTCATCCTCTTTCAGGTCTCCCAGGAATCTTCCGGTGAGCCAGCACATTATGGCCGGTGCAGAGAAAAATGCAGATACTGCTGTAAATACCCTTATAGCGTATCTGATGACATTGAGAGCTCCTCTGAAGGCTTTTTCCGGACGTGAAAAGCCCTTGATGAACAGTACTATCACGAAGCTGATACCGAAAGTGACAGCTATAGACACTACAAGTATGAACATTGTCCACAGCAGGAAAGTAAAGGCAGTCCTGATGCGTCTGTGGGCTATCTTTTCACGGCTGGCCTTTACACATTCCGGGAATTTCTTGTCTGTCAGTATAATATAGTGGAGGCTGTAGCTCCAGCTGACTGTCAGGAATATGAAAAGCAGCTGTATGAGGATATAGGTCACAACAGCGATACGGCTGTCGAAGTGGATGAACATTCTTCTGAGTATAGGCAGGAGCGGTGCCATAAACATACCTGATGACAAGGTGAAGTGTGCAAAAGGCATTATCAGCATAAAGATAAGGAATCTCAGTATCCCCTGTCCACGGAAGGCTTTATTGAAGGCCTTGAAGCCTGTAAGCAGCATACCGCCCACAGTGATCTTGTCGTGCCTGCTGTAGCAGGTGAAGCAGGCTGCAAGAGCGCAGAGCTCCACAAAAGCGAAAAATCCCGAAAGGAACAGCAGTATCAGCACGATGAAGATAGTTATCGGGCTTTTCAGGTAGATAAGCATACTCTCATCCGAAAGGTATGAGATGTGAGCGCTTTTCATCGTAAGGCCAAGGGCAAGGTTCAGTACAGGCGCACCTATGGCCGCAAGTATGAGTTTGAACAGAAATTCAAACAGCAGAAAATGAGGGAGTGCCCTGACAAAGGCTCCCATAGACTTAAAAAAATTCTTCATATAATATCTTTCCCCGTACCGCCGTATGCGGTATTCCGTACAGCCTCAGCTGTCTTTGTTCTATAGTATATTATACCCTCAACAGGTCCGGCTGTCAATAATTTCCGAAACAGGCATCTGATACTTTTGATATTTACCGGCGGGGATAGTGCTGTGATAATAAATATGCCTGCACGATCAGTGCAGGCGATAAGAGGAATAATAAATAAGTAATAATGAGGGAATTGGGGGGATCATCTGATCCATTGACTGTATTATATCCCCGTAAACTTAAAATAATCTTAATATAGTCTGAAAGGTCAGTCAGTCTGGCCTATATCTCCGTCATCGTCCTCCGGGACGGCAGCTTTCTCCTCATTCAGCCGGTTTATTTCTGCTCGCCTTTGTTCAAGGGCGGGGAGAAGATTCTCACGGTAGAAGTGATCGCAGATAGCTGCAAACGGGATAGCAAGAAGGATGCCGATGATGCCGAAGATACGTCCGCCTACGATAATGGCAATGAGTATCAGCAGGCCGGGTACTCCGAGAGTGCTTCCGAAGAGCTTGGGCTTGATGAGATATCCGTCGCAGAGCTGAAGGAAAAGTGTGAAGATAAGGAAAATAACTGCACTTTTCGGGTCAACCATGAGCAGGATGAATCCGCCGATGACTGCTCCGACCAACGGGCCGAATGTAGGCGCAAGATTGGTTATGGCGACTACAAAGGATACAAGAGCTATGTACTGCATACCGGTTATGGCCATGAATATGGCATTTACTGTACCCACAATGAGAGCATCGATGATAGTGAAGACGATATAGCGGTTGAGAACTGCATCACAGTGCTTGAGGAAGGATATGGTGTGATCGTATTTTGAGGGAGACATAGTTGCCTTCATAAGTCTTGTAGAGCCCTCTTTTATCCTGTCCTTTCCGGCAAGGAGGTATACTGACAGGATAAATGCGACTATCCAGTTGAACATACCCTTTCCGGCAGTAGTGAAGAAATTGATGATCTCGGTGGAATTATCAGAAATGTAGGAGGTCACCTCGTTGAGTATCTTTTCAGAGGAATCGACAAATCGTCTCAGGTTCACCTTGCGGGATACATCCGGATCGATGTTTTCGAGCAGCTTTTGTACGGAGGCTGCATATGTGCCTATATTATTGACGAAATTGGTAATACTCTCCACAAGCTGAGGTATCAGCGTAAGGAGCGACAGCACAACAAAGCATATCACAGTCGCAACGGCAAGGCATATGGAAAGCACCCACTGTGCAGAGTGGGAGGGTATCTTTCTGAAAAAGGTCTTCTGATAGAACTTGGCCAGGGGATTCATCATATAAGCCATGACACAGCCGCCGATAGCTGTGGAGAAATAGCTGATTATAGTGGATATCTCGTCCCATATGGAACCTATATTTGAAAGCAGCAGATAGCATATTACAGTTATGCATCCCGCCATGGTATTGGCGAACCACCGCTTTGTCATAAGATCTTTGAATTTTTCCATTTTAACAGACCCTTGTTTTAAAATATACATTAATTATATCATACCAGCCTCACCCTGTCAATGATGAGAATCGGGAGCAGATACATGGATCCTCAATTCTCCATGCAATTTAAAACGTGAGATATTGACAAAAAGCCGGAAATATATTATAATGTTAAGTAATGCTGTTTCAGGGATGATTCCCGCTGACTAATATATAAATAAGGAGTGCATTATCATGGCTTTAAAGAAGATGTCCAGAGAGAGCTACGACAAGCTGGTCGCTGAGCTTGATGACCTCAAGATCAATAAACGTAAGGAAGTTGCCGAAAGACTGAAGGTCGCTCGTTCCTACGGAGACCTCTCCGAGAACGCTGAGTACGATGAGGCAAAGAACGAACAGGCTATCCTGGAAGCTCAGATCAGCGAACTCCAGTACACTATCGACAATGCAGAGATAGTTGAGGATTCCAATATCTCAGTAGATGAGGTAGGCATGAGCTCAAAGATCACAATAAAGCGTGTGGATACAGGCAAGATCGAGACATTCACTATCGTTGGTACAAACCACGCTAATGTAAGAGAAGGAAAGATCTCAGACGAATCTCCTATCGGCAAGGCTGCCATGAAGAAAAAGGTGGGAGATATCTTCATCGTTGAGGCTCCTGCCGGCGAGCTTCGCTTCGAGATCATTGAAATATCCAAGTAATCACGGAAGGACGTACTGTAATGAGCGAAAATCAGGTAAACGCTCCTGTTGAGGCCGAGGAGGCCGTACAGGATATAAATATACTCAAGAAGGACCGCCTTGACAAGCTGGCTGACCTCAGAGAGCTTGGCAAGGACCCCTATCAGATAACAAAGTTCGATGTGACCGGCCACGCTGCTGACTACAAGGCAGAGTATGAGGCAAAGGAAGCTGAGCTTATAGCTGCTGCCGGCGGAGACGAGGAAAAGCTGAATGCAAGCCTTGAAGCCCTCCATGAGAATACTATCCGCATTGCCGGACGTATCATGAGCTGGAGAGATATGGGTAAGGCTAACTTCATCGATGTCCGTGACGTTACTGACCGTATACAGGTATATGTGCGCTCAAACGACGTTGGTGCAGACCTCTTCAAGGAGTTCAAGAAGAAGTGGGATATCGGTGACCTTATCGGTGTTGAGGGATATGTCTTCAGAACAAGAAAGGGCGAGATCTCCATACACGCAAAGAGCATCGTGCTCCTTTCAAAGTCACTCCTTCCCCTGCCTGAGAAATGGCACGGCCTCAAGGACCCCGATACAAGATATCGTCAGCGCTATGTTGACCTTATCGTAAATCCTGAGGTAAAGGATACATTTGTAAAGCGTTCAAAGGTAATATCCTCTATAAGACGCTACCTTGACGCACAGGGCTTCATGGAAGTCGAGACTCCTATGCTGGTATCAAATGCCGGCGGAGCTGCTGCAAGACCTTTTGAAACTCACTATAACGCTCTCGATGAGGATGTAAAGCTCCGTATAAGCCTTGAGCTCTACCTCAAGAGACTTATCGTCGGCGGACTTGAAAGAGTTTACGAGATCGGCCGAGTTTTCAGAAACGAAGGCGTTGATACACGTCATAACCCCGAGTTCACACTTATGGAACTCTATCAGGCATATACAGATTACTACGGAATGATGGATCTCACTGAGAATATGTTCCGTCATGTGGCTCAGGAAGTATGCGGAACTACCTGCGTACCTTACGGCGAGTATATGATCGACCTCGGCAAGCCCTTCGAGAGACTTACCATGATCGACGCTGTAAAGAAGTATTCCGGTGTTGACTTCAACGAGATAAAGACTCTTGAAGAAGCCCGTGAGATAGCTAAGGCAAAGGGCGTTGAGTTCGAGGACCGCCACAAGAGAGGCGATATCCTTAACCTCTTCTTCGAGGCTTTCGTCGAAGAACACCTCATTCAGCCTACATTCATCATGGATCACCCCATCGAGATATCTCCCCTTACAAAGAAAAAGCCCGATGCTCCCGACTATGTTGAGCGTTTCGAGCTGTTTATCACAGGACGTGAGATGTGTAACGCTTACTCAGAGCTGAACGATCCTATCGACCAGAGAGAAAGATTCAAGGCTCAGGAAGAGGCTCTCAGCCAGGGCGATGAGGAAGCTAACCGTACTGATGAGGACTTCCTCCGTGCACTTGAGATCGGTATGCCTCCTACAGGCGGTATCGGCTACGGTATCGACCGACTTGTTATGCTCCTTACAAACAGCGCTTCTATCAGAGACGTCCTCCTCTTCCCGACACTTAAGTCTGTTCCCGCTAACGGCGGCAGAACTGCAAAGCCAGAGGACGAAGAGTAATAAATATTTATGGGCGGATATAAGTTTAATTCACTTATATAAGTATGTGTCAGTTACTCGGGGAAAACCTTTCTGAGGAAAGGTTCTTCCCCGAACCCCTTTCCAAAGACTTTTAATCTTATTTTTTCCAGTATAGGGCGCTTACCTTGTAATAAAAGGTAATAAAAAAATTCGGTGCGCCCTATACTGGAAAAAATCAAAACTGGAAGTTTTAGGAAGGGAGTTTGAGGGACAACCCTTTTTCAAAAGGGTTTCCCTCAATAACTAACGCATAGTTTATATACGAGCATCACATATATCCGCCCGTGATTGTTTTCACAGGAGGAAAAATGAAAGAAAAGGATAAGGCTCCGAAGTCGGAAACAGTTTCGGCGAAGGGGAATGAAGTTTCTGATGATGAAAAGCTCGACATAAAAAAGAGTGTTTTTGAGGTCAACAGGGAGCTTCAGGCACAGCGTCAGAAGGAGCAGGAGGAGCTTGAACGGAAAGCTGAGGAAAAGCGTATAGCCCGTGAAAAAGCCCGTCAGGAAGCCTATGATAAGAAGATACTCGAAGAGAGAAGAGAGCTGATAAAGCTCAAGCAGGGCATCATCGAGGATACTGAGGCCATTCACGAAGAAGCCGATGAAGCAGTTGTGAAGAGGACTCCATGGCAGAAATTCAGGAGCTTCATCTATCTTAACAAATGGTGGCTCATACTGGTGCTGATATTCGGCTCCATAGCCGGATTCCTGATATATAATTTTGTTACCAAGCCGAAGCCGGATATAGTTGTGCTGGTAATATGCGATGACCTTGATATAGGTGATAATCCCAAGCTGGAGGAGTATATAGAGAGCTTTTCGGAGGATTTCAACGGCAACGGAAAGGTGCTTGCCTCGGTCTACTATATACAGCTTTCGGACAACGACTACAGGAATTATGCCAACGGTACTGATAATAAGCTCACAACGCAGCTTCAGTCCGCAGACGGAGTTATCGTCATAGGCGGAAAGAGCCTGACTGATCTTTTCACTGATGAAAAGACCGGCCAGATGGATGAGGTATTCATGGATATGAATGAACTCTTCCCGGGAAACAGTCATATAAAGAGCGGACGCTTCTACCTTAAAGGTACTAAGTTCGGCGAGAGAATAGGAATGGACGATAGTGAGATACCCTACGATATGTATATAACTATCAGAAAGCCTGTGGACCTGCTTTATGCCGATGAGGACGAGATGCAGGAGACCTATGATAAGGACTTCCCCGTGCTTGAAAAAATAATAGCTGATCTTTCGGAATAAAATGACCGGAGAAGCAGGAATATGCCTGTTTCTCCGGTTTTTTGCTGTTATAATTATCCGTTGAATCTTGCTTTTATTATAGAATAGCCATGGGGCGGGATAGTCAGGGCATCGTCCGTATAGTCGCCGACGAACTGCTCAAAGGCTGTAAATCGGTTCAGATACGAGCTTAGTCCGCTGAGACAGACATTATCATCGCTTCTGTTTATAAAGAAGATATAGTCGGTCTCTTTTCCCTGACGGGTGAAGGCGGTGATGCGTTCATCTATATACTCGCCGTCATTCCGAACGAAATATATCTTTCCGTCCTTCAGATTCGGTATGGATTTTCTTATGCGGCTGAGTTCGCTGACATAGCTGATGAGCTCGGTATCTTCATTTCCCCAGGGATAGCAGCGGCGGTTGAAGGGGTCCTTATAGCCCTGAAGGCCGGCCTCGTCGCCGTAGTATATACAAGGTACTCCCGGCAGGAAAAACATGAGAGCCATAGCGGTTTTCAGCTTGTTCTTTCCGTTTATGTACTCATCTTCGCTGAGGTATTTTTCAGCCATCCAGTCCTTGTTTTTGCCGATGCAGCTTTCTCCGCCGAGGCGGTTTATGGCTCTTTCTATGTCGTGGGTGGAGACAAAGTTCATAAGCACATCCACAGTCGGCTTCGGGTAGTTTTCGGTGATAGTCATTACAGCGTTGATAAGGTCTTCAGCTCTGCTTCCGGCGGCAAAGTTGATTATAGCCTCACGGAAGGGGTCGTTCATTACGGAGTCCAGCTGATCTCCCAGCAGGTAGCGGCGCTTTATGCCGTAGCTCTCCTTATTTGAAGCGTCCTCCCAGACCTCGCCGATAATGATCTTATCCTTATCGAAGCTCTTGACAGCTCTTCTCAGATTATCGAGGAAGCGGTCCGGAAGCTCATCGGCCACATCAAGGCGGAAGCCGGCTGCTCCGAGGCCGAGCCAGTAGCGAAGGACTCCGTCCTCACCGCAGATGAATTCAGTGTAGTCCTCGTTGTTCTCGTTAACATTCGGCAGGGTATCTATGCCCCACCATGCCTCATAGATATCCGGATATTCGATGAAGCTGTACCAGTCATAGTAACGGCTTTCCTGTGACTGATATGCACCGGTTTCCGGATAGCGTCCGAACTTATTGAAGTAGACACTGTCGGCTCCTGTATGGGAGAAAACTCCGTCCAGAATAATGGATATACCGTATTTTTCAGCTTCAGTGCAAAGCTCAGCGAATTCCTCGTTAGTGCCAAGGAGGGGATCCACCTTCATATAATTGGCGGTATTGTACCTGTGATTTTCATGTGATTCAAAGATAGGGTTAAGATATATACAGGTCACACCGAGGCTGTGCAGGTACTCCAGTTTTGACTGTATTCCTGCAAGGTCGCCGCCGAAGTAGTCATTATTCCATACATGGCCGTTTTCGTCGGGGCGGTAGTAGGGAGTTTCTCCCCATTCACGCATAACACGGCCGGCGGGGATATTCTCTTTTGGCTTGCCGCTGCGGCAGAAGCGGTCGGGGAATATCTGGTACATGACTCCGCCTTTAAGAAAATCAGGTGTTTCGTAGGAGCTTTTATACACAGTGAGCTGGAAGAGGTCACCGTGGTCGAGGCCTGCTGTATGCAGAGACACCTTTTTTATATAATGGCGGATGCCTCCCTGAGAATATGAGAAGTAGTAATAGTGGACATCGCTGTAGCGGGCATTATATTCAGCAGAATAGGCGATGCAGTCCTCCTCCTCGGTGACTATATTCATATTGATGAATCTCTCCTTGAAGCCGGTGCGGAAGAGGACGAGAACAGGCGGAAAGTCCGGACAGACGTCTTTTGAGAGCCTTATAGTGAAGCGTATGGTCTCAAATTGTCTGACAGCGCCGAAAATCGACTTATAACTAAGGTCCCATGAATCATAAACAGGTCTCATAAAAATCACCCCGATAAAAATGATAGACTGTATATCAATGGTATGTGTAAAAAGAGGGGACGGACTCCCGTCCCCTGTATTGTTGATCCTTATCTGAGGTGCCAGATATTCTCTGCATACTCAGTAACTGCACGGTCAGCGGAGAATATTCCTGCGCCGGCAATATTGTTGAGGGACATCTTTGCCCACTTCATCTTATCATTGTAGCACTCTGTGATGTACTGCTGAGCATTTCTGTAGCTGTCGAAGTCAGCAAGCACCATATAAGGATCCTTGTCCTTGAGGGAGTTTGCCACATCGTTGAAGGTACAGCCGTTTATGCCGTGGTACATACGCTCGATAGCCTCATGGATACGGCCGTCGTTATTGAAATACTGAGACGGATTATATCCCTGTGCCCTAAGTGCATTTACCTCAGGAGTTGTCATACCGAAGATAACGATATTATCCTCACCGCAGGCATCCTTTATCTCGATATTGGCTCCGTCGAGAGTACCGAGAGTAATAGCGCCGTTGAGCATGAGCTTCATACAGCCTGTACCGGAAGCCTCTGTACCGGCAAGAGATATCTGCTCTGAGATATCAGCGGCAGGCATCAGGTGCTCAGAGAGAGTTACGCAGTAATTCTCAAGGAATACGACCTGAAGCTTCTGATTGATCCTCGGATTCTTTCTTATCTCCTCGGATATAGCCCAGATCATCTTTATGATCTGTTTTGCCAGGTAATATCCGGGGGCAGCCTTTGCAGCGAAGATATAGGTCTTGGGAGTAAAGGGCGCATCAGGATTATTGAGGAGGTAAGCGTAATCTGTAAGGATATTCATAACGTTGAGGTGCTGTCTCTTGTATTCGTGGAGACGCTTTACCTGAACGTCGAAGATGCTGTCGGTATTGAGGGCGAAATCGCACTGCTTCTGAACGTACTTTGCGAAGCTTTCCTTGCTCTGCTTCTTTACTTCAAGGAGCTTTGCGAGGACCTCTTCATCGTTTTCGTATTTCTTGAGCTTGATAAGCTCTGAAGCGTCCTTGATGAACTTCTTGCCGATGGTGTCGGAGAGGAGCTTTGTCAGGCCGGGATTGGACTGATAGAGCCATCTTCTGTATGCGATGCCGTTGGTAACGTTCTTGAACTTTTCAGGAGTATTCTCGTACTCATCGTGGAATACGGACTGCTTGATGATCTCGGAATGGAGCTTTGAAACGCCGTTTACGCTGTGTGAAGCGGCAACGCAGAGAGTAGCCATGTGTATCTGATTATCCTTGATAATGGACATACGGGTGGTCTTGGCGCTGTCGTAGCCGTTTTTCTCCATAAGTGACTGGCAGTAGCGGTTGTTTATCTCAACGATGATAGAGAATATTCTCGGGATAACAGTCTTGACAAGATTAACATCCCATTTTTCCAGGGCCTCAGCCATAACAGTATGGTTAGTGTAGGCGAAGGTGCGGGTAACGATATCCCAGGCCTGATCCCAGCCATAGCCGCAGTCATCGAGGAGTATTCTCATGAGCTCAGGGATAGCAAGTGTGGGGTGAGTATCATTTATGTGGATAGCCACCTTGTCAGCAAGGTTTTCAAGGGTGCCGTAAACGTTCATGTGGGTATTTACGATATCTCCCACAGAAGCGGCACAGAGGAAGTACTGCTGACGGAGACGGAGGCTCTTGCCCTCCAGGTGGTTGTCGTTGGGGTAGAGTATCTTTGAGATGGCATTGGCGATAGAATTCTGTGCCAGAGCCTGCTCATAATTACCCTTGTTGAACATCTCCATGTTGAAATTAGGAGCCTTTGCAGACCAGAGACGAAGTACGGAAACTCCCTCTCCGCCGTAGCCTGATACATACATATCATAAGGTGTAGCAACAACGGTATTATAGTTTACATGGGAGATATAGTGGTACTGGTTATCCCAGTATTCCTGAAGATCGCCCTCGAAGTGGACATCTATAGCCAGCTCAGGCTTAGGCACCAGCCATACTGAGCCGCCGGGGAGCCAGTTATCGGGGAGCTCTGTCTGCCAGCCGTCCTCCAGCTTCTGCTGGAAGATACCGTACTCGTAGCAGATAGAATAACCCATAGCGGGGAATCCCTCTGTAGCAAGGCCGTCCAGATAGCAGGCTGCGAGACGGCCGAGACCGCCGTTGCCGAGACCTGCATCGGGCTCGTACTCATATATCTTATCCAGGTTTATATCATACTGCTTGAGCATAGCCTTTATGCCGTCGGCCAGTTCAAGGTTATAAATGCTTGTTTTAAGGGAGCGTCCCATGAGGAACTCCATAGAGAGATAGTAGACCTGCTTGCCGCCGACAGAGTGGGTGTGATTGATGAAGCTCTGCCTTTTTGATCCGAGTATCTCAACGATTATCGAAGAGAGAACGTGATAGACCTGCTTATCAGAGGCCTCCTCCGGAGAAACGCTGTAGAGGAGCTGAAGCTTTCTTGGGAACTCATTCTTGATTATGTCCATGAGCGGGTTTGCTTTCTTTGCTGCCATAAATGATCTCCATTCTGCCGCTTGGCGGCGTTATTACAGATTGTATATTATCGGCCGTAGTGTACAGACGGGGTTTAGCCATCTGCGGCAGATAAATTCTACAAAAGGTATATAATTTATTATACTATTTTTTTAAGATTTTTTCAACTGTATATTTCAACAAATATTTATCCACTAAATTTACACTTTACGAAGATTCCACAAAAACTTAGTATAGACTGATGAATGAACGGCAAATTCTATTGTGCATAGCGACGATATTGTAATTTATACAGATGAATATTTGTGCAAATCGCTGATATTGTGCCGCAAAAGACATTTTTCTGACATTTTTTAAAAATATAACAACAAAAACATTTGAAATCTCATTTGATATGTGGTATAATATCTTTATGCCTGTATTTTATGGCAAAGCTCCGGTATTATCCGGGAAAGAAAAAAGTGTAGAAAGAAAAAGACTATCAGAATGAAGAAAAGGAAAGTGATCGTTTATGGAAAAGAAAAAGGGATTCTCACTACTTAAGGTATTTATAGCAGTAGTATGTATTATATTCATAGTCATTTCATTGGCAGTCAATGTAGCGTTCTCCGGCGGAAAAACGCCTCATCTCTTCGGAAGATATATATATGTAGTCAGCGACAGTGATAACCTGGGGGACAGCGTTACATCCGGTGCAGCACTTATCGCCAAGGAGGTCAAGAACGATACCATCCTTAAGCGTGATATCGTGCTCTGCTATCCTTCTGATTCACCTGATAAGCTCTGCGTAAGAAGCATAAATGATGTCATCACAGCTGATGACGGCACCGAAAAGTATTCCACAGCCAATGCCACAAGTGTTGACAGCGAGAATATCACAAAGGATAAGATAGTAGCTATCGCTACAGGATATCCTGAAAGCAAGGAGCTGGGCAAGTTCATTACCTTTACAAAGGGCATCCCCGGTATACTCCTTGAACTCATCCTCCCCTGCGTGATACTTGTTATATTCCTCATTGCAAAGATAGCTTCTACAAAAAATGATTTTGATGATGATGAGAACTTCGACTTCTATGAGTACGATGAGTCCGAAAAGCACAGCGAGGAGAGAAGGTCCCATGCAAAGACCGGCAATCCTCTCTTTGAGGCAAGTCAGGAGCTCCCTCCCAGTGATGAGCTGGAGCGCAAGAAGATGTCTATAGCTGAGAATTTCAGCCAGAAGAAGGTAAATCACGATTCTCCTTATCAGAAGGAAAAGGAGCGCACAATGCAGTTCAAGGCTCAGCGCAGTGCAGAGTCAACATTTGCTGCAAGAAATATGGGCGGAAGCTCATCAACTGCTCCCACAGCCGACGCTCTCAGAGAGGAAATGCTCAGAAAGACAGCCGAGGCCGAGCGCACAGGCTCCTTCAATATAAAGGCTACAAGCACTCCCCAGCAGCCTGTTGAGTCAACTCCCGATATCACAGGAGTACTTCCCAAGGCTCAGCTTGCAGAGATGTCAAGAAACGATATTCCCAAGACAACTCCCCTCAGAAGCCAGTCTGTACAGCCTTCCGCAGCAGCTCCCAAGAAGAGCAGCACACCTGATATCTCAGATATCCTTAAGAAGAGCAGCACAACTGCAAAGAAGAAGTCCACATCAGATATGTCTGTAGATGACCTTATAAAGCTCATCGAGGATGAAAAGAAGAAGCTCTGATAACTTATAAAAATAAAAGCCTGACTGTGATAATGAGATCGCAGTCAGGTATTTTTTATGGTGACCTCTGAAGCAGAAGTGCTTTCAGGGGTCACCATATTTCATTTATTCTTATTTTCGGTTCCTTCTCCGGGGTCATTTATGAACTCCGCACCCAGTTCATTGAGAAAATCAGCAACTATAAAGCGGGGACGCTGTTTTACTTCGGCATATATTTTCCCCACATATTCGCCGATTATGCCAAGGCAGAAGAGCTGAAGGCCGCCTATCAGCCAGATAGAGCAGACTGTACTGGACCAGCCGTGTTCAGTGAGACCGGCAAATTTCGAGATAAATGCCCAAATAAAGGCTATCGCACTCAGCACCGACATAACAAAGCCGAGACCTGTTATCATTTTGAGGGGCTTAGTGCTGAAGGAGGTTATCCCGTTGACGGCAAAGCTCAGCATTTTCCTGAGAGGATATTTGCTGCTGCCGGCAAATCGCTCGTGTCTTTCATAGTATACAGAGCAGCTTTTGAAGCCTATAAGAGGGACTATCCCCCTGAGGAACAGATTTACTTCCTTGAAGCCGGCAAGCTCCTGAAGGACTCTCCTGCTCATAAGGCGGAAATCCGCATGATTATAGACCACATCCGCACCCATGAGCTTCATGAATTTATAGAAGCTCTCAGCGGTAAACTTCTTGAAAAACGTATCCGACTTTCTTGCGCTCCTGACACCGTAGACCACCTGATTTCCCTCATAATAGCGGTCTATCATTTCGTCTATCGCATTGATGTCGTCCTGAAGGTCAGCATCCATAGTTATGGAAATATCGCAGATATCCTTCACAGTCATAAGTCCGGCAAGAACAGCATTCTGATGTCCGCTGTTGTGGGCAAGGTCTATCCCGGAGAAAAAATCCGGCTCAGCGGAGTGCAGCCCGCTGATGATATCCCAGGTACTGTCGGATGAGCCGTCATTGACGAATACGATGCGGCTTTTTGCTGATATTTTCTGAGAGGCCTGCAATGCTTTGAATTTTTCTTTTAGCCTGCCGGCGGTCTCACGGAGAACATCCTGCTCATTGTAGCAGGGTATCACCATATATAAGATTTCAGGCGTATCCACCCGATCACCTCTTTTGCAGATAAAAGGCTGACTTCCGGCATACCGGAGCCGCTTATAAAAGTATATCACAGCCCGTGGAAGTTGTCAACTTATAAGCGCTTTCTGCTGTGGGCTGCCGGAGGAAAGTCCGGTTTTTTCTGTACTATATTATATAATAGCAGGTTTATTGCCGGAAAATATCAGATATCGCCCCTCTCCGCAGAAAATCCATTTTTAAATTATATGATTTATTGACATCGGTGATTTTATGTTATATAATATAAGGAGCGATTCCCCAAAAAACTAATAACAGGAGGTAATCCCATGTTTTGCATAAACTGCGGTCAGCAGGTAACAGACGATGCAAAGTTCTGTCCATCCTGCGGCACAAAACTCGGCGCACCAGAGGTACCATTCCCTGCACAGCCTGATAATACCAGCTTCAGCGGAGGTTCAGACAGCTTTTCAGCTGCAGATACTTCTGATACATATGAAAACAGCTTTACTGAAAACAATGAAACTACTTTTGCCGGCGATGACGACTATTCTTCCGCAGATCTTTCCGCTTCATCAGATCCGCTTCTGTACTCAGCAGCAGATAGTATAAGCGATACAGCAGATGATCTGGGTATTTCAACTTCTGATACTGATGTTAATACAGATGATCTTTCCGATCCTGCCTCAATGATACTTTCGGGTGCAATGGAGGAGATGGCTCCCAAGCCTCGCAGCGATCACGGTATACTGGTTTCAAATATCCCTCTCGGCGGACATGATGACAATTTTGATGATTCCGTTGAGAATGAGCTGCTTGATGATACTTTCAATAATGATACTGCAGCTCCTGTTGAGGATATCCTTCCCGAGCCTGAGCCGGAGATAGAGCCTGAGCCGGCATACAGCGATATTTTCAGCACAAACGATCAGACTATAGTCCAGAATGATGATATTGAGGATATCCTTCCCGAGCCTGAGCCCGAGCCGGCGATAGCTCCTGTATATCAGGATCCCATACCGGATACAAGCTTTCCTGCCAGCGGAAATAATGATAATCTCGACACAATGCATATACCCGTTCAGGAGCCTGTTCAGAACGGCTTCAGCAGCCCGGCTCCGGAGCCCCAGCCTGCACCTCAGTTTGCTCCCTACGGACAGAACGGATACGCTCAGAACAACGATCCACGTTTTGCTGAGCCGGCAGGTCCCCAGTATCCCAACGGCGGTATACCGGCACCTGCGCCAGTCCCCGCTCCCGCATATGAGGAAGCTCCTGCAAAGAGAACAAAGGTAGGTGCCGGAAGAGTATTCGGTGCTTCTATAGTAACATTTTTCGCAATTATCTTCCTGCTCACTCTTAGCATGGCAGTATGTGTCAAGTTTGGTGCATCCGGAAATGTACTGAGAGGACGCATTGAAAAGCTCAACAAGAATACAGTCCTCAGTGCAGAGTACGAAGATGACGAGCTTTCAAACAACCTTTACAAGACACTCGGCATAAGAAAGGCAACTCACGGAAATGCAGACAAGAACGATTTCAAGGAATACCTTTCAAAGTCCAATATGCTTGAATATATGGGCGAAAACGTAAAGAACTATGCTGATTATATCCTTGAGGGCAAGGGCAGCGATCCTTCGGTCACATCTGAGGATATAAAGATAGACTTCTTCAAGGAAAACAACAATGTTGCACAGGAAGTCTTTGATTATAAGTTCGATAAGGACGAGCTCAATTCCATTCAGAAGGCAATGGAGAAGAACGATGTTGATGATTCTCTCTCCGTCAAGAAGTGGAACAAGAAGGCCGGATTCGATCTCAAGAACATCAGCTATGCACTTTCATATGTAACTATAGGAATACTTGCTGCACTGGTACTTGTATTCCTGATCTGGATAGCTATCATAGTTGACAGAAAGGGCCGCTATGTTGCAGGCTTCTTTGAGAGCATCTTCTTCATTACAGGACTGATAATGTTCATAGTTGGTCTCGGCACTATTGCAGGCTCTGCTATAGTATATGCAGTTACCAGCGAGCTTATCTTCTATCTTATCCCCAATGTTCTTCTCTGGTTTGGAATACTTGCTATGGGCGTAGGTTTTACTGAGCTTATTCTCAGCGGTATCTTCAAGATCATAAAGAAGAATATCAGAAGAAAGGAAAAGGCACTTAAGGCTCAGCAGAATGCTGTTCCTGAGGCAGTTCCCGCATACAACTGATAAAACAAAAAAACAGCGCACCCCGGAGCTTTCCCACAGAGGGACTTCCGGAGTGCGCTTTTATTTTATTTACTTGATACCGTCGAACATATATATGAACTTTACGCTGCCGTCCATATCATCGGAGATACCGGAGTAGTTGTTGTACTCCTGAGCTGCCTCCCTTGCAGCCTTGAAGCTGTCCACGATACCCGGCAGCTTTTCCTCTGCAAGATCATTGATAGCAGAAATGCCTTCATTGTAGAACTTATTCATTCCGTCATCCAGTTCCTTTGCACCGGATCTGAGCTGACTTACACCGTCAACAAGAGCGCCTGTGCCGCTGTTGAGGGTATCGATACCGCCCCAGAGCTCTGCCGCACCGCTGCGGAGCGCTTCTGCGCCGTTATGTACTGCAATTATGGCATTATAGAGCTTATCGGAACCGTCAGAGAGCTGAGTGCTGCCTGCGCTGAGCTGACCAAGGCCGCTGTCAAGAGCTAAAGCGCCTGCACTGAGCTGGCCGAAGCCGCCGTTGAGAGCAGCTGCGCCGTCGGACACCTTAAGAAGTCCGTTATTGAGGTCAACTGCGCCGCCGGAGAGCTGTCCCAGACCCTTGTTAAGGTCGGAGGTACCGCTTGAAAGCTTTTTAAGTCCTTCTATGAGAGAGCTGAGACCGCCGGAGAGTGAAGAGCTTCCTGCTGCCAGTTCAGATATACCGCTGTCAAGAGCTGAAGCACCGTCAGCGACCTGCTTTGCACCGCCGGAGAGCTGTGCAGTTGAGCCGGAGAGCTTTTCTGCGCCGCCTGCAAGAGCCTTGCCGCCGTCATTGAGGGAGGAGAGTCCCTTGCTGAGTGCTTCTGCTCCTGTATCAGCTGCTTCAAGACCTTCTGCCAGCTCTGAAGCGCCGCCGGAGAGCTGCTGAGAGCCGTTCTGCAATGCGGCTGCACCTGTACTGAGAGCGCCGTCCTCAGCCATAGATGCGGCAATCTGCTGCTGAGCAGCTATAGTCTGACGAAGAGCTGCAATGGCTGTTCCGAGCTCCTGTGAGGGAGACTGAGCATAGGCTGCTTCAAGGGCTGCAAGAGCCTGTTCATTGGCAGCGATAGTTGCATTGAGGGATTCGCCGGCAGTTTTGATCCCTTCAGAAAGCTGGTCTGCACCTGCTGAAAGCTGCTGAGCGCCGGCTGAAAGAGCATCAGCACCGTCCTTTGCGGAGCTGACTCCTGCTGAGAGCTGGTCTGCACCCTCTTTTGCACTGGATATTCCGGCTGACATCTGCTGAGCTGATGAGCTGAGAGCGGCAGCTCCGTCATTTACCGCAGAAGCACCGTCTGCTACCTGAGCAGAGCCTTCTTTGAGCTGGGAGCTTCCGTTGGCCAGAGCGCCGGTGCCCTGTGAGAGCTTATCTTTTCCGGCAGTGAGAGCAGCAGTTCCGCTGTCCACCTGAGCGAATCCTGCAACCAGAGCATCCGAGCCTGCCTTAGCATCTGCCAGGCCGTTTTTAAGGCTTTCGGAGCCTGCGGTCACCTGAGATATCCCGCCGCTAAGAGTTTCAGAACCGGCAGCTGCTTCATTGATGCCGCTGAGAAGAGCAGAGGAACCGCTCTTTGCGGAGCTGAGCCCTGCTGTGAACTGCTTTACTGAATCTGAGAGAGTTTTTGCCCCGGAAGTCAGCTGACCGGAGCCGGAGCTGAGTTCGTTTGCTCCGTTTTTGAGCTTTTCCGAGCCGGTGAGGAGCTTGTCGATACCGTCTGTAAGATCTCCTGTCTTTTCATCCAGTTGGCTTATGCCGTCATAGAGCTTTGCAGTGCCGTCGCAGAGCTTGAGAGCACCGTCGTTCAGCTCCTTCAGCTTTTGGGTGAGCTCGCTTATATCCGCATTTTCATCGAGGTCAAGGTCTGCGAAGACCTGATCTGAAACTGCTGTTACTGAGGTGTTGAGCTCGAAGTTCTGAACATCTGCGGATATCTCGAAGCTTTCGGGAACGATATTCTCGAAGCCCTCTGCATCGCTGAGGCCGAGAGTCTCACTGAGTCCCGGGAAGGCCAGACCTGCAACGATAAGTCTTTCTCCGTCTGAGATGACTTTTCCGTTTGTGACCTGTACATTCAGGAATCTGTCGCTGTCGAGGATGGCTGCGCTTGCTGCAAGGAAGGGCACATAAATATCCCTGTCCTTGCCGTTTATATTCTTTTTGACTTTCTGATTGTTCTTATACTCCCAGCGTATAGTCACATGGCCGCTTTTTCCCTTTATCTGGCTGGCTGAGACCTCGTTTCCGTCCAGGAAATACTTCATGCTTACATCAACGGGGAGCTGCTTATCTGTCTTGCCCTTGTAGTAGATATCATTTCCGCCGGCAGACCATGTAAGGTCATTGCTGGAGAGGGAGAAGCTCTCATCGCCCTTGACATTGACGATATCGCTGAGCTCAGAGACATCTTCAATAGATGAGAGTGCGGGAGCGTTTTTCAGCCAGTCGCTGACCACAACATCCTTAACAGAGGAATCGCTGCCGCAGAGCACATATACTGTTTCGTCCTTGAAGGCGGCTTCATCAAGAGCTTTTCTTGCTGAAGCGCTTATCTCCTCTTTTTCCGGAGCTTTTTCAGGTGAGGAGCTCTTATCGTTGTTTTTTGCATATGCTATAGTACCTGTAGCGCCGGCTGATATAGCAACTGCAACTGCACCGGCGAGTATCTTCTTATATTTATTCATAGTGATTACTCCTTTACTGTCTGTCTCATTCAGGCTGTTCTTATGTGGAATTTACGCTTTTTTTCGGATTCGTTTTTCGGTATGAAGCCTGCGCTTGTCTTGCAGATCACCCTATCGAATACCATGAGCATGGATGGGAGAACTGTTACAACTATCACCATTGATATCAGAGCGCCTCTTGCAAGAAGCATACAGAGCGATGAAATAAGGCCGATATCGGAATAAAGTGCCACACCGATAGTTGCTGCGAAGAATCCCATTGCAGATGTGATTACTGATTTCATAGATGTGCTGAGGGCTATGCTTACGGATTCTTTTTTAGCCTTTCCGGAATATCTTTCTGTGCGGTATCTTGTAGTCATAAGTATCGCATAGTCCACAGTTGCTCCGAGCTGTATGGTTCCTATTACCACGGAGGCGATAAATGGGAGCTCAGTTCCGGTGAAGTAGGCTATTCCCAGGTTTATCATTATTGCCAGCTCTATTACCGATACAAGTATTACCGGCAGTGATACGGATTTGAAAGTAAGTGCGATGATAATGAAGATAACGGCTATTGAGAGTATGCTTACGACCTTGAAGTCCTTGTCGGTGATATCGATAAGGTCCTTTGTTGCCGGAGCCTCTCCTATCAGCATAGCCTTGTCATCGTATCTGCTGATTATGCTGTTAATATCGTCCAACTGAGCATTTACTTCATCTGAGGCGACCTTGTAATCGGAGCCGATGAGGAAGAGCTGCCAGTCCTCGCTCTTGAGGATGCTCTTTGCTGATTCGGGGATGACTTCATCGGGGATAGCAGGACCTACCAGTGAATTATATCCCATAGCAAACTGAACTCCGTCCACATTTTCTATTTCATTGAGCATTTTTGAAGCTTTTTTTCCGCTCATATCTGAATCTGCCATAAGGATGTGGGTGCTGTTCATACCGAAATCCTCTTCAAGCTTGTTGTTGGCAGTCACACTTTCCAGCTCTTCGGGAAGAGTGCTGTCCAGCTTGTAGTAAACATCGTAGTGCTTATAGCCGAAGGCGGCAGGTATCAGAAGCACCAGAGCCATTATCAGGAAGACACTGCTGTGCTTTATGATAAATCCGGATGTGCGCCTGAAGGAAGGGAGAAGGTCCCTGTGGGAGGTGCGCTGTATAGGATTGTTGAAAATAAGTATCATAGCGGGGAGCATTGTTACGCAGGAGATAACTCCGCAGACAACGCCCTTAGCCATAACGATTCCCAGGTCAAGTCCGAGAGTGAAGCTCATGAAGCACATTGCAAGGAAGCCGGCGACTGTAGTGAATGAGGAGCTGACCACCGAGGTGATAGTTGCTGCGATAGCATGAGCCATAGCCTCATTCTTATCCAGCGGATATTTTTCGAGCTGTTCCTTGTAGCTGTGCCAGAGGAATATGGAGTAGTCCATAGTAACGCCCAGCTGAAGTACAAGTGCAAGGGACTGAGTGATGAAGGATATCTCTCCGAGGAAGAAATTCGTGCCCATATTCCAAACTATTGCAACGCCTATACTGAGCATGAAAAATACAGGTATGAGGAAGGAATCCATAGCCAGCACCAGTACAAGGCTTGTGAGGAGGACTGCTATAACAGCATATACGATAGTCTCGCTCTTTGAGAGGTTCTTCATATCAAGGGTTATAGCGGACATTCCGCTGATGAAGCACTGCTTTGAGGTGATATCCCTCATTTCTTCAACTGCGGCGAGAGTGCCGTCAGCAGAGGTAGTATCATCGAAGAAGACAGCCATCATGGTGGTGTCGTCCTTGTTGAAGAAATCATGGATATCATCGGGGAGAACCTCCATAGGGATATCCAGGTCAGTCATTGACTGATAGCAGACAACATTTGAAACATGGTCCACATCTGATATTTTATCGGCAGTAGCCTTGACGTCCTTATCGCTCATGCCCTCCACCATGACAAGGGAGAATCCTCCCTGACCGAAGTCATCCTTGAGGATATCCTGTCCCTTCATGGTAGTGAGGTCTTTTGGAAGATAGGAGAGAATGTCGTAGTTAACGCGGGTGTTGATGTAGCCGAAAGCGCAGGGTATCATCAGCATCACACCTATGATGAGTATCAGGATTTTGTGCCTGACCGTCCATTCGCCGTATTTCAGCATAGTATCGTTCCTTTCTGTGATTAATATATGTATATGGTTTTTATATAATGACCACAAGTCATTTTATTGTTTATCCTTAGTATATTACAAATATGACCAACAGTCAACCTTTATTTTTCAAAAAATGACCCTCGGTCATAATTTTTGTTCGATTGTACAAATAACCGTCTGTTTTTTGGGGACTATTGGTCAGTTTTACACGCTTGACAAGCCACTGCTCTTAGATTATAATATTCGTAGAGGAATATGATAGATGAATTTCAGTTAGTGCCCGTTAACAAGGAGTTGAGATCATGAGAAAGGTTGACGCAAATAAAAAACAGAAAGAGAGCTCTCTTCTCAAGACAGCTTTCGAGGCCTTTACCACAAAAGGCTTCAGCAAGACATCTATATCTGATATCGTCAATAAGGCAGGTGTGGCGAAGGGTACATTTTATCTTTACTTCAAGGATAAGTACGATATCCGCAACCGTCTCGTTGCCCGCAAATCCAGCCAGCTGTTCCGCAATGCCATAGACAGCATAGGCCCCGGTATCGAGGAGCTTGAATATGAGGAGAGGATAATAAGGATAATCGATGATATCATCAATCAGCTGAATAATAATCAGTCTCTTCTCACCTTTATATCGAAGAATCTCAGCTGGGGAGTGTTCAAGTCGGCGCTTACGGCACCGTCCTCAGACGATGATATAAACTTTGCCAATGTCTACAGGGAAATGCTGGAGGAGGCACCCTGTGAGCTCAGGGATCCTGAGATAATGATGTTCATGATAATCGAACTGGTATCATCCACCTGCTATTCGGCAATACTCTACAGCGAGCCCTGTACGGTAGCGGAGCTCAAGCCCTATCTGTATGATACGATAAGGCTGATGATAGCTCAGCACAAGAAGCCGGGAACAGGCTGCTGATGCCTGATAAGAAGTAAAAAAAGAGATAAATGTTTCAGCTGGGGTAATAAATCCCGGCTGATTTTTGTGTAAATTGTATATGAAAAAGTATTATTTTTATCTACTTTTTACCTCTTTTTTTTGCCCTCCAAAGGCCTCAAATCCTTGACTTTGAAATGTAATTATTGTATAATATAATAGAGTAGCAATGTAATGCCGGAGACAAGCGGACTGCCGCTTATCAGGCATAAAAAAGCACGTTATCTGTTATCAGCGGAGAGAATATCGTGCAGAAAAGGGGCGCATTCCATGGCTAAATTAAAATATATCGATAAACAGGGACAGGTCAGCGTCAGACTAAAGCTATCTTCATCCGAAAGGATCAACAATAACGAAGTTATGTTCTTTTCAAGGGATTTTTCAAGAGGCTTTATGCGTCCGATCCCCGAGGACTCAAGCAAGATCCTTTTCACCGGTGCAAGAGGTATAGCCCTTAGCAAGTTCCTGAAGAGAAGTATCAACAAGGATCATTTTTATATGATGATCGCTCAGCTTCTTGAGGCATATAAGGCAGTAATGCACTATAAGCTCCATCCGGCAAAGGTGGTGCTGGATCTGGACTTTATAATAATAAACGAGAATACAGGCGAGCTCTATCTAATATATCAGCCTGTACTCAATTCGCCGGCCCTGAACAAGGGATTCATGACCTGCTTCGGACAGATAGCTTCAATGGCTAAGTTCGGAGATCCGAACGACAGGGCAAATGTGAATAACTTCATGAATTTTGCCGGCGGACTTCCCAGCTTCTCAGTAAATGACCTGGAGGGCTTCATTATGAGTGCCTCTCCGGTAACATATACGATCGTTCCGAGACAGAACTACACCAACGCTCCGGCCCCGCAGTCATCTCCTGCTCAGCCGATGCCAATGGGTGGTCCTGCACCGATGAACAATATGGGCGGAGCACCTCTCCGTCAGCCCGATCTTTCGCAGAATTTCATGCAGGGCGTTCCCCAGAACAATATGGGCGGTATGCCGCAGAATCCAGTGCCTTCAAGGCCTGCCCAGAGCGTCAGCTTCATGAGCGATATGGAGACTACCTATGCTGATGCAGACCAGATGGCTTCTATGCCTGCCGGAAGACCTGTTCCGCCGGCACAGCCGACAGCTCCGAAGAGCAGTGATACTGTTCAGAGAGCTACATTCAGCCGTCCTGACAAGGAGGCTCCCGAGTTTGAGGATGACCTGCCGCCTGCAAAGAATGCTTACGGCCAGACTCCTAAGAAAACAGCCCAGAACGGTCTCAGTGTGCCAAATGCACTCAGACCTGCCGGAGATCTTTTTGATGATCTCATAGATGATGAGGAGCCCAAGGCAGAGCCTGTCAAGGAAGAAGCTCCCGTTGAGGTCAAGGCCGAGGAGCCTAAGGCAGAACCTGTTAAGGAGGAAGCTCCTGTTGAGGTTAAGTCCGAGGAGCCCAAGGCAGATCCGGTCAAGGAAGAAGCTCCTGTTGAGGTCAAGGCCGAGGAGCCTAAGGCAGAGCCTGTCAAGGAAGAGGCTCCTGTTGAAGTAAAGGCCGAGGAGCCCAAGGCAGAGCCTGTTAAGGAGGAAGCTCCTGTTGAAGTAAAGGCTGAGGAGCCTAAGGCAGAGCCAGTCAAGGAAGAGGCTTCCGTTGAGGTCAAGGCTGAGGAGTCTAAGGCAGAGCCCGTTAAGGAAGAAGCTCCTGTTGAGGTCAAGGCCGAAGAACCCAAGGCAGAACCCGTTAAGGAAGAGGCTTCCGTTGAGGTCAAGGCTGAGGAGTCTAAGGCAGAGCCCGTTAAGGAAGAAGCTCCTGTTGAGGTTAAGCCCGAGGAGCCTAAGGCAGAACCAGTCAAGGAAGAAGCTCCCGTTGAGGTAAAGGCTGAGGAGCCTAAGGCAGAACCTGTTAAGGAGGAAGCTCCCGTTGAAGTAAAGGCCGAAGAGCCCAAGGCAGAACCAGTCAAGGAAGAAGCTCCCGTTGAAGTTAAGCACGAAGAACCCAAGACAGAACCAGTCAAGGAAGAAGCTCCTGTTGAGATCAAGGCCGAGGAGCCTAAGGCAGAGCCTGTTAAGGAGGAAGCTCCTGTTGAAATAAAGGCCGAAGAGCCCAAGGCAGAGCCAGTCAAGGAAGAAGCTCCTGTTGAAGTAAAGGCTGAGGAGCCTAAGGCAGAACCCGTTAAGGAAGAAGCTCCTGTTGAGGTCAAGGCTGAGGAGCCTAAGGCAGAGCCAGTCAAGGAAGAAGCTCCTGTTGAAATAAAGGCCGAAGAGCCCAAGGCAGATGATAAGAAAAAGCACGGCCATAAGGTGCTTATCAAGCCTGTAAAGGTCAAGGCAGTTATAAGAAAAGCTGCTGATAATGATGACGATGAACCGCCGACGACTGTTGTAAGCGGATATGTAAAGCCTGCTGATAAGGCAGAGCGTATCGTTTCAAAGCCCGGAGTGGATGCTGCTCCTTCCGGACCGCCGCCGATACCGTTCACTCCTAAGAGAAATGATCCGGCGACCGTTCATATCCAGCCGCCGCAGGATTACAATTATGCCGATCAGTTCAGCGCAGAGGATGAGGGAACAGTAGTCCTCAGCGACTACAACAGACCCTCGGAGCAGGAAGCTCCGCCTGCCAAGATCGTGCGCCGTTCTACAAATGAGACAGTGCTTGTAAACAAGCATATCTTCACCATCGGCAAGGAGAGAGCCAAGGTGGATTACTGCGTTACAAACAACAAAACTGTCAGCCGTTCACACGCAACTATCTACCGCAGAGGCGAGGGATACTTCATTGTGGACAATAATTCGACAAACGGAACTTTCGTAAATAATTCACGCATTCCCGCACAGACTGAGATCAAGCTGAATAACGGCGACCTTCTCAGACTTTCAAACGAGGAATTCGATTTCAGGGAGGATTGATCCTGCAAGGGGGTGGAGCATGGAATATATCGCTGCTGCTGATACTGATATCGGTACAACAAAGCAGGTCAATCAGGACAGCGTCTGCGTAAAGACTGCAAAGTGCAGACAGGGAAGAGCTGCTCTTATAATGGTATGCGACGGAATGGGAGGCCTCTCAAAGGGGGAGCTTGCCAGTGCTGCTGTGGTAAGAAGCTTTTCGGACTGGTTCGAGTATGATCTGCCATATGAGCTCGATAACTGGAACTGGAAGGATATCGGCCGAAAAGTTGCCGGCCGCCTTATAAAGCTCAATAACAGGATCGTTGAGCACGGAAAACAGTGCGATCTCCAGCTTGGCACCACTTGTACAGGGATACTTGCCTTCAACTCTGAAATGATGACGTTCCATGTGGGAGATACCCGCATATATAAGCTCTCCGGCAGCCTGAACATACTCACAGAGGATCACACCTTTGTAAGACGTGAGGTGAAGAGAGGAAATATGACTCCGGAGGAAGCTCTCAAAGACCCACGGAGAAACGCTCTCACCAACTGTCTTGGAGTTACAGGCAGTGTAGAGCCGGATATCACCTTCGGCAATATCGACTGCGGAGCAAATTATCTGATATGCTCAGATGGATTCCGCCATGTCATAACGGAAGATGAGATATATAAGAATCTCTCTCCCGAACGTGTGACTACCAAAACTGCTATGCAGGCAAAGCTGAGGCAGCTTATCGATACCGTCAAGAAGCGTGAGGAGAGAGACAATATCTCCGCCGCTATGTTCAGGGCTGAGGCCTGAAGGAGCATGATATGACGATATATGAGTTGATGATAATCGCTGTCGCCGCAGGAGTATTCATGATCATCAATATCATTATGTGGAGCGTTATCTCACATAATGAGAAGAAAGCTGCGGAAAAGGAGAAGAAGCAGCCCGCTGTTGAGGCTGTACCTCCGGCAGATAACATACCTGCGGAAAAAACGGCGGCAGAGATACCGGACACGATACACCGTGAGAGGCCTGCTGATTTTATTATCACAGAGGATATTGTCTTCGTACATACCGATGAGACCCTCTGATGCCGGCCGTACTATCATAATAAATATTAAAGCGCCATAGTGTTATAACGCTGCGGCGCTTTTTTTATATCTCCCGCAAATAGCTTTCCCCTTTCCCGTGACAAAATGTACCAATGACAAGCTTTGCTATTTGTTATATTTTTCACATCAGGCAATTGACATTAAGCGGCTCCCATGATATAATAAATTGTGTATGTGCTGACGGAGACAGCACAGCAAATATATATATAAACGGAGATAATAGAATTGATAAAAACAGTTAATGGACTTAAGATCAATTATGAGGAAAAAGGCGAGGGAGACCTTATCGTACTGCTCCATGGATGGGGCAGCAATATCAAGCTTTTTGCCAATATGATAGACCTCCTCTCGAAAAAATACAAGGTAGTCGCTATGGATATGCCCGGCTTCGGTGAGAGCGAAGAGCCCCACGAGGTATGGGATGTGAGCAGCTATGTGCAGTTCGTCATCGACTTCATCAAGGACTATAATGTCAGCGAGGTAATGCTTCTTGGACATTCCTTCGGAGGAAGAGTGATAATAAAAATGCACAGCCTGAAGGAGCTGCCCTTCAAGGTGACAAAGGTCATTCTTGTGGACAGCGCAGGCATAATGCCTCCTAAGTCCAATAAAAAGAGCTGGCGTACAAGATACTACAAAATGGGAAAGGCCTTCCTCTCCACAAAGCTTATGCAGAAGATAGCTCCGGATGCCCTGGAAAACTTCCGCAAGAAAATGGGAAGCGCCGACTATGCCGCAGCCTCTCCCATGATGAGACAGGTAATGGTAAAGGTCGTAAACGAGGACCTGGAGCCCTATCTGCCCAATATCAAAGCCCCTACGCTTCTTGTATGGGGAGTGAACGACACTGCTACTCCTCTCTCTGACGGAGAGAAAATGGAGAAGCTCATTCCCGATGCAGGTCTTGTTAAGCTGGAAAATGCCGGTCACTATTCCTTCCTGGAGCAGCAGTTCACATTTAACCGTGTGATGTGCAGCTTTATGAAGATAGAAGACTGATAATACTGCGGAATCCAAGGAGATAAATATGAATCTGGTTTTATGGTGCATTTATGCGGCAGTCACACTGTTCGCAATTATATTTTCAGGGCTGAGAGAATTCCATATGCTCCAGCTCAACGGCTACAAGACACCCGAGCATTCATGGTGGATGAAGAAGAACATCAGACGCTACATCCCCCTCATGATATTCTTAGTGATACAGCTTATGCTCCTGCCTCTGGAGCGTGTACTTACCTGGGAGTGCGAAAAGCACGTCCTCAACTATACCAAGCTCAGGCTTGCATACGGCATTACCGGCTTCCTTACCGCTGCAAACATCGGTATAGCCATTGCCAACAAGCCCGGAAAGAAATTCAAGAAGCCTCTGGTATATACAGCCCGTGTCAAGCGTATGCTTGTGACATTTTTCATACTCATAGCACTTATCTTCACAGGGGCATTCTTCTGTGCAGACAGAGTTGAATATAAGGGCGCATGGAGATTCACAAATGTGCTTCCCTTTGTATTCACCGGTGCTGCACTCTACCTCACACCTATACTTGTCCCACTCTCAAATCTTATCAATAAGCCAATTGAGAAGTCGGTGCAGAAATGGTATATCAACGATGCAAAGCGTATACTCCGTGAGATGCCCTCACTCCATAAGATAGGCATTACCGGAAGCTACGGCAAGACCAGCATGAAATTCTATCTCAGCGAGCTTTTGGGCTCACAGTATGAGACACTGAAAACTCCTGAGAGCTTCAATACTCCTATGGGAGTTACAATAACCGTCCGCCGTGACCTCAAGCCCACTCACGAGTACTTCATCTGCGAAATGGGTGCGAGAAGAGTTCACGAGATAAAGGAGCTCTGCGATATCGCAAATCCTCACGACGGAATAATCACATCGGTAGGTCCTCAGCACCTGGAGACCTTTGGCTCCATAGACAATGTGCTCAATACAAAATTCGAGCTTGCTGACGCAGTACAGGCTGCGGGAGGAAAGATATACCTCAACGGTGATAACGAGCTCATCCGCAAGAAGGCTCCGGAGTACAAGAATAAGATACTCTACGGACTTCAGGAGGGCAATGACTATCGTGCAACTGATATAAGCGTTTCCGACAGAGGCACTGAATTCACAGTAACAACTCCCGGCGGAGAGAGCTTCCGCTACAGCATGAAGCTTCTTGGTGAGCACAATGTACAGAATGTGCTGGGAGCTATCGCCTACTGTCACGGACTGGGCATATCCCTTGAAAAGCTGGCTCTTCCGGTAAAGCGTATCGCCGCAGTGCCACACAGACTTCAGCTTCTTGACAAGGGCGGAAATATGACCTATATTGACGATGCCTACAACTCCAACCCCAGCGGCTGCCGTGCGGCGCTGAATGTACTGGGACTGTTTGATGCCTGCCGCATACTGGTAACTCCCGGTATGGTAGAGCTTGGCGCAAAGCAGGAGGAGCTGAATTATGAATTCGGGCAGGAGGCTGCAAAGGCTTGTGATTATATCGTTCTTGTAGGAAAGAATCAGACTGTGCCGATATATAATGGTATCAAGGACGCAGGCTATAATATGGAGCAGGTATTCGTTGCAGATTCTCTCAACGAGGCACTGGCAAAGGTCCAGGCATATCAGACATCAAAGAAGAAGATAGTCCTTCTCGAAAACGACCTTCCCGACAACTATTGATTAATGTGTAATTCGGAGTTCCGAATTGAATAAAGGAGTAATTATTATGAAGATCAATCTTGCAGTACTTTTCGGCGGAAAAAGCGTTGAGCATGAAGTATCAGTCATCTCGGCAGTTCAGGCAATGGCCAGCATGAACAAGGAAAAATACAACATTATCCCGGTATATATGACAAAGGGAAATGAGTTCTATACAGGGGAAAAGCTCTTCGATATCAACAGCTTCAAGGATATCCCTGCTCTTCTTAAGGAATGTACAGAATGTGTATTCGTAAGAAGCGAGGGCAAGGTACAGCTCATCCGTCAGAAGATGAAGAAGTTCGGTTCAAATCTCATCTCCGACGTTGACGTTGCATTCCCCATAGTTCACGGAACAAATGTTGAGGACGGTGCTTTACAGGGCTACCTCCACACTCTCGATATCCCCTATGTAGGCTGTGACGTTCTTGCCTCAGCAGTAGGTATGGATAAGTTCGTAATGAAGATACTCCTCAAGGACGCAGGCTTCCCGGTGCTTGACTGCTGCCGTTTTGCTTCATTTGACCTTGACAAAATGGACGACATGATAAAGCAGGTTGAGGCTAAATTCCCCTATCCTGTTATCGTAAAGCCAATAAATCTGGGCTCCAGCGTTGGTATCTCCAAGGCAAGCGACCGTGACGGACTTATCAAGTCAATTGAAGAGGCTTTCGAGTTTGCAGACCGTATCCTTATCGAGCCTGCCGTAGTACAGCTCAAGGAGATAAACTGCTCAGTAGTAGGCGACAGCGAGTCCGCAGAGGCATCAGTCTGCGAAGAGCCTGTTCAGCAGGACGAGATACTCAGCTACAAGGATAAGTATGTAGGCGGAGGCAAGTCCGGCGGCAGCAAGGGCATGGCTACTCTTAAGAGAAAGATACCTGCTGAGATAACTCCCGAGCAGGAGGAATTTGTAAGAAAGACCGCTGTTGACGCATTCCGCTATCTTGGCTGCAACGGTGTTACCCGTATCGACTTCATGCTGGATAAGGCTACAGACAAGATATACATAAACGAGATAAACACTATCCCCGGCTCACTTGCATTCTACCTCTGGGAGCCTAAGGGAGTCAAGTATACAGAGCTTCTTGAGCGCATGATACAGCTTGCCCTCAAGCGTCACAGACAGGGCGAGAAGATAAGCTATACATTCGAGACAAATATCCTCTCAATGGGAGGAAGCTTCGGGGCTAAGGGAAGCAAGAGATAATGAAAAAAGGCCTGACTCTGCCCAAAGCAGAGAAGATAAATGCCGTACCTCAGGCGGATGCGGAGATACCGGAGGAGCCTGAAACAAAGAAAAGATCCGGTCCGGAAGGCTGGATATATCTGGGGCTTATGGTCGCTATGATAGCAGGTCTTGCATTCAGTATAAAATATGTCTTCGGTTTCAGTCTCTCAGCTTTGCTGATAATGGCCTCGCTGAGCAAGGAAGTCACGAAGAAGACTCCCACAGGCAACGTACCGCTAAAGCTGAAGGACAGAGTCCCGTGGTTTGTGGCAGGTGTAGTAATTGCAGCCTTTACCATTCTTGCACACTCAAAGGGCGAGATAGCTGCACTTATAAGTTCATGGCTTATTGTTGGGGTAGTGCTTTTCATGCCTGTGTATCTGCTGTTTGTCTCAGTCACTGAATCTATACGTGATATGTCGGCTGTTAAAAAACGCCGGATGAGATGTACAGAAACTGTTGGAGTGGAGTTCAAGGGACTTACCCGCCGGGGTACAGATCTGCCTGTTGGAGTTGACCCGATGTATGGAGGCAACCGTGAGTACCAATACTGGTACGGCGGCGAATATTACAGGATATTGCTTCCGGCAGACGGCCAGAAAAATATGGTCATGACAGAGATAACTGTTGACCCGGAGGCGCCGGAGATGTTTTATCATGATGATATCTTTGAGCCCATCAGAAAAAGTGCAGTCTGGCAGCTGATATCCGGGACAATTTACTCGTCTGTGGTGATTGCGATAATATTATTTGTTGCCGGAACGGCAATACTTAGCTAAGGGAAGCAAGTCCTGATAAGATCAGGTTTTATAATGATGATAGGATTTTTTAAGGGGAAAATATGATTGAAAAAATCAATTTGCCGACGGCGAAAAAAGTTATAGAAGATTCGTACATAACTAAAAAGGTCACAACAAAAGCAAGAAAATTTTTATCATATTCAGTGCTTTTTATATTTGCAGCAATGGTTATAGCAATGGTTATAGGGGCATTTTTACCGGTAAAAGTTGCTTTTAGTGTTTTGGGAATTGGCTTATCACTAATTTTAATTATCGGCAGTTTAATAGCTGATTCAACAATTATGAAAAAAATATTTCTCTATATGTTAGGTATAATGTGTGCTACTATTACATTGGAGGGTATTGATAACCAAAGTATCGTAAAAGAAATAAATCAGAATCTTTTTCACATTATATTAATTCTGTTTTGGGTGACAATAATTTTTGATCCTATATTAAGTATTGTATTAAATTTGATAGAGATACATAGACGTGAAAAACGCTGTATGTATCCTATAGTACCTGAATTATCAGATCTTTCAACGTTCAAATGCTATGAAATGCTCCCAGAAAAATCGGTATATGCAGGAGAAAGAGTGTACACATACAGGTATAATTATGAGGAATACATTTTTTCAATAAATGCAGATGAACTCATATATGAAATATCTCTTATCGGTATTGATCCGAATTCGCCGGAGAAATTCTATGAGGAGCTTGTTTTTGCAAAAAAGAAAGAAAATCTAAAAAAACAATTAGCTGATGCTTTAATGGCTTCTGCTGTTGTGGTATTTTTTCTTTTTTTAAAAATATCTTTGTTAGACTGAATTATTAACAGATAGGAGGGTTTTTAATGACCGAAAAAGAAAAACAGCAGGCTGGAGAGCTCTATAACGGAAATGACCGTCAGCTCACAGCAGAGAGGATAGCTGCAAAGAAACTCTGTGCAGAGTACAATGCGATCCCCTACAACGATTTCCAGAAGAAGGACAGACTTCTTGACAGACTTATTGCTCTGAGAGGAGAAAAGACCTGGATAGAGGCAAATTTCTTCTGCGATTACGGCTACAATATCGTTATGGGAAACAATTTCTATGCCAACCACAATCTTGTGATACTTGACTGTGCAGAAGTAGTTTTCGGTGATAATGTATTTATAGGACCTAACTGCGGATTCTACACTGCCGGACATCCGGAGGACTTTGTTACCCGCAATCAGGGACTTGAATATGCAAAGCCCATAAAAGTCGGCAGCAACGTATGGATAGGCGGAAACGTCTGTGTAATGCCGGGAGTTACTATCGGTGATAATACCGTTATCGGCGCAGGAAGCGTTGTCACATCCGATATTCCGTCAGGAGTAGTGGCAGCCGGAAATCCCTGCAAGGTGATCCGTCCCGTAAAGGAAGGGGAAGCACCTGCACCTTCTGCACCGGCAGAGAGTGTTGAAGAAAAAGCTGAACAGCCTGTTGAAAAGAAGACTGTTCAGATCAAGAAAAGAGAGATCAGGATCGAAGAGATCAAAAAGTGACATCAGGCAGCGCAAAATAAAAAAGGAGGACTAAGCCATGAATACCCTGCACTTCAGATATGCTGTAGAGATCGAAAAGACACGCTCCATAACCCAGGCTGCGGAGAATCTCTATATGGCTCAGCCCAATCTGAGCAAGGCGATAAAAGAGCTTGAAAATACACTTGGCATAACAATATTCCGAAGGACCTCAAAGGGAGTTATCCCTACAGACCAGGGCCTGAAATTCCTTGCCTATGCCAAGCAGATACTTATACAGATAGATAATATGGAGGCTATACACTCCCCTGATAAGGCTCAGAACCGTAAGCTGAGGATATCCGTGCCGAGAGCCGGATATATCTCAAAGGCCTTTTCCGAGTACATAGCTGCAATGGACTCTCCAGATGATATGGAGCTTTATTTCTGCGAGACAAATTCCCTCAGAAGTATCGAGAACGTCCGTGAGAACGGCTACGATTTCGGAATAATCCGGTACAATACCGCCCACGAGAAGTATTTTACAGACTTCCTGGCCGAGAAGAATCTTGAGGGAAAGCTTCTTTGGGAGTTCCAGATGCTGGCAGTAATGTCTGCGGAGCATCCTGTGGCAGAGGCAGAGGAGCTCACATATGCTGACCTTTCTTCACAATATACCGAGCTCTGTCAGGGCGACGATGCAGTCCCATATGTATCAGGAGCGGTAGAGAAGCTCTTTTCTGAGAACCGTCCGGCAGATGTACCGGTAAAAAGGGTTTGTATGTATGACCGTGGAAGCGCAATTGACTTCCTTCTGACCGTTCCACAGGCATTTATGCTGGATTCACCGGTGCCGGAGAGCCTTTGCGGAAAGTACGGACTTGTTCAGAGAAAATGCGCCTTCCCGGATAACAGCTTCAAGGATATGCTTATCTATACCAATGGCCACAAGCTTTCAGATAAGGAGCTGAAGCTGGTGAATAAGCTTTATGAAGTGCGCAATGAAGCTGCATTTGCAGAATACACATGATATATCATCAGGAATACTTTTATATCAGAATAAATATATCACATTTTGAGATAGCATGATATAAACAGACAGGCAGAACAGCCTGTCTGTTTTTTATTTCCGGAAAGGAATACTAAAATATCCCTGTAATGGAAGGGAAAGGAATTTTGATGCAGAGCTTAAACCGTTATTCTGATATCGATACCGGAATATCGATATTCCGGTGTTATATTTGTGCAACAGGTATTTCTGTGATATAATAATGAATATATCTGAGCAGTATGGGTGCCGGAGACCGTCAAAGGCGACGATCATCCGTTTACTGCAAATCTATCATAAGGAAGGTATGGGCAATGTTTGAAATACTTGAAAAGAAAAGTCTTAACCCGACTGTTACCCTGATGAAGATAGCCGCTCCCAAGGTGGCTAAAAAGGCCGAGCCCGGTCAGTTCATCATACTCAGAACAGATGAGAACGGCGAGCGTATCCCGCTCACTATAGCTGATTTCGACCGTGAAGCAGGTACAGTTACTATCATATTCCAGATAGTAGGAGCTACTACAGAAAAGCTGAATAATCTCAACGAGGGCGAATGCCTCCAGGATTTCGTAGGACCTCTCGGAAGAGCAACAGAGACTGAGGGCCTCAAGAAGGTCGCAGTTGTAGGCGGAGGCGTTGGCTGTGCTATCGCTTATCCCGTAGCTAAGAAGCTCCACGAGCTTGGCGTTGAGGTACACTCCATCGTCGGCTTCAGAAATAAAGACCTTGTTATACTCGAAGATGAGTTCAGAGCATCAAGCTCTAAGTTCGTACTCATGTCAGATGACGGTACAGCAGGCGAAAAGGGACTTGTTACAGACGCTCTCAAGAAGCTTATCGAAAGCGGCGAGAAGTACGACAGAGTTATCACTATCGGTCCTCTTATAATGATGAAGTTCGTCTGTCGTCTCACAAAGGAGTACGAGATACCCACAGTTGCATCCATGAACCCCATTATGATAGACGGAACAGGTATGTGCGGCGGATGCCGTCTTACAGTAGGCGGCCAGACTAAGTTTGCCTGCGTTGACGGTCCTGAATTCGACGGTCACCTCATCGATTTCGACGAGGCTATGGCAAGAGGCGCTATGTACAGAGATTTCGAGCGCCATGCACATGAAGAGACCTGCAACCTGTTCAAGAAGGAGGTAAAGTGAGATGCCAAATATGTCACTTGTAAGAAATGAAATGCCGGTACAGGAGCCGGATGTAAGAAATAAGAACTTCAAGGAAGTTGCTCTCGGATACACAGAAGAGCAGGCTATAGATGAGGCTAAGAGATGCCTTAACTGTAAGAACAAGCCCTGTTCAACAGGCTGTCCCGTACAGATAGATATCCCCTCGTTCATCGCGAAGGTAGCAGAGGGAGATTTTGCCGGAGCTTATAAAGTTATCACACAGTCCAGCTCACTTCCTGCTGTATGCGGAAGAGTATGTCCTCAGGAGACACAGTGCGAGAGCAAGTGCGTAAGAGGCATCAAGGGCGAGGCTGTAGCTATCGGACGTCTTGAGAGATTCGTTGCAGACTGGCACAATGCTCAGCCTGAGACTGCTGTTGAGAAGCCTGCTTCAAACGGACATAAGGCTGCTGTTATCGGTTCAGGTCCTTCCGGACTTGCCTGTGCTGGAGACCTGGCGAAGAAGGGCTATGACGTAACTGTATTCGAGGCTCTCCACGTTGCAGGAGGAGTTCTCTCCTACGGAATCCCTGAATTCCGTCTTCCCAAGACTATCGTTCAGAAGGAGATCGAGGGACTTAAGGCTCTCGGCGTAAAGGTAGAGACAAATACTGTAGTGGGCAAGACTATCTCAGTTGACGAGCTCATGCAGGAGGAAGGCTTCGAGACCGTATTTATCGGCTCAGGTGCAGGACTTCCCAGATTCATGAATATCCCCGGTGAGAATCTTAACGGAGTATACTCCGCAAACGAGTTCCTAACAAGAATAAATCTTATGAAGGCATATAAGCCTGACAGCTCAACTCCTATCAAGGCCGGCACAAAGGCTGTTATCGTAGGCGGCGGAAACGTTGCTATGGACGCTGCCCGCTGTGCAAAGAGACTGGGCGCAGATGTTACTATCGTTTACAGACGTACGGAGAAGGAGCTTCCTGCAAGAGCAGAAGAAGTTGAGCACGCTAAGGAA
>DFHF01000020.1 GCA_002371825.1 Ruminococcus flavefaciens | reverse complement strand
AGCGTTAGGAGTGATAGTTGCACACTTTACAGCAACGCCGTACTTCTTTGTAGCCTCAGCAGAATCGATAGTTACCTGATCCTTTGTCTCTTCACGGTGCTTAAGACCGAGGTCATAGTATTCTGTATTGAGCTCTACATATGGTTCAAGGAGAGTTTCCTTGATCCACTGCCAGAGTATTCTTGTCATCTCATCTCCGTCCATTTCGACGAGAGGAGTTTTCATAGTTATTTTAGCCATTGGTATTACCTCCTTAATATGAGTATATCAGCCATTATATTTTTCCGGATATCACTTCATGGACTCTCTTGTAAAGTCGAGAAGTCCGCCTGCAAGCATGATATCCTTTGTACGTCCTGAGAACTCGCAGAGCACAGGGATCTCAGCTCCGTTTGTCTTATCGATGACAGTGAGCTCAGACTTGCCCTCTTCAACAGCCTTTCTTACATCAGCAAGTACAAGCTGGTCGCCCTGAGCGATCTTGTCGTAGTCAGCCTCGTTCACGAATGTGAGCGGAAGGATGCCTGCGTTGATAAGGTTAGCTCTGTGGATCCTTGCGAAGGACTTAACGAGAACTGCCTTTACACCAAGGTAAAGCGGTGCCAGTGCAGCGTGCTCACGGGATGAACCCTGGCCGTAGTTTGAACCGCCTACGATTATGCTCTTGCCAAGAGACTTAGCTCTCTCAGGGAAGCTCTCATCGCATACAGCAAAGCAGTGCTGTGAGATCTTCGGGATATTTGAACGGAGAGGAAGGATCTTTGCTCCGGCAGGCATGATGTGGTCTGTTGTGATATTGTCGCCCACCTTGAGTGATACAGGTGCATCGATAGTCTCAAGAAGAGGAGTTGTCTCAGGATAGGGCTTTATGTTAGGTCCACGGAGTATCTCAACGCTGTCCATCTCCTCCTCAGAAGCAGGAGGAACGACCATATTGTCGTTGACAGTAAATACCTCGGGAAGCTTGAATTCAGGCATATCGCCAAGCTCTCTGGGGTCTGTGAGGTAGCCTGTAAGAGCAGAAACTGCTGCCATTTCAGGAGATACAAGGTAGATCTGACCGTCCTTTGTTCCGGAACGTCCCTCGAAGTTTCTGTTGAATGTACGGAGGGAGATACCGCCGGAATTAGGTGACTGTCCCATACCGATGCAGGGTCCGCAGGCACTTTCAAGGATACGGGCACCGGCCTCGATAAGGTCGGAAAGTGCGCCGTTCTGAGCCAGCATATTGAGGACCTGCTTAGAACCGGGAGCGATAGCCAGTGATACGCTGGGATCAACTGTCTTGCCCTTGAGAATATAAGCTACCTTGAGCATATCAAGGAGTGAGGAGTTTGTACAAGAACCGATACAAACCTGATCCACCTTAAGTCTGCCTATCTCTTCAACGCTCTTGACATTGTCAGGAGAATGAGGACAGGCAGCAAGGGGTACCAGCTCACTGAGGTTTATTGTAAGCTCCTCATCGTAAACTGCATCAGGATCAGCTGCAAGAGGAGTCCATACCTCTTCACGCTGCTGTGCCTTGAGGAACTGCTTTGTGATCTCATCTGAGGGGAATATAGAAGTTGTGGCGCCGAGCTCTGCACCCATATTTGTAATGGTTGCTCTCTCAGGAACTGAAAGGGTCTTTACGCCCTCGCCGCAGTACTCGATGACCTTTCCTACGCCGCCTTTAACGGACAGTCTGCGGAGCACTTCAAGGATAACGTCCTTTGCAGCTACCCAGGGACGAAGCTTGCCGGTAAGCTCTACCTTTACGACCTTAGGGCAGGTTATGTAGTATGCACCGCCGCCCATAGCAACAGCAACATCAAGTCCGCCTGCGCCGATAGCTATCATACCGATACCGCCGCCTGTAGGAGTGTGGCTGTCTGAGCCTATGAGAGTCTTTCCGGGGATACCGAATCTCTCAAGATGTACCTGGTGGCAGATACCGTTTCCGGGACGTGAGAACCAGATACCGTGCTTCTTTGCAACGCTGCCGATAAAGCGGTGATCGTCAGCATTCTCGAAACCATTCTGAAGTGTGTTGTGGTCGATGTAGGCAACAGAGCGCTCTGTCTTTACTCTCGGTACACCGATAGCCTCGAATTCGAGGTAAGCCATAGTACCTGTAGCGTCCTGAGTAAGTGTCTGATCGATCTTTATACCGATCTCCTGTCCCTTGACGTACTCGCCGTCAACAAGGTGTGCTCTGAGAATTTTTTCCGTTAAAGTTGAACCCATTGAGATCATTCCTTTCAAAACATAAGAATACATTATAATTCTACAACATTTTTGTCTGTTTGTCAATAATTAAACAAAGATTCCCGCAGAAAGTAGTTAGCATTTATTGACCTTCCGCCGGTTCTTCTACAGTTATGCCGGCAAAGTCCTTGTCAGTATAGTGCCACCATTCGTTCCAGTATGGCTCGAAGCCGTTGGCTGTCATTATCTCCTCCAGCAATTTTGCATTTGCCGCTGCCTTTTCAGGTATTTCGGAGTAATCCCTGTCTGCAAGGGCTGAAAACTCGTCAAAATCCGTGGGAAGGTCAACAGGCTTGCCGTCTTTGGAAACAAGTCCGATATCCACAGTATTTCCAAGATTATGGCTCCTGAGTCCCAAAGCAGGGTCAGCAACGAATACCGGGTCCGGACATACCTCCCAGAGCCTCTCCTGTGCACTGAAGGGGCGGTATGCATCCCAGATAAGCAGGCTGAATCCCTTGGCATTGAGCTCCTCCTGTACCTTTATCAGCTTTTTTACAGTTGCATAGCACAGCACAGCTTCATCGCTGTCGTATATTTTCTTTTTGGTAAAATTATTAGTACCTGCATATCTGAGATCAACATAGAGGCCGGGGATATAGTCCTTCATGGGGACAAGCTCTGCATCATCAGGTATCCTCGGAGCTGTTGTAGTCTCTGTTACAGGCTCAGCCGTTGACGTAACAGCAGCAGTAGTCTCCGGCAAAGCTGCGGCAGCAGTCTGGTTCTCAGCTGACAATTTAATATCACTCCTTATACTGTCTCTTTTAACATTCTGACAGCCTGCGGTAAATAATGTCAGCACCGCCGCTGCCGCAATAAACTTCTTCATAATATCACCACAATGAACGGCCCTCCGCTTAACACAGAGAGCCTGTATGTCATATATCGTTCTTGATTATGTCATCGAGAGATTCACGCTTTACAACTACACGGGACTTGCCCTCGCTGACCATGACTACAGCAGGCTTCTGAAGTCTGTTATAGTTAGAGGCCATTGAGTAGTTATAGGCACCGGTAGCAAGAACAGCGATTATGTCACCGCTTTCTGCGTGCTGGAGCGGCATATTCTCACCGACGAGGTCTCCGCTCTCGCAGCATCTTCCGGCAATAGTCACCTTCTCGCTGCGATCCTCCCCTGCCTTATTGGCAACAACAGCCTCATACTCAGACTGGTAGAGGATGTATCTGGGGTTATCGCACATACCGCCGTCAACTGATATATAAGTTCTTATTCCGGGTATCTCCTTGCGGGCACCGACCTTATAAAGAGTGATTCCGGCAGAAGCTACGATAGAGCGTCCGGGCTCGATGTATATGAAGGGCTGTTCAAGTCCGAGAGCTTCACACTCTGTCTTCACAACTCCGGATACACGCTCCATATACTTCTCAAAGGGAGCAGGGTCATGGCTCTCAAGATACTTTATTCCGAAGCCTCCGCCAAGGTTAAGCTCGCTGACTGTATAGCCAAGCTCATCTCTTATCTTTGCGATGAAGCGGAGCATTACCTTAGCAGCCTCTTCAAAGGGATGGATATCGAATATCTGTGAGCCGATATGGCAGTGGAGACCTGAGAGCTTTACATTGCCGCAGGATACAGCCTCCTTTACAGCCTCAAATGCCTCTCCTGTTTCGAGGGCAAAGCCGAATTTACTGTCTATCTGACCAGTCATGACAGCCTGATGTGTATGTGCATCGATACCGGGCTTGATGCGGAACATTATCTTCTGCTGAACACCCTTTTCGCCTGCTATCTTTTCAAGGCGGTGGAGCTCGCTGATATTGTCAACAATAATATGGCCAACACCGTTCTCAACAGCAAATGCAAGCTCCTCATCGGACTTGTTGTTGCCGTGGAAGCCTACCTTCTCCATGGGGAAACCGGCTTTAAATGCAGTATAAAGCTCTCCTATGGATACAGCGTCAAGGCCGTCACCCTCGCTGTTGACTATGCGGCACATCTCCATGCAGGAGAACGCTTTGCCGGCAAAGTGTACCTCTCCCCGGCCGCCGTAGTACTTTTCGATGCTTTCATGGAAACGGCGCAGATTATCTCTTATGAGCGCTTCGTCCATTACATAGAGCGGAGTGCCGTACTCCTCAGCCAGTCCGACGGTATCAACACCGCCGATAGTGAGATGTCCGCTTCCGTTCACACTAAGATTGTCGGATACAAACATATTTAACATCCTTTCGGTCCGTCCGGATATACCATACGGACATTTATTCGTCACCGCTGACGTCATTGTCATCGGCGATCTCCTCTACGATCTCCCTCAGTTCATCCACACCCTCAAAGGTCTGGGATGAAAAGGGAATGGTGTGGATATCCTCAAAGCAGGGTATCTCATCCCTGAAAGCCTCCATACGCTTGGCACGTTCAGTCTTGTTCAGCTTATCTGCCTTTGTAAGGACAAGCACGAAGGGCATTTCTGTATCTATAAGGTAATTTATCATATGGATATCATCCTTGGTGGGAGCATGACGCATATCCACCAGCATGAATACCAGGCGGATGTCTCTGTCAGAGCTGAGATAGCCCTCGATAAGTCCTGCCCAGCGTTCCTTCTCGGACTTGGCCACCTTTGCGTAGCCATAGCCGGGAAGATCAACGAAATATATATTTTCAAGCCCGTAGAAATTTATCGTGGCAGTCTTGCCCGGAACAGAGCTTACTCTGGCCAGATTCTTACGGTTGAAGAGTTTGTTTATAAGAGTGGATTTTCCCACATTTGAATGGCCTGCAAAAGCGATCTCTATACGCTCCGGCGCAGGTATCTGAGAGAATTTTCCGTATGCGGCGGTAAATTCCGCCTTGTTGTAGTTCAGCTTCATGTTACCTCCTTGTACGGGCAGGATAGTTCTGCCCCTGCCGGTCTGCTTACTTTATGAGAGCTGTATCGAGTACTTTTTCAAGCTTGTCAGCCGGGATGAACTCTATAGCCTCCTTGACTACATCGTCCACCTCTTCAAGATCAGCCTTGTTGTCCACAGGGATGAGAACTGTCTTTATGCCTGCCTTATATGCAGCCATTGTCTTTTCACGAAGTCCGCCTATGGGGAGCACCTTTCCGTGAAGAGTTATCTCACCTGTCATTGCCACATCAGCTCTTACAGGAAGTCCTGAAAGTGCGGATACAAGTGCGGTCGCCATGGTAACTCCGGCAGAAGGACCGTCCTTCGGAACAGCCCCCTCAGGTGCATGGATATGGATATCCTTATTTTTATAGAAATCAGGATCTATATTGTACTTCTTTGCAACACTTCTTACATAGCTGACAGCTATCCTGGAGCTCTCCTTCATAACATCTCCGAGAGAGCCGGTGACCTCTATCTTGCCTGTGCCGTCAAGCACAAGTACCTCCAGCGGCATGAGAACTCCGCCCACAGAAGTCCAGGCAAGTCCGTTAACTACGCCCACCTGATCCTTCTTTGAGGAAATATCTGCAAGATATTTCTTGATGCCGAGATATTCCTGGAGATCCTTTCCCTTTATGCTTACCTTCTGGACCTCACCTGATGCGATCTTCTTTGCAGTTTTACGGCAGAGAGAAGCAATACACCTTTCAAGGGTACGGACTCCGGCCTCCTTTGTGTAGAACTGGATTATATCATTGATTGCACCGTCAGTTATCCTGAGCTGAGAAGCCTTGAGTCCATGCTCCTTGAGCTGCTTGGGGATAAGATGCTCCTTGGCGATATGGAACTTCTCCTCAGCGGTATAGCTGGGAAGCTCGATAACTTCCATTCTGTCCAGAAGCGGACCGGGGATAGCTGAAACGTTGTTTGCTGTTGTTATGAATACACACTTGCTAAGGTCGAAAGGCACCTCAAGGAAGTGGTCTCTGAAAGCATTGTTCTGCTCGCTGTCAAGCACCTCCAGCATTGCTGATGAAGGATCTCCCTTGATGTCGCTGCAGAGCTTGTCTATCTCATCAAATAAGATGAGGGGATTTGCAGAGCCTGCCTGCTGGAGCGCAGTTATTATGCGTCCGGGCATAGCGCCTACATAGGTCTTTCTGTGACCTCTGATATCAGCCTCGTCACGAACTCCTCCGAGGGACACTCTCGCATACTTTCTTCCCATTGCCTTTGCGATAGACTTTGCTATAGAAGTCTTTCCTATACCGGGAGGGCCTGCGAGACAGATTATCTGTCCCTTTATCTCAGGATTGAGCATATGTACTGCGAGAAATTCCAGTATGCGCTCCTTGACCTTTTTGAGGCCGTAGTGATCCTTTTCAAGAATTGCCTCAGCCTTCTCAATAGAGAGCTTGGCCTTGGTATACTTTCCCCAAGGAAGATCAAGAACTGTATCAAGATAATTCTTTATGACAAAGGCCTCCTGAGAAGACGGCGGAAGCTTTGTAAGCTTATCCGCTTCTTTGAGCAGCTTCTCACGGCTCTTTTCATCTATCTTGAGATCCATGATATCGTTGATGTAGCTGAAGGCCTCCTCGCCGTCATCCTCACCTAGCTGTTCCTGGATAACACGAAGCTGTTCACGGAGATAGAACTCCTTCTGTCCCTTGTCGATGCTGTTCTTTGTCTGTTCGTTTATGAGATTTTCCAGCTCCAGTATCTCCACCTCAGATGTAAGGCAGGCAAAGAGAACTGAGAGCTTGTTTATTATATTGGACTCTTCAAGGAGAGTCTGCTTGTCTCTGTAGTTAAGATTGCAGTTGAAGGTAACTGCCTCAAAGAGCTTCACAGGGGAATCCTGTGTCATGACTGATGTCAGGAGCTCCTTTGGCATACGGGGGAAAAATGAGGAATAGCGCTCAAAAACGTCCTTTACAGAACGCATGAGAGCCTCTGCCTCTACCTCGTCATACTTTGCCCTTGAATATGCAGGGCTGCGCTTTACTTCTGCACGGAGAGCCTCTCCGTCATCGATAAGGCGTACCAGATTTGCCTTATAAACTCCCTCAACAAGGACCTTCATTATATTATCCGGCAGTTTAAGCACCTGCTTTATCTCAGCCACAACTCCCACCTTATAAAGGTCGGAGGATTTCGGGTCATCAACATAGGCTTCATGCTGTGTAACAAGGAAGAGTTTTCCGTCGCCCTTAAGAGCACGTTCGATAGCCTTCACTGATTTCTCACGGGAAACGTCGAAATGCATAACCATTTTCGGGAATGCAACAAGTCCCCTCATAGCTACTGTATAGAAGATATTATCTTTTTCTGTATTTTTGTCACTTTTGATGGTCTGTTCCATAAGTTCACCACATTTCTGCTGTAATCGAATTATCCGTTTTCTTTCTTTACCAACTTAGTCGGCAATATTATTATACTATAAAACATATAAAATTGCAAGAGGGAAATAGCACTCATATTTTAAGTTATAATTTAATCAAGATTTAAGCGCTAGTTAATACAATTCTTGCTCTTTATTATGCAAATCGGCTAATTTTTGCGAACATTCTAAATTATTCTTTACTTTTTGTTTAGAATGTGTTATCATATACTTAAAGGTGTATCATGTTCAAACTATATTCATCTTTTGAAGCTTGTGTTTAAAAGGGCTTTACTTTTACAGAATAATGTGTTAAAATGTAAAGTATGAAATCGATTTGAACTTTAACGCCTTACGGCAGATTGGAGTATTACTATGATTGACAAGATCAGATCTGACAGTATGGATCTTCTCTTTGAAGCCATCCTCACCCTCGAAACAGTCGATGACTGCTATAAATTCTTCGATGACCTCTGTACAAGCATCGAGCTCAAAGCCTTTGCTCAGAGACTTCAGGTCGCAAAGCTCCTCGATGAGCACAGAGTTTATAATAGTATCGTTACCGAGACCGGCGCAAGCACTGCTACTATAAGCCGTGTGAACCGCTCCCTTAAAGACGGTAATGACGGCTATGAGATGGTATTCAAACGTCTTGCCGATAATTCCAGCTCCGGTAAATAATATTTATAACGGAAAGGAACGTATCTGAATGAAAAAATCCGGATTTCTGAAGAAAACTGCTGCAGCTCTCTCTTCTGCTGCATTGCTCGTAAGTTTCAGTGCTCCGACAGCGGTCGTTAACGCAGCAGTTGTTGACCCTGACCATCCGAACAATTATGATAACTTCGCTGAAGCTCTCCAGCTGGCTATCTGCTTCTACGACGCCAATAAGTGCGGCGATGAGGTCGCTAACGACGGCTATTACTCATGGCGTGCAAACTGCCATGTGAAGGACGCTGAGATCCCGCTCCAGCCTATGAACCCTATGCCTAAGGTAAACAAGGGCAAGACCGATGAGGAACTCGGTGACGGACAGGGCGTTGGTATCGGAGACAGCGGCAAGCCTAAGCCAAATGACGGAGCTACAGATCCTGACCTCTATGTGGGCGTTAATATGTCCGACAAGTTCATAGAGGCAAACAGAAAGTACCTCGACCCCGACGGAAACGGTACTCTCGACCTTACAGGCGGCTGGCACGATGCCGGTGACCATGTAAAATTCGGCCTCCCCGGAAGTTACTCCGCTTCTACACTGGGCTGGGGCTACTATGAGTTCCCCGAGGCTTATAAGGACCTTGGCCTTGACGGTCATATCGAGGATGAGCTCCGCTGGATAAACGACTACTTCATGAAGGTAACATTCCTTGATGATGATGATAATGTTGTTGCATACTGCTATCAGGTCGGTGAAGGTAATAACGACCATAACTACTGGTGCGCTCCTGAGCTTCAGGTGGATAACACTGTAGTTGCTTCTTCATCCTGTGCAGTTAAGCGTCCCGCTTACTTTGCTACAACTGAGATGCCTGCTTCCGACCAGTGTGCCGGTGCTGCTGCATCACTCGCTATAAACTACCTCAACTTCAAGGACTCTGATCCGGACTATGCTGCAAAGAACCTCAAGTACGCAAAGGCTCTTTATGATTTTGCTGTAAAGACCCATACTGAGGAGCTTGCTGCCGGAGCTACAACTCCTGTTGCTACAAGCCTTGGATATGACGGCGGTTTCTATACTTCAAGCTACGATTACGATGAGCTCGCATGGGCTGCTGTATGGCTCTATTACTGTACAGAAAATTATGACTACATCAACGATATCATCGCTGTTGATGAGGATACTACAAATGCCAAGGGCGCTCATCCTTATGTTGGCTACTTCAAGCGTATCATGAGCGATACAGGTAACTGCTGGCAGAACATCTGGGTACACTGCTGGGATACAGTATGGGGCGGAGTTTTCGCTAAGCTTGCTCCTGTTACAAATACTGCCCGTGACTGGTACATCTTCAACTGGAACCTTGAGTTCTGGTCAGGTGTAAGCCCGGAGACAGCTGCTGCTGTTGAAAAGGGCGAGGCTATCGAGACTAAGGACGATAAGGGCAACGTTTCAAAGACAAAGCCTATGAGAAAATACTTCACAGGCGTTACAGGCCATAAGTACTTCGGTATGGACGACCTCCTCTGGAATATGCCTTTCACCTACGATCAGATCCCTGCTCTGGAGGAAAAGCCCGGCAACTACATCGCTAAGTCTCCTAACGGCTGGGCTGTTGTTGCAGGATACGGAAGTGCCCGTTACAACACTGCTGCCGGACTTCAGGCTATGGTTTTCGCTAAGGAAACAGGTGATATGAAGTACGCTGAGTGGGCTAAGGATCAGATGGAATACATCCTCGGTGATAACCCCATGGGTTACGCTTACGAGGTCGGCTACGAGAACAGCTACGCTTCTCTCCCCCACCACCGTTCATCACACTGCTCAGCTAAGCAGAGCATGACTGATCCTGTAAATCAGGTCCACACTCTCTGGGGTGCACTCGTCGGCGGTCCTGACCTCAACGACTACCACCTTGACGAAACTAAGGAATACATCTACAACGAAGTTACTGACGACTATAATGCTGCATTCTGCGGCGACCTCGCTGGACTTTACTACTACTACGGCGCTAAGGGCAAGGAGCTCGCTGACAAGAACAAGCTCATCGAGAACTTCGATATGTCCAAGAACGCTAAGGCTGGCTTCGACCAGATCGATGAAAAGGGCAATCCCCTTCCTACAGGCCTCTACGTTGCAGGCGGAAAGAATCAGGAGCAGGACAGCAGCGTTCAGCTCAAGATAGTTGTTTACAACAGAACTATCAATCCTCCTAAGTTCGAGAGCGACCTCAGAGCAAGATACTATTTCAATATCTCTGAAATGGAAAAGGCTGGATACGATATCAGCTGCATCGAGACCCGTATAGACTACGACCAGGAGAAGAGCTACTCAGACGGCAAGAATGAGGCTAAACTCACAGGTCCTTTCAAGTACGATGATAAGGGCACATACTATGTTGACATCCAGTGGAAGAACTGCGATTTCTACGGAAGCCGTGTATATCAGTTCGCATTCACTACAAAGATGGATGAAGAAAAGTATGTATTCCCGAAGTGGGATTCCTCAAACGACTACAGCTACGACGGACTGGTTTCCTTCGAGGACGATAACGAAGCTGCTGCTATCACAGACGCTATCACACTCTACGCTGATGATAAGCTTATCTGGGGTGTTGAACCTGACGGCACAAAGCCTGAAGCTGAACCTACAGATATCACTCCCGGCGTCATCGTTCCTACAGACGATGTTGTATGGGGCGACGCTGACTGCGACGGTTTAGTAAAAATGAACGATGCAGTTCTTGTAATGCAGTCATTATCAAATGGCGACCTTTACGGTCCCGATGGTAAGAGCGACAATCGCATCACAGTAAGAGGACAGTTCAATGCTAACGTTTACGATAACTCTAACAGCGGAATCACTCCTAATGATGCTCTCCAGATCCAGAAGTTCCTTCTGAAGATGGTAAAGTCACTTGATCCTAAAGCAAAATAACAATCTTAAGTATGTTCATGATCCCTCCTGCTGATCCAGCGGGAGGGATCCTTTTTTCCATATAATAAAATAATATCCTCATATATACACACCGCCGATTTTCAGACTTATGATCGAGCAGCAATAATTTTCAGAAGCAAAATAGTCCGACTCAGTTTAATGAGCCGGACTATTATTTTAATTACTTTGATCCTAAAATTATCTGTCTCAGCATTGTAAGATCGAAGGAATCTATCCTGCCGTCATGACAGATATCTGCACTGCCCTTATCGGTAAGCCTGCCGTTTCCGAGAATGTACTGCTGAAGTGTGACCAGATCAGCAATAGTAACCTTACCATCGCCGTTCACATCTCCTTCGTTTCCCGGGGATAAAGCCTTTACCTCATCAGGTGTAAGCGCCTGATAGTAAACTGAAAGATCATCGATCGCTCCGGAGAAATTAATGTCATCCGGATAGAATGAGCGTCCGATATAGCAGGACATATCATCCCCCATATCTGTCAGAAGAGTTGTCAGCTCAGTAGTGCCGACAGCATAAACTCCATCGATATATAGCTTTGCCTCTCCGCCGTTGACTGTAAGAACATATCTGTGCCAGTCCGATGCATCAAAGTCATATCTGAAACCGCTCTCGCCTCTCCATGTATCAGTGGTAGTCTCAAAGCGGAAGTGATCCTTGGCTATCTTGAAGAATGTGTATTTCTCCTTATCCTTTCCATAGGCGAAAGTAAAGAAGTCACCATCGGAATCCGATCTTGCGTCCATAACGATACTGTACTCAGTTCGACCGTTGAGAAGGCCTGTGGGAAGCTGTCCGTATGATTCAGTATCAGTACTCAGCATAAGCACCTTTCCCTTGACAGGATCGTTCCCTGCTGCGGCATTTCCGCTGAGCCTCATGTCTCCGCCTCTTCCTGTAATATCCGGAACTGTGCTTCCTGTGGTATGCTCAAAATCATAGCTTACTGCCGGTACAGGAAGCGGTGCCTCACTTACCGGAGTTCCGAACACCTTGAACTCGTAGACTGTAGGAGTATACCAGTTGTTATTGGGATTATTCTGAAGTGTTGCATTCTGAACATTCAGACGGACATATCTTGCTCTTCCTTTCAGCATATCGCTGTTGAAACCATAGGTCTTGCTGACCTCCTCACTGTTTTTGTTGGTGTGGTCAAGAAGCTTGGTCCATATCACACCATCCTCGCTTCCCTCAACAGTATAGGTGTAGTATCCCTCAGAGCCCTTGCAGATGTACCAGGAGGTCTGGATATTTGAGAGATCACATATTCTCTCCAGGTCGACTTCAATATAAAAAGGCCATTTTTTATAGTCGCCGATAGCTGTGAAGGACGTGCCATAGGAACCGTCTACCGCCTTGGCTGCGGAGCTGCCGGATTTAGCTGCAAGTGAAGCATAGGCCGGTCTGTCCTGTGAAAGCAGCTCTCCCTGCTGGACCGGGTAGAGGTCTCCGGTCTTTGTGCTGTACCTGAATGAGGGATAGTAATCGTAAAAAGCAAAGCTGTTGTCGAAATACAGCGGGCAAAGAGTAGTTCCACTGGTAGTGGAGGCTCTCAGCCAGCGATATGCGTGCATAAGATAATTCTTTCCCTGCAGGTCTACTATCCAGCCTGACTGTGAGGAGAATGTAGAGCTGTTTCCTATGCTTCTCAGCTCGCTCCAGTCGCCGTACAGGTCATCTGTGACGGTATATGCACCGCTGCTGGGATACCAGCCTGCCGCCTGGGAAGTGAAAAGGAAATAATATCCGTCACGCTTTATCAGATTGGGAAATTCACGGTACTGATTCTCGTGAAGTGTCTTTACCACCTCAGTAACATCGCTGTAATCGCTGTTCATCCTGAAAATGTAGATAGTGGCATTGGCACCCTGCCCCTCTTTATTTGCAGCAGCTATGAGATAGCCTGTCCCGTCATCGTCGAAGAATATAGCCATATCCCTGACCTGTATCCCAAGAGGATTATACACATGGTGCACCGTGAACTCGCCGCCGGGTGTACCTGTTATAACGAGAGCTTTTCCGTCGCTGTAACCGCTGGGCTTCTCCCAGTGCGCCCAGACTACCACCTTGTTCTTCTCAGGGATATATTCTATATGCACCGATTCTATCTTGCAGCTTGCAAGATCTGCATTCTGACCTGAGCCTGCAACATTCCGCTCATTCCCGAACCTGCGGCCGTCTGAGGAGGTTGTCTCAGCAAGATATATATCGTTCTGCCCGCCGTGACTTTTCAGTGAATAGCTGTAATAGGTATTCCCCACCTTATATCCGCTGGTCTCATAGACAAGGCTGCTGCCCTTCTGATTATCATAGGTACTCAGTCCGGAGGGGACTTCTTCCGGAGTCAGTGTCCTGACTGCGGAGTAGCTGTCCTTGCCCTTAGAGGTCACTTTCAGCTGATAATAGTAAGTCTGTCCCAACTTCATATCATCGTCTTCATATGAAGCTCCTGTGCCGTAATAGATAGGTTCAAATCCGCTTTCCGGCCGTGTTGATCTGTATAGAGTGAAGCTGTCAGCAGGAAGAGTAGTTGCCCATTGCAGAGCTCCGTGATCCGCATTATCGCTTCCGGCTACACAGAAGAGATTCCCCACAAGTCCGATATCTTCGGACACATCTGCGGAGACTGCTCCCTCCGAAGCGGCTGAAGCACTCTTAGGAGGCATAACCGGAAATGCAAGCAAAGCGCTGCAAAGTACCGGCACCGCCAGTTTCACCAGCTTGCTTCTGGATAGAAAATTGCTCATTATCATCAACTCCTGAAAAATATTTGTCCCACAGGGACTATCGTTCTGTCTTTACTGCCATCATTATACCACAGTTATTCACGTTTGGCAATTCATTTTATGCGGTTTTTCCAACAAATTCAGACTTTGTCTCGCTGTTGATATTTCCGGAAAAATATGATATAATGAATGCAAAACATTCATTATATCATATGCGCTTCGCTTATATGGTAAATCTATTACAGATCTTTCATGAGGGGACTATATGCATATTAGCTTTAAATTTTCAAGATCACTTTTCGCTCCCATTCTCGCAGGAGCTTTTATACTAACAGGCTGTTCAGAGGCAGGTCAGCTCAGCAGCAGCGATATCGGCTCATCCGAAACAGAAGCTGTTATGGCCACAGTCAGCGCTGAAGATGCTTTAACAGAAGCTCCCTCCCTTGAAACACAGGAACAGATATCCCTCACCGATACTGACGGCTCCGGATCATGCTATGAATTCATTTACTGCGGCGAGATCTTCCGGGCAGAATATACTCCTGATAACTGGAAGATAATCGACTCATACCGCATAACTGATACTGAGGCCATTACTGCTGTATGCACTGCTCTTGCTGAAGTTCATCCGATTTATTCAAAGGATGACTCAGCTTACAGGACTCCCGAGGATATGGCCTATGAGTGGGAACAGCACAATATAGCTTACCAGCTCCTTCCTGAGGACTCTCCCTACAAGGAAAACGCAAAAGACGTAGACCTGAACCCTGAGGATCAGGGCAAGAGTATAATTGATTTTGCACTCGAACACATCGGTTGATACTTCTAAATGTGAAAAAGCCGTCCCGCATTTTTGCGGAACGGCTTTAATTTATTTCAGTTTAAGCAGCTGCTCACATTCTCGCCCACGTTTTAAGTTGGATACATCACATCATAATATTACTTTTTCACTATGTTCCTCAGATAACCAGTTTCACTATTGATATCTAAATCCTTTTCCGCATTACTGTAACTAATAGTATCATAAAAAGAACCGATTTAAGTAATCGGAAAGATAATAAAAAAAGCTTGACTATTCCTGTCAAATGTGAGATAATATGTTGTGTATATTTTTTAGAAAGCAGGGTTTTTATGTTAAAATACGTTCTTACATTTCTTATCTCAATGGTCCCTATCGTCGAACTCAGAGGCGGAGTCCCCTTCGGCATCACTATGGGTATCAAGTGGTACTATGCTCTTCCGATATGCATGATCGGAAATATGATACCGGTCCCGTTTATTTTCTTCTTTGCAAGAAGGATACTCGAATGGGGCAAGGATAAAAAGGTCACTGGAAAATTCTTCACCTGGTGCCTGGAAAAGGGCGAAAAAGGCGGTCAGAAGCTTCAGGAGAAGGCCGGAAAGGGTCTCTTTATAGCACTTCTGCTCTTCGTTGGGATCCCACTCCCGGGTACAGGCGCATGGACAGGCACTCTCGCAGCAAGCTTCCTCAATATGGATTTCAAAAAGAGCGTCATCGCAGTTATCTGCGGAGTTCTGCTTGCGGGTATCATCATGACAGTACTCAGTCTCGCCGGAGTTGCCGCTTTCACTGCTGCAAAATAAACTGAACTCAGAGCAATACTTATCATTAAAGGAGTCTCACTGATGAAGATCGTTTTGATACACGGCCAGAACCATAAGGGGTCAACTTATCACATCGCTCGTCAGCTCACCGATAAGCTGGGCGGAGATGTAACGGAATTTTTTCTTCCAAGAGATCTCGGTGAATTCTGCTGCGGCTGCACCAGATGCTTTTTAGAGGGTGAGGATAAATGTCCTCATTATCAGAAGCTCGCACCTATCACTAAGGCCTTAGACAGTGCCGATGTAATCGTACTTACAAGTCCCGTATATGTCTACCATGCGACCGGTGCTATGAAAGCTCTCCTTGACCATTACGGCTACAGATGGATGCCTCACAGGCCTGAGGCTTCTATGTTCAGAAAGCAGGGAGTCTGTATCTCCACCGCCGCAGGTGCAGGAATGAAGTCCACAAATAAAGATATGGCTGACAGCCTTAGTTTCTGGGGTGTTCCTAAGATCTATAAATTCGGAATAGGTGTTGCGGCTACAAGCTGGGAACAGGTCAGTGACAGCAAACAAAAAAAGATCGACAATGCCACATCCGCCATTGCAAACAGTATCATCAGACATCAGGGCAGAGTAAAACCCGGACTCAAAACTAAAATGCTGTTCAGCATTATGCGTCTTTTCCAGAAAAAAGGGCTCAATAAACTCGATCACGATCACTGGAATGACCGTGGCTGGCTTGGGAATAAACGTCCGTGGAACTGAATAGTCAATAAAGATCAAGAGAGACTCCGGTCTCTCTTTTTTTAACACCTTTCCCCTTTCCGGAATATATTAGACCATGCGGATACATCCCGATAATGTCTCCGCTATTCCCGAAAGGAGGAATATCATGAACCTGGATCTTTTTGATAATATTGACGGTCTTGTGATCCGTGAACGGGAAAATACCCTCGGAAATCCCGTGTCAATGAACCGCCCGGATAATAACAGACCTGTCTCACGCTTTCCTGCTGAAACTCCCCTTGCTATGGCCTATGTACCTTTTCAGCAGTGGGATGAAGTCTACGATGATGATGACGCTCTCAGCAAGGGTACGCTCTTTCCGGCACTCGATCTCCCCTTCAAAGGAGGCGCTCGCTGATGAATAAAAAGAAAGCTCTCCTCATGAAGATCAAAAAATATGATTTTGCCATGAAGGAACTTAACCTCTATCTCGATACTCACCCAAACTGCAGACGTGCTCTTGCACTTTTCAGACAGTATAAGCAGCTGCGGGAAAAAGCTGTCAGCGAATTCATCTCGGAGTTCGGTCCCATCACTCCTGAACAGTCTGATAACAATGCACACTGGTCATGGATTGACGATCCCTGGCCCTGGGAAAGGAGCTAATCTATGTGGCAGTATGAGAAAAAACTATCATATCCATGTTGTACATAATGCTTATAAGAAATCCGCATCCAAAGTAAGGTCTGAATCCGGCTTGTTTTTGCACATTCTCTCCGTCTTGTAGTAGTAAATCTTTCTGACGACTGTGTGCAGCAGTCTGTTTTTTTCTTCAGCATCTGAACCATCAAAGTTGTCGATCACATATTTCAGACGTCTGATAGCTTCATCCGGCGGAAGCTGTGGAAGCTTCTGCTCGCTTTCGATTTCCTTTATAGCCGCTTCAAGCGATTTTATCTTGTCATTTACTATCTTAGAGCGTTCAAGGAATGTATTCGTATCGTAGACCTCCTGCTCCAGCAGGTCATACATTCGTGAAAGCTGACGCTTTGCCTTTTCAAGCTCTGCCACAAGCGGAGCTTTTTTATCCGGTTCGCTCTCAAACTCGTTAACGCCTTTGCTTTTTAGCTTTTCAAGCTGTTTTATACGATAGCGAAAAGCCGCAATAACAGACTCGTCTATGGCTTCCATTGATGAACTGACGATCTTACCTCTGCACTCCCTGTAAACGCATAGCATATGTTCATGACCACTGTTTGCAATAAGACGTCGTTTCAGCTGATGGCCGCAGTTTTTGCAGTATAGTATATTGTGATAGTAGTTGAGCAGTTTGTCATTCGGATGAATCTGAGCGACTGGATTTGTCCGCTTTTTCTGTTGAGCAGAATTGAAGACTTCTTCGCTGATTATCGGTTCATGCAATCCCTTATAGAGCGTGTCTCCGTTGGACTTCGTTTTCCACCCAATCAATCCGCAATACAGCGGATTTGACAGTATTTTCTTGATGCTCGGCGGCTCCCAGAATTGACTTTTCTGTGGACTGATACCCATGCGGTTAAGCTCGTTTGCTATGAACTTTGCGCCGTGTCCGTCGAGGTACAGCCTGTATATTAGCCTGACTATCTCGGCTTCTTCGGGAACGATTTCAAGGGTATGAACTTTCGGCTCCGGATTGATCTTGCGGTATCCGTAAGGAGCAGTAGTGCTTATGTAGTTACCTTCCTTGATAGAAGCAAGTCTGCCGGCCTGCATACGTCGCTTGATAGTCTTGTATTCTCGGCGGCTCATAAACAGCGAGAACTCGAAGTATTCTTCATCGAACTCATTATCGGGATCGTAGGTCTTGGTGGGAGTGACTATCTTAGTCGAGGACTCCCTGAACGCCTGAGCAACTATACCTTGATCTATGGTATCACCACGGGCGAGACGTTCTATCTCGACAACGAGAACTCCTGCGTATTTGCCTTCGGTAACGTCAGCAAGCAGAGCCTGCATCTGCGGTCTGGCAGCTATGCTGTCTCCGCTGACTATCTCCTTGTATACCTTAACTACGTTAAGTTTCTGCTTTTTGGAAAGCTCCATGAGCATATTCTGATGACGGGTGAGAGTTTCACCTTCTCCCCTTGCCTCGGCCTCAACATCTGCTCTTGACTTTCGCAGGTACATACAGTATTCCTTCATCTTTCTCCTCCTTTCATGTTGGAGTATTGCCGATGATTCAAGTATAGTATAGCACATCTTCCCTCAAAAGTAAAGATAATAATACGTAACCGCCCGCGAAGGGCGGTGATATAATTATGTATGGTTTAACTTCAAGCACTAATAGTCAAAGCATTGTTTTTTATGCTCTCAATAGTTTGTAATAGTGCTGTTCTGGTCTTAGGATCAAACATCTTGATGAAACTATACGGTTTGTCAAACGGCGGCTTCATCATGATCTTGACATCCTCGATATAGCCATTATTCTCGATATGGTTTATTATCTTAAGTATGAACTCTATCTGCTTCTGATTAAGCGACTCGTCATTGATGAACGCCGAAAAAGCAGACATTGCACTATCGTGGTCCAGTTTGGCTATTTTACGTACCAACAGTCCAAATGGCGTATCTCCGTACTCGCGCTTATAGTCTTCGCTATTGCCGAGCTCCTGAGTGAGGATCCTTTCAAGCTCTTCATAATCAGCCTTCATAAGAGGTTCATTGTGATTGAGCTTGTATATAACAGGGTCTTCCTTATGCTCTTCGATATAACGATTGACCTTTTTGCGATAATCGGCGAAATCATAAGCAGCTCCAAGAGCTTGTCCTTCCATAGAGCTGATAACAGGATCTTCAAGCTTTGTGAATATCTTTGGCTTAGGATGATCTCCACCTTGAAGGAACTGCATAAGGTCACGAAGCTCCTTGCGGACCATTTCCATAGTAAGGATACTCATATTATCCCAGAAATCGTCTGTCTGAATGTCTTGTATGAGTGTCATCTTCTGCTGTACCTGCGGTATAGCGGCTTTCTTTTCAAGGAGTTCAGCTGTTAATACCAGCTGTCCTTTCATATACTTCATCGTGGGCAGTTGCTCTATGTTCGCAAGCATAAAGCCATACATGAAGTTATCGAAACGCTTTGCATACTCATCGGTATCGGTTGATGTAATAAGCGGAGCTATGAACTTTGTAAGCTCGTACTTATCCATTTCGGATAATGAATCGAAGCTGTCTTTATGTCTGAACTTCTCAACATACTGCTTCTGAAGGCGTACTGATACAAGGTCATCAGAAAGACTGCAAATACCGATATAGCAGGCGTTTACCAATTCCGTACGGAAATCCTGATATTCCTGAGATGAAAAAGCGCTCTCCTGCAGACTGAATATGAGCCTTACCTGCTTGCAGAAGATATTCTCAGTAAGAGACTTTGTCTCGCCTGTATCATAATCGTTGGTGTGCTCGCGGAAGTATTCAAAATTGCCGCAGTAATCAAATATAAGGAAGCGGCGCTTATCAGTATATTCGTTATCGATTCCGTCAATGCACGATAGTCCTTTACAGAGGCGTGTACCTCTTCCTATCATCTGCCAGAACTTAGTCTTCGAGCGCACCTTCTTAAAGAATACAAGGTTGACGCACTCCGGAACATCAATACCGGTATCCATCATATCAACGGAAACAGCTATGACAGGCATATCCTTATGCTTGAAATCCTCAATAACGGTCTGGGCATAAGTATCATCACAGGTCACACGATAGGCAAATCTGCCGTTATACTTGGGATACAGCTTATTGAAGCGCTGAACGATATACTCAGCGTGGTCTTTATTCTGAGCGAAAATAATAGACTTTCCCAGCCTGTCGCCGCCTTCAACTGTGATACCGCGCTCCATAAGATCTTGCAGTACTGTATCTACCGTTTTCTCGTTGAATACGAACTTGTTGAGCTGTGCAGACGGTATAAAGTCGGGAACATATCCGTCCTCAGCAAAGTCGTCCTCATAGCGTTCCTTATCCTCGGGAGAAAGGTCATCGTATGTTATACCTTCCTCAAGGAACTTCGTCTTGACTTCGTAGTTATAGTACGGCACAAGCACATGATCAGTATATACTGCCGTTTCGTAGTCGTAGGCATAAGTAGGCACGCCGTTCTCAACTTCAAAGAAGTCATAGGTATTCCTGTCAACGTCTGTCTTGGGAGTTGCTGTAAGGCCTACCATAATAGCGTCGAAATACTCGAATATAGCACGGTACTTCTTGAAGATGCTTCTATGGCTTTCGTCTGTAATTATAAGGTCGAAATGTGCAGGCGAAAACAGCGGCACACCGTCCCTGGTCTTGGTATTGTCTATGGCGTTCAGTATGGTTGGATAGGTGGAGAAGACGATGCGTGCGTTCCTGTCGTCCTTGTTGCTGCACAGGTTGCACAGGGACATATCCGGCAGATAGTTCTTGAAATCATCCTTTGCCTGCTTGACAAGTGCTGTTCTGTCGGCAAGGAAAAGGATATTTGTGATATAACCGCCTCGGCTCAGAACGTCCGTCAGGCTTGACGCCGTTCTCGTTTTGCCTGTACCCGTAGCCATTACCAGCAGAGCCTTACGGAAGCCCTCCTCGATATGCTCGCACACAGCTCGGATAGCTTCCTTCTGATAATAGCGGTCAGTGATCTTGTCGTCGATAGGTATAGTTGAAAGCTTCTTACGCATCTCACGGCGGTTCATCAGCTTTTCAAGGTCGGACTTGGTGAAGAATCCGCTGACCTTGCGCTGAGGTGAGGACATATCGTCCCAGAAGTAAGTCTCGAAGCCGTTGGTCGTGAACATCATCGGACGTCTTCCGAACTTGCGCTCCAGACAGTCCGCATAGAGCACAGCCTGCTTTCTGCCGATATTCGGGTCCTTGCTTGAACGCTTGGCTTCTATAACAGCAAGGGGCAGACCATCCCTGCCGAAGAGAACATAGTCGGCATATCCTTTCTGACCGAAAACTCCGTTCATATCGTTGACTTCGTACTCTTCCCAGACGTCGGCATCAGTACCGCCGAACTTCCAGCCCATGAATTTGAGGTCAACGTCGATATATATCTTACGAGTCCTGAACTCCGAGAGGTCGGCAGGCTTGAATGTGCGCTGCTGCTGTTTGGCTTCCTTGCCGGCAGTCAGAGCCGCCGACATAGCGGCTATCCTGTCCTGCAAAGCCTTTATCTCGCTGTCCTTCTGCTCGATGAGGGACTCCTGCTCCCTTATCTTCTTTTCGTCAACAGCGACCTTCTCCGCGGGGATAAGGGCTGCGTCAAAGTGCCGCTCCATATAGTCAGAGCCGTAACAGTAGTCCACCCACTCGATGAACTCGAACAGGCTTTCAAGGGAGAGCAGAGCGTCCGCCTTATTGACCGATTTTTCGGTGTGTACGGCAAGATTGCCCAGACGGATAATAAAGGGCAGCTTTCCCCATGTCTGCGAATCGAGGGCGAAGCGGAAAGAGGGCTCGTGTATCAGGGACTGCAGGTTGTCCTTATAGGGCATGGATATGGTCTTATCAGCGGAATACACCCATTTTACGGCAAGCTCCAGTGCCTTGCGGCATCCCACCGCACACATTGCAGGAGAGGAGGCGTAGACCTTTTCGGCTTCGGCAGCTGCCTGAGCGAACAGAGCATATTCAGTTATATCGCTGAGAAATCCAAAGTTGGTCATATTGCCACTCTCCTTTGAAATAAGTATATAGTCTATCTTTTAATCGTCAAATTCCTCTTCATCATATGTATATGGGGTAGTAAATACATCATTAAGCTTTGGAAAAGCTTTTGTAATTACATTTTTCATTGCTTTCATTCTTGAAACTAATCGATCATATCTATTATAATTGTAATCGTTTTTTATACATCTACAACAGTAAGCAACCTTGTTTATTTTAGATAAGAATTCTTTATTTGTCTTTTCATCATAAACATAAGGTATTAATTTAACGAGTTCTCGTGCTGCTTCTTCCAAGCTTCCTATAACTGTTATGACTCTTTCCAATTCTTCTCTATACTGTTCCTCATCCATAAAAGAAGTGTCATAATCAGGTGAAAAAGCATTCTCGACATACTCTTCATAAGTCATAGGTTTATCAATAGAATATATTTCGTCCATGCAATCTCTAACGCAATCACGAAGACTATAGCACGTTCGAACGCACTTCTCAATCAAAAGATCATGCTTTGAATCAAGCATTATACGTTGTCTTTTTGTATTTCCAATATCAATCAAAACTGATACAACTAAAGAAGCAAACGTACCATAGCCAAAATTAAGCAGTAATAGCCCCCACCAGTTTGAATCGCTCGTAAAATGTGTAATAATACTGGAAATTACAAGAAATACAACTGCAGTGGCTAGAATGATAGCATACCATATAATCGGTGTTGAAATGTTTGATTCTATTCTTTTCTTTAAATCTTTCATTATCCAAAATACTCCTGCATCAATGCTTTTTTCAGTGTTTCAGCCTTTTCAAGCACCTGATTTACTGCCAATTTCGATTTGTCGGTCTGCTCTA
>DFHF01000051.1 GCA_002371825.1 Ruminococcus flavefaciens | reverse complement strand
CCGCTTCGATACCTCTCCATTTTTTATTTTCGCTGTCTCTTGAACCAGCTTTTATATTATATCACGGACCGGCAGTAATGTCAAGAAAAAATGGAAAGAAATGACGTAGAGAATTTATCAACAATTTTGTGCATATCTTACAATTGGACAGAGAGCGTTATTTTTTTACATCAAAAAGCTGCTCTGTTATTGGTAAAAGATAGAAATAAATATGAAATATCTGATTTTTTGAAAAAATATACTTTACAATAAGGTGATTTTAGTGTAAAATAAACGTAGTATATTTTTTGAGAGGTGCTTTATGGAACCAAAATACAAAAGAATATTATTAAAAGTAAGCGGAGAAGCTCTTGCAGGCGATAACAAGACCGGACTTGACTATGAAGTTATGACTGATATCTGCCGCAGCATAAAGAAATGCGTTGATGCAGGCGTTCAGGTAGCTATCGTAGTTGGCGGAGGAAATTACTGGAGAGGCCGTTCCAGCGGTGCTATGGACAGAACTCGTGCTGACCATATCGGAATGCTTGCTACTGCAATGAATGCACTTGCACTTGCAGATTCGCTTGAAGCTCTCGGCTGTGATGTCAGAGTACAGACAGCTATCCTCATGCAGCAGGTAGCTGAACCATATATACGCAACAGGGCTGTTCGTCACCTTGAAAAGGGCAGAATAGTAATATTCGGCTGCGGAACAGGAAATCCGTTTTTCTCAACCGATACAGCAGCTTCACTTCGTGCTGTTGAGATCGGTGCAGACATCTACTTCAAGGCAACACTTGTTGACGGTGTTTATGACAAGGATCCTCATAAGTTTGATGATGCCAAGAAGTACGATACACTTACCTTCAGCAAGGTTATCGGAGAAGAGCTGGCCGTAATGGACAGCACAGCAGCAGCAATGTGCCGTGATAATCATATGAAGATGTTTGTTTTTGATCTTTCACGTCCCGATAATATCTATGATGCTGTTATGGGCAAGAATATCGGAACTATAGTTTCTGAGGAATAAGATATTATCATACAGCGATAAAATAATCAATAATTGAAAGGAAATGAAAATAATGAAAGAGACTATCAATGCAGCTAAAGAAAAAATGACAAAGAGCCTCAATGCTCTTGGAAATGAGTTTGCTTCTATCCGTGCAGGAAGAGCTAACCCCAGCATACTTGACAAGGTCCTCGTTGACTACTACGGAGCTCCCACACCTGTTAACCAGATGGCAGCTGTATCAGTATCAGAGGCAAGAATACTTGTGATCCAGCCCTGGGACAAGTCAACATTAAAGCTTATCGAAAAGGCTATCCAGGCTTCAGATATCGGTATCAATCCTACAAATGACGGCAGTGTTATCAGACTTGCTTTTCCTCAGCTCACTGAGGACAGACGTAAGGAACTCTGCAAAACTGTAAAGAAGTACGGTGAAGAGTGTAAGGTAACAGTTCGTTCTGTACGCCGTGATACTATGGATAAGCTCAAGAAGATGCAGAAGGGCTCAGAGATAACTGAGGACGACCTGAAGGACTGCGAGAAGAAGGTACAGGACATTACTGACAAGTTCTGTGCTGACGTTGATAAGGCAGTTGCAGACAAGGAAAAAGAGATAATGACAGTATAATGGTGATATAATGGCATTATTCGGAAAAAAAGAAAAACAGGAGCTTACACTGCCGGAGGTACTTCCGGCACATGTAGGCTTTATTATGGACGGTAATGGCAGATGGGCAAAAAAACGTGGTCTGCCAAGGTCATTCGGTCATAGAGAGGGAGCTAAGAATTTCAAGAAGATAGTGCGCTACTGCAAGGATATCGGGCTGAAAAATATCTCTTTCTATGCCTTTTCTACTGAGAACTGGCAGCGTCCAAAGGACGAGGTCAATACTATCATGGAGCTCTTCCGTGACTATATCGTTGATGTAAGGAACTTCCTCAGCGAAAATACGAGAATGATATTCCTTGGAGATAAGTCTGCTTTTGATGAGGATCTCCAGGAAAAAATGATAAAGCTTGAAGAGGATACCGCCAAATACGACGAGATGACTCTTATGATGGCTGTAAATTACGGCGGACGTGACGAGCTTGCTCACGCTGCAAGAATACTGGCTCAGAAGGCTGTTGACGGCGAGCTGCGCCCTGAGGACATAACTGAAGATTCTATCTCAGGAGAGCTCTACACCAAGGGTATCCCTGATGTTGATCTTGTCATCCGTCCCAGCGGAGAGATGCGCCTTTCAAACTACCTTATCTGGCAGTGTGCCTATGCAGAATACTATTTCACTGACATTCTCTGGCCGGACTTCACTCCCGCCGAGCTGGACAAGGCACTCATTGAATTTAGCCGCCGTCAGCGACGTTTCGGAGGTGTCTGATGCTTACCCGTATTATTTCAGGTGCAGTTGGCGCAGCCTTAATGGTCGTGGTATTATTTTTCCACGATACTGTTATGCTGCCAATTGCTGTTGCGGCAATGATAGCCGTTATGCTCTATGAGCTGCTTCGTGCAGTTAAGCTTGATGACCACAGATTTGCCCCCATATTTTGGGCGGTTGAACTCTGCGGCATAGCCATGCCGCTTTTGTATCAGCTTTTTTATGACAGTGAAAAAGAATACACCAGCAAAGGTGACATCAATATAAAGCTCGTATATCGGGGAGAGGTGTCAGTCATAGCCTTTGGCATTACTCTTGCAGCGGCTTTTGTGGTTTTTGTCACATGGCTGAGAAAGCACAAGGAACTGCGCTATGAGCAGGTGTTTTTTGCCCTAGCGTGTATGGTACTGGTACCTCAGGCTATGTCAACAATGGTACGCATAGACCGTATGGACAACGAGAACGGTCTCTTTCTCCTTATAATGGGACTCTGTGGCGCATGGATAGCTGACACAGGTGCTTATTTTACCGGAGTTGCCTTCGGAAAGCATAAGCTTTGCCCTGAGATAAGTCCTAAGAAGACTATCGAAGGATTTGTAGGCGGGATCGTGTCTACAGGCATAGTTTTTGCAATTGCATTTGCAGTTAACTATAAAGATGTCACAATAGGCATTGCAGCCTTTGTTATAGGAACAGTCTGCGCTGTTATCGGTACTGTAGGAGACCTTTCTGCCTCAATGGTCAAGCGTCAGATCGGCTTCAAGGACTACGGAAAGATAATGCCCGGACACGGCGGCCTTATGGACCGCTTTGACAGTGTTCTTTTCGTTCTGCCCACCTTCTATGCAATGATGTCTATGATGGAGATACTGGATATTTAATAATTCTGAAAGGAGACTAACGTATAACTGCGGATAGTCCCTTTCGCATTTTATAGTGGATTTTATCATATCATAAAATAAAAAATATTTCCGTGAAAAGAGGAAAAAACATGAGTAAAACAGTATCGATACTTGGTTCAACAGGTTCGATAGGAACGCAGGCACTTGAAGTTTGCGAAAAACATGGTCTGGGTATAACAGCCCTTGCTGCTCACAGCAGTATCGACCTTCTGGAGGAACAGTCCAGAAAATTCCGCCCGGAATATGTTGGCATTTATAACGAAGAAAAATACAAGGAGCTGAAACAGCGGCTCAGTGATACAAATATAAAAGTTGTCTGCGGAATGGAAGGCCTTTGCGAGATAGCCGCTCTTCCTCAGACTGATATCGTGCTCAACTCAGTTGTGGGTATGGTTGGACTTCTTCCCACTCTCACAGCTATCGACGCAGGAAAGGATCTGGCTCTTGCCAATAAGGAAACACTTGTGGCAGGCGGTGAGCTGGTAATGGACAGCATTGCCAGAAAGGGAATCAAGCTCTATCCTGTTGATAGTGAGCATTCGGCAATATTCCAGTGCTTACAGGGAAATAAGAGATCTCAGCTCAGCAAGGTCATACTTACTGCTTCCGGCGGACCATTTTTCGGAAAGAACTATGAGGAGCTCAGAAGTGTTACAAAAGAACAGGCTCTTCACCATCCGAACTGGGATATGGGAAATAAGATAACCATCGACTCAGCCACCCTTATGAACAAGGGTCTGGAGTTCATTGAAGCAAAATGGCTCTTTGATCTTGAGCCGGATCAGATAGAGATAGTGGTCCATCGTCAGAGTGTGGTACATTCTGCTGTTGAGTATGACGACTATTCTGTTATTGCACAGCTTGGTGTGCCTGATATGAAGATACCGATCCAGTATGCTCTGCTTTATCCTGACAGAGTCAGCTGTCCCACCGGAAGGCTTTCACTTACCGACTATGGCAGGCTGACTTTTGAGAAGCCGGATATTGCTACTTTTAAGTGCCTCGGAGCAGCTATTGAAGCTATAAAACGAGGCGGAGCATATCCCTGTCTTGTCAATTCAGCCAACGAAGAGGCTGTAAGAGCTTTTCTGAATGACGAGATAACCTTTATAGAGATAGGTGAGATCGTATCATCTGTTCTTGATAAATTTTCTCCCTCAGAGATAACCTGCTATGATGATGTAATGAAGGCTGATTCGTCTGCAAGAGATTTCGTAAGGGAACATATCACATCCGGCAGGTAAGCCGAAGCGAAAGGATAAATATACATGGGTATTATAATCGCACTAATAGTATTTGGCATCATAGTCACAGTTCATGAATTCGGTCATTTCATCTGTGCTAAGCTCAGCGGAATAAGGGTCCTTGAATTCTCGATAGGTATGGGACCAAAGATATTACAGAAACAATTCGGTGAAACAAAATACTCTCTGAGAGCACTTCCTGTAGGCGGATACTGTGCAATGGAAGGCGAGGGCGCTGATACTGAAGATGCAAGAGGATTCAGAAAGGCAAAGCTCTGGAAGAGAATGATAGTTCTTGCCGCCGGACCGTTTATGAACTTTGTTCTTGGATTTATACTTCTTATAGGCATGATATGTATGATGGACGGTGTTCCTACAACCAAGATAAGCGGTTTCAGCGGTGTAAGGAACGATGACGGAACTGTTACTTATTACGCTTCAAGCTATGACCCGGAAAACGGTCTTAAGCACGGGGATATTATCCGTAAGATAGACGGTACAAGGGTATTCAGCCTTCTGGATATAAACTACATTTTTGAAATGAAGAGCTCCGGTGATGACGGAACAAGAAGCGTTGAGGTAATTCGTGACGGCAAAAAGATAAAATTCGATTCCATTAAATTCTATGACAGCTACCCCGGAAGCGGCGGAGATGAGGTGGATTTCGGACTTGAGCGCAAGTCTAAAAATCCTGTCACTGTTATAAAGGGCTCCGGAGATATTTTCATGTCCATGAGCCATATCGTAGGACTCTCACTTAAGCAGCTCGCTTCAGGAAAGGTGGAGAAGGAAGAGGTTTCCGGACCTGTTGGTGTTGTTACAGAGATAAATGAGGCTACTAAGGAAACTGAGACTAAAAAAGAGACTCTGTTTACCCTTGTGTATCTCGGAGCACTCATCTCAATAAACGTAGGTATCTTCAATCTTCTTCCTATCCCTGGACTTGACGGCGGAAGACTTCTCTTCTGCCTTATAGAGCTTATACGCAGAAAGCCTGTAAAGCCTGAGCATGAGGGATATGTTCATCTTGCCGGCATGATACTGCTCTTCGGAATTATGATATTTGCGACATACAATGATATCATCAAGATCATAACAAACCATAAATAAAAAATAAGGAAGTGTTTTGCAATGAGAAATGTGAAGCCTGTAAAAGTCGGAAACTGTGTACTTGACGGATCACATATTTATATACAGTCAATGCTGAATGTCCGTTCTGATGACATTGAAGGCAGTGTCAGACAGGCTGTTGAGCTTGAAAAGGCCGGCTGTGAGATAGTGAGAGCTGCGATCCCTAATATGGAAGCAGTACGTCTTATACCTGCTATCAAGGAGGCAGTCAGCATACCGCTTGTTGCTGATATTCATTTTGATTATAAACTTGCACTTGAAGCTGCGGCTGCCGGAGTTGACAAGATCCGTATAAACCCCGGCAATATAGGCGGCATGGACAGAGTTAAGCAGGTCGTGGAGGCCTGCCGTTCAAAAAATATTCCTATAAGAATAGGAGTAAATTCCGGCTCACTTGAAAAGGAAATTCTTGCAAAATACGGTTCTCCTACTCCCGAGGCACTTGTGGAGAGTGCTATGACTCATGCGGCTATGCTTGAGCATTTTGACTTTGATGACATTGTTATTTCCATAAAATCCTCTGATGTCAATAAGATGATAGCATCCTACCGTCTTGCAGCAGAAAAATGCAGATATCCTCTTCATCTTGGAGTTACTGAAGCCGGTACCGAGAGAATGGGTCTTATCAAGTCTGCTGTGGGAATAGGCTCTCTGCTCTGTGACGGTATCGGAGAGACTATCAGAGTATCCCTGACAGATGATCCTGTGAAAGAGATAGAAGCTGCAAAGGATATACTCAGATGCATAGGGAAAAGGGGAGGCGTGAGACTTGTCTCATGTCCTACCTGCGGAAGAACAAGGATAGATCTTATAGGAACTGCAAAAAAAGTTGAAGCTGCAGTAAAGGATCTTGATAAGGATATAACTGTTGCCGTAATGGGATGTGTTGTCAACGGCCCTGGAGAGGCAAGAGAAGCAGATGTTGGTATAGCCGGAGGAGACGGCTGTGCCATAATCTTCCGAAAGGACGGAACACAGAGAAAAATCAAAGAGGAGGACATTGTCACCGAGCTCCTTGCTGAGGTAGACAAGCTTTGATATGAATATAAATTTAGCTGAATTCCTTAAGGAGTACGGCCCCGAGATACCGGAAACGGTACGCAGCGGAGAGATATACAAGCTTACATATTCAGATAAGCATGATAATATCAATTTCTTTGCACATTTCAATGCTCTTGTGCCTGCCGAGGACATCTTTGCTTTTGAAAAAGCTGTAGAAGATGCGATAAAGGTTGAAAGAATACGGCTTAACTGCCGCTATCCGCAGGAACTTTTCGGGATGGACTGCTACAGCGATATGATAAAGCTCCTTAAAAGGGATATCTCTGTCGTCAATGGATTCCTTGATGATGCCGAGGTAAAGCTCAATGGGGAGGAGCTTTCAATAAAGCTCTCTCATGGAGGCATGGATATACTGAAGCGCTTTGATTTCTGCGGCAGGTTTCGTAAGCTGATATATAATCAGTTCGGAGCAGAAGTCCGTGTTGAGCTTTCCGGTGACGAAAAGGTCTCAGAGCATCAATTCGATGAAATGGTGGAGCGGATAACAGCCGATATGCCTGATTACAGTGCTCAGCTTGCACCTGAAAAATCAAAGGATGAACTGCGTGAAGAGGAGATCAGCTCTGTTATGCCTACTATGAAGGTAGATACAGCTGCACTTGATACCGATTTTGATGCTGAGTCAGCGGAGATAATCAAGGGCAAGGCTATCAGACAGAAACCGGTATCGATCAATGACGCTGTTCAGCAGCTTGGCGAGAAACTTGTTGTTGTTGGAGATATTTTTGACAGCGAAATAAAAGAGCTCCGTAACGAAAAAACGGTTGTCACCTTTGATATAACCGATTACAGCGGTTCTATCAAAGTAAAGGTATTCTGTTCCAATAAGGAAGCTGAGGAGATGAATCTTGCATCTATCAAAAAAGGTACGACTCTTCTTGTGCTGGGAAAAGTTGATTATGATTCATTTGCAAGAGATATCACTATATCGCCACAGTCACTTATAAAAGTAAAAAGGATCCCTAAAATGGATAATTATCCGGAGAAACGTGTAGAGCTCCACTGTCATACTAATATGTCAGCAATGGATGCCGTTACTGATCCGGTAACTCTTATAAATCGTGCGGCAATGTGGGGACATCCTGCAATGGCCATAACTGACCACGGTTGCGTACAGGCTTTTCCTGACTGTATGTACAATATGCCAAAGAACTTCAAGGTCATCTACGGCATGGAGGCGTATGTAGTCAATGATCTTGACAGGCAGCTCATCCTGAAAAATCCTGACAGCAGAAGTGTCAACGATGAGATAATCATATTTGACGTTGAGACAACAGGTCTCAGCTTCAATTCAGACAGGCTCACTGAAATAGGTGCAGTCAAGCTTAAAAATCTTCAGGTGGTTGACAGCTTCAATACGAAGGTAAATCCCGAAAAACATATTCCGGAAAAGATCACAGAGCTGACGGGAATAAGCGACGAGGATGTAAAGAACGCTCCCCATGAAAAGGAAGCTATCCGGATGTTCATGGAGTTCTGCGGGGATAAGCCAGTACTTGCGGCACATAATGCCACATTCGATACCAATTTTATCAATGAGGCCTGCAAGAGGCAGGGGATAGAGTTTGATTACAACTGGATCGATACACTGATATTATGTCAGGCAATGCTTCCGGAAATGGGCCGTCATAAGCTGAATCTTGTGGCGAAGCAGCTTAAACTCGGTAAGTTTGACCACCACAGAGCATCTGATGATGCACTTATGCTTGCAAAGATCTACATAGAGCTTGTGGGACGTCTTATCAATGAGAAGCAGCTCCGGACTCTGGATGAGCTCAACAGCAAAGCCGGAGAAATAGATGTCAAGAAGCTGAAATCCTATCACCAGATAATACTCGTCCGTAATCAGGCAGGGCTTAAGAATCTTTATAGACTTGTATCCTACAGCAATCTGGATTATTTCTATAAAAAGCCGCTGATACCAAAATCAGTGCTTCAGGCACACAGAGAAGGACTTATCTTCGGAAGTGCCTGTGAAGCAGGTGAGCTGTTTCAGGCTATGGTCAACAAGGCTCCTGAGAGCGAGCTGGAAAAGCTGGCAAAATTCTATGACTATCTGGAGATACAGCCTATTGCAAATAATGCTTTTATGGTTCGTGAGGGAACTGCTGAGAACGATGAAGAGCTTCGGGATTATAACCGCAGGATAGTTGCTCTGGGAGACAGACTTGGGATCCCTACCTGTGCAACCTGTGACGTGCATTTTATTGATCCGAAGGACGGTATTTTCAGAAAGATAATCCTTGCGACCATGGGCTTTAAGGATGCGGAAAATCAGGCTCCGCTCTATTTCAGGACAACTGAAGAGATGCTGGCTGAGTTTGAATTTCTCGGTCCTGACAAGGCTAAGGAAGTTGTAATAACCAACACTAACATGATAGCCGACATGATAGAGGTAGTTCGTCCGATACCGAAGGGAACGTTTACACCTACTATCGACGGAGCTGAAGAAGAGCTTGTTAAGATAACTCACGACAAGGCCCATGAGATATACGGAGATCCTCTTCCTGAGCTTGTAGACAAACGTCTTGACAGAGAGCTTTCTTCCATTATAAAGCACGGCTTCTCAGTGCTTTATATCATTGCACAGAAGCTTGTATGGAACTCAGTTGACAATGGCTATCTTGTAGGTTCACGAGGTTCAGTAGGTTCTTCATTCGTTGCAAATATGGCCGGTATCTCAGAGGTAAATCCGCTGCCGCCCCACTATGTCTGCCCGAAGTGCAAGCATAGTGAGTTCCTGCTTGACGGTGTATACGGTTCAGGATTTGACCTTCCGCAGAAGAACTGTCCTGACTGCGGCACAGATATGCTCCGTGACGGACACGATATCCCATTCGAAACCTTCCTTGGATTTGACGGAGACAAGGCTCCTGATATAGACCTTAACTTCTCTGATGAATACCAGTTCTGGGCGCACAGATATACAGAGAAGCTCTTCGGAAAAGCAAATGTTTTCAAGGCCGGAACAATTTCAGTAGTTGCTGATAAGACGGCATATGGCTATGTAAAGAAGTATTGCGAGGAGAACGGGATAACTCTCAATAATGCCGAGATGAACCGACTTGCTATCGGATGTACCGGCATTAAGAGAACTACCGGTCAGCACCCCGGAGGAATGGTTGTTGTTCCTTCCGACTATGATGTGTATGACTTCACCCCTGTTCAGCATCCTGCTGATACAGCTGATTCCGAGATCATCACCACTCACTTCACATTCAACTCGCTGCACGATACTATTCTTAAACTCGATGAGCTTGGTCACGTTGTACCGACCCTTTATAAGCATCTGGAGGATCTTACCGGCATAAAGATAAAGGATGTACCTACATCAGACCCTGATGTAATAAGAATGTGTACCAATTGTGATGTTCTGGGAGTTACTCCTGAGGAGATATACTGCCAGACCGGAAGTCTTGGTATTCCTGAAATGGGAACCGGCTTTACGATACAGATGCTCCTTGACGCCAAGCCTACGAAGTTCAGTGACTTCCTGCAGATATCCGGACTTTCACATGGTACCGATGTTTGGCTGGGCAATGCAAAGGATCTCATAGATCAGGGCGTTTGTACGATCTCCGACGTTATCGGAACCCGTGACAGTATCATGACATATCTGCTCTATAAAGGAGTTGAGCCGAAAATGGCCTTCCAGATCATGGAGTGGACACGAAAGGGTAAAGCTCCGAAGCAGTTTACTCCGGAGATAATCGAAATGCTTAAGGATCACAATGTTCCTGAGTGGTATATCGAAAGCTGTCTTAAAATAAAGTATATGTTCCCGAAGGCTCATGCTGCGGCCTACGTTATAGCGGCAATAAAGCTGGGCTGGTTCAAGCTGCATATGCCGCTTGAGTATTATGCCACCTACTTCTCGGTAAGAGGAGAAGACTTTGATGCAGAGCTTGCGGTCAAGGGTATAGGAGCAGTCCGTGCCCGTATTGAGGAGCTTAAAGCTCTGGGCAATGACCGATCCAAAAAGGAGTCAGACCTGTATGATATCCTTCTTATAACAAATGAGATGATGTCAAGAGGATATGAGTTCCTTCCGATAGACCTTTTCAAGTCACACGCAACCGATTACCTTGTGGAGGACGGAAAGCTCCGAATACCTTTTTCAGCAATGAGCGGTGTTGGAGACAATGCTGCCAAGGGATTATATGAGGCTGCCCAGAAGGGCGGATTCATCTCCGTGGAGGAGTTCCAGGAGATGAGCGGTGCGTCAAAAACAACAATAGATGTGTTGAAAAGCATAGGTGCCTTTGGTGAATTACCCGATTCTGCACAGCTGTCGCTGTTTTGACTTGACTTTCTTTTAGTAATATGTTATCATATTACCATAGTAACACATTAGCAGACTAAAGTATAACATGATAGATCAGGAGGTATATAATGCGTAATTATGACCTTATTACTCCCGAAGGCACAAAAGACCTGCTCTTCGGTGAATGTATAGTAAGAAGAGATATCGAGAAGACTCTCTTTGATATTTTCAAGAGCAGAGGCTACAGTGAAATGATAACTCCGGGACTGGAGTTCTTTGATGTATTCAATCTTAACTCAAGTTATTTTCCTCAGGAGAATCTCTATAAGCTCACTGACAGCAAGGGAAGACTTCTTGTAATGCGTCCGGACTCAACGATGCCTATCGCAAGAGTGATAGCAACTCGTCTCAGAGATGCAATGCTGCCGCTTAAACTTTGCTATAACCAGACTGTTTATCGTACAGAGCCGGCACTTAAGGGCCGCAGCGATGAAATCGTACAGGCCGGAGTTGAGCTTATCGGCTCACAGCTTAAAATAGCTGATCTTGAGGTCATATCCACAGCAGTAGAAGCTCTTAAGTCATTTGGCATGGAGTTCTCACTTGAAATCGGAAATATCGGTATCTTCAAGGAGCTTGTAAGCAAGCTTGAGGTATCCGATCATGTCAAGGAGAAGATACGCAAGAACATTGAAGCGAAGAATTTCCCGGCACTTAATGATCTTCTTGATACTCTTGGCACAAATCCTGTGACCAAGGCTCTTAAGAAGCTTCCCGCGCTTTTCGGAGGCATGGAAGTATTTGAGAAGGCAGAAGAGCTTATGCCCGATGAAAATATAAAGCGTATATTGGATGAGCTTAAAGAGATATATCTTGATGCAAGAGAAATATGCGGAAATGAGGATTCGATAACAGTTGATCTCGGCCTTGTCAATAAGACCGATTACTACACCGGACTTATAATCAAGGGCTATTTACAGGGCCATGGCGAAGAGGTGATCTCCGGCGGCCGTTATGATAAGCTTATTTCTGAATTCGGATATGATGTTCCGGCAGTTGGATTTGCGATAAATGTAAACGGAGTTGCCAAGGTCATCGAGAAGAACGGAGTTCTTCCGGCACTTCCGAGAACAGATGTGCTTGTATATGCGGAAGAGGGCTGTGAAGTCGCAGCACTCAAAGCAGCACAGGAACTTCGTGAGCAGGGCTTTGTAGTAGAAAATGCGCTGTTTGACGATATTGAATCTGCAAGAGCATATGCAATGGACAAGAAGATAGCTAAGGTAGTAGTTATAGACGAGTCAGATGAGGAGGAACAGGAATGAACAAGCCTATAAGGATAGCTCTTACAAAGGGCAGACTTGAAAAGGATACAGTCGGACTCCTTGAAAAGCTCGGTTTTGATTGTACAGCCGTAAGAGAAAAGGGCAGGAAGCTTATACTTCCGGTACCTGACGGAAATCTTGAAGTGGTTCTTGCAAAGGCAAATGACGTTATAACCTATGTAGAGCATGGCGTATGCGATATGGGTGTTGTCGGCAAGGATACTATAATGGAGATGGAAGGCAAGTTCTATGAACTTGTTGATCTTGGTTTCGGACGCTGTAAATTTGCACTTGCTACAAAGAAAGGCTACGATTTTTACAGTGGCTACGGCATAAAGACCATTGCTACAAAGTATCCGAATGTAGCCCGCCGTTTCTTTGAGAAGAAGGGCATGGATACTGAGATAATCAAGATAGAGGGCTCTGTTGAACTTGCCCCGCTTCTTGAACTTGCTGACGGTATCGTGGATATCGTTGAAACAGGAACTACTTTAAAGGAAAACGGCCTTGAAGTAATAGAGGACGTTGCTCCTATTTCGGCAAGACTTATAGCAAATACAGTCAGCCTGAAACTCAGACACGCAGAAATTGACGGACTTATCAAACTTATAGAGGAGAATCTGTGATGAAGAAGATATTTGCAAACGGAACTGATGAAAAGAATTTCCTCGCTGACCTCAAAAAGAGAAGCGGAGAAACAAATAAAAAGGTTACAGAGGTAGTTACAGAGATCATCGAAAACGTAAAGGAAAACGGCGATGAGGCTGTAAAGAACTACACACTTAAATTCGATGGTAATCTTCCGAAATACTATGAGGTACCGAGAGATGTTATAAACGATGCACTTACAGAAGCAGATCAGGCTTTTGTAGATGCACTTCTCAACGCTCAGGCCAATATAGCTGATTTTCACCAGAGACAGGTAGAGCAGAGCTTTATCTCACCAAAGGAAAACGGAGTTATAATGGGTCAGCGTGTTCGTGGACTTGAAAGAGTCGGACTCTATGTTCCCGGCGGCACAGCAGCCTATCCTTCCAGCGTTCTTATGAACGCGATCCCTGCAAAGATCGCAGGTGTCAAGGAGATCATCATGGTAACTCCTCCTCTTAAGGACGGAACTCCCAACAAGGATATCCTTGTAGCAGCAGCTATATGCGGAGTTGACCGTGTATTCCTCTCCGGCGGAGCACAGGCTATAGCAGCACTTGCATACGGTACAGAGGAAATACCAAAGTGTGACAAGATCGTTGGCCCGGGAAATATCTACGTTGCAACTGCAAAGAAGCTTCTTTACGGAGTAGTAGATATAGATATGATAGCAGGTCCCAGCGAGATACTTGTTATTGCTGATGATACCGCAAATCCGAAGTTTGCAGCTGCAGACCTTATGTCTCAGGCTGAGCACGATGTTCTTGCATCAGCTATCATGGTCACAACAAGTGAGAAGCTTGCCGATGAAACGATCAAGGAGATAGACCGCCAGAAGGAGAAGCTTTCCAGAAAGGCGATCATAGAGAAGTCACTTGAAGACTATGGTGCAGTAATCATTGCCGACAGCCGTGAAAAGTGCGTAGAGCTTGCCAATGAGATCGCTCCTGAGCACCTTGAAGTTCTCATGGAAAATCCCTTTGAGCTTCTTGGAAGCCTTGACAACGCAGGTTCTATATTCCTTGGACACTATGCATCTGAGCCTCTTGGAGACTACTATGCAGGCCCTAACCACGTTCTTCCCACAAGCGGCACAGCACGTTTCTTCTCACCTCTTGGAGTTGCAAGCTTCACAAAGCGTACAGCTTACACCTACTACACTGAGGACGCTCTCAGACAGGCTAAGGATGATATAGTTCTTATAGCAGAGCGTGAGGGACTTACTGCACACGCAAATGCTATCAAGGTAAGATTTGAAGACTGATACACGCAATGGGGCGGCTTGAAAAAGAGCTGCCCTATAGGTGTTTTAAGAAAGGAAAAGATATGAGTTATAAACTTAATAAAAAGCTTGCTGACTTAGTGCCGTATGATCCCATAACAGGCACATACAAGATAAGACTTGATGCAAATGAGAGCTGTTTCAACTTATCTGACAGTTTAAAGGAGAAGATATGCAGAAGCATATCTGAGGTGAGCTTCAACCGCTATCCGGACTGTCTTGCAGAAAAGCCGGTAAAAGCTTTTTCACAGCTTTACGGAGTATCTCCCGAGCTTGTCACAGCCGGAAATGGTTCTGATGAGCTGATAAGTATAATTACAGGATGTTTTTTTGAATCCGGAGATACTATTGTAGATGTATCAAATGATTTTTCCATGTATGGATTTTATGCTCAGCTTTATGAGCTGAAAGTAGCAACATATCAGAAAGAAGCAGACCTGACTATCTCGCCGGAAAAGCTCATAGAATTCTGCAGGAGCAGTAACGCAAAGGGGCTGATATTCTCAAACCCCTGCAATCCTACATCTCTTGGACTTGACAGAGCATCCGTCAGAAAGATAATCGAAGAACTCCCTGACTGTCTTGTGATACTTGATGAGGCATACATGGATTTCTGGGATCAGTCTCTTCTTGGAGAGATAGATAATTATGATAATCTCATCATATTGAAGACCTGCTCCAAAGCTATAGGTATGGCAGCAGTCAGATTCGGCTTTGCCGTTGCAAATAAGGTCATAACTACTGCAATGAGAGCTGCAAAATCGCCGTATAACAATGATTCAGTTGCACAGGCTATCGTCAGTGATATACTTGCTGAAAAAGAATATCTCAATAAGTGCAGAGAGGTAATAATTGCAAATACAAGAAGTCTGTATGGCAGTATAACTGCTCTTAACGAGAAATATAAAGCATTTGACGAGGTATACAAGCCCTGTACAAATTTTGTGTATATCAAAACAGACAAATTCCAGGATATTTACGAGTTTATGCTTGAAAACTCGATCGCAATAAGAAAGTTCAACGGATATTTGAGGGTAACAGCAGGTACTGAGGCGGAAAACGCTGAATTCATGGCTGTGCTCGAAAAATACCTCAGCAGATAAGGAGGGATATCATGCGTACAGCTGCTATACAGCGTGAGACAAAGGAAACTCAGATAAGTATAGAACTTGCTCTGGACGGCAAAGGCAAGGCAGAGATAAGTACAGGCATAGGTTTCTTTGACCATATGCTGACTGCACTTTCAGTACACAGCGGTATCAGTATGAAGATAAAGGTAACAGGCGATCTCTACGTTGACTGTCACCATACCATAGAGGATACTGGAATAGCACTTGGTCAGGCACTTGGTCAGGCACTTGGCAATAAATCAGGCATTGTCCGCTATGGTACAGCCTATATCCCTATGGATGAGTCACTTGCAATGGCAAGCCTTGATCTTAGCAACAGACCCTTTCTTGTATTCAATTGTCAGTTCACCAATCAGAGCTGTGGAGAGTATGATCTCTGCATGACTGAAGAATTTTTCCGTGCATTTGCCTTTAATTCAGGAATGACACTGCACATAAACCTGCTTTACGGTTCAAATGATCACCACAAGGCAGAGGCTATATACAAGGCTGTTGCACACGCTCTTAAGACCGCAGTTCAGAAAAATTCAGACGGTTCCACACTGTCTACGAAAGGGGTACTCTGATGATAGCAATAATTGACTACGGCGCAGGAAACATATTCAGCGTTAAGAATGCTCTTGATTACCTTGGACTTGAAAGCAGACTTGTCTCTGACGAAGAAAGTGTCAGGTCTGCTGACGCAGTTATACTTCCCGGTGTAGGAGCCTTTCCGGCAGCTATGAAAAAGCTGGAATCTACCGGTCTTATAAGTACTATAAAGGAAGAGGCCGCAAAAAAACCTTTTCTTGGCATCTGCCTTGGTATGCAGATCATATTCGAGAAGGGCTATGAGTTTGAGGAGTGTGACGGTCTGGGACTTATCGGCGGTTCAGTCAGAAAAATGGAGGAGCCTGAACTCATAATCCCACACATGGGCTGGAACAAGCTTGAAAAACTAAATGACTGCCCTCTTCTTGAAGGAGTAGGGGACAATGAGTACGTTTACTTTGTTCACTCCTACAAGGCACATTGCGATGACAAGGATATATCTGCATATGTAGAATACGGCGGAAGAGTTCCTGCTCTGGTATATGACGGAAAATACGTTTTCGGAGCACAGTTCCACCCTGAGAAATCCGGAGAGACAGGTCTTAAGATACTCAGGAACTTCGGAGGACTCATAAAGTGAGAAGGCTTGTTATAGTCGAGAAGCTAAAATAAAAACGGAGAACTTATATGATGATTAAAAGTCTGCTTTCAAGCTCATATAATACCCGTGATCTTGGAGGTATAAGGACGACTGACGGCAGGGTAACAGCAGAAAATATCTACTGGCGAAGTGACGTTCCGTCAGACCCTTCCAAAGCTGACAAAGAGAAGCTTCTTTCAAGAAATATCACATCAATAATCGATATGCGAACTGTCGAGGAAGCGGAAAAAGCTCCGGATATGCTTTCCCTTGCACCTGAGTTCAGATATTATCATTTTCCCATAGTAGAGGGAAGCGGCGTTCCGGAAAGTCTTGAAGCAGTCCCACATTCATATTTGAACATAGCCCTTGCTGAAAAAATGCCGTATGTGATGAAAGTAATAGCAGAATCGGAAAGCGGAGTTCTTTTTCACTGCACAGCTGGCAAGGACAGAACAGGCGTAGTTTCTGCTATAATTCTTATGGCCTGCATGGCTGAGAGGGAGAGTATAGTCAATGACTATGTGATAAGCCGTGAATATAATAAAAAGCGGCTTGAAGCCTTTCTTGCAGCACATCCTGAAGTTGACAGGAATATCGTACTGGCAAATGAAAAGAGCATGAACGGTTTTATTGACCTGTTTACAGAGCGTTTTGGCAGTGTGGAGCACTATTTTGAATATATAGGTCTTACTGCCGGACACGCAGAAATGATAAGAAATAAACTTATATAAGGAGAAGAAATATGATAATTTTCCCCGCAATAGACATTAAGGACGGCAACTGTGTCCGCCTTTTCAAGGGCGATTTTTCCACAGTTGAGAAGGTCGCATCCGACTACCTTGAAACAGCTAAGAGCTTCGAGGCTGCTGGTGCAGAAAGGATACACATGGTAGACCTTGACGGCGCAAAGGAAGGCCGTCCGGTGAATACAAAAATATACACAGACGTTGCTGAAAAGACAAACCTTAAAGTTGAGCTTGGCGGCGGTATCCGCAGTATACAGACAATTCAGGAGTATCTTGACATGGGCATCACAAGAGTTATTCTCGGCTCAGTTGCTCTTAAAAACCCTAAGCTTGTCTGTGACGCAGTTGAGAAATTCGGCAGCGAGAAAATTGTTGTTGGAGTTGATGCCATGAACGAAATGGTAGCAACTGAGGGCTGGCTGGAAAGCTCTGATGTCCACTACATTGACCTTGCAAACAAGATGATAGATGCAGGAGTTAAGTACTTCATTTTCACCGACATTTCCAAGGATGGTACTCTTTCCGGAGTAAATCGTGAGCAGCTCAAAAAGCTGGCTGACGCTACTGAGGGCAGGGCAAATATCGTGGCAAGCGGCGGAGTCCACACAATGGACGATATCATCGCCTGCAAGGAAATGGGACTTTATGGCACTATCTGCGGAAAGTCTATCTACAAGGGAACTCTTGACCTGAGAGAGGCAATAGAGTACTCTGTAAAGTAAAGGTATGCTTTATGGATAAGGTAATGATCGCAGCAATGGGGTTAATGGTACTTATAGGTTTTCTTATGATCGTATTTCCTGACCAGTGCCTCAGAGCTGATAAACGTGGAGATACAGAGCTTGCTGCTAAGGTTAGAAAATGCGGTTTTGGAATTATCGGACTTATGGCAGTAGTTGCTCTGCTTTCGCTCAAATACACATTGTTCTGAGTCAATGTATTCCAAGGATGTGAAAACGTTATGAGAATAAGACCCTATATCCCAGATCGTGATTTTGATACTGTAAGGAACTGGATAACACAGGAGCGTGAACACGCAATGTGGTGTGCAAATATAATGCAGTTTCCATTAAACAGGGATGACTTTGAAAAGGTCATGAACGATATAGCGCAGCGCTGCGGAGACAGCCCCTATGTCGCAACAACGGATGAAGGCAGACCGGTTGGATTATTTTGCTATTCAGTAAATTGTGAGACTAATACAGGAAAGTTCAAATTTGTAATGGTCGATCCGGAACAACGTGGCAGAGGCCTTGGAAAAGAAATGCTGAGACTTGCTGTAAAATACGCATTTGAGATCACAAAAGCCGATATGGTGGATCTGATAGTTTTCTCGCCGAATATCGGTGCAAAAAAGTGCTATGAAAGCGTTGGCTTCACTGAAATAGAATCTGATTCATCACCTTTCAGCTATAATGGTGAAACATGGAAAAGGTGCTATATGGTCCTAAAGAACGGAGGTAAATAATGCTTGCAAAGAGAATAATCCCTTGCCTTGACGTAAGAAACGGCAAGGTGGTAAAGGGAGTTAATTTTGAAGGAGTAAGAGATGTAGGCGACCCGGTTGAGTGTGCTGAGGAGTACAACAAGCAGGGCGCAGACGAGTTAGTGTTCTATGATATAACAGCGTCCTTTGAGGGACGTGGAGTGTTCCTGGACGTTGTCCGTGACACTGCAAAAAAGGTTTTTGTTCCGCTGACAGTTGGTGGCGGTATAAAGACAGTAGACGACATTCGTGAGGCACTGAGAGCCGGAGCAGACAAGGTATCTGTAAACTCACAGGCTGTACAGAATCCCCAGCTTATCAAGGATGGAGCTGACATTTTTGGAAGTCAGTGCATCTGCGTTGGAATAGACGCTAAGAAGATAGCCGATCAGAAGTGGACAGTCTACATAAACGGCGGACGAGTTGATATGGGTATTGATCTTATCGACTGGGTACACCAGATAGAAAAGCTTGGTGCCGGTGAGATTTGCCTTAACTCCATAGATGCTGACGGCACCAAGGAAGGCTTTGATATCGATATGCTGAAGGCTGTCTGCGATAACTGCTCTATACCTGTCATTGCCAGCGGCGGTGCAGGAAAGATAAACGACTTTTACGAGGTCTTTGAAAAGACCGGAGCTACTGCGGCTCTTGCTGCATCACTGTTCCACTTCAAGGAACTGACAGTTGGGCAGGTCAAGGATTACTGCCGCAGCAAGGGTGTTATTGTGAGGTGAATTATGGATAAGATATGGGAAGAAATGCATGAGGCTGCTAAAGCGGTACTTTCACCGAGACGTATCTCCGGGTACGTCACAGCCGGGGAAGTATCGGCGGCTGTACTCAGCAAGTCAGGGAAGATATATACAGGAGTCTGTATCGACACCTGTTCAACTCTGGGTATCTGCGCTGAGAGAAATGCCATATTCAATATGATAACCAACGGTGAGCAGGAGATAGCAAGGGTGCTTTGTATCCCGCCTAATGAGGGAAAGGGCGCACCATGCGGAGCCTGCCGGGAGCTCATGGTCCAGCTTATGCCTGACAGCTACAAGGACATCGAAATTATGCTGGACTACAGCAAAGGTAAGGTCATCACTCTTGGGGAGATAACTCCTGAGTGGTGGATAGATTACTGATATGAAAGGTGAGATACAATGGTAAAAATAGACCTGAATGACCTGGATAAATTTTTCGTCAAGGGAGAGCTTATCCCTGCGATATGCTATGAGGTCAACACAAAGACAGTTCTCATGCTCGCTTATATGAATAAGGAGAGCCTGAAAAAGACTTTAGAGACAGGCTATACATGGTTCTGGAGCCGTTCCCGTCAGGAGTACTGGAACAAGGGAGCTACCTCCGGACACTTACAGAAAGTGGTTTCCATTTATGGTGACTGCGACAATGATACATTGCTTGTTAATGTTGAGCAGACCGGAGTTGCCTGTCACACAGGCAGCTACAGCTGTTTCTTTAATGAGATCTATAATAATGAGGAGAATGAAAAATGAACGTATACCACGAAATTTTTGAAGTATTAAAAGAAAGAAAAAAGCAGTTCGATAACGGGAATGCCCCTGAGAAGTCCTACACCTGCTACCTTTACGAAAAAGGCGTAGACAAGATCTGTAAGAAGATCGGTGAAGAGGCTACAGAAACTGTTATTGCAGCCAAAAACGGCGATAACGATGAGCTCATGAATGAGATCAATGATCTTCTCTATCACGTTATGGTTCTCTGTGTCAATCAGGGACTGGAGTGGACAGATGTAGAAAAGGTTCTTGACGAGCGTAACGAGAAGATAGGCAATCTTAAAAAGTTCCACGAGGTAGACAAGAATACCTGATAATAATAATGCCCTGAAGCACTTATGAAAGCTTCGGGGCAAAAATTATATTCTGAGATCTTTATTGACCTTCTGAATTCATTATATTTTCCATTACAGGGGTAGTATCAAGGAAATTAAAAAGTGCAGTAAGCATATCATTGTAGCTGCCTGAGGTGATATGAATACCGTCTCCGCCTGAGTAATTAGGACTCAGAGCCAGTGTATTGCTGTCAGCGAGAACGGAATATGCATCAAAGTAATAAACCTGAGGTGAACCAAGTTCTGCAACAAGATTTTCTATAGCAGCATTGTAATTGCGGATATTCTCATTTGTACTATAGGTAACATATCCTGCCACAGGAGTGATGCCGGCACATACAATATTCACATCCGGATCAACTGCAAGGATCTGGTCGACCAATGAAGAATATAGTCCGGCAAACCATCCGGGATCATTCATGGGGAGGTCGTTCATGCCCATAGAGATCATCAATAATTTTGGCTGCATATAGGCAACAGAGTCGACCATACTCATATTTCCGTATCCGAAATTGAAGGTGTTTCTATTGAGATTCCAGAGGCCAACAGATTCTTTTGCGATATTATGCTCATACGGTATATATCCGTATATCTGATAGCCGGATGCAATAGAGTCTCCGGCGATAGCAAGCCTTTCCTGATAGAATGAGCTGTTAGGCGAAACTCCGGCATATAGATACGGTGACATAGGCTGTCCCGGAGTAGATGCAGGAGCATCGTTATTAGTATTATCCGGCTCAGGAGCAGGCGGAGGAGGAGCTGTTGTTGTCTCTGTAACTGTAGTAGTTGTTTCGGTCATAGTAGTCGTAGTAGAAGTAGTTGAAGCAGTAGTTGATACAGAAGTAACAACGGCAGACGTAACAGCAGATGTCCGTGAAGTTATTATTTTTTTAGTAGTTGTGATATCAGTATTTACAGCGACTTTAGCAACTACTGAATCGGTGTTTCCGATAGGACCCTCAGGGTTCTTTCTGGCGCCGTATGCCCAAAGAACCGCAAGCATTGCTGTAATAAAAAGCACCAATGCAAGAGAAGGACTTTTCAGGAACCTAACTATTTTTTCTTTCATATTCCACACACTTTCGTCAGATACATATTTCCGCTTTATAGCGAAAAATCAATATGATCATTAAAAAACTTCTTTATTATGAACAGTCATATTTTACCATAAACCCGATACAATGTAAAGTAAATAATCAAAATTATAGCAAAAAGCTGTATTTTTATTGACAATCATGGTCAATGATAGTATAATTATGTATATATTTATGATAAAGGCATTATTTTCAGGAGTTGATTTTTAAAATGGAAAATGTAAGAATAACTGATCTTTTTGATCTTAAACATACTATTGCCGCTGACTATCTTAGTAGCTTTGAGTACCCGTGGGAGGCTCTTAAAGGTATAAGTGAGCTGATAATTTCAATTGGCAGCAAGCTTGATCCGGATGAGTATGATAATCCCTCTGAGAACGTATGGATACATAAGACAGCAAAAGTATTCCCGTCTGCCTATATCGGAGCACCATGTATAATCGGTGCAAATACAGAGGTCCGTCACTGTGCATTTATCAGAGGAAGTGCGCTTGTAGGCGAAAACTGTGTAGTAGGAAACTCAGCAGAGCTTAAAAATGTCATTATATTTGATAATGTACAGACTCCACACTATAACTATGTAGGAGACAGCATTCTCGGATATAAATCACATATGGGTGCCGGTTCTATAACATCAAATGTAAAGTCTGATAAGACAAATGTAGTTATAAAGTCTGCTGAAGAAAATATAGAGACAGGCATAAAGAAGATAGGAGCTATGCTTGGCGATTATGTTGAGGTCGGCTGCAACAGCGTTCTTAATCCGGGAACAATAATCGGAAGAAATTCCAATATTTATCCCACAAGCTGTGTCAGAGGAGTAGTTCCGGCGGAAAGTATATATAAAACCGGCGGAGTAATAGTTAAGAAAAAATAAGAAGTATTGCGGTATACATTGTTATACCGCATTTTTTATGAAAAAATATTGTAAAATCTGATAAAATGTGCTATTATATATTATGTATGAGTACGCTCTGCCAGACGGCGGGAAGGAGAATCTTATGGACGACAAGATCAGAATAAGCGGTAATATCACAGCTAAGATCAATTTTGCAATGCAGCAGAATTATGTCCCGGTTTTCAGGGATATTGTACTGACCAATACAACAGATAACGAGATAACTGATGTCAGACTCAGGATCTCATTTGAGCCGGATTTTGCAGTTACATACGAATCATCACCTGTAACACTTAAACCAGGTCAGCCGGTAGATTTTTCGCCTGTTAATATAATTCTCAAGCCGGAATATCTTTTTGGCCTGACTGAAAAAATGGTCGGAAACGCAACAATAGATGTTCTTGAAGGAGATAACGTATCCGCTTCAAAGACAATGACTATAGAGCTTCTTGCCTATGACCAGTGGACAGGTGTTCTGTTCATGCCTGAAATGGCTGCAGCCTTTATAACTCCGAACCATCCCAAGGTCCAGGAGTTAGTTTCTGCTGCCAGTCTTCATCTTCAGAAGTGGACGGGCAGTCCATCCTTTACAGGATATCAGACAAGGAATCCTAATATAGCAAAACAGCAGATGGGAGCGATATATGCTGCGCTTCAGGAGCAGAATATTGCTTACACCATGCCGCCGGCAAGCTTTGAGGAGGCTCAGAGGATCAGAACTCCCGATGCTGTGCTTGAAGGAAAATCGGGCACTTGTATTGATCTTGCAGTCCTGTATTGCTCGTGCATGGAGGCTGTGGGACTGAATCCGCTGCTTATTGTGATAAACGGCCATGCATTTGCAGGTTGCTGGCTTGAAAATGAGACTTTCCCGGACTGCCTTCAGTATGACTGTGCCGCAATAACAAAGCGGATAGCACATGGTATCGATGCGATGAGCGTTGTTGAGTGCACAGATTTTGTGGCAGGAAAAAATGTCGATTTCAACACCGCAGAGAAGCACGCAGCAGAGCATCTCAGCGAACCGGCTGATTTTATATTTGCAATTGATATTGAGAGAACTCGTTCCAGCGGCATCCGTCCAATGCCTTCGAGAGTATCTGAAAACGGAAGCTTCAAAGCTGTTGATTACGGCGAAAGAAAAGGATCTGAGATAACTGAGGCTCCCAGTGAGCTTGAAATAATCGGAGATGTTATCCCGCAGACCGGATCGAGAGAAGTTACCAAACAGGTGATATGGGAACGAAAGCTTCTTGATCTCAGCCTGAGGAACAGTCTTCTTAATTTCCGTCCTACATCGATGAGCGTACAGCTCATGACAAGCGACCTTGGAGTTCTTGAAGATGAGATGTCAAAGGGAGAGGAATTCAAAGTAATGCCTATGCCCAACGACATGACACTGAGTATATCTGACAGCAAGATATATGAGATCGAAAATGCAAAGGATCTTATTTCATCTGTATCCGAATCGGAATTCAAAAGCAAACGTCTCCGTACATTCCTGAAAGACAGTGATCTTGAAAAGCTTATGAAGAAGCTTCACCGTCAGGCCAAAGTCAGCATGGAAGAAAACGGTGCAAATACCATTTACCTTGCACTTGGATTCCTGCGCTGGTTTGAGACAGACAAGAGCGATAAGGCAAGATATGCACCGCTTGTGCTTGTTCCTATAGATATAGTACGAAAAGTTCAGGAAAAGTCATATACTATCAGGATTCGTGACGAAGATACTCAGGTCAATATCACAATGCTTGAAATGCTCCGTCAGTTTTTCGGCATTGACATAAAAGGTCTTGATCCGGTCCCTGAAGATGAAAACGGAGTGAACCTGAAACTGATATTCAGCACTATCCGTCAGGGAATAATGTCCAAAGAACGCTGGGATATAGAGGAATATGCTTTCATTGGACAGTTCTCCTTCACAAGATTTATCATGTGGAACGATATACGCAATCGTGCTGATGAGCTTGCAAAGAATAAGGTCGTAGCAAGTCTTATATCCGGAAAGACAGAATGGGCAGAGGATGATCTGTATATTTCACCTCTTGACCTTGATGCGAAAGTAAAGCCCTCTGATCTGACAGTTCCCCTTAGCGCCGATTCATCACAGCTTGCAGCTGTGTATGCAGCATCTCAGGGAAAGAGCTTCGTTCTTCACGGACCTCCCGGAAGCGGTAAGTCTCAGACTATCACAAACATGATCGCAAGTGCGCTGTATCAGGGAAAGTCAGTGCTATTTGTTGCAGAGAAAATGGCAGCCCTTTCAGTAGTTGAGAAGCGTCTGAACAAGGTAGGACTTGGTCCTTTCTGTCTTGAACTTCATTCAAATAAGGCTCAGAAGAGAGCAGTGCTCAAGCAGCTTGAAGATACGTTGAACGTAGGAAAAGTAAAGCATTCTCAGGAGTATAAGGCTCAGGCTGAAAAAATATACGCAATGCGCCAGGAATTGGATCAGACTATGGAAGAGATCCATAAACAGCGCAATTTCGGCTGCTCTCTCTATGATGCAGCTGTCCGCTATGAAAATAATCGTGATTCCGGCGGAAAATTCTCGTTTACTGCGGAACAGCTCGATTCTATGAGCGAAAGTTCTTTCACAATGTGGCGGGAGACTCTCGAAAGTCTTGCTGCTGCCGGAAAGGAATTCGGCGATGTAACAGCAACTCCCCTTAACATATGCCGTCTTGACTCATGTACACCTGAAACAAGAGGCGCTTTTGAAGCTAAACTTGCTGAATTCAAAAAATACCTGTCTGCCGCTGAATCTGATACAGCACAGCTTTCTTCAATGTGCGGAGGTTCGCCCCTTGATTATCAGCAGTGCAAGGCGGTTTCAGATGTGCTGACAATGGCTTCCGGGGAAGCACAGATTCTCTCAGGTGTTGTTTCAGGCAGTACATGGGAGCTGCACAAGCAGAAGGCTGAAGAACTTTTAGCCAGCGGAAAAGAACTATCCGATCTCAGGACTGAGATCCTTGATAAATTTGAAAGTTCAGTTCTCTCCTTTGACAGCAGCAGTGCTCTTGTAAACTGGAAGAAAGCCCAGAGCAAGTGGTTCGCTTCAAAATATTTCAAGAGCAAGAAACTTGTTAAAGAGCTGTCCGCCCATGCAAAGTCATCAGGAACAGTTACAAAGAGTAATATTACAGAGCATTATGATAAGCTTAATCGCCTTGCAGATCTGAGTAAAGCCGTAAAGGAAGCTCCTGCGGAGATAACCTCACTTTTTGCCCCTCTGTGGCTTGGCGAGGATACTGACTGGCAGGCTCTCAGTGCAGCCTCTGATCTTTCTCAGCAGCTTCGTGAACAGATATACGCATCGTCCTTAAGCGGTGAGCAGAAGCTGAGGCTTATAGATTCTTTGACTGATAAATTCGGCGATCCTGCAAAGAAACTTGCTAATAAAGAGCTTTCCGGCAAGATAACTGCAGATTATATTGCACTTTACAGTGCGATAGCTGATCTTGAAAAAGATTTTGCAGTTGTACCTGAAAAGCTTCTGGCAGGAGATGAGTGGTGCTCATTCGCCGCAGATAAGGCTGATGCAGTTACAAGAGCACTTCCACAGCTCAAGGAATGGACAGGTATTGTCACAATATGCAAGCAGCTCAGTGACTTCGGTATCGATAATGTTGCTGAGGCTTACCTTGACGGCACTGTTCCGTCCGAGCAGCTTATTTCCGCATATGACTGCGATATAAGCAAAGCCATGGTAACGAGCGTTATCACAAGGAGCAGCATACTTTCCGGATTCCAGGGGACACTCTTTGATGATACCATCCGCCGTCTCGGCGAAGCACAGGACAGCTTCACGACACTTTCAATGCAGGAGCTTGTTGCTGAACTCTCTGCCAAGATCCCTGCAGCTGGTTCTGCGGCAGGAAGCTCTGAGATAGGTATACTGCAGAAAGCAATAAAGAGCAACGGCAGGATGATGTCCATACGCAAGCTTTTTGACAGCATCCCCAATCTGCTCAGAAGAATGTGTCCTGTAATGCTGATGAGCCCTATTTCTGTTGCTCAGTATATAGACCCTTCATATCCGAAGTTTGATCTTGTAATATTCGATGAGGCTTCCCAGCTTCCGACCTGCGAAGCAGTCGGTGCTATTGCAAGAGGTGAAAATGTTATCGTTGTCGGAGACCCGAAGCAGCTTCCTCCTACCAGCTTCTTCACATCAAATCAGGTCGATGAAGAAAACTATGAAAAGGAAGACCTTGAAAGTGTTCTGGATGATTGTCTTGCACTTTCAATGCCTCAGAAGCATTTGCTCTGGCACTATCGTTCAAGACACGAGAGTCTGATAGCATACAGCAATGCCAAATACTATGATAATAAGCTTTTCACATTCCCGTCTCCTGATGATCAGGTTTCAGAGGTCAGCTGGGTACACGTTGAGGGATATTATGACAAGGGCTCAACAAAGCAGAACAAGGCAGAAGCTCAGGCTATAGTTGCTGAGATATCTCGCCGCCTTGCGGATCCCGAACTCAGAAAGCTCAGTATTGGTGTCGTAACTTTCAGTATGCCTCAGCAGAACCTTATTGACGATCTGCTCATGGATGCCTTCAGACAGGAGCCTCAGCTTGAAGAATGGGCAAACGAGATGTATGAGCCCATACTCATCAAGAACCTTGAAAATGTTCAGGGAGATGAGCGAGATGTAATAATGTTCTCAGTAGGATATGGTCCTGACAAGGAAGGAAAGGTATCTATGAACTTTGGTCCGCTCAACCGTGACGGCGGATGGAGAAGACTTAATGTTGCAATATCCAGATCAAAGATGCAGATGATAGTATTCTCTGTAATTACTCCTGACCAGATCGACCTTTCAAGAACACGTTCAGACGGAGTTGAAGGACTTAAGGGATTCCTCGAATTTGCTGCAAAGGGAAGAAGTGCGCTTGCAGTCAAGAGCAGCAGCACCTCCAGCCAGAATGGATTTGAACAGGTCGTTGCCGCTGAGCTGAATAAGATCGGCTATACCTCAAAGACTAATGTCGGATGCTCTGATTATAAGATAGATGTTGCAGTATGCAATCCTGACAAGCCTGATACTTATATACTCGGCATCAATTGCGGAAGCCTTTCGCACTTCCAGAACGGTACAGCAAGTGACAGAACTCTTTCCCAGCCGTCAGTACTCAGAGGACTGGGCTGGAACGTTATGAGCGTTTATATCCTTGACTGGCTTGATAATAAGGACAGAGTTATCGAAAAAATAAAAGCCGAGATAGAGAAAGCGATCGAAAAATACCGTACCCCTGAAAAGAAGACACCGGAAGCTCCGAAACCGAAGCAGGAGATAGTTTTTGAGAAGGAAGAGGAGCAGCAGCTGACAGATCTCTGTGATAAGTATGAGACCTTCAAGGTAAAGGAGACCGGTACTTCTGAGAGCTTCAATGAAGGAAATACCGAAAAGATCGCAAAATGCATCAATAACGTGCTTGTCAAAGAAGCACCTGTCAGCAGGGCGCTTCTTGCAAAAAAAGTTTTTGCCTGCTGGGGAATAACCAGACCGGGTGCTGCGATGAAAAAGACCTTTGATCTGGCACTTGAAAGATCAGGAGCCAAGACAACTGCCAGCGGTGAGACTGAATTTGTATGGCTCAGCGATCAGGATCCTGAAACATATGACAAGTGCAGAGTGATCTCCCCTGAGGGTGAGCGCCGTGATGCTGCGGATATACCTCCTGAGGAGCTTGCACAGGGAATAAAGCTTATTATGTCCCGTCAGATAGCGATGCAGAGAGAAGACCTGCTCCGTGAGGCAGCACATCTTTTCGGATTTACGAGAGTTACTCCTGCTCTGGAGACATCTCTTGCCCTTGGTATCCGTCAGGCAAAGGGAAAAGGATACGTCAGCTTCGGTGATGACGGAAAGGTAAGCTATAATGAGAACTGACAATTCAGTTCTGGAATAAAAATAATATCCGGAGGATAAAATTGAAACGACTACAGATACTTATAGGAAAAATAATAGTGAAAATGCTTCATCTTATGAAGCGGAATGCAGGAAATCTGCCGGGAATCGTTCTCTGGCATATTTCCCGCCACAAGGCAGTCTCAATGTTCAAGGTCGACTGTCCGATAATTGCTGTAACAGGTACAAACGGAAAGACCTCTGTAACAAACTGTATCGCCCAGCTTTTTGAGAGAAGCGGAAAGAAGATCATCACGAACCGTGAAGGAAACAATCTTGATACAGGTATATGTTCACTGCTTCTTCGTCACTGTGACATGAAGGGAAAAGTAAAAGCGGATTATCTTATACTTGAAACAGATGAATCTCATGTTCCGGTGGTCTACTCTCAGCTCAAGCTTGATACATTGATAGTTCTGGACTTTTTCAGAGATCAGCTTGACAGAAATGGTGAAATGGAGACGCTTATCCAGAAGATAAACGGCTTC
>DFHF01000040.1 GCA_002371825.1 Ruminococcus flavefaciens | reverse complement strand
ACCTGATCAGCTCATATTCCGCAGACTCAAGCTGAAGCGTATCTATGAATTCCTCAGCCTTTATGTTGCCGGGGTTGAACAGGAAGTGGTGAGTCGGGATACTGAACAGCGGCTTTGTCAGCTCTCTTATCTCAGGCTGCAGGAAGTCTTCAAGGTTCTGTGATGCAAGAATAAATGCCGATTCCTTCTTACGACAGCGTTTCATGCCGTTCCTGATGTACTCGATAGCTGTCCTGTTGTAGAGGAAAAGGTACGCCTCATCTATAGCCGCTATCGAATTGCCCTTGCCAAGTATCTGGTCGTTCATATACGAAAGAATATTGAAGAGAAGAGTATCTCTGAGCTTTTTATTGGTATCCATGATACCCTTGACTCCGAAGCATACGAAGTCGCCGCTGCGGATATTTGTGTGCCCGTTGAAGTATTTGGATTCGGCACCCTTGCACATAGAGTAAAGCCCGAGGCAGATATTCTGCAAGGTATCCTCGGTGTAGATGTACTTTACTTCATGATCGAAGCTCCTGTACTCCTTTTCGCAGAGTTCATACAAGTCATCCATGAGTGGATAGTCCTCTCCGGTCAGTTTATCAAGGTCTGTGGTATCATCAATACCGAAACGTGCATACAGCCTTATGAGCATGAGCTCAATGGTGTCAATCTCCGCATCGGTGAAGTCCTTGTACGCACGGAAGAAATCTTTGAGGTAGGATATGTGCTGACTGAGCTTGGATATTTTCCTGAATGCCTCCGGCTCATCCTTATTTCCTTTTTCGCCGTCAGTCCACGACTTAGGCTCCAACGGATTTATCATATATTCACCGCTCATCATATCGATGTAGGTGCCACCAAGGTTGTCGCAGAGATCATGGTACTCCTGCTCGGGATCAAGTACAAGGATATTCTTGCCTGATTCCCGGAGATTGCAGAGCAGAAGCTTCATCAGGTACGACTTGCCCTGACCGCTGTTTCCAAGGATAAGGATATTGCTGTTAGTCTTGTCCTCGGTTCTACGGTCGAAGTCCACAAGCACATTACTGCCGTATTTGTCTCGTCCGAGATAGAAGCCGTGTTCATCAGTTTTGCCGCTGTAATTAAGGGGATAAAGGTTAGCCACCGCATTTGCAGGAAGTATTCGCTCGTACTGACCTCCGAACATATTCATTCCGCTCGGAAGCACTGACAGGAAGCCTTCTTTCTGTCGGAGGATAAGTCTGTCTACTGATATCTTCGCTCTTGTGAGCTCCATTCTTGTATCGTTCTGGAGCTCCTTCAGCTTATCATCACTATCTGCTTTCAGCTCAATAAAAACGGAGCAGTGGAGGAGAGGCTCCTTGTTACGGTTCATATCACTGACAAGCTCTACGATATCGTTGATGTTGTCCTGAGCCTTTATGCTCTCGTTTACATTGTTGACTGTAGTCATCATGTGATTCTTACGCATTGCCTGCTTAACGATCTTATCCTGTTCGATGCTGTCCACCATACGGTTATATATCCTCAAAGTAACGCCGTTCTTGTCAGCTAAGTGAGCCAGTATAGCAAGCTGCTCGGTGTTAGGAGGATATTCCGTTATTACCCATACGCTCTTGTAGTAGTTGCCGCAGATATAGTGGTCAGTGTAGAATTTGACTGCTCCCGGTGTTATGCGATCGAAGTAGCTCTTGACACTCATTTCTTCCTTCTGCTCGGCAGTCAGTTCCTTATTTCTTTTCTTCATTCGTATCAACCTCCTTGATGTAGTTCTCTCCCTCGATATCCGGTATCTCATCTCCGATGATGCTTGCACCGAAGTACAGTGCCAGCATACGCTTTATCTCCGCCTTATCCATACGCTTTACCGAGAATCCATGCTCGGAGATGTTTTTCTGCACCTGCGATATGATACCGAATATCTGCTCGGGCTTTTCTCTGCGGAATCGTACTGCGAACAGAAAGCGCCGAGCCGACGACATCTCCAGCTGTATCTCATCGAGAAAATCGTGATCTGCCTGAAGCAGTTCTCTTACCGCAGGATTTTCCTCTTTCTGTAATCGCTCTTTGACGTACCATTTATTGCCGTCGAAACGCTCCGCACTGTCCATAGCGATTATTTCAAGGTCAGGTATCATCGACAGTACGATAGTCAGGTCGTGTACCTTTATCTCGATATTCGCTGATGATAAAACCGATATGTTTGTCGGCTCGACGGCGAAGAATACTATCTCCGCCTTATCTGTTTTTATGCCGTAATTAGTAAAGCGTTCAAGACCAATGAGGTCCTGAACGCCGTTTCTCTTATTCTTTGACATTATTTCGCTCCTTCCAGCGATACTCCTGCTGACTAAGCAGGAAGTATTTTACCGCATTTATGATATAGTCCAGCACCGACATATCGTCTGCTCTGAGGCTTATGAGTGCAAAGCAGACCGTTACTGCCGCAGGTATCACATTCCAGAAATTCGCAAATACAGCCACTGAAATGATGATGCCTGCACAAATAATGATGAAGTCCCTTACCGACCAGAACCACAGTTTTACCGTAGCTCTGAGGTTTTCGGGATAGATATATGTTTTCATTCGGAACCTCCTTATGTTGCTACCTTGGATGCAGATTTTATGAGACCTACAGCTCTTGAGCCCATATTGACCGCATGACCTACCGCCATTACATTGACTCTTGTACTTGTATCCAATCCGTACATCTGTGCGATACGAGGTACTTCATTTGCCGATAAGCATATACCTGCCGCCAGTATCGGGTGGTCGGGACAGGTCAGCAGTCCGAGGAATAATATTGTTGTCTGCAGGAAAGCTGTGAGACAGGTAGCTATGACCTGCTTGCACCAGTTTACGAATCCGTCCGTATATCCTCTCGGTACGCTGAACATATACAGACTGCCTACTGCTATCTGACACAGCAGGATACCGCCTCTCTTGATATTTGCGAATACCACCTTTATGGTGCAATATCCGAAGAGTATTATGAAAAACAGGCTTGACAGTGAAACGTCTGCTCTTAGAGCTTCCAACGCCTCCATTCCTGCACTTGTAAGAGTTGCACTTCTGTTTTGTATCAGTGCTCCCACAAGGTCATTGGCAAAGGTGTGCTGCAGAGATACGCAGAATGAATATAGCCGCTGCGGTACTACAGTCAGAAGACTACAAGCAAAGAAACCTTTCAGCACATTCAGACAAGTGTCCTTTATATTCGCATGACCGTTTTCGTATGCTATCGCCGTATCGAACACTGCCACTACCATTCCTGTGATAAACAGTATCCAACCGATATTATGGAAAAGCGTCAGAAATGCCTGTATCCAGCCAAGCTGAAACAGGTCTGTTGTTGACTCGTTGATGAAGTTAAAAATATCCGCTATGCCGTCATACACAAGCATAAAAAGCCAATCAAACATTACATCGAATATAGCTCGGGCTGCTTCACTTGTTACTACGCCAACCGTGTTATCCCACAACGAAGATATACCGTCACCGATCCAGTCTATGGCATCGCCGATCCAATCAAACATTATCGTTCACCTCCTTGGGAACATCCGTCAGCCTGTAGAGGTTTGAACTTGATCCGCCGTTGTTGCGAAGTCTCGGCTGTTTTTCGATGAGTCCTTTTTCAAGGAGCTCATGGAGAGCTCTGAATACAGTTCTTCGGCTAAGGCTCAGGTCCTGAGCTATTGTCTTGGCTGACGGAAAACATTCTCCTTTCTTATTCGACCTGTCGCACAGGTAGCAGTATACTGTTACCGCTCGGTGCGGCAGACCTAAGTCATATATTCGTCTTTCAACATTCAAATGATCAACTCCTCTTTTCTGTCTTAACATTGGGTTTCTTTTTATCCACCGGTGCTTCCGCTTCTTCAAATGCCATATCCGTTGGTACAGGTATCGAGATACTTTTCTTTGCAGGCGGATATTTTACTGCGACTTCTCTCATAAGCTCGTCACGCTCCATATATGTCACGGAGCGAGCCGCTTTATCAGGTAGCAGGAACGGCTCTCCGAACTTGATACCCCACTTGAAGTACAGCTTCAGCTTTGATATCATGGGATGGGTTCCTGTTTTCATAACTATGAACTGACCTTTAGGCATACTTTTGAGTTCGTCCACAGTCATTAGTGGACGTCCCATCATCTGAATGGAACGTGAATGCTCCTTTCCCAGCGATACCGAGCCGCTTTGTACCGTCTGCTCGCCGAGAGCTTTGGACAGCACCTCTGCTGACTGTGACTGCGGAGCAAATCCGCCGAATATGGTGAGCTGAGTATTATCAGTGATTATCTCTGAGCCTTCCTTGCCGTATTTCTGCTCAAGCTGTGCAAATGACTGTATAATTGCAACTATGGATATCTTTCGGCTTCGACCTGCGGAGAACATCGCTTCGGCTCCCTCTATCTTGGGGAAGGTGCCGAACTCATCGCAATAGAACATTACTCTGTTCGGAAGTGCGCCGCCGTGTTCATCAGCTATGACAAGTATCTCTCGGTATAACTGCTGTATAAGGAGCGATACCATGAAGTATTTTGACTGATCTTCCTCGGGAAGTATTATGAATATAGCGGATCTTTCATTGCAGAAACGTTCTGCGTCTATAGCTGTACCAAAGCACAATATCTGCTCCATCTCGGAGTCCAGGAAGCTATTGAGCCTTGACAATGCTGTTGACATTACCGACAGCATCGCTTGATCTGCTGAGTTCAGAGCTGCACCTGCCAGCCACTTGGCTTTGTGGTCGCTTGGCAGGAGTTCCATCAGCTTTGTGAAGTACATCGGCGGCTTGTCCTTAGCATTCTTCGGAGGCGGCTTTGCTATGAGGTCCTGTATCAGCTTGAATACCGATACTATATGCCTCTCATTCTTTTCACCGAACTCTGCTAACAGCAGAATAATAGAGCTTAACAATCCTTCCGCCGCATCATAGAAGAATGCATTCTGACCATAGTTTGAGCTGTCACCGCCGCCAATATTGATTATCGTCTTCGCTGTGATCTTTGCATATTTCTCGGCTTTCGCCTTAGCTGAAAGGTTTGTCCTGTCAGAGAGGTAGATGTCCATATATTTGTTCACCAGATGCAGGATATTATCCTCATCGCTCCTGGTCGGATTTCTGAGGTCAAGCACAGATACATTGTATCCATAGCAGTTCTTGGCTATGTTTCCATAGTTTCGGGCTATATCTCCCTTTGTGTCTGTTGACAGAAACGACATTCCTGATGCAAGGCAGAACTCGATATTCGGATATAGGAAGTATGCCGTTTTTCCGACACCTGCTGCACCTATCATAAGGCTATGAACATCTCCTGTATCAACAAGAGCTGTTGTATTCAGCTTTCCGTGACATCCGATCACCGTTCCCTGAACTTTCGGCAGGTCTTTTCCTTGCCTCCACAGTTCAGGCTCGAATGGCAGAGAGACAAAAGTCTGCCTTATCTCCGGCTTGGTCGCCCACCTTGCTGTTCCATGCTGTCCGTCACCGACTGCCTTTGATTTAATACTGTTTATTCCGCGGCTGTCCAGTACACTTACAATAATTGCAAAAATTATCAGACACGCCGCCATTAAAGCTAACAGATATATTTTCTTATCATCCAATATCTCACTTCCTCTTTTGCTATGTTAATAATTAGTTACTTGTATACTTAATATATGCCTATGACATATTGACGCGCCCCCTATGACAATGAAGGAAGCGGAGATAGCTCCGCTTCTTCGTCCTGGTCTTCATTTTCAGATATTTCTTCACTTGGCTGATTGTCGAGTTCTTCCTGAGTCTGCACCTTTACCGCGCAGTCTGCAAGCTCATAGAGCTTCTTTGCAGTAGCTATTGACTGCTCATATGTCCTCGCAGGCTGTTTCAGGTCACTCAGTACCTCTTTCAGCCTATTGCTCAGATCTCTGCACTTGACCTCGAGTCTTGCTTTATCCTTGTAGGCTCTGTATTCCTTTCTCAGCTTTGCCTTAAGTGCGGAATGTGCCTTGCTCTCGTCTTTCACACGCATGAAAAAAGCCGAGCCTGCTAATGCATACTCGGCGAGATATCTGTATTGTCCATTCTTAAAGGCTGCCCTGAGCTGTGATGTCAGCTTATCCGGACGGCATGGATAGTAATTGATAGCGTTGACGTTGTTATGATAAATACCCTTTCTTTCATGCGGCACTGCGATCAATGCAGGCTGACCGTTTCGTGCTTTCAGGTCCTCATTGAAGTCTTTGTTGGTAGGATATATCCTCGTAACATTGGTATATTCTCGCTCCCGAAGCAAGTCATTGAGCCTGTCGTATGCATCGATACCGCCCTCGTCATTATCGGTACAGATAACGATATGCTTTATGTTATCATGCAGCTCCAATGCTTTCAGCACAGCAGACTCATATACGCCGTTCATGGCTATATATGAATGTTCCTGCCAGTTTTCAGGGTGAAGTGTGATATATGACAGCATATCTATCGGTGCCTCGAATACATAAAGCCTGCCTGATGTGCCGTAGTGTGCAAAGCTGTAATCGGTATCAGAGCCCTCCACAGTTATGCGGAAGGTCTTTCCGTAGCTGTTTGTAGAGCGTTTATGAGCCTGTTTCGGGACTCCGTTCTCGTCGTATCCCACGAATACAGCGTTATGATGCTCCGAGTCCTCATATATCTTTCCGTCCTTTGCGAAGAACGATACGACATCGGGAGCGATATATCGCTGTTTGATGAGATATGCGTATACTCTGTTCATGGTCTTGTTCTTAGGCGGAAGAGTGAATTCCTTTTTAGGCTCTG
>DFHF01000039.1 GCA_002371825.1 Ruminococcus flavefaciens | reverse complement strand
ACACTTTCCGGCGGTGAGAGCCAGCGTATCAGACTTGCAACACAGATAGGCTCCTCACTTGTGGGAGTGCTATATATTCTCGATGAGCCAAGCATAGGCCTTCATCAGCGTGACAACGACAAGCTTATCGCAACTCTTAAGCGTCTCCGTGACCTGGGCAATACTTTGATCGTTGTCGAACACGACGATGACACTATGCTCGCCGCTGATTATATCGTTGACATCGGCCCCGGTGCAGGAGTAAACGGCGGTCAGGTCGTTTTCTCAGGTACAGTTGACAAGCTCCTGAAATGCAAGGATTCCATAACCGGACAGTATCTCAGCGGCCGTAAGAAGATCGATGTACCCCAAAAGCGACGAAAGGGAAACGGTAAATTCCTGACAGTACACGGTGCTGCTGAACACAATCTCAAAAATATCGATGTAAAGCTCCCACTCGGAGAACTCATCTGTGTTACCGGAGTTTCCGGCTCCGGAAAATCCTCGCTTGTCAACGAGATAATTCATAAATATCTTGCCGCTAATCTCAACAGAGCCAAGACAAGACCGGGCAAATTCTCCTCAATGGAGGGTGTGGAAGAGCTGGATAAGGTCATCTGTATCGACCAGTCCCCTATCGGACGCACTCCACGCTCAAATCCTGCAACCTATACCGGAGTTTTCAGCGATATCCGTGATCTGTTCGCAAAAACTCCCGACGCTAAGGCTCATGGTTATACCAGCGGAAGATTCTCCTTCAATGTCAAGGGAGGACGCTGTGAAGCCTGCGAGGGCGACGGTATAATCAAGATAGAAATGCACTTCCTGCCGGATATTTATGTCCCCTGTGAAGTCTGCAAGGGCAAGCGCTATAACCGTGAGACACTGGAAGTCCATTATAAGGGAAAGTCCATTTACGATGTTCTGGAAATGACAGTTGATGAGGGTGTGGAGTTTTTCGAGCACCTGCCAAAGATCGCAAGAAAGCTCAAAACCCTTCAGGATGTTGGTCTTGGATATATCCGCATAGGACAGCCTGCGACTACTCTTTCCGGCGGAGAGGCTCAGCGTGTCAAGCTCTCCACAGAGCTTTCTAAACGTGCAACAGGACGGACTATCTATATACTTGACGAACCTACTACCGGTCTCCATACAGCTGACGTACACCGCCTGATAGATGTCCTTCAGAGCCTTACTGACCAGGGAAATACAGTCCTTGTCATCGAGCATAACCTTAATGTGATAAAGGTGGCTGACCATATCATCGATCTTGGTCCTGAGGGCGGAGACGGCGGCGGCTATATCGTCGCTCAGGGTACTCCCGAGGAGGTGGCTGCCTGCGACAGATCTTATACCGGACAGTACCTCAGACCGTACCTCAAATAAAATATCTCCGTAAGAATAATTTAATTCATGAAAAAAGATATATCCCGCCTTCACCGTGATCGAAGGCCGGATATTTGTATACAGAATCAGAATAATACTGTTGAAATTTGACATATCCTACAAATTTGATAAAAACCACTTTATTTATTACTTAAACCATGCTATAATAATCTTTGTCGTTAATCACAGTAATTTTTATCTATAAAATATATCTATCTTATGGGGGTATATATGAAAAACGGAGTTAAAATGCTCGACATTGCCAATAAGCTGGGAGTCAGCGTGGTAACCGTCTCAAACGCTCTCGCCGGAAGGGACGGTGTCAGCGAGGCTGTCAGACGCAGGATATGCGAAACTGCCGATAAAATGGGCTATAAGCCTTCAAACACCAAAAGCGAAAGGAAACGTGCTCTACTTCCGAAGCCCGGCAAAAATGTGGGGATTCTTACATCTGAACGCTTTGTCGGAGCAAGAGGGACCTTCTACTGGGAGCTGACTGCAACTATCTCAAACAAACTCTCACAGATGAATGTCTCAACTGTTTATGAGTGCATTAATTCTGAAAACGAGAATAACGGCACCCAGCCCAATATGCTTATCGATAAGAAGGTTGATGGCATAATCGTTATCGGTCAGGTACACAGACCTTACATAGAAATGCTCAGCAAGGTCACTCTCCCGGTGATATTCGTTGACTTCTACGACAGCAGATATGATGTGGATTCCGTAAATTCCGACAGCTATAACGGATGCTATGTTCTCACCGACCACCTTGTAAATATGGGCCACAGAAAAATAGGCTTCTTCGGAAATTTCAATGCAACAAGCAGTATCAATGACCGCTTCCTGGGATACCTGAAATGTCTTATCGAAAACGGTCTTGAGTATCACAGAGAATGGACTCTCGATGACAGAAATGAACGTGGGATACTCTATACTGACATCGATTTCCCGGACAATATGCCCACAGCCTTTGTCTGTAACTGCGATGAGACCGCTTTCCGTGTTATATCCGCACTCCGTTCAAAGGGAATACGGGTACCTGAGGATATCTCAGTAGTTGGTTACGACAACTACACAATGTCAAGCATCTGCATACCAACTATAACTACTGTTGAAGTCGATATAGAAAAAATGGCTCAGGCTTCTGTCGAGCTCATGGCCAAAAAGCTCAATTCCCCTTCATACAAGGAAGGAAGAAAAGTCATTCCCGGCAGACTGATAATAAAGGAAAGTGTTTCCGATATCAGCAAGGGTGCCGAGGAGCTTGGTAAGGCGGCCATGTTATGATGAACAGATTTCTCGGACACCTCAGTACAGTCATACGTCATCGCCATATGGTCATGCGCCATTGCTTCAAAGCCGGTATAATCAAAAGAGGACTTCTCCACGATCTGTCAAAATTTTCGCCTACGGAATTTATTCCGGGAGTGATCTACTTTCAGGGCAACCGCTCTCCTAACGAAAAAGAACGTGAAGTGGAGGGTGCTTCAAAGGCATGGATGCACCACAAGGGCCGCAACCGTCACCACTTTGAATACTGGACTGATTACAGCCCCGAAACTAAAAAGCTGGAGCCTGTAAAAATGCCGGATGTTTACATCTTTGAGATGTTCTGTGACCGTGTGGCAGCCTCAAAGATATACAACAAGGAAAACTACCGGAACAATATGCCCCTTGACTATTTTCTCCGTGCCAAGAGCAAGCGAATAATCGAAAAAGAGACCGCTGCAAAGCTGGAATTTCTGCTGCGTATGCTCTCGGAAAAAGGAGAAAAAAAGACCTTCCGCTATATCCGCAGACAGGTCAGAAAAAACCGCTCCGGCGAAACTCAATGGCCGGGACTGGTAATAGAATAAAGATATTAAGAGGCATTACATCAGTCGATGCCTATTTCATATGCAGAAAAGCCGCAAAGAAGCTTAAAACTCCTTTGCGGCTTATTATATTATGCCTGATACTTAGGCTCGCAGGTGAGATTAATGCCCAGTCTCTTGAATATCCTCTCATCAACAGGAGAAAGGATAACTGTTGAATGTACCTCGCAGCCACGGAGCTTTTCGATCTGCTCCATAGCCTTCTTTGCATTTTCGTCTGTATTTGCACATATGGAAAGAGCAAGAAGAGTCTCATCTGTATGTATTCTCGGATTGTTATTGCCGAGATGCTTTACCTTAAGGTTCTGGATAGGCTCGATAACGTGAGGTGACATGAGCAGAACATCGTCCGGTATACCGCCGAAATATTTCAGCGCATTGAGCAGAAGAGCTGATACTGCACCAAGAAGATTTGAAGTTTTTCCTGTAAGGATAGTTCCGTCGGGAAGCTCCATAGCTGCTGCTGGAGCACCGGTTTCCTTCTCTCTTTCAAGAGCTGCGGAGACTACCTTTCTGTCATCAACTGTAACATTTGCCTGCTTCATAAGAAGCTCAAGCTTCATTACCTCATCTTCTGAGATCTGTCCCTTTCTGTAATCGCACATACCAACATAGTAGCGGCGGATTATCTCATCCTTTGCTGCCTTGCATACAGCCTCATCGTCAATAATGCAGTTTCCGGCCATATTTACTCCCATATCAGTAGGAGACTTGTAAGGCGACTCGCCAAGTATCTTCTCAAACATTGCATTCAGCACGGGGAAGATCTCAACATCACGGTTGTAATTTACAGTGGTCTTGCCGTAAGCTTCAAGGTGGAAAGGATCGATCATATTAACATCGTTCAGATCGGCTGTAGCTGCCTCATAGGCGATATTGACAGGGTGGCGCAGAGGCAGGTTCCATATGGGGAAAGTCTCAAACTTAGCGTAGCCGGCATTTACTCCCCTTTCATGCTCATGGTAAAGCTGTGAAAGACAGGTAGCCATTTTTCCGCTTCCGGGACCGGGAGCTGTTATAACTACAAGACGGCGGCTGGTTTCGATATAGTCGTTTTTGCCGTAGCCTTCCTCACTGATGATATGGTTGATATTTGAAGGATATCCCTTAATGCTGAAGTGGTGGTACACTTTCACTCCAAGGGATTCAAGTCTGTTCTGGAAAGCGGCAACTGCCGGGGATTCCTCATAGCGTGTGAGTACGACACTGCTTACATAGAGACCGATCCTGGTGAAGACATTGAAGAGACGTATAACGTCCACATCATAAGTTATACCGAGGTCGCCTCTGACCTTATTCTTCTCGATGTCTCCCGCATTGATGACAATTACTATCTCAGCCTCATCCTTGAGCTGAAGAAGCATCTGGAGCTTACTGTCCGGCTTGAATCCCGGGAGCACTCTTGAAGCGTGGTAGTCGTCAAAGAGCTTTCCTCCGAACTCAAGATAGAGCTTATCTCCGAACTGAGCGATACGCTGTCTGATATGCTCAGACTGCATTTTCAGATATTTTTCATTATCAAAACCGATCTTGCTTTCCATTTTCATATGTGTGTACCTCCTAACAAATCACTAACTATTATATAACATATTTCGTCAAATTGCAAGTACCTGCGGCAATTTTTCTCTTACTATAACATATTTCCGGCTGAAGACCGGTATATGCGCTTTAATGAAACTAAGGGATTGATTTTACATGAAAAATAGTGTATAATTAATGTATCATTATATTTAAGGGATGAGAGTATGAAAAATATATTTCTCAAAGCCGCAGCAATTGGCTGCGTATTTATGCTCTCTGCCTGCGGGAAAAATAAATCGGAGGATGTTACTCCGCCTGACGGAAAGCTCGATCCGTGTGAACTCAGATTCTCATGGTGGGGTGGAGATGACCGTCACGAGGCCACATTGAATGCAATAAAGCTCTGGGCTGATAAGCACCCGGAGATAAAGATAGTCCCGGAATACGGCGGCTGGGACGGCTGGACGGAAAAGGTGACCTCTCAGCTGAGCGGCGGAACTGAACCCGATATAATGCAGATCAACTATGACTGGCTGATCACTATGTCCCCTGACGGGAAAGGATTCTACGACCTTGACAAGCTGTCTCCGACCCTCGACACATCCGGATTCAGCGACGATGTTCTCTCCTTCGGAAAAGTGGGAGATACTCTCAATGCCGTTACGGTATCAGTCACAGGAAGAGGTCTTTTCTATAACTCTGACGTCTACAGGAGCATCGGAGCTGAATATCCCTCTACATGGGATGAGCTCTTTGCTCTCGGAGACAAATTCAGTACACAGGATATCTATCCCCTTGATCTTGATATCCAGTCCGGCGGCACGGCATGGTATCTGGCTGTTGTATACGTTCAGCAGACCACCGGCAGACAGTTCATCACCATGGACGGCAAACTTGGATTTACCGTTGATGACATCAAGGCAGCTCTCGATTTCTATAAAGAAACTGAAGACAGACACGTTATCCGCACTGTCCGCACAAGGACAGATGAGGACGGCAATGCCGCATTATATCAGTCTCCCGGATTCATTTCCGGAAATGTTGCAGGTGTCCTTGAATGGGGAAGCTCTGTGGGCAAGTACGAATCAGTGCTGCCCGAAAATGTTCTTGAAGCAGGTCCTCTGCTTACGGACGGTGCCGGCAGCTCCGGCGGCTGGATGATAAAGCCTTCCATGCTCTATGCAGTTTCAAAAAATACAGAGCATCCGGATGAAGCCGCTGCATTCCTTAACTTTCTCCTCAATGACAAGGAATGTGCAAAACTCCTGGGCACTACAAGGGGCATCCCTGCCTCCTCATATGCTGAGGAAAGTCTTGAAGAGAGCGGTATGCTCAGCGGTCTTGCTCAGGAAAACAATGAGATGCTGGAAAAACTCGACACCGTTACGATCAGTCCATATATGGAGCTGACTCGTATGAAAGAATTCTATAACACTGCTATCGAGGAGGTATCCTACGGAATAGCAGATACTGATTCTGCGGCTCAGGAAATGTATGATTCTATCACACAATATCTGGAGAAGATCAGAAAATGAAAAAAAAGACCTACAGAAATCCTGTGGGAGTGAGCAGATTCACCGGCCTGCTGCTTATATCGCCGTTTATAGCAGGTTCAGCATTATTTCTGATATACCCATTTTTCTGCTCGTTCCTGCTGGGAATGACAAACTACGACGGGATACGTCCGCCGGAGTTCACCGGGCTGAACAACTACAGAGTCATGCTCAGTGACGAAAGCTTCCGGAAGGCTCTCGGCGTGACCCTGAAGTATGCCGCATTTCTTGTACCTATGAAACTGCTGGTATCCCTGCTGACAGCTCTTCTGCTGGCTCAGGAGATAAAGGGTATCGGTATCTACCGTACTGTCTTCTATATCCCTTCGATACTCGGCTCAAATCTTGCTGTAGTTATCATGTGGCAGTACCTTTTCACATCGAAGGGACTTGTAAATCAGCTCCTCAGTCTTGCAGGAGCATCTCCGGTGAGCTGGTACGGCGACCCGGATAAGGCTCTGTTTATCATAGTTCTGCTGCGCCTCTGGGAATTCGGCTCAACTATGATAATATTCCTCACCGCTCTGAGAGGCATACCGAAGGAGCTCTACGAAGCAGCAAAAGTTGACGGCTGCGGTCCGGTCAGAGCATTTTTCGCAATAACTCTGCCTCAGATGAAAAGCGTTATCTTTGTGAATCTCATACTTCAGACCATTGCCGCTTTTCAGGAGTTCAACGCTCCCTATATGATAACCGGCGGCGGTCCGCTCAGAAGCACATATACTCTTGGTATGCTCATATACGATGAGATGTTCAGATATAATGAACAGGGATATGCCAATGCGGTATCATGGGTGCTCTTCATGCTCATTTCTGCGGCAGTAGCTGTAATGTATGCAGTATCTGCATTTCTGAGGAGGGATGAGGAATGAAAAAGATACCGGCTTATTTCCTGCTGACAGCAGCCGGGATCGTAATGCTTTACCCGCTTCTCTGGCTTGCAGGAGCATCTTTCAAAAGCAACAGTGAAATATTCTCATCTGTCTGGTTCATGCCGGATTCCTTTGACTTTCAAGTCTACAAAAACGCATGGCGGACAGTTACTCCCTATACAATGGGACATTATTTCTTAAACACCTTCCTTATCATAATCCCAAAGACCGTTTTTGCAGTACTGTCATCAGTGATAGTGGCATACGGCTTTGCAAGATTTGATTTCCCGCTAAAAAAGTTCTTCTTTGCTCTGCTTCTCGGAGGTATGCTCATGCCGTCTATAGTTACGGTACTGCCCATGTTCCTTCTTTGGAGCAAGCTTGGAGTTCTCGACACCTATATCCCGCTGACCGTCCCCTATCTCTTCGCCTCTGAGGGTATGTTCGTGTTTATCCTCGTACAGTTTTTCAAGGGAGTACCTAAGGAATTCGATGAGGCTGCAAGAATAGACGGCTGCGGAACACTCAGGACTTTGTTCTTCGTTCTTATGCCCTGTATCAGACCGGCTGTGATCTCTATAGCCGTATTTACCTTCCTATGGACTATGAACGATTTCCTCACTCCGCTGATAATGATACAGTCAGTGGAAAAATATCCTCTTTCTCTGGCACTGAGACTGTCTGTAGACAGTACAGGTCAGAACTATGAGCAGAACAAGCTGATAGCCCTCTCTATCATCGGACTTATCCCCTCGATAACCGTCTTTGCTATTGCTCAGAAAAAATTTGTCAGCGGTATTACCGCAGGAGGTCTGACAGGATGACTAGTTTAAGGCAGCCCGTGGAGACTGCAAAAAAATATGTCAGGGAGCTTATCCTGCCGTCTCAGCCGCTCGCTCCGAAATGGAACGCCGAGAATGTCATATTCCGGAAAAATCCGAAGTGGAACTATATCGACAACTGTATGATGACCGCTCTTCTTATGCTTTACGAAAGTACAGGAAATGAAGAGCTGCTGGCTTATACAGAAAGATTTATCAGAGCCTATATGGACGGGGAAGGCAATATCCCTACCCTTGTTTTCAGCGACTATAACCTTGATAACATCAACGGAGGAAAAAACCTTATTAAGCTTTATCAGCTTACCGGCAATGAAGCTTATCTCTCCGCAGCAGAAAAACTCGTAAGCGGACAGCTTGATAAACAGCCCCGGCTGGACTGCGGAAATTTCTGGCACAAGGCCATTTATCCACGGCAGATATGGCTGGACGGAACTTATATGGCTCTACCGTTTATGGCAGGCTGCTCCGCTCTCAAAGATGAGCCTAAATACCTTGATGACGTCTGTATGCAGCTAAAAAATATCCGAGATATAATGCGTGACAAAGATTCCGGCCTTTATCATCACGGCTATGATGAGACACGCTCTATGTGCTGGGCAGACCCGGATACAGGTCTGTCAGACGAATTCTGGCTCAGATCAATGGGATGGCTTTGTGCAGCACTTGCCGACCTCTCTGAAATGTTCCCGGAAAAGAAGCTTTTCAGTGATATGCTGGGCGATCTTCTGACTGCACTTATGCGTACTGCAAACGATGACGGCACTCTCATGCAGCTCCCGGCAAGACCGGAGCTCTCAGGCAACTACCCGGAGACCAGCGGCACTCTGCTCTTTGCGTACTCTGCTCTGAAATCATTCAGACTTGGGATATGCGGCAGCAGTATCGGTCTGGCCGGCGAAAAAGCACTTTCGGCCGTTTCAGAAAAATTCATATCCAACGACAGCTCGGGAGTTCCTGTTCTCAGAAATATCTGTCTTATGGCAGGTCTCGGCAGCGGACGTGACGGCTCCGCAGAGTATTATCTCTCGGAAAAAATAGTTGAAAACGATGCAAAAGGCATTGCTCCATTCCTCATGGCCTGCAATGAACTTATTCGCAGATAGAACAATAATATAACGATTTCAACATAAAAATATGTACCATATATGGAGATATCAGCAGATATTACTCTTTGTAATTGACTTATTCTCTAAAATATGGTACTATTTTTATGTCAAAAGCTATGAAAAATTACGATGACCTTTATCTTTACTATTTTTTCTCGGGTCACGAAAAGGAGCTTTCTTAATGAAGAAATTTTTTAAAAAGACAGCTGCTGCTTTTTCGGCAGCCGCTCTTCTTGTTATCAGCCATACACTTCCCGTCTGTGCCTATGCAACTGACGCTGTCTGGCCTACCGAAAGCAAATACCACAACATTACGACCAATTTTGAGCCTGCCCGCAATATCAGTGACAGCTCTGATTACCATAATGCTATCGATATCGAAGCAAACGGCGGCTCAAATATCTATGCGGTTTACCCCGGCACTGTTGTATCAGCCGGCTGGAAGGATGCATACGGCAACCTTATTATCATCCAGCACGCTGATCTCGGAATATACACATTCTATGCCCACTGCTCTCAGATCAATGTATCAACAGGACAGTCCGTTTCTCAGGGCGATGTGATCGGTCTTGTAGGAGCTACCGGTTATGCTACAGGAAATCACCTCCACTTCGGTGTCTGTAACAATCTTCAGGCTGGCTGGCCTACCTGCACATACTATGACCCACTCACATATTTCAATTATACCGACTCCCCATCTGACGGCAAGGCTCCCGTTTCAAAGATACCTGAAGGCTTCACCGCAGACCTGGCAGGAGTTTACACCACAAAGGGGATCGAGACATTCCTTAACATCAGAAGCGGAAACGGTACAAACTATGCAGTTGTCGGCAAGATAAATCCCGGCGATATCGTAAACGTTTCTTTTTCAGACGGCAAATGGGCTCTGATCGAAGCAAACGGTGTCAGCGGCTACTGTTCAATGGATTATCTCCAGAAGACAGGTGAACTTGAAGCAAAAATGACTATATCCGGAGAGACATATCCCGAGGGCTCACTTACTCCCAAGGCTGCGTTCTCCCTTAAGGGAAAGATCACTTCTGCTTACCCCATCGCCAAGGTCTACGGCGGTGTGTATGACATGGGAGAGGAACCTACAGCACAGTATGCCGAGATAACTCCGAATACCACTACATATGACCTCAATACCTATTTCGATAAACAGATAAAATTCGGCAGCCTCGCTAACGGCAGCTATCTCTACAGAGTAATTGCCGAGGACTCTATGGGCAATACTTTCGAGCTTGTCAGATCTGAATTCTCTATAGGAGCTCCTCCTGAAAAAGTTACCCCCGGTGATTCAAATATGGACGGCAAGGTAAATATCGCTGATGTTATCACACTTCAGAAATTCATGATGGGCAAACAGAGCTATTCATCCAAGCAGTATGAGGCCTCCGATCTTGACGGCGACGGTACAGTCAATGCCTTCGACCTCACAATAGTTCGTATGGATATCCTCAGCGAGCTTGAATCTGCTTCTGCAAAATAAGCTTCAGATATCATGCATTTCGTTGATGCAAAGGGCATATTATCTGCTAAGAACGGTATGAATATCTACCGGGGCTGTACTCACGGCTGTATCTACTGTGACAGCAGAAGCCTGTGTTATCACATAGATCATCCCTTCGAGGATATCGAGGTGAAGCAGAATGCTCCGGAATTGCTCGAAAAGGCTCTGCGTTCAAAGAGGAAGAAATGTGTCATCGGAACCGGCTCTATGAGCGATCCTTATATGCCTGCCGAAAAGGAGCTCCTGCTGATGAGACGCTGCCTTGAAGTGATAAAGAAATACGATTTCGGCGCAGCACTCATTACAAAATCAGATCTTGTGCTCCGTGATATTGATCTGCTCAGAACTATAAACGAAGAGCAGAAGGCTGTTGTTCAGATGACCCTGACCACGTTCAATGATGATCTCTGCCGGCTCATAGAACCGAATGTCTGTCCTGCAAGCAGAAGATATGAGGTGCTGAAAGCTATGCAGGAAAATGATATCCCCACATATGTCTGGCTGACTCCCCTGCTTCCATACATCAATGACACACCTGAAAACCTTATGGGACTTCTTGAAATGTGCGCTGATGCTGGAGTAAAGGGTATCATCTGCTTCAATATGGGACTTACTCTCCGTGAGGGAAACCGGGAGTATTTCTACAAGGCTCTCGACAGGCTCTTCCCCGGACTTAAAGAAAGATATCAGCGTGAATACGGTCTTTCCTATGTTTTGAACAGTCCACGCAGTGCTCAGCTCATGGATCAGTTCGTCTGTTTCTGTGAAAAGCACGGTATATTACACGATCCTGAGCAGTGCTTCACTCAGATACGGACTCTTCCCGAGAAGTACAAGCAGCTTTCACTGTTCTGATCCTTAGGAACGAGCTTTATTTCCTGGAACAGATCGGTCACTGACTCGGTTATCTCAGCAAGGCAGTCCAGAAGTCGCCTTCCGGAAGGCAGCTCCAGACTGTAGCTGCCTGTGCTGTTTATTCCCCAGCGCAGAACTGCTATGAGCACTATTGTTTTAATAATTCTTCTCATAAGTATACCTCCGCAGTTATTATCTGCGGAGGTATTGTTTTTATACGATATCAACTTTTATCCAAGCGAAACATCAAGTATCATCATTGCAGAAAATCCAAATGCAAATGAGACCGTTCCGATATTTGAATGTTCCCCTTCTGACATTTCCGGTATAAGCTCCTCAACTACAACATAGATCATTGCTCCGGCGGCAAAGCTGAGAAGATACGGCATGGCAGGCACGATCAATCCTGCTGCAAGTATCGTTACCGCAGCCCCGACAGGTTCAGCAGCACCTGAAAGTACTCCCATTGCAAAGGCTTTTTTCCGGCTCATTCCATCTGCACGGAGAGGCATTGAAATTATCGCTCCCTCCGGGAAATTCTGTATTGCTATGCCAAGTGCAAGGGCAAGAGCTCCGGCAGAGGATATATCAGCATTTCCGTAAAGCAGTCCTGCATAAACCACTCCCACGGCCATGCCCTCAGGGATATTGTGGAGAGTTACCGCTAAGATCAGCATCGTATCCTTTGAAAAACCTGTGCGGGGTCCCTCGGAATGTTCGCTGTTCATGTGAAGATGAGGAATAACATTATCAAGAAGCAGCAGGAATATTATTCCCAGGTGAAATCCGACTACAGCAGGCACAAATGCCAGCTTTTTCATAGACTCCTCTTCCTGCTCGATAGCCGGTATCAGCAGGCTCCATACACTTGCCGCAGTCATTACTCCGGCAGCAAATCCCGTGAGCACTCTCTGTACGGATATACTGAATGACTTCCTCATCAGGAATACACAGGCAGAACCAAGCGCTGTTCCGAGAAACGGTATTGAAAGTCCCTTTATAAGTTCGTTCATCAGACCTTCCTTTCTGTGCAGAAACAGGGAGAAGAATTGCATTTTATCCACCTTTTCTGCAAATTATGGGTTGAAAAAAATTAAAATGTTTGTTATTATATTAATGACATCGGACGTGATCTACATTATGTTCAGTGTCTTTAAAGCTTTGCTCAGCTTTAAAAAATCATCTTCACCTATAGGTGCCGTGCGGGATCCCCCCTCTTCCGGCACCGCTTTTTTATCCCCAAACAGGTCATTTACCCATAAAATGATGTCCGCTGAACAGATTCAGCATAAGACAGGAAAGTGTATCCTCATTGAGAGATGCCCCTGTCTGGATATAATTGCGGGCAATGCTGTTCATTCCGCTGGCAATGAAATCTATCAGGAATACACGGTAATCCCCTGTCACTTCTCCGATAAATGTTTCGCAGTCCATAAGCGTGTGGTACTGTACGTCATAAAGACAATGCATCATGTCATTCTTAACAAGAAGCTCTATAATATGCCTCTTGCTTATTATATAACGGCAGTACTCACGGCAGAATCTTCTGAATTCACCTGCTCTGCCCTCGCTGTCATTTCCGTCCGGAATGTACTGACAGCTGTGCTGGAGCTCATACATTATTACATTCTCCTTGGCTCCAAAAAGTGAATAGAATGTCTGTCTTGAGACCTGTGCCTCCCGGCAGAGATCACTTATGCTGATATCCTGATAGCTTCTCTCCTCAAGCAGACGGAGCATCGCCTCGGAAATAAGCTGCTGAGACAAAAGTGCAGAACGGTTACTGCCTTTATACATTGACAAAACACCTCGATCTGTATAAGTTTTTTAAATATGCTTGACAAATGTCAGGGCTGATGTTATGATTATACCATGAACTTGGACAAGTGTCAAGTGTAGTTACAGACCTGCACTGTTTATTCAGGTCCATAAATTCCACTACAGGAGGTTTTTTATCATGACAGTTACTAAGGATACAAGGATCGGCGAGCTTCTTGCTCTTGATACAGATGTTTCTCCTATCCTTCTCGGAATAGGTATGCACTGTCTCGGATGTCCCGCTTCACAGATGGAGACTATCGAGGAAGCAGCAGCTGTTCACGGTGTGGACGCTGACGAGCTCGTAAAGGCTCTTAACGATAAGATCTCCGGCTGAGATCAGAAAAGCTCTCCATAAGGAGAGCTTTATTTTTATCAATACTCATTATATTAAGGAGCAGCCTATGAATATTCTTATTATCGGCGGGACAAGATATTTCGGCATACCAATGACAGAAAGACTTATCGGAAAAGGTCACGATATCACTATTGCTACAAGAGGAAAGACTCCCGACAGCTATGGTGACAAGGTTTCAAGGATGATCCTCGATCACTCCGATGAAGCAAGCATAAGAAATGCCCTGAAGGGAAGATATTTCGATATTATTATCGACAAGATCGCCTACTCCTCCAACGATGTGAGACGTATACTCGATAATGCTGAATGCGGAAAGTATATCCTCATGTCAAGCTCTGCGGTATACACTGACATTTGCAAGGATACTCCTGAGTCTGATTTTGATCCCCTTCAGCATCCCCTTGAGTGGTGTGAACGCTCTGACCATGACTATGGTGAGGTCAAGCGTCAGGCAGAATGTGCTCTCGTACAGAAATATCCGGAGCAGAAATATATTGCTGTCAGATACCCTGTTGTCATCGGTGAAAATGATTATACCGGAAGGCTCCGCTTCTATGTTGAAAAAATGATAAAAGGCGAGGAATTCTTTGTTGACGATATAGATTCCAGAATAAGCTTCATTTACGAAAAAGAAGCGGGAGATTTTATTGCCGGACTTGTGGATTCAGACCTTGAAGGTGCTGTAAATGCCTGCTCCTGCGGGGATATTTCAGTAAGAGAGATAATAGAACTTATCCAGTCTGCAACCGGACGGAATGCTTTACTTTCAGACAGCGGAGAGCCTGCTCCATATAACGGATATCCTAAATATGCAACACTTGATACTTCAAAAGCCCGGAGTACAGGATATATCTTTTCCGACATCAAAGAATACTTCAGCAGAACTATAGACCATTATATAAAAGATATGAAATAAAAGAAAATAGTATCGCCTGAGGACTTCCCCTTGACGATACTATTTTTTATTTTCAGTATTCCATATCTTCAGGATGCTTCGGCTTTCTGCGGTATTTCTTCTTGCTTGTGTCCGCCACTCTTGTAGCAGGATCAATACCGTTCCAGTCACGGCGCTTGGAACTGTCTATCTTCTTTTTCTCTTTTTTACTCATTTTATCATATGGAACGAAATCTTTCATTACCGCTCCTCCTCTCCTGCCTTGAAATTGTATATCGGCTTTATTATCTCATTGACAGTTACCGTGTCCCCGATATTATTGACGATATCTTCTATCGGCTTATATGCCATAGGGCATTCATCAAGTGTAGACGCACTTACCGTTGAGGTGTAGATACCCTTCATCTGCTTTTTGAACTCAGATACTGTAAAGCTCTGTTTTGCCTCAGAACGTGACATAAGTCTTCCTGCACCATGAGGAGCCGAGAAATTCCATTCGGCAGAGCCTTTTCCGGTGCACAATAAACTGCCGTCCCTCATATTTATGGGTATGAGAAGCTTCTCTCCTGCCTCTGCGGAGACTGCTCCTTTTCTGAGTATCATTTTATCCGTATCGATATAATTATGTATAGTCGTGAACTGCTCCTCAACATGGAGGTGCATACCCTTGATGATCTCGTCCATCATCGCCTGTCGGTTGAGCATGGCGAATTTCTGGACTATCTTCATATCGTGAATGTACTGATCGAACAGCTCTCCCTCACAGTAGGCAAGATGCTTAGGCACGGATGTGGTCTTGGTATTTGTCAGCTTTTTCAGCTCTGACTGTATCTGCTTCTCCCTGCCCTCTGCCTTCAGCCTTGCAATGAGCTCCGCAGCCTCCTTGTCACCGCTCTTGTTAAGTCTCCTGTAAGCCTCATTCTGGTAGAACTTTGCAGTCTCAACACCGAGGTGACGGGAGCCGGAATGGATAACGATATAAATGCTTCCATCCTCGCCCTTGTCAGCTTCGATAAAGTGGTTGCCGCCTCCGAGAGTGCCGATGCTCTTTTCCGCACGGAGAGGGTCAATGTGCTTATAGCAGTAAAGCTCTGTCAGATCTATCTTCTCGCCGTAGCGATGAGGCTTTTCTCTGATCGCAAAGCCCGAGGGTATCTTCTCAAAGATTAGCTTATCAAGCTTCTGAAGCTCGATGTGTTTTTCCTTCAGCCTTACAGTCTCCATGCCGCAGCCGATGTCAACTCCCACAAGATTTGGGATGACCTTGTCAGTGATGGTCATGGTGGTACCGATGGTACAGCCTGCACCTGCGTGAACATCTGGCATGATACGGATCTGTGCTCCCTCGCTCATGGGCTGGCTGCAAAAGGCGATTATCTGAGCAATTGCGTCCTGTTCGATGTTATCGGTAAAGACCTTGGCTGAATTGTATTTTCCGTTTAAAATAATCATATTTTTCCTTTCCAAAGCTGCCCGAACGCATAAAAAAAGCACTCCCGCAGGAGTGCATAATGCTCAAATATGCGCAAAGCTTCAGCACATGGCTGAATATATCGGGCAAACTCCATGCTTATCAATTATATTTTGTTTTGCTGTCGGTATGTAATATATGCTTATTGTCATGGTGTTCACCGTCCTTTCAATTAATATGGCATAATTATAATCATAATAAATATGTATGTCAAGCAAAAGCAAAAACTGTAATCAAATTGTAATAAATAGCCGGAGAGGATAAAACGGTTCTCCAAGACTTAAATTGCAGTCTCTAAACTATATAAAAGGTTCATATGAACCGATTATTTTTATCCTTCTGTATGTTGATTTTGCATAAAAAACAGTTGATATATATACTGCGTGTAAAATTTTGTAGCGTATTGACAAATTTTCAGGGATAGTGTATAATCATGTCATACCGTTCAGATAGAACGGAAAACTACATGATATGGTTGGAGGAGGAATTAATATGCCATTACCATTACCCACAATAATTCTTATAGCAGCCGCTGCGATTCTTCTAATACTGATAATTGCAATGGGCTACATCAAGGCTCCACCGGATACAGCCTACATAATCTCCGGTCTCAGACGCAAGATCATCATTGGTAAAGCCAGCATCCGCATACCGTTCTTCGAGCGTGTGGATAAACTGAAATTACAGCTCATCGCTGTTGATGTCAAGACTTCCAGTGCTGTTCCTACCGCAGATTACATCAATATCAATGTTGACGCTAACGTTAACGTTAAAGTCAGCAGCGATCCCGTTCTCATAAAGCTTGGCGCAGAAAACTTCCTGAACAAAGAGACAGCTTATGTTGCCAAAGTCGCAAGAGAAGTACTTGAAGGTAATATGCGTGAGATCGTAGGTCAGATGTCACTTGAGGCTATGGTCAACGACCGTAAGGCTTTCGCTGAAAAAGTACAGGAAAACGCTGCTCCTGACCTTAACAGAATGGGTCTTGAGATCGTATCATTCAATGTACAGAACTTCACCGATGACCAGAACCTTATCGAAAACCTCGGTATCGACAACACCACAAAGATCCAGAAGAAGGCTGCTATCGCAAGAGCAGAATCCGAAAAGGAAATTGAGATTGCTAAGGCTCAGGCAAAGAAGGAAGCTAATGACGCTAAGGTCCTTGCTGAGACAGAGATCGCTCAGAAAAACAACGAACTCGCTATCCGTCAGGCTGAACTGAAGAAGGAAGCTGATACTCAGCTTGCTATCGCAGATGCAGCTTATGAGATACAGAAGGAAGAGCAGCGTAAGAGCATTGAGGTCTCAAAGGCTAACGCTAATATCGCTGCTTCCGAAAAGGACGTTGAACTCAAGGCTCGTGAGGCTGAGGTAACTGAAAAGGCCCTCGAAGCTCAGATCAAGAAGAAGGCTGAGGCTGACCGCTATAAGGCTCAGCAGGAAGCCGACGCTAAGCTCTATCAGCTCAAGAAGGAAGCTGAAGCTGACCGTTTCCAGCGTGAACAGGAGGCTGAGGCTCAGAAGGCTGAAGCCGAGGCTGCAAAGTTTGCCCGTATGCAGGAGGCTGAAGGTATCGCTGCCGTAGGTCAGGCAGAAGCCGACGCTATCCGTGCAAAAGGACTTGCTGAGGCCGAAGGTATCAACGCTAAGGCTGAGGCTATGAAAAAGTACGGCGAAGCTGCTGTACTCGAAATGTACTTCAAGGCTCTGCCTGAGGTCGTTAAGAACGCCGCTACACCTCTTGCAAATGTTGACAAGATCACAATGTACGGCGAAGGCAATTCAAGCAAGCTCGTAGGCGATATCATCAGCTCTACAACTAAGATCACTGACGGTCTCACAGAGGCTACAGGTGTTGACATCAGATCACTCCTTGCAGGCTTCCTCGGCGGAAAAATGGCTGCTCCTGCTGCACAGGCTCCGGCTCCCGCTGCACCGTCTGCACCTGGTTATGAGCAGTCTTTTGACCCTTCACAGTACACCTACACTGATGAAACTGATTATACAGACGACAACGAATGATGATCTTTATATCATAGGTCACAGCTGTGAAAACAGTATTAAAGGGCGGCTGATATCAGCCGCCCCTAAATATATTCAAATTCATTCTTAAACGGAGGACTTTACTATGAACAACATCAACACACTCTACACATCATTTATCGAAAACAGAAACACAGTAAAAAAAGTCTTCAGTTCCGAAAGCTCCTACATCATTCCTATAAGCGCTAATGTATTCTGCGTTAACGATGTAATGGCTGATGCTGATGAACTCAAAAAATGTAAAAAGCTTATCAAGAAAAACGAAGGCCTTTTCTCAACTCTAAGAGGCAATATTCGCTCAGTAATTGTTGCAAAGCTAAGCATCAGCGACGATCCTGAGAATAAGCTCATGGAGATCAGCCGTATAAACACTCTGCTGAAAAAATATTTCAGCACTTCTGATTATTCCGCACTGCTTGCTGTCGTTCTTTCTGAAAGGACCTCCGAGGATAAAGTCGAGGATATCGCAGCCCGCGGCAAGGAAATCTACAAGCTGATGAAAAAGGATCACCCTATACTCACTTCAAATGAGGACTGCGTTATGGCTGGTCTTATGGCTATGTCTGAAAAATCGAATGAAGACCTACTGAGTGAAGCTGAGGAAAACTTCAAGCTGCTCAGAATGAAGTTTTCGGATAAGAACGCTATACAGACAGTATCACAGATACTTGCTCTGGCCGACGGAAGTCCTGAAGAAAAAACAGACCGCCTGATACAGCTGTATGAAATGCTCAAAGAAAACGGCAGAAAATTCGGCAAGTCAAGTCATCTTTCGACTCTTGCTTCAGTATCTATCCTCCCGGAAGACCTTTCTGTGATCTGCAAAACGATACTTGAGGCCGATGATTTCCTTTCAAATCAGAAGGGATACGGAACTTTCGGCCTTGACAAAAAGACAAGACTGATGCACGCTGCTATGCTGACCGGTGACTACTATCAGCCCGCAGATAATTTAGGCGCATCTGCTTCTGCTCTTGCACTTGTTGCCGCAGAGGAAGCTATGATGTGCGCTGCTATCGTGGGTGCTACTATCGCTGCATCTTCTGCTGCATATTCATAAAAGGACGGCTGTTTCAAATGTGCCACTTACATAGGAGTTTTATAAGTATTTATTGAGGAAACCCCTTTTGAAAAAGGGTTGTTCCTCAAACTCCTTTCCTAAAACTTCCGGTTTTAATTTTTTCCATATAGGGCGCTCATAATAAAAATGAGCGCTCTTTATTTATGCAGAGCGCCCTATATGGAAAAAATCAGGATCAAAAGTCTTTGGAAGGGGCTTGGGAGAACCTTTCCTCAGAAAGGTCTCCACCGATAATTACACATAATTCTTCTATACAAGTGCCGAACTGAAACAGCCGCCCTTTTTATAATGAAAGAACTATATTCTTGCCGGAGGGTTCATACCTGTCAAATCTGACGCCGCATTTCTCAAAAAGCATACACGATGCTTTCACACTCTCTGTATCAGCATATTTGTTGTCATAGTATACCACACGCTTTATGCCGGACTGTATTATAGCTTTCGCACACTCATTGCACGGGAAGAGAGTAACATATACCGTACAGCCTGAAAGATTGCCTATATTGCTGTTGAGGATAGCATTCAGCTCTGCATGACAAACAAACGGATACTTTGTATCAAGTGTGGTCTCTCCTTCTCTCTCCCAGGGCATATCATCATCGATACAGCCGGTAGGCATTCCGTTATACCCCACAGAGACTATCTTTTTATCGCCGTTAACTATACAGGCTCCGACCTGAGTCGAGCTGTCCTTGCTTCTCTGAGCTGAGAACATAGCTATTCCCATAAAGTATTCGTCCCAGTTTATATAATCAGTTCTCTTCATAAAAATACCTCTTTATCACGTTATGAATGTATCTACAGTATATCATTACTGACAGAATATGTCAAGAATATCACCGTATATGAGAAAAGTCTTACAGCGACATTTGATATTAGTCAAAACTTCCAATAAAACCTTCCGCTGATTGTATGTTTTGACGTATTTCAACTTCTTTATGCTGAGTTTTCTGACCTATAATTGACATCGTTACTTAAATATGATATAATTTTACATAAGCATATATTTTTAACGTTTATTCGTTTGACCAATTATTGCGGAGTGCTCGCACAAATCACCAAATATTGTTCAGGAGGTCTTTTATCATGAAAAATAAAAAGGTCATCACAGCTCTGCTGCTCGCAGCTCTTATGTCAGTTTCTGCCTGCGGAAAGAAGGAGAAAACAGATAAGTTCAAGAAGTATCTCTCAGACGGTGAGTATAAGGAAGCTCTTGATTACTCAAAGGAGCATGACGTTGATTTCGACGACTACACTGATGAGATAAAGGAACAGGCTGATGGTGTTTTTGCTGAATATCAGGAAGGAAAGATCAAGTCCACAGAGGCTGTTGCAAAGCTCAAGATCCTCGGCAACATTGCCGGTAAGGAAGGCAGAGAGTACATAAAGGAGATCAAGTCAAAGATCGATGATATCGAGGAATCAGCATCAAACTTCGAGGACGCTGAATACTACTTCTCCAACGAGTACTACGATGATGCAAAAACTTACTATGAGAAGGTAAAAGAAGGCACTCCTCATTACGAAGAGGCTCAGAAGAAGCTGGCTGAATGTGACGAGAAGTACATTGAAAAGGTAATAAAGGACGCTGATGATTATGTTGAAAGCGGCTGGTACAGCTCAGCTATCGACGATCTCGAAAGCGCTAAGAGCAAAGTAAGTGATACGAAAAAGCTCGATGATAAGATCGCAGAGGTCAAAGCAGCTGAAAGAACCGGCAAAATAAAGGATATCGAGGATGACTACGATCAGTGGGGCGATACAGATTACACCATCGACAGCATCAATGAACTCCTTGAGGATTACCCCAACGATGCTGAAATAGAGGCTCTCCTTGACAAGTATGCTGATATCTATGCAGATGAAGTTATAGAAGATGCTCAGTACTGGGCAGACAGCAATGACTACGACTATGCTGCTGAAAAGGTCGAAGCTGCTCTTGAAAAGATCCCCGGCAACAAGAAGCTCACAGACTACCTTGCAACTCTCGGTGAATCTGCTCCTGCTAAGCTTTCTGACCTCAGTCTCGGAGGAAAGGGATTCAGCCTTGCAGATAAGGAGATGGAGGATACAAAGGGCAACACTTATCCCGAAGATAACACCATCTATTCATCAGACGGAACAGATAAGGAATATACCGCTGAATACGCTCTCGACAAGAAGTATACTCTCCTCAAGGGAAGAGTGGCTCCTGCTCTCGAATTCAATAAAGACGCCTCCGTTAAGGTAGAGGTTATCTGCGATGGCAAGACAGAAGCAACATACACTATAAAGGCATCTGACTACTATTCATCGATCGCTGTTGACGTTACCGGAGTTTCAAAGCTCGTATTCAAGGTAACTCCGGCTGAGGGAGATAAGCTCGATAAGACCAGCATACTCATTTCCAAGGTCACACTTGACAAGGCCGAGGAAAAGACTGAGGAAAAGAAAGAGGACGGCGAGAAGCCTACAGAGGCTGAGGAAAAGGCCGAGACAGCTACCACTACTGAAAAGGCAGAATAACATCCTCCGCTTCGCCATGTCCACTTATAGAAAGGAAGTTTTATAATGTCATCCAATTATAAAATGAAATATAATGTCGATATCGTTTTCGTTATCGACTCGACCGGAAGTATGTCAGACCTTATAGATATCGTTAAAAAGAACGCTATCAACTTCCATACCGACATACAGGCCGTTATGAGCAAGAAAGGCAAAACTATCCAGGATTTCCGCATAAAAGTCATTGCCTACCGTGACTATGTTGCAGACGGCGCTGACGCTATGCTCAGAACTGACTTCTTCAAGCTCCCCGAGGAGACAGAGGCCTTCAGAGATACTGTCAACTCCATATCAGCCTTCGGCGGCGGAGATGAGCCTGAGGACGGTCTTGAAGCTCTTGCCTTTGCTATCCGCTCAAAGTGGAACACTGAGGGTCTCAAGAGACGTCAGCTCATAGTTGTATGGTCAGACGCTTCTACTCATGAACTTGGCTTCGGAAAGGAAATGGAAAATTATCCCACAAGAATGGCCAAGGATTTCAATGAGCTCACAAAATGGTGGGGCGATAAGGATAATTCAGGATATATGGACTATAACTCAAAACGTCTCATCCTCTTCACTCCTGATGTTCCCGGATGGAGCGATATCCGCAACTCCTGGGATAACGTCATCCACTATATGTCAGAGGCCGGAAGAGGCCTCGAAGAGGTAAACTATAATCAGATCATAGACGCTATTGCGTACAGTATATAATTTATGGGAGGTATCTATCCGATGGCAGGACCTTCGATCGTAATCTGCTCGGAAAGGGAGAAGCTTGCCGGTCTCGGTGAGGACTCCTTCTCCTACTCCTTTGACTGCGGCGACACAGGCTATATCTCAGTGTTTGACGGCTGCGGCGGAATGGGTGCAAAAAAGTACCCCAAAGTCGGCAACAGAAGCGGTGCAAGAGTCGCATCAAGACTTGCCGCTTACGTCACCGATAAGCTTTATGAAGATAAACAGTTCCTTTTCGACGGCAATGACTGCCAGCGCCTAAAGGAACGGCTCACAGAAGAATTTGCTAAGATAAGAAATACCATCGAGACCGAAAATGGTTTAAAGCTTGGCGGAGATCTCTTCAAGACCATGCCCACCACTGCAAGTATCGCAGCTGTTAAAAATAACGGCAGCAGCATTACCTGCGAATTCTTCTGGGCTGGCGATTCAAGAGGCTATTTCCTCGACGCAGAGGGCCTCTGTCAGGTGACCAAGGACGATATCAAAACCGATGAGGACGCTTTCACTAATCTGAGAAGCGACGGAAGAATGTCCAATGTTATACACGCTGAGGGCGATTTCAGCCTCAACACCCGTGAGATAGAGATCAGCCAGCCCGCTATGATAATCACTTCTACAGACGGCGGCTTCGGCTATTACGGTACTCCTATGGACTTTGAATACATTATTCTCAGCTCACTTATGGAGTCGGATTCTCCGGAAGAATGGGAAAATAAGCTCTCAGAACTCATTATCCCCGTGACCGGCGATGATTTCGCTGTGGGGATCGCAGTCTACGGCCTTGACGACATCGCAGACTGCAGGGAACATTTCAAAGAACGCTGTCAATTCATTAAAGAAAGCTATATCGATCCTGTCGGGGAAAATGCTGACGAAGAACAGCTCCTCCGACTCTGGCAGAAGTATAAACCAGGCTATTACAGGCGGTGATAAGGATGGGTGAATTATCGATCTCATTGTCATCGGAAAAGAAGGATAATTTCACACCTTATTTCATAGGTGATTACCTCCTTACACAACCAATGACAAGCAATAAGAGCGGTTTCTCAAAATGGGGATTCTGCACCAGAGGGGGAAAAGAATACTTCATCAAGGAGTTCCTTAACCCTGTCTATCCTCTGGAATCCATTAAACTCGAACCAGATGTACGTCAGAGAAAAATGGATCAGTGCATCGAATGGTTCAATCAGAAAAAAAGAATTTATTTCAGCATAGCAGCTTCGCAGGCCGGTAATCTGGTGCCTCCGCTGGAGCTCTTCAGAAACGAGAGCCACTTCTATCTCGTTACCGATAAGGTCTCTGAAACTCCAATGGACACCCATGAGCTCAGCAGCATCGATATGGATAATAAATTCATTATGATGAAGGTGCTTGCCAACAGCTTCTCAAAGCTTGCTGATAATAATGTCGTTCATGCTGACCTGAAGCTCGATAACCTTATGATAAAACAGACAAACGGCTGCTTTTTCACTATCAAGGTCATCGACTTCGATGCAAGCTACCTTCAGGACAGTGCTCCCGTAGGTGAGGAGATACAGGGAGATTTCGTATATCTTGCCCCTGAGACCTTCCTCGCTATGATAGAAGAGCCTGCTGTTCTGTCCCCTAAGGTGGATGTATTCGCTATGGGCATCGTTTTCCACCAGCTTCTCTGCGGAGAACTGCCCGGCTTCGACAGCGAATACGATTATGTATATGAAGCTGTTCTGAACGACGCTGAACTAAAGATCAGTGAGGATATTCCGGAAGAATTCCGGTCTCTCATAGCTGAAATGCTCAGAAAAGAACCTGCGGACCGATACTCAATGCGTCAGGTGCTCTCAGCTCTCAAAGGTATTGAAGCCTCTAAAAGAGCCCGTGGATCTGTTGAAGCTGTTCACGCTTCACCTGCTCCAAGAGCAGAACTTGGCGGCCGCTGGATCTCTACCGATGATTTTGATTAGGGAGTAAGTTATGTGGATCTGTACTAAATGTGAAACTTTCAATGAAGAAACCTCCCTTGTATGCTGCGTATGCGGCAACAGAAGGGAAAACACAGACGCAAAATGTGATACTACCGTGCTTGAATCCAACTTCAAGTCGTCTATGGAGGACGCCGATCCCAACTCTTCAAAGAAGCACGACCATGTACGCATGACAAAGCCTGACCGTGAAACTTATAAGATCAAAGAGGGACAGGACTCTGCTGATATACCCAAAGAGCTGAGAAAAGATACTCCGGCAGTCAGTGAGGAAGCTCCCGCTCCTTCTCAGCCGCCACAGCCTGAACAGCTCCAGAAGCCTCAGGTACAAAACGGCGATATCTCACTTATGCCTGAGCCCCAGCCATTCTCAGATAATTTTGAGAATCCATTCGGCGCAAAGGCTCCTGCTGCAGCTGTACCTGTACAGCCTCAGGAAGCTCCCGCAGCTGCTGGGAAGAAAAGTTCAGGCCTGCTGCCACTCTTTATTATCGGAGCTATGGTTGCAGTCGCTGCTATTGCAGCAGTTATAATACTCCTGAATCAGTAAATCTATGATGTGGATAATTATTTTCGGACTTATGCTGATCTGCGGCCTCGGAGGCATCGTTTACCTGCTCACCCGATTCCGCAGATTCAGCCTGATCCGCAGGACGGCAGAGAAAAGCAAGCCTCTTTCATGGTTCCTTGCTGCTCTGCCTCTTCTGCTTATAGGCTGCTTCGGTCTCATAAATATTTTTGCAATGCTGGTGGTGTTCATCCATCTGGCCGTATTCTGGATTATCTGTGACCTTGCAGGGCATATCTCCAGATGCATTACAAAAAAAGCCCCCGGAGGATACTATGAAGGCGCTGCTGCACTTGCCATAACCGCAGTATACCTTTCAATAGGCTGGTACCTTGCTCACCATGTCTGCCGGACGGTTTATTCCCTTACAACGGAAAAGGATATTGGCAGGGATAAACTGCGTATCGTCGAGATAGCAGACCTTCACCTCGGAATAACTCTGGACGGAGAGCAGTTTGCCGAGCAGATGAAGCGTGTTGAGGAGGAATCGCCTGACGCTGTTATAATCGTCGGAGATTTCGTGGACGATGACTCCAGAAAGGACGACATGATAAAAGCCTGTGAGGCTCTTGATATCGATACCACCTATGGAGTTTTCTTCACTTACGGCAACCACGACAAGGGATACTACAATAATCGTGACTTCTCCTACGAGGAGCTGGAAACAGAGCTGAAAAAGAACAATGTCACCCTCCTCCAGGATGAGGCCGTTCTGATAGACGACAGCTTCTATATTATCGGAAGACAGGACAGATCTGAGGACGAAAGAGCCTCTATGGACGAGCTTATGAAAGGTGTCGACAAGTCAAAATACATGATAGTTGCCGACCACCAGCCCAATGCCTACGATGAAGAAGCTGCTTCCGGAGCTGACCTTGTGCTGTCGGGACATACTCACGGCGGACATATCTGGCCTGCCGGACAGATAGGACTTCTTATCGGTGCAAATGACCGTATCTACGGCAAAGAGACCCGTGATGATACGACTTTTATAGTAACATCAGGTATCTCCGGCTGGGCTATTCCATTCAAGACCGGTACAAAGTCGGAATATGTTGTTATTGATATTGAAAAGAAATAAAAACGGACAAGGGTTCAATTTCCTTGTCCGCATTTTTTATTTGCCAAGATATTCTTTTATACGCTCTATATTATCCTTGACATCATTATACCCAAGATAATAAAGTCTGCCAAGCTTTTCAACGTCTCCTTCAAGTCTGCTGACGCTGACCTTCTCAGAAGGGGTTATTGTCATAAGCCTGCCCTCACGCTCCAGGATATCAAGCTCATCACAAAGGAAATTATAGTCCCTGTTGCTGCTTATGAGCTTTGCTGCAAATGAAGGATATGCAGCATATACCAGATTCTCAGGATATACCACCTTGTGGCTTCTGTCCTTGCGGCGGTAATCTGCATCACGGGTACGGATGACAAGTATCTTTTCAAAGCCCTTGCTCAGTGCGAACTGATAGGGTATCTTGCAGCTGCATCCGCCGTCAAGATAGGGCTGACGATCGATCATAACAGGCTTTGAAACAAACGGCATTGAAGCTGAGGCCTGAACTGCACGGAATATGTTGCGGCCGGAATTCTTTTCGATGTACTCAGTCTCTCCGGTATTGAGATTCGTCACAACGGCATAGAACTCTCTTGACTCATCAGCAAAACGATCCATGTCCAGTTCTTCTATGCCCTCCATTTTGCCAAAAACGAAGTCGAATCCGATTATTCCACGATTTTTCCTGATAGCCTGTGCTCCCACATATCGGCTGTCATGGCGGAACCTGAGATTTATCCTTGCTGACCTGCCTATCTGACCGGAGACATAGTTCACTCCGTTCATTGCGCCGGCAGAAACTCCTACTGTGCAGCGCATATTTATTCCTTCTTCCATAAGTGCGTCAAGGGCACCGGAAGCATACAGGCCACGGAAAGCTCCTCCCTCAATAATGATACAGCCATCAGTCAACTCTTCTGAAGCATGACCTTCCGGGAGATCATAAATACCTGAATATACTTTGTTTGAATAGTCCATCTTAGTATCCTCCTTTTTGCTTCGTCCAGTAAATTATATCACAGCAGCAGTAAAAAATCAAGGCCGGCTCATATCATTATAGTGGATCAGCATCAATACTCACATATTTTTTTACCTTTCCCCCGCTTAGTTTTATATCTGCGCCAAAGGGCGGAATATTGACATTCAACCCATAATATGATAAAATATAGTTTAGTTATATATCGTTAACTGAAACGAGCAGGAGGAATTTGTATGACCAAAAGCATTCCGGATATCTTTGCTGCCAACGTCTTTAATGACGAGGTTATGAAAGCAAGACTTCCCAAAAATATCTATAAGGCTCTGATGAAAACCATCAAGAGCGGCGCACCGCTGGACATGACTACAGCCGACTTTGTTGCCAATACAATCAAAGACTGGGCTATCGAAAAGGGCGCTACTCACTACACTCACTGGTTCCAGCCGCTGACCGGCTCAACTGCAGAAAAGCACGATTCATTTATAAATACTACTCCAAACGGTATGGCTATAATGGAATTCTCCGGAAAGGCTCTCGTAAAGGGTGAACCGGACGCTTCATCATTCCCGTCAGGCGGTCTCCGTCAGACCAGTACCGCAAGAGGTTATACCGCATGGGATCCTACCTCCTACTGCTTCGTTAAGGAGGGAAGTCTCTATATCCCAACAGTTTTCGTATCCTATACAGGTGAGATCCTCGATAAGAAAACTCCCCTGCTTCGCTCTATGGACGCTCTCAGCCGCACAGCAGTAAACTTCCTCCGCCTTTTCGGCAATAACGTCGTTACCCGTGTCACTTCAACTGTAGGCGCTGAGCAGGAATACTTCCTTATTGATAAGAAAATGTACGACCAGCGTGAGGACCTTATCCTCACAGACCGTACCCTCTTCGGAGCTAAGCCTCCCAAGGGTCAGGAGCTGGACGATCAGTATTTCGGAAACCTCAAGCCAAGAATAGCCGCTTACATGGCTGACCTTGACGAGGAGCTCTGGAAGCTGGGAATATACTCAAAGACCAAGCACAACGAGGTCGCTCCCGCACAGCACGAAATGGCTCCTATATTCACAACATCAAATCTGGGTACTGACCAGAATGAGCTTGCAATGGAGATAATGAAGAAAGTGGCTCTCCGCCACGGACTTGTATGTCTCCTCCACGAGAAGCCTTTTGAAGGCGTAAACGGTTCAGGTAAGCACAATAACTGGTCAATGGCTGCCGACGACGGTCAGAATCTCCTTGACCCCGGCGACACTCCTATGGAGAACCTCCAGTTCCTTACTATACTCTGTGCCCTTATCAAGGGTGTTGACGAGTATGCAGATCTTATGAGGATATCTGCCGCCTCCGCCGGAAACGATCACCGTCTCGGAGCTGACGAGGCTCCCCCGGCTATAATCTCCATGTTCCTCGGTGAAGAGCTGGACGCAGTTCTGAAAGCTATCGAAGAGGACGGTGTTTACAAGACCGAGACAAAGAACTTTGAGATCGGTGTAAATGCACTCCCATCCTTCCCCAAGGATTCAACTGACAGAAACCGTACATCACCTTTTGCATTCACCGGAAACCGCTTTGAATTCCGTATGGTCGGCTCTTCTGACAATATCGCCTGCCCTAATGCTCTTCTCAATACTATCGTTGCAGAGGAGCTCAGCTGGTTCACAGAAAAGCTTACTCCCTACAAGGATACAGATAACTTCGAGCAGGAAGTAAAGAAGCTCCTGAAGGAAGTACTCAAAAAGCACAGAAGAGTTATCTTCAACGGCGACGGTTACTCACCGGAATGGGTAAAGGAAGCAGAGCGCAGAGGCCTCCCCAACTATGCTTCCACAGTTGACTGCCTCCCCCACTATACTGACGATAAGAATATGCGTATCTTCCGCAAATTCAATATCTATACACAGGCTGAGCTCAATGCGAGAACCGAGGTCCTCCTTGAGACATACTCCAAGACTATCCGCATTGAAGCAAAGACAATGATTGAAATGGCCAGCAGAAAGCTTCTTCCGGCTACTCTGGATTACGTTCACAATGTATGTGATTCTATCGCTGTAAAGAAGCAGATCGGCATGACAAGCAAGTCCGAGGAGAAGATCGCTTCAAAGCTCAATGAACTTGCAGATAATTTCTACGATTCTATCGAGCGTCTTAAAAATCAGCTCAAAACTGCCTGCGAGATCAGCGTTATCAAGGATCAGGCCGTTTATTTCCACGATTATGTACTCGCTGAAATGGATATCATGAGAAGTATCTCAGATGAGATCGAAAGCGAGATGCCATGTGAAATGTGGCCTATCCCCAACTATACTGCAATGATCTACAACGTATGATCAAAAGCCCGGAACAGGTTATTCCTCTTCCGGGCTTTTTCATCTATTTAGAAAAAATACACAATTAATTCAAGAAACAAATGTAGAAATTAACTAATTGATTATATATCAGAATTGTGTTATAATTAAAGTAATAAATTTATGGAGGTGTTGGTATGATCCTTTATTTCTCAGGCACAGGCAACTCAAAATTTGCTGCTGAATTCCTTGCCGATCATCTCAAAGACCAGTGCGTTTCGCTTAACGATATACTCAAACACAAAAAAGAACCTTCATTCAGATCAGAAAAGCCATTTGTAGTATGTGCTCCCATATATGCCGGCAGATACCCGGGGATAGTAATGAAACTACTCCGCAAGGCACAGTTCGCCGGAAGCAAAAGGATATACTACATCGCTACTCTCGGCTCAAAATCATGCAGCTGTGAACCCTCTCTGAGAAAGATGACAAGTGAAAAAGGGATGCAGACTGCCGGACTTTTCTTCCTGACTATGCCGAATAACTACGTTCCGGGCGGAAATATCCCAAGCAAGGCCGACGCTGAATATCAGCTCAAATACGTTTCTGTTCCGGAGCTTTACAAGATAGCTGACACTATCTCGATAAACGATACCCTACCAGAGGGAACTGCAAATCCTGTAACCACTGCATTGTCCTCATCAGTTAATACACTGTATAATAAGTTCATGGTCAGCAGCGACAATTTCGTGGTCAACGAAAACTGCGTAGTTTGCCGCAAATGTGAAAAAGTCTGTCCTGTAAATAATATCATCATCATCAACGGAGATCCTGTTTTCAGGAAGAGATGTATCGGCTGCTACGGCTGTATAAACGTATGCCCGAGAAAAGCAATAAATATCGGCAAAAAAACCGAAAAGACCAACAGGTACTTCTGTCCTGAATACAGCGACTGGAAGGAAAAGGGCCTTGTCTGACGGAAACTAAAAAACTGACTTCGCTCAGCGAAGTCAGTTTCGTTGTTTAATCAAGCTTTATACTGCCGCCGGAGAGATCTGTACCGGCTGCCGTGAATCTGTCTACTGAGTATCGTTCACAGCACTGATCGCCGTCATACATGAATACATCGATCATGCCACCGGAACCGATCCCTGCCTCTGCATATTCCGGCCTCCAACCGTTGACATTCTCAAAATAGTCAAGCGAAAGAGCAATAAGCTCAGAATTATTATAGAAAAAGAAATTGTCAAAATCAACAGAACTATAAAAAACAAGTTTTTCAGAGCTGCCGTCAGTCCAATGCAAATAGAGATTGCTGCTGTCTATCCATTCTACAGCTGCCTGACGTGCCACCTCTGCATTTTCCATATGGAAAACTGCGGTATTGCCGTAGATCTCATAGGAAAAATCAAGTCCGAGACCATTCTCCTGATTATGTACAGAGCCTGTTCTGCCCTCGCCGGAAAAATAGTAGTAGCTGTCGCCCATACCGTCATTTGCCCACCAGATACCATAGCGGAAGCTGTCAGCGGCTGATGAAGGAACGCTCTGAGCCGCAGCTGTTGCCTGCTGTTCAGTGGACGGCTGGACAGGTGTTTCCCCAGCAGATGCAGACTGAGCGGTGACTGGGGCTGGTGCAGCCTTGGGAGCTTCAGCCGGTGCCGAAGCACTCTCCTCAGCAGGAGCAGCCTGTTCATTTTCATTCTCCTGCTCTTCGCTCTCCTGATCCTCATCCTGATATTTCTTCAGATAGGAAGGTGCCTTGAAGTCCGATGACGATGAGCCCGAATTATATTCGCATCCGCAAAAAACTGCGGACAGACACAGTGACATGATAAGTGCTGCGATCTTTTTCATATTTATTTCCTCATTTTCAACTCTGGAGTTTTTACATTGTTAACATAGCAATTATATACTTATTTATCTGGATTGTCAATACCGGACTTATTCACTGCTTCGTCATATTTACCAAAGGTAATTTCATCATTTTCACGAAGAGGCGAATTTTTTGTTGTGGAAATGCACAAATTTGTATGTTAACAATTAGCCGTATTGCGCTATCCTTGCGAATTTTCCTGTGTATTTCTTCATTTTCGCAAAAAATACTTGCAGTTTTTTGTGAAATGTGATAAAATATATTGATACTTGAAATTGACTATATCAATTTTTGCTTTTTTATAGTACTATTTTAAAGGAGAATCCTATGGCAAAATTAAAGGCTGCTGTCATTTTCGGCGGCACATCAAAGGAATATAAACTCTCTCTCGCAACTGCGGCTGAGGTAATAAGATCTATCCCGGAGGATAAATACGAGGTCATCTGCATCGGTATAACCAAAAAAGGAAGATGGCTGTATTTCCCGGGCGATCCTTACGAACTCACTGAAGGTACATGGGAAATCAATCCGGACTGCACCTCAGCTATAATCTCTCCCGATCCTCTCCACAGAGGTATCATCACTATCGAGAACGGCGAGACCTCTATCAAAAGAATAGATGTCGCTTTCCCGGTGCTTCAGGGCAAGAGAGGTGCGGACGGCGATGTTCAGGGTCTCCTTGATATGGCCGGGATCCCCTATGTTGGCAGCGGACCTCTTGCTGCAGCTTCCTGTATGGATAAATCCCATACCCACATGGTCCTTGACGATTACGGTATCGAGACTGCTCAGTGGCAGCTCATAACTCAGCGTGAGATAGGCAGCATCGAGGAACGCTGCAATGAGATCTCAGATAAACTGGGATTCCCGCTTATCGTAAAGCCTGCAAACAGCGGAAGCAGTGCCGGCTCTACAGTAGCTGATAATATCGACAAGCTCGAAAAAGCTGTTAAAATTGCCTTCCTTAACGATAATAAGGTACTGGTCGAGAAATATGTGACCGGAAGAAAGCTGGAGGCTGCCGTATTCGGATATGATACCCCCTTCGCTTCTTATGTGGGAGAGATAATCTCAAATGGAAAGATCTATGATCCCACAGAAGTAAATCAGAGCTCCGGCGATGACCTTCAGATACCTGCGGACCTTCCTGCAGAAACACAGAATATGATCCGTGATACCGCTATCCGGGCATATAAAGCCCTGGGCTGCAAGGGACTGGCAAGAGTTGACTTCTTCCTTACTGATGACGGAAAGCTCCTGCTCAATAAGATAGGCACAGCTCCCGGACTCAGAAGAAACAGCGTCTATACAAAGCTCATGGAACACCTCGGCATGACTCACGAGTACCTGCTGGATAAGCTCCTTGAACAGGCTATAGAGAATTCCGAACGCAATTACTAAAGGAGACATTTTTATTGGAAAATAACGTTTTGATCTCACTGACAAGCATACAGTGGCAGGATGATGAAAAGAACGAGACAGAGCTCCTCACCAAAGCCAGGTTCTTCCACGAGAACGGCTGGGACATAATCTCCTATGAGGATACCTCAGCTACCGGTTTTGAAGGCTCTGTCACTACTATAAAGGTGGACTCAGGCCAGTCGGCTTCGATAGTCCGTGAGGGAAGCGCAAATTCAGTCCTCTCCCTCGAAATGGGGCGCAAGCACTTCTGTCAGTACGGTACTCCCTACGGCAGTATGCAGATAGGTGTCTACACTCACGCTATAAAAAACACTATAGCTGAGGATGGAAAGCTCTATCTTAAGTACACCCTTGATCTTAACTCCTCTTATCTTTCGGATAACGAGATAATAATGACAGTGCAGGAAAAGCACTGATAAGAAAGGATAACAGCAAATGTCAGATCTAATCAACAAAGCTTCACTGCAGCTCCGTGAGCTCATTATGGACGCTCTCGGAAGACTTACCGCTGAGGAGGCTGTACCGGCAGTTCCCCTTCCCGATTTCAATATCGAGATACCTGCTGACAAGTCCCACGGCGACTTCGCTGCAAATACCGCAATGGTATGTGCAAGAGCCTTCAAGCTCCCGCCAAGAAAGATCGCAGAGCTCATCTGTGATAAGATCGACCTCACCGGCTCACTCTTTGACCGTGCTGAGATCGCAGGTCCAGGATTCATGAACTTCTTCTTAGGAGATAAATGGTTCTCGGATGTTGTCGAGAATGTTCTCAGCGAAAAGGAGAACTTCGGCCGTACCGAACTCGGCAAGGGTAAGAAGGTACTCGTTGAATTCGTTTCAGCCAACCCCACAGGTCCTATGCATATAGGCAACGCAAGAGGCGGAGCTATCGGCGACTGTCTCGCAAGTGTTCTTGACTGGGCAGGATACCATGCTGAACGTGAATTCTATGTCAACGATGCCGGCAACCAGATAGAGAAATTCGGCAAGTCACTTTCACTCAGATATATGCAGCTCTGCTCGGACAAGGGTCAGCAGCTTATATATGAGTACAGAAATGATACCGAAAAGCTCTGCGCTGAGATATATTCACTCAGCGGCGAAGGCCAGGAGTTTGAAATGCCTGAGGATGTTTACCTCGGCACCGATATAATCGAACACGCTGCTAACTACTATCACGATCATATCTTTGAGCTTAAGGATCTTTCAGAAGAGGATCGCAGAAAAGCTCTTGTGGATTACGCTCTCCCGCTCAATATAGAAGGCCTTGAGCGTGACCTCAAGAAGTATCGCATAGTATATGACAACTGGTTCAGAGAAAGCACTATCCATGAGAAAAACGAGACAAAGCTGGTCGTTGACAAGCTCATGGAAACAGGACACGCTTATGAGCAGGACGGCGCTGTCTGGTTCAAGGCTACCGAATACGGCTTGGATAAGGACTTCGTCCTCCGCCGCAGCAATGGCCTCTATACTTATATAGTACCCGATATCGCTTACCACTATAATAAGCTGGTCACAAGAAATTTCGACAAGGCTATCAACGTCCTCGGTGCTGACCACCACGGATATGTGCCGAGACTGAAAGCTGCACTTACAGCTCTCGGTGTTGATGCCAACAAGCTTGATGTTGTTCTCATGCAGATGGTTCGTCTCGTTAGAAACGGCGAAGTTGTAAAGCTCTCAAAGAGAAGCGGAAAGGCTATAACACTTGTAACTCTCCTCGATGAGATACCGATAGATGCTGCAAGATTCTACTTCAACCTCCGTGAGGCTAATTCACAGTTCGAGTTCGACCTTGATCTCGCAGTTGAAAAGTCCTCACAGAATCCGGTATACTACGTTCAGTATGCTCATGCAAGAATATGCAGCCTCATAAGCAACCTTAAAGCAGAGGGTGTGGAGATACCTGAAAAGGCAGACCTCAGCCTCCTGAACAATCCAAGAGAGAGAGAGCTCATCCGCCACATCGCTTCACTTCCCAAGGAAGTTGATCTGGCAGCCAAGAGCTACGATCCCGCTAAGATCACAAAGTATGTCATTGATCTGGCTACCCTCTTCCACAGATTCTATGACGCCTGCAGCGTTAAGAATGCAGAGACTCCTGAGCTTATGAATGCACGTCTCCTGCTCTGCACAGCAGTAAGACAGACTCTCAGGAATGCACTCACTATCCTCAATGTAACTCAGCCGGAAAAAATGTAAAAATTACAGTTTTTACCATAAAAATTACGATTCGGTTACAAATAAATCCAAGCTGTTGTTGATTTTAAACAAATAGCAGCTAAAAAGCAAGTCATGTTTGTGAGCTTTCAAATGAGAATTAACAGTTTGTTAACAAATAGAGCCTCAAAATATGTTACAATTTGTAATATGTTGATGAGACAGTAGGTTCTCGTTGAAACTTCACTCAGAATAAAATCATTTTTAAATCAATAAAGAAGGGATGTAAATCATGTCCAACAGATTATTTCAGGGTTTAGTTCATCAGATGCGTGATTCTATCGATGCTACTATCGGCGTCGTTGACGAGACAGCCACCATCATCGCCTGCAGCGACCTCACTCGTGTAGGTACTACAAATGAATTCGTTTCACTTGACCTCAGCGATTCTCACGACATCTTCATCCGTGACGGCTTCACATATAAGCCCTTCGGCTCCCGTGTAAAGCCCGACTATGCAGTTTTCGTCGAGGGCGTGGATGACGCTGCTGCTAAATACGCAAGCATTCTCGCTATCGCTCTTTCCAATATCAAGCAGTACTACGACGAAAAATATGACCGGAACAACTTCATAAAGAATGTTATCCTCGATAACGTTCTCCCCGGCGATATCGTTATCAAGGCAAGAGAACTCCACTTCAATGCCGAGATAAGCCGTGCAGTATTCCTCATCAGAATAATCTCTGCAAATGATATCTCCGCTTATGATGTCATCCAGAACCTCTTCCCTGACAAGAACAAGGATTTCGTTTTCAATATCACTGAGAGCGATATCGTACTCGTTAAGGAGCTCAAGAGCACTGTAGATTCTAAAGACCTCGAAAAACTGGCACGTTCTATTGCTGATACCCTCAGCAGTGAGTTCTATACCCGTGTCAATGTGGGCATCGGTACAGCTGTTGTCGGCGTAAAGGATCTTGCACGCTCATTCAAGGAGGCTCAGATGGCTCTCGAAGTAGGTAAGGTATTCGATACAGACAAGGTGATCGTAAGCTACGACAACCTCGGTATCGCAAGACTTATTTACCACCTCCCCACTACCCTCTGCGAGACTTTCCTCCACGAAGTTTTCAAGGTAGGCAGCATAGAGTCACTCGATCACGAAACTCTCTTTACTATACAGAAATTCTTCGAGAATAACCTCAATGTTTCGGAAACATCAAGAAAACTTTTCGTACACAGAAATACTCTCGTGTACAGACTTGAAAAGATCAAAAAGCTCACAGGTCTTGATCTCCGTGAATTCGATCACGCTATTATCTTCAAGATCGCTCTCATGGTAAAGAAGTACCTGTCTGCTAACCCTGTGAAGTTCTGATAGCTTTCAGCTTCACCCACAAATCAAGGCAGGTGTAACAATTTGGTAGAACTTAAAAACGTATCCGTGACCTATTCAAGCGGTGTCGACGCTCTCAATAACGTCAGCCTCAAGATCAACGACGGCGATTTCGCTTTCGTTGTAGGTTCATCAGGTGCGGGAAAAAGTACTATGATAAAACTACTGCTGAAGGAAATTGATGCCACCAGCGGTGTAGTTACCGTAAACGGCTATAACCTCAGCAAACTTAAAAAGCGCAAGATACCGGAATTCCGCCGTACTCTCGGCTTCGTTTTCCAGGACTTCCGCCTTATCCCGTCAATGACAGTATATGAGAACATCGCATTCGTTCTCCGTGTTATCGACGCTCCTATCAAGTATATCCGCAAGCGTGTACCATACGTTATCAGTCTCGTTGGTCTCCACGCAAAGACTAATTCCTATCCGGACGAGCTCTCAGGCGGTGAGAAACAGCGTGTTGCCATCGCAAGAGCCCTCGTAAACGACCCTCAGCTCATTATCGCTGACGAGCCTACCGGAAATATCGACCCTGAACTCTCATATGAGATCGTTGAGCTTCTCAAGGGTATCAACGATCAGGGCACGACTATACTTATGGTTACTCATGAGCATGATCTGGTCCGTCACTTCGGCGGCCGTATCATCAATATCACCGACGGTGAGATCGTCTTTGATGAGGTCATCCTCGGTGCAAACGATGAGCTCCTTCCCGGCTCAGAGCCCGATTCAGCCTATGCTTCATCAGCTGGCTCACAGGACATCCTGACCGGTACAGAAGCTTTCATCCCTCTTCCTGATATGGATGATGAAGCTCCCCTTTCAGAGGAAAATCTCAGCAGTATCCAGGAAGATACCGGAGTTTCTATCGATGAAATGACTCCCGATGATGTTATCGCCGCTATAACCGGTGAGAAACAGCAGTCAGGAGGTGCAGAATGAAACTGAGCGGTATAAAATACCTCGCCGATCAGGGCGTGGAAAATATTTGGAAAAATAAAATGATGGCATTCGCAACCTTCTGCGTATTGCTCATCTCTCTTCTCCTTGTTGGAATCGCTTCACTTTTCTACATAAATATGAACCGTATGATTCTCGGTCTTGGAGACAAGAATGAGATCGCTGTATTCATGAATGTAGGCGCTTCCGATGACCAGGTCAAGGAAGTCGAAGATGCACTTAAGGCTATGGATAACGTAAATACCGTTGAATTCAAGTCAAAGGAAAGTGCTCTTGAGGAAACCAAGAAGAAGCTCCCTGATGCTGAGGATATCTTTGAAGCACATATCAAGGATGCTAACTTCATGCCTGACGGCTTCAGCGTTACAGTCAAGGATAACGACATCATCAGCGATACTACAGCTTCTATACAGGCTCTGCCCAATGTCAAGTCTGCAAGCTCTTCACCTCAGGTAGCTGAGTTCCTTAAAGAGCTAAGAAAGGTGATCTCACTTATCGCCGGAGCTGTGGTCCTCACGCTTTCAGTCGTTTCTATGATAATGATCTCCAACACCACAAAGGCCAGCGTTTATGCCCGCCGTGAGGAGATCCAGATCATGAAGTATGTCGGCGCTACCAATTCATTCATCCGTATGCCCTTCTTCGTAGAGGGTATGGTCACCGGACTTTTTGCTGGTATCGGCGCATTCTTCATCACATGGCTCGTCTACCGTTCAACCTATAACGTTATGACAGAGCAGCATTACCTTATGAATGCTTTCGGCATACAGAGCTTAATGCCCTTCAGTAAGATCAGACTTTTCGTATTGATCGCTTACCTCCTCGTGGGCTCATTTATCGGCGCACTGGGAAGCGTTATCAGTACTAAACGTCATATTGATGTCTGATATTTATACGAATCTAATTCCGATATTGACAGTGATAAATAATAATTATGAAAGGAGTCAGCGTTCGGGAATGCATTTATTCCCTATATTCCCGCAGCGCAGATCATTATGAGTAAATTAAATATCACAAGAAAGGTTCTTTCATTCGTAACTTGTTCAGCACTTTCTTTGGGTGTAGTTACATTCTACCCTGTAATAAACAGCAAGTCATCCACCAAGGCCTCAGCTAAAACTATTGCTGAGATCCAGGAGGAAAGAGCCGCAAACGACGCAAAGATCGCAGATTACGATTATCAGCTCAATCAGCTCGAAGGCAACAAAGCCAATGAAGAGGCCTATCAGCAGACTCTTACCGAGCAGATAAAACTTATCAAGGAAAATATCGATAACCTCAATCTTGAGCTCAATAAACTTGATGAGGATATCTTCAACACAGAACAGAATATCACCTCTCTCGATCAGAGCATAGTTGAACAGCAGGCTACTATCGATGAGAATGTTGAAATATTCAAGGAGCGCCTCTGCGATATGTATGTATCAGGAAACGATAACCTGGCTTCCATCGTTCTTGGCGCAGACAGCTTCTATGACCTTATGTCACAGGTCGAATCAGCTAACCGTATGGCTGAATATGACGAAAAGCTCATAAACGGTCTCCTCGATGAGATCGATAACCTTGAACAGTCCAAAAAGGACCTTGAATCCGAAAAGCTGACCCTTGAGATGAAAAAACAGGATCAGGAAAACAAGAAAGCTCAGAAGGCTAAGGATCTTGAAGAGCTCAACGACAAAATGGCTAAAACTCAGGAGATCATCGATAATCTCGCTATGCAGCAGAGAATGATCGAAGGAAATAAGGATCAGCTCGCAAAGGATAATGCCGCACTCGATGCTGAGGAAGAGGCTATCCGTGAGGCTGCAAAAAAGGCCGCTGAAGAAGCAGCAAGAAAAGCTGCTGAGGAAGCTAAAAGAATTGCCGATCAGCAGGCAGCACAGCAGGCAGCACAGCAGGCTGCTCAGCAGTCCTCATCCGGAGGCAGCAGTTCAGCTCAGCCGACCTACACTGCTCCTGAACCTACATACACTCAGCCTCAGACCTATGCAAGCGGATTTGCATGGCCGGCTCCCGGTTACTACTACATTTCAAGCGGATTCGGCTCTCGCTGGGGCACTACTCACAGAGGTATCGACGTCGGAGATGCCGGTATTCATGGCGGTGCAGCCTGCGCTTCTCAGAGCGGTACTGTTATCGCTATGAACAGCACCTGCACTCACGACTGCGCTAAGACCTCAAGCTGCGGCTGCGGCGGAGGATACGGAAACTACGTCCTTATCGCTCACGACGGCGGCTATTCCACAATGTATGCTCACCTCGCTTCTGTATGCGTATCCGTTGGTGATTATGTATCACAGGGCCAGACTATAGGCTATATCGGCAGCACAGGCTGGTCTACCGGCGCTCATCTCCACTTTGAGATAAGAGCCAACGGTGTTGCACAGAATCCTATGAACTACGTTGGTTGATAAAAAATATGATTCAGGGCAGTCTGAGCACTGCCCGAATTTTTGTTATATGAAAGCGATGGTAATATGAACAAGAAAATCAGCCTCGGCCTTGCTATCAGCCTTATGGCTATTGCTTCGGCTGTAACGTTTATACTCACCTCCTTCTTTTCGCTGCAAAGCTACAATAAGAAGGTCATAGACGTAAACGAAAAAGCAAAGAAATATAGCTCACTTCAGCATATCGACAGCTTCGTGAGGGAGAATTATTACGGAGATATAGATGAAACTGACCTGAATAACGGCATACTCAAGGGCTATATAGCAGGCCTCGGAGATAAGTATTCAGAATATCTCTCGGAAAATGAATACAAGGACGAACAGACAAGTGATGCCGGTGAGGTCATAGGACTCGGCCTCTTCCTCGCTGAGGATGAGAGCGGATATATCCGCATAGATAAGGTGCTCGATGACTCCCCTGCTGCTGAAGCTGACCTTCAGGCAGGTGACGTTATCATATCCGTTTCAGGAGTTGATGTTGTTGATACCGGCTTCGATGAGGCTATGGAGGCAATAAACGGCTCTGAGGGCACCAACGTTGACCTTATCGTCCGCAGAAACGGTATCGATACCGATTATACCTTCACCCGCCGTTCAATTGAACTTGTAACTGTTACAGGTAATCTTGTGGACGGATATATCGGTTATATAAAAATAGATTCCTTTAAGCAGAATACTCCTGACCAGTTTGTCGATGTCCTTCAGAGAATGACTTCTAACGGTGCTGAGGCTCTGGTGTTCGATGTTCGTGATAACGACGGCGGTATAATGAGCGCTCTTCAGGAGTGTCTTGACCCGCTCCTCCCTGAGGGAGTTATCGCTACTGCTGAGTACAAGGACGGCCACACAGAAACAGTCCTCTATTCAGATGAATCAAAGCTTGAACTGCCCATCACTGTTATCGTAAACAGGAATACATCCAGTGAGGGAGAGCTGTTTGCCGCTTCACTCCGTGATTTTGCAGATGCAAAGCTCGTCGGCACCAAGACCAAGGGAAAGGGCGTTATGCAGTCCGTCACAGAGTTTGAAAACGGCGGAGCTGTCAAGCTGACAGTTGCTGAGATAAGCACTGAGGTATCAGGAAGCTTCAACGGAAGCGGACTTACACCTGATGTACAGCTCGATAATGAAGATTCAGATTCCGATGAACAGTACGATAAGGCCATTGAAATGACAAACGAAATGCTCATGGAATAATACCAAAAATAAAAGGCGCAGCCGTGCAGCACATACAGAAAACTCTGCATATCAGCAGGATGAACTGTATGTACATTGCGGCCGCAGCCTTATTTTTTTATATTTCCCCTATCCTCACCCTCGCAGGAAAGTCAATACACGGTGATAAGAATACACAGTAACAATACATTTGTACAATGTCTGAGCCTAACATTAAAACAGGGATTCGGACCCCACGCTGCTCTTCACGCACCATGCAATTTCCTTTTTTACGAAAAAGGCAAAACTTGTATTCGCCCCTTCCTGCTACACCAAAAATATCACAGAAGCTCTGTTGACCAGTTCAGCGACTGTATAGTGTTATCCACTATACGAAGCTCCTTAGACATCTTATCTATCTCAGCCTGCAGCTTCTTGACATCAACTGTGCTGAGGAGCTTTATTTCTGTCTGCCTTGCACGGCGTCCGGTCTGACTTGCCTCTCTGACAAGCGCCTTATAGGCAGCGATACGAAGAGTAAGACTGTCTCTTGCGGCGATAAGTGACGTTATGGACTTACCGTCCTTCTCCGTCAGACAGTTTGTACGATTTATACGCTCCATAAGCTCCTGCAAACGGTCTGCCGATGAATCAAGCTCTCTGAGAAGAGCCTTAGGGTCCTCAGCAGGCTTTTCATTTTCCTGAACTATCGCATTTATGCAAAGTCTCTCACGAAGCTGCTCTATATTGCGGTTCAGGTCAGCTCTTTCCTGTAATGCTTCTGCAAGTTTCATAGTAATACCTCCGTCATTTTATTCTTTCGTAAACTGAAAAACTCAGCGACAGCTCATCCCTGTGCTCACTTTTTTTCAGTACAAATTTTCTTTTATCATACTCAGGGAAAAAAGCATCACCCTCAACACTCCGGCTTATCTCAGTCAGATACAGCCTGTCAGCATGGGAAAGCCCCTCTGAGTATATCCTTTCACCGCCGCAGAGGAAGATCTCCATTTTCCCTCCTGAAAGCTTTACGCACTCATCTGCAAGCCTGAGTGCAGCTCTAAGATCAGGAACTGTCCTGAGTAATTCTCCGCAGTATTTCTTCTGTGATGAAACAACTATATTGATCCTGTCCGGAAGAGGCCTGCCTATACTCTCATAGGTGACTCTTCCCATTATACAGATATTTCCCGTCGTCAGCCTCCGGAAGTAAGCCCTGTCCTCCGGTATATCCCAGGGAATAGAGCCTCCGCAGCCGATAACTCTGTTGGATGAAACAGCAGCAATAATATTTATCATCGCTCTTTCAGTCCTTCAAGCAGCTCTCTGACCTTTACTCCAAGAACAGGATGAACATAGTCAGGCATGAGTTCTGCCGCAGGCTTCAATACAAAATCCCTGTTCTGCATATCAGGGTGCGGAACTACAAGATCAGGATCTGAAATAACCGCTCTGTCATAGAATATCAGATCAAGATCAAGTGTACGGGGACCCCAGTGGATCTCACGGGTACGTCCGGCCTCATTTTCTATCTTATGCATAAGATCAAGCAGGCCATGAGCAGAAAGTGCTGTGCGGCAGAGAACTGCCCCATTGAGAAAATCCGCCTGATCTGTATAGCCATAGGGCTTCGTAACTATAAGCGAGGACTGTCTGACATCACTGATATAGCTGCTTTTCTCAAGCTTTCTGACAGCCTCAGAGATAATGCTCCGGCTGTCTCCTATATTGGAACCCACAGCGATCAGTGCATTATGCCACCTGCGGCTGATCTTCACTGAGACTGAACCGAACTCCATATCAATGGGAGCCTCCGGCTTTCTCACTTCTATGTCAACACCTTCGATAAGCGGCGATGAGTTCAGCACTGCCATTGCTGCAGCCTGTGCTGCCGATTCTATCAGCTTAAATGTTTGCTCCGTCATCGCCTTTTCAATTACTCCACAGACCATTCCGTAATCCACTGACGCTTCAAGTTCATCAGTCAGGCCCGCTTTTTCGGTATCAATATAAAGCACTGCATTTACATAGAAATTCTGGCCGTTGACATTCTCATGTTCAAATACACCGTGATAAGCGAATATTTTCAGTTCTTCAATACAGATCTTGTCCATTCTTATATCCTTTCATGACCGCCATTGCCATTCTGACAGCTCTTGCATTTTCCTTTATATCATGGACTCTGACAAATGAAACACCCTTCATCGCTCCGATAACAGAAAGTGCCACAGTCCCCTCTACTCTTTCATCAGACGGCAGCCCAAGAGTAAGACCGATAACAGATTTTCTCGAAGCTCCCAGCAGCACCGGAAGTCCGGTCTCACTTCTGAACTGATCGAGGCGGTCAATGATCTCAAGATTATTCTCATAGCTCTTTGCAAATCCAACCCCGGGATCTGCAATTATTTTTTCTCTTGATATACCTGCTTTTTCAGCTATTTCAAGAGTTTTCCGCATATCCTCTGTTACATCGCTGAAAAACGAATTATAATCCGTATCCCGTCTGTTATGCATCAGACAGCAGGGCAGTCCGCTGCCTGCAATCACAGCTGCCATTTCGCCGCTGTCGTACTTCAGTCCCCATATATCGTTTATAAGGTCAGCACCGGCTGATATCCCTGCCTCAGCTACCCTGTACTTATAAGTGTCAAGTGAGACCGGAACATCAAATCTGCTCTTTACAGCCTCGATCACCGGAACAACTCTCTGTATTTCTTCCTCATCGGATATCATCGTATATCCGGGGCGGGTAGATTCTCCGCCTATATCAACTATATCCATTCCCTCAGACAGCATTTTTTCAGTCTGATAAAGTGCCGTATCAATACTATTATATCGTCCCCCGTCTGAAAAAGAATCAGGGGTAACGTTAAGTATCCCCATGATATAGCAGTTACCGGAAGTATCAAATTCTCTTCTGCCTATCCTCATATCACACCTCAATTATCAGATTCCGCTTCTCATCAGGCCAGTTGCACTCTGCCTGTGCTTTACAGAAACTGCACATTCTTGATTTTTTATCTGCATCATAAAAGGCCGATTCAATAGTCCCTCTGTCAGACCGTTTCTTTCTATGGCAGAGGATGAGCCGGATTATTTCCTCAGTTTCCTCTGCGCCGCAGCCAATTCCGGAAAGTATCTTTCCAGCCGCATCTGCACCGGCATTTTCATGAGGCAGCCCCATAGTATACTCCTCTACTCTGCCGATATCGTGGAGCAATGCAGCTGAATATACTATATCCGGATCAGCAGTTATCTCCCTCTCCTGACAGATAAGCATAGTCAGTCTTGCCACATTCAAAAGGTGATCGAGACCGTGCCCGCAGAAAATACGGTCCTTTTCCAATTCTTCCAGTTTCTCTATCCTTCTGCGGAATACCGGATCATTCAATATTGCATTTGCTATCTTTAGCTTCATTTAAGCCTCCGTTTACAGGCAGGTCATTCAGATTTTTATAAGATCTATGTATGAACAGTACACCATAAAATCACAAGCATTCATTATATCATAAAAGCGTAAGCGTTATGATATAATCGCCCGATATGCAGGGAGCAGATCTCTGATCTGCGTATCTGCAAGGGCATTTTAATAAATATATAATGAATGCGTATGCATTCATTATATCATATATTATTTTAAAAATCAATAAAAACACCCCCATATGTCTGCATTATAAATTTTATTTTATAACAATTTCTCAACCTCTTGCATATTCTTCCGTTTTTTGGTATAATATATATTGTTGCTGATGTCGTCAGTGATTATCAGCAGCAGGTACTTATGCGCCTGTAGCTCAGTGGATAGAGCAGTGGCCTCCGACGCCATGTGCGCAGGTTCGACTCCTGTCAGGCGTACCAGCAGCAGCTGAAAGCTGCGCCCTTCACGCTTCCGCTTGCAAGCTCGTTCACTCTGTACGGTGCGGTAAGTCTGCTTTCGCTTACGGAAGTATATCCGGTGCATAAAAGCTTCATTTTAGCTGAAAGCTGCGCCATTCACGCTTCCGCTCGCAAGCTCGCTTACCCTGTGCGAAGCGGTCAGTCTGCTTTCGCTTACGGAAGTATATCCGGTGAATAAAAGCTTCATTTTAGCTGAAAGCTGCGCCCTTCACGCTTCCGCTTGCAAGCTCGCTCACCCTGTGCGAAGCGGTCAGTCTGCTTTCGCTTACGGAAGTATATCCGGTGAATAAAAGCTTCATTTTAGCTGAAAGCTGCGCCCTTCACGCTTCCGCTCGCAGGCTCGCTCACCCTGTGCGGTGTGGTAAGTCTGCTTTCGCTTATGGAAGAAAAATCATATCTCAAACGACAAAATTTTTAATTGTCACGTTAACCATGCGTTCCGCTATTCAGGAGCGCTTTTTTTGAACATACTTTTCAGCTTAAAACTGCTTCTCTTCTATGCAGTTCAACATTTCAAGGGAGGGAAAAATATGCCGCAAAACGAAGAAACTATCCGACTTCTCAAGCGAAAGAAAAAAGGTATTCTACATCTTATTTTCAGCCGCCTTTTTCTCATGACTCTTCTCATTATCTTTCAACTGCTCCTTTTCCTGACCATATACAGCATTTTCAGCGAATATGTACCAAATTTCGCTGTAATACAGGGACTATTCACTACCCTGATGATATTCTATCTTTTCAGGTGTGAAATGGATTCATCTGCAAAACTGACGTGGCTTGCAATAATATCCGTTTTCCCTGTCCCGGGAGCTATACTGCTATGGTTCACTAACAAAAGCTTCGGGCATCAGGCTCACCGTTCGAGGATAGCTCAGATCGTCAATGAGACACGTTCAACATTAATACAGAATGAAAACACTATCAAGTCTCCCGAGCTCATAGAATCCGGTACTGATGACCTTTGCAGATATATTAACCGCACCGGATGTTTCCCTGTCTACCAGAACACCGAGACCACATTTTTCCCTCAGGGAGAAGATAAATTCACTGCCCTGCTTGAGGAGCTCAGGAAGGCTGAAAAATTCATTTTCCTTGAGTATTTCATCATTGATGAAGGCTATATGTGGGGAAGTGTTCTTAAGATACTTGCAGATAAAGCAGCCAAAGGAGTCGATGTCAGGGTCATGTTTGACGGAATGTGCGAGATCTCCACACTCAGCTTTGACTACCCTGAGCGGCTTGCAAAGCTTGGTATTAAATGCAAGACTTTCGCTCCCATAAGGCCTTTTATCTCCACACACTATAACTACCGTGACCACAGGAAGATCCTTGTTATAGACGGTGAGACTGCCTTCAACGGCGGAGTTAACCTTGCTGACGAATATATCAACCGCATAGAACGTTTCGGCCACTGGAAGGATACTGCTGTAATGCTGAAGGGCGATGCTGTACAGAGCTTCACTCTGATGTTCCTTCAGATGTGGAATACCACTGAACGTGAACCCGAATGGGACAGATTCCTCGGTCTGCCTGAAAAGCGGTACCGCTCTGACGGATATGTCATGCCCTACGGAGATATACCTCTTGACGGTGACAAGGTTGGAGAGAACGTCTATATGGACATACTCAACCGTGCAAGGACCTATGTACACATTATGACACCCTATCTCATTCTTGACGGTGAGCTTGAATCTTCAATTAAATTTGCAGCACAGAGAGGCATAGATGTAAGGATCATACTGCCGGGGATCCCCGATAAGAAAGCAGCCTATGCTCTTGCAAAAACTCATTATGATTCCCTTATCAAGGCAGGAGTGAAAATATTTGAATACACTCCGGGCTTTGTTCACGCAAAAGTCTGCGTATGCGATGATGAAAAAGCCGTAGTCGGCACAATAAACCTTGATTACCGCAGTCTCTACCACCACTATGAGTGTGCGACATATATGTACAGAACTTCCTGTATCGCAGATATCGAAGCAGATTTTCTCTCTGTACAGGATAAATGCAGGGAGGTCACTCCTGAGACTATAAAGCATGAAAAAATGTATTATAAATTCGTGGGCAGCCTCATGAAGGTAATTGCTCCGCTAATGTAATTATTTCCCCGAAATATCAGAAAGGCAGTCCGCCGGGACTGCCTTTACTATTTATATCAATCTGACATCAAACCGCTTCATCCAGTGATCCAGCTGTATGAAAAATGCTATCGTCTGCGGCAGATTCATAAGCTGACCATACCACTGAACATGATCCTCATGTGAAAGCAGACGCTCCAGCTCTTCACGCTTCACAAGGTCTGTGAGAGGTGTCTCCTCATCCAGTATCATTCTCAGCCTTTCTGTGACTGCTTCCAGAAATGCAGGATCGTGAGTTTTCGGATACGGGCTCTTTTTCCGCCACAGTACTCTCTCCGGCAGCCAATCCTTCATAGCCTCTCTCAGCAGCCCTTTCTCACGTCCCTGCCAGTCCTTGTACTCCCATGGGACATTATACAGGTACTCTGCTATCCTATGATCGCAGAACGGTACTCTGACCTCCAGACCGCTGTACATGGACATTCTGTCCTTCCTGTCAAGAAGTGTCTGCATAAACCAGTCAAAATTAAGCTGAGTCATCTCCTTCATTCTTCCCTCAGTTTCATTTTCCTCCGGCAGCTTTTCTGCACTGTCCGCTGTTCTGCGGTAAGCACTGTATACATAGTCTGCGGGATCAATTCCGGAAGCATATCTGTCACAGAGGAACCTGCTCCGGTATGCAGTGCTCTGAGCCCACGGGAAGCCATCGGTCATACGGATATCCTTGTCCCTGTACCATGGATATCCGCCGAATATCTCATCTGCACACTCTCCTGAAAGTGCTACTGTGCCATACTTTTTTATCTCACGGCAAAGCAGCAGAAGCGAGGCATCAACATCCGCCATTCCCGGCAGGCCACGGGCTTCGACTGCTTCTGTGAGAGCATCTGTCAGCTCGTTGACATCAACAGTCCGCCAGTGATGGTCTGTCCCGAGATATTCCGCCATTATCCTGATATACTCAGGGTCGCTGTCCGGCTGAAAATGACTCTTCTGAAAATACTTGTCATTTCCGGCATAATCTACCGAAAATGTGCTCAGCCTCCTGCCCTGCTTTTTCAGCTCTGATGCTGCGACCGACGAGATAAGACTTGAATCCAGCCCTCCGGATAGGAATGTACACACCGGCACATCAGAGACCAGCTGCCGCTTTATTGCGTCATACACCAGTTCCCGGACGTGCTCCACCGTCTCCTCAAAGCTCTCATCAAGCTTCTCGGCTCTTAGCCGCCAATATCTATGGAGCTCAAGTCCTTTCCTTGAATAATATCCGCAGCAGCCGGGCAGCACCTCCTTTATCCCCCTGAGAACTCCGCAGCCCGGTGTTCTGCCCGGAGCCATAAGTATCAGCTCGGCTGCACCCTTTTCATCGACCTCAGCCGGAATGTCAGGGTGACACAGCAGAGCAGGTATCTCTGAGGCAAATACAAGCTTCCGGTCATCCTCCCAGTAAAACAGAGGCTTGACCCCTATCCTGTCCCTTGCTATAAAAGCCTGCTCCTCAGCTTCATCGTAAATGACGAAAGCGTATATTCCGTTAAAGTGCTCAACACAGCTCTCTCCCCAGCGTATATAGCTTTTGAGAACGACCTCTGTATCAGAATGTGTTGTAAAGACGAATTCATCAGAAAGCTCCCGCCGTATCTCGTCAGTGTTATAAAGCTCCCCATTGTACACGATAGTATACATTTTATCTCCGCAGGTAAAGCTCATAGGCTGACGGCCTCCGCTGATATCGATAACTGCAAGGCGGGTATGTATCAGCGCCGCATTTCTTGTCAGGACTATCCCCCTCTGGTCAGGTCCCCGCCTCAGAAGGGCTTTCTGCATTGCCTCATAGCTTTTCATCTCTGCACGCATATCCTCAATGAAGCTTATAGCTCCCGCAATTCCGCACATAGCTTTCCTCCACCGCTTTCCGGCATACGGCACGCCGTTCTCAATATAATATATGCATTACCCTCACAATAGTTAACACATAATATATGATATATTTTTCTGTTTGTATTGATTTTTTTACAGAAGTATGGTATAATAAATTGAAATTGCGGCATATTGTGCTGCTCAGGTAAGGGAGGCGAAAGAAAAGGTTGGAGGATTACATATATCTCATCATCGCACAGACTGGTACAAGACCTGCTCGTTTTTTCAGGTTCATAACTAAAAAGCCCTATAATCACGTTTCGCTTTCGGGAGATGTCACTCTTTCTGAAATGTACAGCTTCTGCCGTACTTACCGACGTTTTCCGCTGCCTGCTACCTTCAATAAGGAGACTGTTGGACAGGGTACCCTTGGCAAATTCGGATTCATCCCATGTGAGATCTACCGTATCCCTGTAACTCCGGGACAGAAAAGCGAATATAACCGTATAATAAGACATTTCGCCAATAACCGCAGTGTATACTCATATAACCTGCTGGGACTTCTGGCCGTTTATTTCAATATAGAGTGGAACCGCAGAAAAAGCTTCGTCTGTTCACAGTTCGTAGCCTATACTATGGAAAAAATCGGCATTCCCCTCGAAAAGCCCGCCTGTCTGTACAAACCGGACGATTTCCGGAATTTCCCCGGTGCTTCACTTATCTACTCCGGAGAACTCAACAGCTTTTACTATGATGTGCAGTCAGCGCCTCCCCCAAAGCGAAATCAGATAGCCCGCTGAACGTATATCGTCAGGCGACAGCAGGTACGCTCCGCAGTACAGCTTGCTGTCATATGAAAAAGCTGAAAGATCTACCTCAGCACTGTGCTCAAGGACCGTAAAGGAGGCCTTGCTTCCGCTCATATCAAGACTTGCCGGTGCAAGCTTATCTCCGGAAAGCCTGTTATATGAATTAGTGTAACAATTAATAAACATCCATGAACCGCCTGTAAAGAGCAGATAGAGAAATATCGCTCTCAGGGCGGTCTTTTTATGCTTTCTCTTCATTCCTTCTCCTTCATCGAACAAAGCAATTCTCCCAATGAACAGCCTATCAGCTGTCCGGAGTACTGTACCTGTTCAAGTGTATTTCCATGGGAGCCTACCTCGATAAGCAGACTTCCGGCAGTCAGGTCCTGATTATAACACCTATAATCGAACAGCACCGGCCTTGTGAGACCCTTAAAGTCGCTTTCAAGCTTATTCTGGAGGGCACAGGCAAAATGAAAGTTCTTCATGTAATTCGGCATCCCCATAGTCCCGTCATCACAGCCGGAGATTATCATTATCTGTGCTGCTTCTTTGCCGTCTATCTCAACATATGGCTGATAGGCAGTGTTCTCACTGCCTATAGCATCCCTGTGGATATCAAGCACTGCTTTTATTGATGGATATTCCTCAAGGATAGGCATTATGGATGCACGGCTCCTGTCGTATGCTCCGTTATATGAGGGATAGTCGTGTATCGTCCTTACATGGATAACTCCTATCCCCCTCGCTTCAAGCTCAGCCTGTATAGCATCTCCTACCATGACTACATTTTTCGTCTCATCAGTAGTACGGAAGTTGAATCCGGCATCATAATTCTCTCTGACATAAGGCTCAAAGCTCTCACAGGTGTGGGTATGATAGATAAGCACCTGAGGGCCGGGCTGGTCTGAAGCAAAGATCTCCGGAATTATACTGCTCTCTTCAAGAAGGCGCTCGTTGGGCACTGATGTCTTGTTATTGACCTGTCCGCCTCCTGGAAGGTCGATGAAAGTCGTTCCTGTATATGGCGGATAAGTGTTCCGGATTATTTCTCCGCCTGCTCCCCATTCCGTAGGATAGGGCTTTTCACCGGGAGCGTCAGAATGCATTTCAAGCGGACTTTTCAGGGTTGTCATCCTGGCAGAAACTGTCTCAGCAGCGATCCCATAGCCTTCTGAAAGAATAACGCTGCCTGAGAGGATGTCCTCCGGCTCCGGCTTTCTGTACTCAGCTGTCTCATCACCCACAGACTTCTTTCCGGCCGCAGGAGGAGCTCCTGCTACAAGGCGGCTTGTCTGGGAAAGTGAACCTGTCAGCCCTGAAATGCTGCTAAGTCCTGCAACAACTCCAAGCGGAAGGACAATAAGCAGGCAGAGCTTTAATAATCCTCTTATTTTACGGCGTTTGCGTCGTGTCATATCCTCACCTCATTAGTATAACCTTTCATTTGATTATATTCATAAGCTCACAGGATTATTTCTGATCGGACAAAAAGACTAATTCTGACATTTTTCAGTCCTTCTCCGCATAATATCTGTTGACACCTAAAAAAGACAGTACATTCAGGATGAGCGGCTTTGCATAAAGTGAACTGTGGTCTGCAAAAGCTGCATTTTAAAGCACTTTATAAAGCCTTCCTGCTGTACTGTCCCTTATCCGGAGGTAAATATGTACGCCTGCTGTAATATAAAAAAATTCCTTAAACTTCTTGTAATTGATGCTGTAGTCATCGGACTGTCTTTCCTGGTATTTACTATAGGAAAGACAGTTTCCGGCTCCTCAGCTTCTTCCGGCGGTGACAAAGCTGTACCACTGCCTGTAATAATGTACCACAGCGTGTATGACACTTCACCAACTGAATACATAATCACACCTTCTCAGCTTGACTCAGACCTTGCATGGCTGTCTGAGAACGGATTTACATCTGTCTCCGCTGAAGAGCTTGTCCAGTACGTCCACGGCAAAGGAGAACTGCCTGAAAAGCCGGTCCTTATAACCTTCGATGACGGTCACTACAACAACCTTTCAGAAGCCCTACCAATTTTTGAAAAATACGATATGTGCTTTATCGTCTCTGTTGTCGGAAAATATACTGATTCTCTTGCTGCTGCCGACCCGCATAACAGCTCCTATTCATATCTCACATGGAATGATATCTCTGAACTGATAAGCTCCGGACGGGTCGAGATAGGAAACCATACCTATGATATGCATTCTCTTTCCGGAGCACGAAAAGGCTGCTCCCGTATGGAGGGAGAATCCGAAGAGCAATACCGCAGTGCTCTTTCTGATGATACTTCTCTGCTGCAGAATGATATCAGAGCTGCCTGCGGTTATGTTCCATTCGTTTTCGCTTATCCCTACGGGAAAATCTCCCCTGAGAGCATTCCTGTTCTCAGGGATATGGGCTTTATGATGACACTTACCTGCTACGAGCGTATGAATTACATCACCCGTGACCCGGACTGCCTTTTCAACATCGACCGCTTCAACCGCTCCGGACTTCTTTCTACCAATGACTTTATGTCAGTAATGCTGAACGAACAAAAAAATAAAGCAGAATGTACTTAAGTGCATTCTGCTTTTTAATCAATTTTTTCACCCGAGAACTACCAGATCTTCACCGCTGTGGTCATAGTCATAAGGTTCATCATCATAGGGCTCATCGTCATCTGGAGCAGAAGTTGTTTCCTCTTCAGAAGGCCTTGTGATCTCCGGCTTATATTCTCTTCGGTCATTTTTATCTCTGCTGTTCTCGTGGATCTCTGAAAGGTCATCAAAGAGATCATCAAAGCTCTTGAATCCAAGCAAATGCCACAGAGGTGTGTACTTAGATTCATTGAATTTTTCAAATCTTTCCGGTATCCTGCCTGTACGTTCGTACTCATCCATTATCTGAGTTCGGTTATCCATGAAGTACTTGGCTTCCGGCCATATATTCACAGCATAATAAACGTAAGCTGCAAAAATCAGCGTGGAAATAGCTGAGGCAGCTATAGAAATAATATAAAGCACCTTATTTCCGCTCTTTCTCTTGACAGCAAGAACTGTCAGTATCAGAGCAACCGGAACTGTTATAAAGCCCAGCAAACCGTTGAACATAATGAGATTAGCCAGCGCAGTAACCATTCCGGCAATAGCAAGTCCATTGCTTTTCTGGGGCACAGCACTTCTTACCGGCGGCACATACCTGCCGTTACCAGAGTATCCATAGCCGTTCTGAGGCGGAGGCGGATAATTTCCGTAACCATTATACTGCTGTGGCGGAGGATAATTCCCGTACCCATTATTCTGCTGTGGCGGCGGATAATTCCCGTACCCATTATTCTGCGGCGGAGGTGGATTGTTCCCGTAGCCGTTATACTGCTGCGGCGGAGGATTGTTCCCGTAACCATTATACTGCTGCGGCGGAGGATAATTTCCGTAGCCGTTATTCTGCGGCGGTGGATTATTCCCATATCCATTATCCTGCGGCGGCGGAGGCATATAGCTTCCGTAATCGCTGCCGTTCTGTACGGATCCATCAGTGCTGCTATTCTGTTCGGGGGTAGTATTGTTGTATTCTTCGTCCATAACAAACTCCTTATAGATCGGTCTCCCAGTTCCAGTTACGCACCTCAAGCTCCTTGAGATTGTACGGTGTACGCTGGTAAACACAGTAGTTCAGCCAGTTCGAGAACATCAGGTTAGCTGTACATCTCCATGAAAAAAGCGGAACATTATCCGGGTCATCATCCGGGAAATAATTGTAGGGAATCTGTATATCGATCCCCTTTTCAACATCACGTCTGTATTCGTTGGCAAGAGTCTCACGATCATACTCAGAATGTCCGGTAATGAAATACTGTCGGCCATTCTTATTTGCAACTATGTGTACACCTGATATCTCCGAAGATGTAAGTATCTCCAGCTGAGGGATGCGTTCGATATCCTCTCTGCGCACCTCAGTATTTCTGGAATGGGGCACATAAAAGATATCGTCGAAGCCTCTCAAAAGCTGACAGTTGCTGACCTCAGCACGGTGGGGAAATACACCGAACATCTTATGTTCCAGAGTATATTTCGGGATGCCGAAATGATAGTACAGTCCGGCCTGAGCAGCCCAGCATATATAGAGAGTGGAGAAAACATGAGTCTTTGACCACTCCATTATCTCAGTGATCTCGTCCCAGTAATCCACCTGCTCGTATTCAAGAAGCTCTACGGGAGCACCGGTTATTATCATACCGTCGTAGCGGTTATTCTTTATCTTATCAAAGGTCTTATAAAAAGACGAAAGATGATGCTGTGAAGTATTCCGTGAAGTATGTGATGCCATTTGCAGCAGATCGATATCCACCTGAAGCGGAGTATTACTGAGCAGTCTGAGAAGCTGACTTTCGGTCTCTATCTTCTTTGGCATAATATTCAGGATGACCACTCTCAGGGGTCTTATATCCTGATGTTCAGCCCTGTCACGGGACATTACGAATATATTTTCTTCTCCAAGCGTTTTGTATGCCGGAAGTTCTGATGGTATGCGTATCGGCAATACAGATCGCTCCTTTCATAATCATTATTCTTGCTTTTGTTTGCTTTTGCAGTTTTCGCAGCCGTTCATGAAGCTGTCGATATTTTCAGCCCTGTTGCTGTCAGCCGAGATGAATCTGAGCTTTCTCAGAGTTTCGAGCTTGCTGCTGTCCTCAATATCAAATACCGCAGTGCCTATCCCTTTAAGGCAGCTCTTGAAAAGAACTGAGCGGACAAGCCCGTCGCAGAGCATAAGGTCTCCGCCGTCATCCATATCATAGATAACTGTATGATCTCCCTCATAGGAGTAGGCGATAAATCCGATAGCCTCTCCCCTGTCAAGAGCCTCTGTGATATGGAGCATGACTACATCACTATGCCTGGCTGCAAGCTCCTCATATCCCTCTGTACCGAATTTCTCCTGTATCTCAAGCATATCAGTTCTCCTTGCCGATAGCAGTTCTGAGGGCTCTCAGCTCCTCAGCGGTAAGCTCTCTCCATTTTCCGGGACGAAGCATTCCGAGCTTGAGAGGTCCGATGCTTATACGTCTCAGACGTGCAACTTCAAGGCCTACAGCCTCGCACATCTTTCTTATCTGACGATTTCTGCCCTCTTTTATGGTTATGAGCAGGACAACTCTTCCGGCTTCTTTTTCCTTGACCACAACAGTGGCAGGAAGAGTTTTTCTGCCGTCTATCTCCACTCCCTCAGAGAGCTTCACAAGCTGTTCATCTGAAATATCCGGACGAACTGTGACTCTATATGTCTTTGAGACATGGCGGCTGGGGTGCATTATGCTGTTGGCAAAATCGCCGTCATTTGTGAAAAGGAGCAGTCCTTCGGAATTCCTGTCAAGTCTTCCTACGGGATAAACTCTCGCCTCCACATCCTCAAGAAGGTCCATTACACAACGTCTGTCCAGTTCATCTGATACGGTAGTAACATATCCTCTTGGCTTATTGAGCATGATATAAACGAATTCTCTCTTGCGGGGCAGGAATATCCTCTCCCCGTCTATAGTAATGAGATCCTTGAATCCGCACTTATCGCCCAGCTTCACAGGATGTCCGTTGAGCTTGACTCTTCCCTGTGATATAAGCTGTTCAGCCGCTCTTCTGGAGCAGACTCCGCTGTCGGCTATCATTTTCTGTATTCTTATCTTTTCCACATTTTCTCCTTTCTCTCAGGGGATGATCCTCCTGAGCACTGAGAGGAATTTATCTGACAGGCTCCGCTTTTTTTCCGGAGCTTTTCTTACTATTTCAGCATCCTCGGCAGCTATAAGCGGTATCTCACATACTGCTCTTCCCCTGAAGCTGACTCTGAGGCTGCCGGTCTGTTCTCCTTTTTTCACAGGAGCATACACAAATGGTGAAGAGACTGTCTCGATCATGAACTCATCCTTATCTGCAAGGGAAGTGATCTGACATTTCGTCTCTGAAGGAACTGAAGGGATACTATCCTTTTCTCCTCCTGCCAGCGGTATATCCAAGACCTCAGGCAGCTCCGGAGACACTGTTTTCACCGAGCTGAATCCGAGATCATAGAGCGCCATATGGTCGTTCCAGTCATTTCTGTCGTTGAGAGTAACGCATATGAGAGATCTTCCATTCCTCTCGCAGGCTGATACAAGACACCTTCCGGCCTCATCGGTAAACCCCGTCTTAACACCGTAGGTCCCTTCGTACATTCCAAGCAGCTTATTTGTATTCTTAAGCCATCTCGGATAAGGCGGATCACCGAACTCCAGTTTTATACTGCTTTTTGAGCATATATCCCGGAAGATATCGTTCCTGAGAGCCTCTCTTGCAAGGATAGCCATATCGTATGCCGATGAACCGTGTCCCTCACCCTCCAGTCCGGAAGGTGTAACGAAAAAGGTCTTTGAAAGACCCATTTTCCGTGCTCTGTCATTCATCAGCTCTGCAAATTTATCAATGCTTCCGGCTATTCTCACCGCAGCTGCATTTGCTGCATCATTTCCTGACGGAAGAAGCATCCCGCAGCACAATGCATACTTTGTAACGATGTCGCCCTCCCGGAGACCCATTGAGGAGCCTTCGACTTTTATGGCCTTACTGTCCACAACGAACTGTTCATCAAGTCCGCCGCTCTCAATACACAGCAGAGCTGTCATTATCTTGGTGGTGCTGGCCATCGGCAGCTTCTTTTCCGGATCATGTGCCCAGACTATCTCACCTGTATCCGCTGAAATTAGCACAGCAGCCCGGGCTGAGACCTGAGGCTGCTCTGCTGAAACACTCTGAATTTTGAATCGTGCCGTTCCCAATAATATGAGAACTGCCGCAAATATCCCGCATATCCTGTTCATACTCATACCTCCGTTTGTAAAGGATATGAATTACGGACAGGAAATATTCTGGCCGGATATTACTTCTTTTTCTTCTTGGAGAGCTCTTCCATAGCTGCATCAGCGGCAGCAAGTGCAGCGTCCTCAGCATCATTATTCTTCTTTTTCTTTCCGACAAATCCGGATACCTTGTCGATGATTCCGGGCACCTTCTCGATAGCAGTGCTGATAGGATCGCTTGAAGCCTCCATAGGTACCATTTTTGCGGAACCATCAGGAGATACAACGAGGAATCCCTCCGGCTTTATGGACACACCTGCGCCTGCACCGCCTCCGAAGAGGTCCTTATCGTACTTTGAAGGCAGATCAGAACCACCTGAAGCGAATCCGTAAGATACCTTTGAAATGGGGATGATCGTGGTACCGTCCTCAAGCTTTATGGGCTGACCGATTATTGCATTAACATCAGCCATTTCCTTAACTTTTTCCATTGAGATGCCTAAAAGCTCGTTGATCTGTGCCTTATTTGTGTTCATACTATTACCTCACTTCTGTGTTATTTCTGCGCAGCCGCAGCTTTTTTTAATTTTCTTGCTTTTCTTGCTTTAAGTTTTCTTGGTATAAATACTCTGAATATAAATGTTATCAGGAACCATACTCCTGCAATAACCGCTGTTCCCAGGCGGAATCTTACTCTTCCGGCCGCATCCCATTTACCCTGATTTGTACCGAACCCCGGGCGCACATCCACAGTTTTCAGTCTTACGGTAAACAGATCGCTGAAAAGCCTGATCCCGTTGAATATAATCCCGCTGAATCTTCCGTACTTTATTGCACATTTATATGCATCCTCGTCGGCAAGCAGGAAATCGATATAGATATCGCTGAACTTGAAGCCCTTGAAGATAGTCCGCAGCGGGCGCTTAGCGCTGTGCCAGATATCGATAAGGAAGCCTATTTTGTCACCAAGAGACTTTTTCGGCTCATCATCATCATCTTCTTCATCCTCGCTGTCATCGAACTCATAGTAGGTCTCTTCCGGCTCTTTTTTCTTCCGGGACTTCTTTTTCTTCTTTTCTTTTTTCTTTTTATCGCTGCCGATTTCAGATGTCAGCAGACCTTCGTCCGCCGAGATATCCTCCAGTGCAGCCGCATCCTCAGGGGAGAGTTCATCGGCAGAAACGCTTTCCGCCTCAGTTATCTCATCTGCCGCCGGCTGAACATCGGGCGGTGTATACTCATCAGCGAGCGTTTCCCCGGCAGTAACCGGTTCGGGCTCTTTTTTCTTCTTTTTCTTCTTATCCTTAACAGGCTTTGGCTTTTTTGGCTTTTTATTGGCTTTTATTTTTTTCAGCCAGCCAAGAAGTCCACCGCCCTCAGAGTCCATAACGTTCAGCAGCCAGAGCCTGACTTTATAGCTCAGCTTGCCGTCGATATAGCTGAAATCTCCGCCTACCGGCAGTACGCAGACAACGATAATTAGTCCGATAAGTGCCAGAAGAATCCAGAGTAGGATTTTTAGTACGATCAAGTCCTGCTGCTCCTTTCATCAAGTATCGGTTTCTTCGGAAATATCCCCGTCATCCTCTGCAACATCCTCAGTAAGTGAAGGCTGATCCGGCAGAGGCGGAAGATCTGCAACGGACGTCAGTCCGAAGCTTCTCAGGAACACTGCTGTAGTTCTGTAGACTATAGGCTTGCCGGGGACATCAAGTCTTCCTGCCTCCTCAACAAGTCCTTTTTCCACAAGATTATTAATAACAGAGGAACTGTCTATTCCTCTTACATTTTCAACAAAGCCCTTTGAGACCGGCTGATTATAGGCAATGATCGTAAGTGCCTCCATAGCTGCATTTGAGAGCGGAGCTGATCTTTTTGTCTCAAGAGCAGTTCTGATCTGCGGAGCAAAGGCATCACGGGTACACATCTGATAGCTGCTGTCCAGCTTTTTGATGCAGATGCCGCTACCGTAATCATCATACCGCTCATTGAGCAGCCTTATCATTGCAGGCAATGTACCGGCATCAACACCGCTTGCCTCCGAAAGGCGGTATATCTCGATCGGCTCACCGCTGGCAAAGAGTATTGCCTCTATTGCTCCGAGCTTTTCTTTGATCTCCAAGTTTTCTTCACTCCGTTCTTTCTTCCCTTGAAGAAGATCATCATATTATCCTCGCTGATAGTGATGCGTCCATGTCTTGTTAATTCGAGTACGGCGAGGAAAGTAGCCACTCTTGCAGAGCGGTCCGTGACTCCCTCATAGAGCTTGTCCATATAGACCTCTCCGGAATCATAAAGCTCCCTCAGGATATGTACCACCTTTGTCATTACCGATACTATCCTTCGCTTTACAACGGAGTTTATCTTATTTTCAACTCTTAGCTTTGAGACCTCGTTTTTTATGGTCTTCTGAGATATGGCACTGTAAGCCAGTGCCAGCCTGTCCGGCTCATGAACGAGGCAGTAGGTCATATCAGCCTTTATTTTCATAGGCTTCCGGACGAAAATATCTCCGCCGCAGAAAGCAGATGCAAGCTTAGCAGCAGCTATTTTACAAAGGGAGTACTCGATAAGGGCACCCTCCAGCTCCTTTTTGAGCTGTTCAGCCTCCTCCGGCTGAGGGAGGAGAGATGCTGTCTTTATATATATGAGTCTCGCTGCCATTTCAAGGAACTCACCTGCAAGCTCCAGGTTCTGTTCGTGAGCCTGATCGATGTACAGCAGGTACTGCTCCAGCAGCTTTGAGATCTCTATATCGCAGATATTCAGCTTATGCTTTGAAATGAGGCTTAGCAGAAGATCCAGCGGTCCCTCAAAAACCTCCAGCTTAAAAGAAATAGTCTCCATGATCGGATCAGTTCTTATATTCAGGTATCCACGATACCGATGCCCATATGAGATCGGAGACCGCAGTCCTTATATAATAGAGCGGATTGTATTTGGATGGGATAACATTCATTGCAAGAATAAACACAAGGAATCCTATCTGTATCTCACGCTGATGTCTGTAAGCCCAGCGGTCGAACTCTGACGATGTGAAGTAGCTGAGTACCTTTGAGCCGTCAAGTGGCGGTATAGGTATCATATTGAATATAGCAAGTCCCACATTCACCTGCACCAGATATATGAGAAGAAGGAGCGTAGTAAACATAGGAGAGGTCTCCCCGTGATAGGAGTAGTTATGATAAGCCTCCCAGCCGGCTTTAGAGTGCATTATAACAGCATATGCAAATGCTGCAACAAATGCTGCAAGAATATTTGATACCGGTCCTGCAAGAGATACCACAGCGATACCCTGTCTCTGTTTCTTGAATCTCAGAGGATTTACCGGTACAGGCTTTGCCCAGCCGAAGCCGGTTGTCACCATAAGAAGTGCACCAAGAGGATCAAGGTGTGCTATAGGGTTGAGAGTGAGTCTTCCCATTCTTTCAGCAGTATCATCACCGTACCACTTTGCCACAAGAGCATGAGCACATTCATGCACCGGCAGTACAAGAAGCAGTGTAACCAGTTCTGAGAGTATTAATATAGTCTGTCTGTAATCCATATTATTCCTTTCCCACGCATTGCCTTAAAGTTATTCACATATCATTATACTACATTCTTTCATATTTTTCAAGTAATATGTGAAATTTTTCCCTTTCATGAGCAAAAAAATGCAGCTCAAAAAATTTTTTTGAGTTTTTTTCAAAAAACACTTGCTTTTTTTTGAATTGTATGATATACTATTCATGTTGTATTTTTATAAGCTTAATAAGGAGGTGCAGCCTGATGGCAAAATGTGATATCTGCGGAAAGGGTGTTACTTTTGGTATCAAAGTTTCTCACTCACACAGACGCACAAACAGAACATGGAAGCCTAATGTAAAGCGTGTTAAGGCTATCGTCAAGGGTACTCCTTGTCATATCTACGCTTGCTCAAGATGCCTGCGTTCAGGTAAGGTTGAGAGAGCTAACTAATTGCATTAGAATCTCAAAAAGCGCTCATCAAGAGCGCTTTTTTACTATACGGATATATCAAGAAAGAAGGTATCGCTAATGAAAAAACGCATAAACGCCCTGCTTATCAGTACTATAGTATGCCTCTCTGCTGCCGCAGCATCAGGCTGTACAGTTGACATCGGAGGCAGCACTTCAAGCGAAGGCTCAGAAGTTGTAGTTGAAAAGAGCTCCTCCGAAGAAGAAACTACCGATATGGAAGAAACAACAGACGCAGAAGAAACCTCCCCATCAGAAGATCCGGATGTCACCAGCGGATCCGAACCTGTGACCGATAAAAAAGAGCTTCCCACCTACTCTGATATAGAGATCTTCCAGGAAAACGGTATCTTCCCAAGCGGTGAGTATATTCTCGGCGAAGAAATGCCTGAGGGACTGTATCTTTTCAAGGCCGACCAGACCGGTCACGGCGTTGAGGGAGTGTACGCTGACCCTGATGAAAATAAACAGATATCCGCCGCATATGTCCACTTCGACGGTTCAAGAGTAGCTGAGCTGAAGGGCAAGGGATATGTTCATTTTTCATGGTGTACTGCCTATGACCTCTCCAAGCACCCGGAAATCGTAAACGACCCGTTTACAAGCTCAGGTATGTTCATAGTCGGAAGAGACATCCAGCCCGGCGAATATCAACTCATCCCCGATGAAGGTGAATACGGCGGCTACGCTGAATGGCACATCTATTCAAGTATCAACTGTATCGCTCCGGTAGAAAGAGCCTCCGGCTACTGTGCTGACGGCGACGATATCGGGAAGAACACCATCACTCTTAAAGAGGGCGAATTCCTCGAAACACAATTCTGCAAAGTTGCAGAATAAAATTACAGCCTCCGGTTTTTGTTCGGAGGCTGTTTTCATTTTATTTTACATATTCTGAAAGTCCGGATATATTTGCCTTCTTGACTGCATTTGCAATAACTCCGGCAATTTTATTTGCACCTTCCTCACAATAGTGAGTCAGATCGGTGGAGCCTGATACAACTCCGGCAAGATGATAGGACTTTGCCTTATCGTATCCTATAGAGTTATAGTGATCCACTATAGCGCTGTTTACATCCACAAAAGGTACATTATACTTTGAAGCAAGCTTTTTGCAGGCATCAGTATAATTTGTATAGGACGCAACAAATTTTCCGTTTGAATAGGACTTGCCGCTGAGTGTACAAGACATGAGCACAGGAGTTGCCTTCTTTGCAAGAGTATCCTTTATGAACTGTGTAATGTACCACTCGTATGAACCGGATGACGGATTATCCACATTTCCGCAGGTAGGAGCATATCTGTCGGCATTAGTACTTCCTGCGTCGTTTATTGCAAACTGAATGAATACGAAGTCTCCTTCTTTGAGAACATCAGTGATCTCCTTGAAGCGTCCCTCGTCATAGAACTTCTTTGAGCTTCTTCCGCCTATAGACTTATTTACAACTGTAACATTGTCAGTGTAGTAATTGCCGGCATAGTATCCCCAGCCCTGCTGCGGAGCATATCTTGAACTGTAGCTCTGAGCAGTTGAGTCGCCTGCTATATATATCGCAGGTCTGTCGCTTACAGTACCGGGCTTTACCTCATTGGGGTCATAGGGCTGAGCAAAGGGCTCGTCTGTAAGAGTAAGGGTGATATAATCCAGGTTGGGGCCGCCCTGTCCTGCTACATGAGATACCATTTTAATTGTATTCTTTCCAGCTTTAAGAGGAAGAACTATTCCGTACTCTGCCCAGGTCGTCCAGTCGCCTGTTCCGGGGAATGACTGGAGCCATGTCATATCTGTTCCGCCGTTGACACTTATCATCATGCTTCTGTCAGCAGTTGAACCGTTTGCAAAACGGATATGGGTCATGTAGTTTCCGTCTGCTTCAACATCAACTGTAAATGTGATATTGCTGGTATCATTATTATCAAGGTTTATGTAGCCTTCCTTATCTGAGAAACCCACACCTGCTGTCTTGGTAAAGCCGCCGTTTGCAGACTCTATAACGCCCTCAGACCAGGTCTGATCCACTGCAAAATAGTATCCTGCATAGGGATCAGCTGAAGTAGTTGTAGTTATGGGCTCGGGTATAACATCCTCATACTCTATCTCAGGAAGAGTTTCCAACTTGAGCATGACCTTCTGGATAAAGAGTGCATCTGCCGGAGTTACGCTGCCATTTCCATCAACATCGGCATTTATCTTGCCCTGAGCTGTTATATGTGTAGGATCTGAGCCATCCTCGCCGTATTTATCGCCATTGGAAATTGACTGCATTATGAGCACTGCATCAGCCATAGAAACATTGCTGTCACAGTTTGCATTTCCGGGGAACTTCTTTATTCTGTGCTCTACAGGAGCAGAAGTAGTAGTTGTTGTAGTAACAGGCTCTGGTGCTGTAGTAGTTGTTGTCACGATCTGAGAAGTATAATCTGCTTTTTCGATTATCCATTTCTGACAGTTATTGCCGTTCACTTCCCACTGCTGGATATTTGCACCGCTGTTTGTGGATGCACTGGCTACCTCTACAGCGCAGGCCTGACGTGAAGCTCTTGTAAGGATAGTAACTGTACCGTTGTAATTATCCTTGAACTCATAGAACTGATCGCTGTAGCCGTTATTTTTAGCTGAGTTGATGTTGCCTCCGCTCACTCTGCTTCCGTCCTCAACATTGAGAAGGAATGTTTTTCCGTCAGCTAAATTTGAATATATGTAGTAGAGGTTGCCTGTAGCCTGCTTGATAGTCCATGTATTATGTGCTGCCGGAGCAGAAGCTCCCCACTGCTGGACATTGGCACCCTCCTCAGCCTTAGCGCCTTCAACCTCCATATAGAGTCCGCTGTTCACATTCTTGAACATATAGCTGACGCCCTCTTCAGGCACAAAAGGCTCATAAGGCTCTGCATTACCGATAGTTACAAGGCTGTTCATTATTTCTGCAAGCTTCTGGGCGCCCTTTTTGCTCTGGTGAAGATCATCACCTGTACCGTCTGCCTTTGTTGCATAATATGAAGCCATTCCGTTGTATCCGACTGAGAAGCCGAAATCCTGCCAGGCATTGAACAGATCAACGACCTGAACGCTCTGCTCTCTGCCTATCTGATCCAGTTCACCGCCGAACCAGCGTCCGCCAAGCTTACTGGACTGGTTGAGATCACTTCTTCTGCCCTGCTGCTTTACAAGAATGACCTCCATGCCCTTGGCCTTTGAGCGCTTTACCATATCAGTTACGGTATTATAGTACTCAGTAGAATTTGAGTAGGTCCTATCGTTGATGCCGATAGCGATTATATATACATCTCCGGGTTTGCCGTAGGTCTCGATGGGAGCAAACTGTCCGGCATCGACAAAGCCCTTGGCATACTGTCCGCTGGCAGCCATATTTCTTACGATATATCCGGTGTTTTTGATATATCCGCCATAGAACTGTCCCCAGCCGTGCTGAGCAGAATCAGCTGTATTGTAGTAATTTGCTACTGTGGAATCTCCGCATATCCATACTGTCGGATTCATCACACCTGTAGTATTGAGCTGAGTTATCTCTATTGCGCTCAATGAGAATGCAGTACCTGCTCTGCCCTCTGTGGCTCTGATATTGAGCTGACCGTCAGTTACAGGTATCTGGAAAGTTTCAACAGCATTATTTCCTGTAAGGTTCATAAGCTGGAGCATCCCCTCAGCAACAATGCTTGTTCTTGAGGTATTTCCGGTAGTGACCTTTATCTCGTAAAGTCCTGACGGAAGATCAACATTGAAGGTATTTCCCCCGGCAGTGCTCTTGAACTGTACTGCATCACTGAGAGCTCCCGAACCGGCAGCACTTACGTTTGCAACATTATTTGTCTGAGCAAAACCATATCCCCTTGAAGCATTGTATCCGTCAGAAGCCGAAACCCCTGTAAATCCGGATGCTGCTCCGTTTCCGCCCAGATCGAATCTCCATGAAGAAGCTGCCTGCGCCTTCATAGAATTATCCGGCACCGCCTTTCCTACTCCTGCAAAAGCTGTGAGAGACAATGCAAGAGAAGCGACACCGCTGACTATTTTGTTCAGTTTCATATGTACGTTCCTCCAATTCCTAACAAAATAAGTACATTTTAGCTGATTTAATTATATCATCGGTTTGTTGCAAAGTCAATATTATTTGTATGTATTTTTCACTCATTTTTATGACTTTTTATCGCATTTTCCACCTGCGGCCATCCGGCTGTGCAGAATAATATCCTGCCGCTCATTATAATGAACACCATTCTGCACATCATCCGCTTCGGATGCTGTATAATGCCGGGTGTCCTTAAAGAGCCTTTGTAAATCAGGATGTATTTCTCCGGACATATTGCTATTTTATCAGTAATATGATAAAATAAAAATATATAGCCATGCATTCAGAGAGGAGGAAAGCTTATGAGTGAGAAAAAAGTCCACGCAGACCACCGCAAACGTATGCGTCAGCGTTTTCTCGATACGGGCGGTGCAGGCTTCAGCAGCCACGAGCTTCTTGAACTGCTGCTGTTCGGCTCAGTCCCAAGAATAAACACTAATCCCACTGCTCATAAGCTTATAGACCGGTTCGGGACCGTGGAAAATGTCCTTTCCGCTTCTGCTGACGAATTACAGAAGGTCGATGGCATAGGAGCCGCAAGCGCACGTCTCATAAACGTTATGGGAGAAGCCTGCAGAAGATTCAGGGAGCGAAATTCCGATATCTTCTCTTTCAGCTCTGAGGAGGAGCTTTTAAGCTATATCATAAGCCGCTCCGAAGCCTTTACAGAACCTGTCTGTATGCTGCTGTTCATAAGCTCCAATCTTACAATTACAGGCATCGAAACATTCCCCTTGTCCGAACTGATCGGGTCTCCAGCCCCTGAAAAAAGACTTTCAGGCTGTATGCTAAGGAATGACCGTGAGAGACTGACAGCAGTTTTTGTACATCCGGATTCTCCCCCTATCCCCTCAGCCAGCGACTACAGGCTGACAAAACTGATCGCAGAGATATCCGGATCTGTGGGGATAACTATGCTTGACTCAGTAATATGCGGATGCGGAAAAGTTTTCTCTATGCGCAGCAGCGGAGCTTTCAGCTTCCGTACAAGAGGAGGGCTGTTCTGAGATGAAGGATAAACCATTTTCCAGGGATGAGCTCTCTGCACTTCCGGATCAGGAACTGCTTACCCTGCTGCTTGAATGCTGCCGTATAAGCGAGGCAGAGAGCCTTTCAGCAGATATTATCGCCCGCCATGGCACCCTGGCCTCAGCCGCTACAGATGAGGTCCTTGCTCCTGACAGCGTTACCTCCTTGCTGAGACTGATCCCTGCTCTTAGCCGTAACAGTTCCGGAGCTGCACCTAAAAAGGCCTCCCTGTCAGATACATCAAGAGTGTCGTCCTTCTTCCGGAAACATCTCTCGGGTGCAGACAGCGAGCAGTTTATCGCAGCAGCTGCTGACAACTCGCTGAACTGTTCTGCGGTAATGCCTGCTGTCAAGGGTTCGCCTTCATCGGTAATACTCAGCTGCCGGAAAATAGCAGGATTCGCTATCGCCAGCGGATGTGATATCATATTTATCGCACACAGCCACCCAAACGGCACCGCTGCTCCGTCAGACGAAGATATCGACGCTACAAGGTCTGTGGTATCAGCACTTAAGCCCATCGGGATACAGCTTGCAGACCATATCATAATAGGCAGAGAGGGCTCGGTATCCCTTCGCAAGCTATACGGAGATGAACTTTTCCAGTCACCTCCCCCAAACGGATACAGACTGACAGACTGATCTGTCTGCAAAATATTTGCAAAAAAAACGCTTCAGCATTTGACATATGCTCTCTGCAATGTTAAAATTATATCGGTAAAAAATGAGGCTACGGCCGGAAAATCCAGCCAACGCTTCTGAACTATAAAGAACGAGGTAGAACTATGATAAATATTCTCATTATTGAAGATGACCAGAATATCGCTAAAATGATAAAAGCCACACTTTCTATAGTGAATTATAACGGCACCTGCTGCTATGACGGCAAAAGCGGCGCTAAGGAGGCTATGAAGGGCACCTATGATCTCATCCTGCTGGATGTTATGCTGCCTGAGATGAACGGCTTCGAGGTAATGGATGCTATTAAAAACTGCGGGAGCCCTGTTATCTTCCTCACTGCTATGCAGGACGTTGCCGATAAGGTCAAGGGACTGAGACTTGGTGCTGAGGATTATATAGTCAAGCCCTTCGAGGCACTTGAGCTTCTTGCCCGTATCGATGTAGTCCTCAGGCGCTCCAATAAGACCCAGAATATCATAACCTATGGTTCACTTTCAGTGGACATCGCAAGCCATATCATCACTGACAACGGTGAACCCGTTCAGCTTACCCCAAAGGAATTCGAGGTCATAGTCTACTTCCTCCAGCACCAGGATATAGCTGTTTCAAGAGAACGGCTGCTCTCTAATATATGGGGCTACGAATTTGAGGGTGAGAGCCGTACTGTTGATATCCATGTACAGCAGGTGCGCCGTAAGCTCGGCCTCAAGGACAAGCTCATCACTATCCCTAAGCTTGGATACCGCCTTGAAAGTCAGGATAAAACATGAAGCTCTGGCAAAAGATCTTCCTCAGCTCACTTTTCCTGATAATAGCTGCAGTAAACGTCATTTCCATCGTACTCCTCAATAACAGCCACAAGCTGATAATTGAGCGTGAGCAGTCCCACGCAATAAGAGAATACGAATATTTTGCAGCTTCATTTGCAAACAGTGCGATCTATGAAAGACTGAGGTCAGAAAAAATAATCCTGAACGATAAAGAGATATCAGAAATTGCCACGGATATCGTCTCAGGCAGACCCAAAACACAGCCTGCCGCTATATACAGTTCTGAAAAAAAGCCTATCGCAGAAAGCGCTATGCCAGAGCTCTTTAAACACGATGACCTTGAACGCTTCATCAGCAGTATCAGTTCAACATCAGATAACTACAATATCCGTGTTTTCAACTGCTCCGACAAAAGATACATGGCGGTATGCTCCACTATAAAGGTCGAGGACAAGACATTCCTTCTTCTCACTGCCTCAGATGTATCAGAGATCTTTACCCTCAGGACAAAGCAGACCAACTTTGTCCGTCAGGTAGGTATGATCTCCGCAGCAGTTATCTCCCTTATCCTGCTTGTGACCGTTATCCTGCTCCTCAGGCCTCTCAGCAGGCTGAATACCTACACAAAGGCGATCGCAGGCGGAAACTACAAGATAAGGATACGAAAGCGTGGAAGCCGTGAATTCCGTGAACTTGCAGAAAACATGAATATCATGGCTGATTCCATACAGAGCAATGCTGCCCGCCTTGAAAAGATCGCTGAGGACAGACAGACCTTTATTGCAAATCTGGCACATGAGATGAAAACTCCTCTGACATCAATCCTCGGCTTTGCGGACCTTCTCAGGATAAAGAAAAATGTCAGTGACAAGGAACGTGTGGAATATGCCGGCACTATAGTCGAAGAGACAAAGCGCCTGCGCTCACTTTCAGGAAAGCTTATGGAGCTCATAGCTCTCGGCGGCACCGAAACTGAGAAAAAGCCTGTCAGCATCCCGGGAATGATAAAGGACACAGAGACCTCCCTCCTGCCGCTGCTGCAGAAAAACTCAGTATCCCTCTCATGCCAGTGCGAGGATATCACTATCTCTGCTGATGAAGAGCTTTTCAAGTCACTGCTCTATAATATCATAGAAAACGCAGTCAAGGCCTCTGCTATCGGTCAGGAGATAAATATCAGAGCCGGTATGTCGGACGGAAATGCAGTCATTGCTATCACAGACCATGGAATCGGTATGAGCAAAGAGGATGCAAAAAAAGTCTTCGAGCCATTCTACATGGTGGATAAGTCAAGAAGCCGTAAGGCCGGAGGTGCCGGTCTGGGTCTTGCACTTTGCGTGAAGATCGCTGAGATCCATAACGCTGTCCTTACTCTTGACAGTACCCTCGGCGAGGGAACTACTGTATACATTATTATTTCAGGGGAGGAATGTCTGTGAAACATACTCTGACCTTCCTCGTTCTTCTTGCACTGATACTTTCTATAGGCTATTACAGTGCAGGATTTTCAGAGCTTACCCTGAAAAATAACGAAAATAAAAGCATAAAACTCACCAGGGACGATTCCGAATCAAATGCTGTTTTTTTCAGCGGAAGTGAAAACGGATTTGATCCTATGAGTCTTGTTGTCCCATGCAGCCCGGATCAGGAAACAGGCCCTGATATCAGAACAGATATCGCCGCTGCAATGATAGCTGTTCTCAGCAGATATACTCCTAAAAACGAGTACATAAAGGGCACAGAGATCCCTATAGAAATGGCTATGAAAAGGAGCAGCAACAATTATATCTATACTGAAGGATATTCATATATCAACCCATACGGAGATGAAAGAGTCCTTGACTGTATATTGGATGCTGATGACTTCGATATAGTGTACATTCGCTACAGATCAGCCCAGGAAAGCGAGCCTGACCCGATACAGGCCAAAAATGCACTTGAAAAGTTCAGCGGTTTTTCAGATGATGTCGAAAATGATTATGATATGATAAATGATTTTATGTCCAATTTATCATTGTTGATCTCTGACTCGGGTTATGCTGATTACTGGGATCTCATAAATAATTACGGGTACAGCATCACATATTCCGACTTCGATGCTTTATATGCCTGTTTAAATGGTCTTTATGACACGGCTGAAACTATACAGCAGTCTTCAAATCTCCTTACACGCTTCTTTTCATACTCCTGTATATTTGCACTTTTAACTGTTTTAGAAGAGGGACCGATTCCAGATGATTACTACGATACAAGCCAAACTTACTATATCACAGGCGGTACCGGAACAGCACCGCTGGTGCCGTATATGCTCTCTGAAACGGAGCCGGAATATACTCTGTTGGGAGACAGCATTTTTGAAACTATAAGCTTCAGACACTTAAAGCTCATTACTATATACAGTATAAGCGATGAATGCATAGAGGGATACTATGCTGATCTTACATAGGAGGCAGGAATATGAAACAAAAGATATTATTCTCAGTCCTCCTCATCCTTACCATTGCTGCCGGACTTAAATTCACTTCTCTGACAAGCAGTATCATCAGCAAAAACGATGATAACAATACCGTCATCTCTAAAGATGATATAAAAAGTGATGCTGTATACATAAATTCCTCAGATACGTTCTCTTTTGAACCTTACTCAATTGTAGAAAAGGAATCTGCTGTGCCGCTCATTACATATGACAAGCCTGTCGGAAAAATTTATATGTCTGATATAATAAACGAACTGTTCGTTTATTACAGCTCTTATTCCGAGCTTACAGCTTTCAACCGCCCCGCAGGAAAAAGTCTGACAGACTCTGTCATGGTCGATAAATACGATCTTGCATATACAGAGAAATTCGCATACTATAATAACAATGGAGACCTGAGATACGTCGACTTCATAATTACAACATATAATTTTGAATTGGTCTATCTGAATTTTTACGATGATACGAATATCCAGCTCAGCGGCTCAGATATAGAAAAAGGAGTCAGCAATGCTGAAGAATACCTGTATGATTTTGCAGATTCTCTTAATAATATTGATGTTGTCAGCTGGCTTTTTGCTGACCCTTTAAAATATGATGAATTAGATGAAGATTTATGGAGCAGCAAGGAATGGTCCGATTATTATGAAAAGTATGAAATAAACGATGAGGATCATCCTGACCGGAACTCTGTAAAAAACAGTTTACATACGACTATTTCAGCTGTTTCAGATTACATATATTCAAATGAAAGCGCTAAAAAAGCTGACCCGTATTCCAGGTTTTTCCGGCATTTCTCTTTACCATCTGTCATATCCTACAGATTCTGGTCAAAACTTCCTGAAGGTGAAGAATTTACTGATGAATACGGAATATATCATGATTCAGTTGAAGCATGGATGAGTATAACCGGAGCTGAAAATATTATCTATGCTTTAAATACACCTTCATCTGAAGATAATGATGCGCTTAAGATAACAGAATATTCAGCTCTTAAAGGGCGAATTTACCAGGTAGTTTCCACGCAGTACAAAAAAAGACTCATAATTATTTTCAACCCGAAAACTCAGCTTGTTGAAGGAATATTCTCGGATATCACATGGTAAAAAAATGGACGCACAATGTGCGTCCATAACTTTTTATTCAGAGGATCATGCAAGAGCAGCCTTAAGAGCTTCTACTTTGTCTGTCTTTTCCCATGCAACACCAAGATCCTCACGGCCCATATGTCCGTAAGCAGCAAGCTGTCTGTACTGAGGCTTTCTGAGGTTGAGCATCTCGATGATAGCTGTAGGTCTGAGATCAAATACCTTTGATACAGCATCTGCAAGCTTGTCCTCATCTACCTTGCCTGTGCCGAATGTGTCAACAAGTATTGAGATAGGCTTAGCAACACCGATAGCATATGAGAGCTGTACCTCACACTTATCTGCAAGGCCGGCAGCAACGATGTTCTTAGCGATATATCTTGAAGCATATGCAGCACTTCTGTCAACCTTTGTCGGGTCCTTACCGCTGAAAGCTCCGCCGCCGTGACGTGAATATCCGCCGTATGTATCAACGATAATCTTACGGCCTGTAAGACCGCTGTCTCCCTGAGGACCGCCCACAACGAAACGTCCTGTAGGATTGATGAA
>DFHF01000054.1 GCA_002371825.1 Ruminococcus flavefaciens | reverse complement strand
CCGTCCTTGTCTGTGATAATGTCAGCAACTACCTCACCGGCAGATGCTCTGAGTGTTCCGTCTGCTGTGTAAATGTCCTCGGCTGCGATAACTTCAAACTCAGCTCCGCCAAGTCCGCTTTCCTCAAATACAGGAGTGTATGTCGTAAAGCCTGATGTTTCTGTTTCACCGTCTTCATTTGTATGGATAGCAGGACCGATTGCCTGAACTGTCTTGAAGATCTCGCCACGCTTGCTTACTGAGATCCTGCCTTTCTGAGCAGTATCGAACTTCTCGACCTCAACAGTCTTTTCTGTTCCGTCAACTGTGAAAGGTACAGGCTCTGCATTGAGGAAGTATCCTGTGGGAGCCTTAACTTCATGAAGCTCATAATTGCCGTATGCAAGCTCACCGGGGAGCATAAGGGTGCCGGTTTCGTTTGTATAGAATGTGTCGATAGTTTCCTCGGAAGGATAGTTGACTGTCTGAGAAATGTACTTCTCATCATCAACGCTCCACACCTTGAAGCCGATGCCGGATACAGGGACAACCTTGCCGGTCTCAGCATCCTTCTTCACGATTCTGATGTTTGCTGTGATAACAGCATCGTTGATGATATATGGATAGGTCTTTCCGTTTTCGTCGACGATAACGTCGAAGTCCTCAACGAATTCTGTGTTCTTCCAGCCTGTGGTCTGGTGAACAGTGTATGTTCCGTAAGGAAGATCCTTTGTCTCTGCAAAGCCGTTTTCGTCTGTAATAAGGTAGTCACGTTCAGTTTCCTTTGCATTCTCATAGCTGCCTGCATTCTTGAGGTAAATCTCAAACTCAGCTCCGTTCTCGGGTGTTTCGATGCCAGTTGTACCGTCATCGCTGTGCTTGATGATCGATACCTTGCCCTTTACTACGTCCTCTGTAACATCAAGAGCGATAGGATTGACCTCTACCTTGTAATTCTGAGGCTCGGCACCTACCTTGTTGATCTCATCATTGAGCTGATAACCCTGTGAAGGTGTGAGCTCCTGAAGAGTGTAGTTTCCGCATACGAACTCATCTGTAACGAAGTGTCCGTTCTCATCGGTTGTGTAGGTAGCAACACGGTTGCCGTCATGATAGAGACCATAAGTCGCACCTGCGAGTGTAGCATCTCCCTGTGCGGTGATGTTCTCGCTGTCAGCCTTTACGACCTCTGCTGTGAACTTTTTGAGCTTATTCTCGAACTTAACATTGACTGTTGCATCTGCTGTAAGGGTAGCTGTCTGATCAGCAGGAACTACATATCTCACAGGAACGTCCTTCTCGCTGATAGTATAGGTGATGGGCTGGTTGCTGCTGTCATAAACGGGAATACTTGCAAGGATAGCCGTACCGTCATTTGCAGTAGTCAGCGTATATGTCTCACCGCCGCCTGTGACTGTGAATGTCCTGTCGCCGTTCTGATTATCCTCGGACTGCTTATTGATCTTGATATTGCCCTTTTTCAGCGTATTCTCAAAGTCAACAGCTACTGTCAGATCAGCATTGCCGCTTGTGAGGGTAATGTCCTGAGCCTTTGGAGTCTCATAGCGGTTGTCTACATTGATCTCGGATACAGTATATGTTACCGGCTTTCCGGTACCAAAATCATATACCTCTAATTCAGTGAACTTGGCGATACCGCTTTCATCTGTCTTTTTGACTTCATTTACTCCATTAGAACCAGTCACTCTGAATTCTCTGCCGCTTGTAATACCATCTTCAGCAGTTTTATTGACTACTATTGATCCTCTTGTTTTGTACTCGATTGCCTTGATGCTCTGTCCAGACTTAAGGGTATATACTGTCGGATCGAGGTCATATCCAGTCGGAGCCTTTATCTCTTTAGCATAATAGGTTCCGTTTGGAAGCTTGATAGAGCCTTTTCCTTTATCGCCGATAGTGATCTCACCGACCTTGTTCTTGCACTCCTTATCCTTGTATACTCCGTATACTGCGGAGGAGTTGTCAACAGGACTCTTTCCGATAACCATCTGAGTATCCTTATCCAGCTTTGTCACCGAGAATTCTACCTCGTTCTGAGTAACACGGAATGCATACATATTCATTGCCGTTGCTTTCTTACCGTCAGTGCGGTTATTGATAACACAGCCGTTGGAGCCGTTTGACTCGATACGCCAGTGTGTTCCGCCGTCCCCGCTGCCGTCACCAACAGTGTTGCTGTTGATGTAGCTCTCATTTACGCCGATGGATTTGAGGTAGCTGATGACCTCGTTACGGTTATTGAATTCTCCCATGTAGATCCAGGAGTGGTCCTCACCGTTGAGGTTATCGGCGATGACCATAGAGCCGGGAGTGATAGTTGAACCGTCTGCACACTCCCAATAGGGACGCTCTGTGTAGGGGATGTTTGCCTTTTCTACATCGATTTTGGAAGTAACGCCGTTATAGGTAATCGTGCAGTTATCATTCACCGACAGCCAGTGCGGAGTATCCACAGGAACAGGATTGTTCCATGAAAATTCGCTTGTGCTGTAGCCCAGATGTGTCAGTGTGTAGTACAGAAGACCTGAGCAGTCAACGCCCTGCTGTCTGACATAGTCAAGGGAAAGCGGAGAATAGCTGTCCTGATAATATACACCTGTATATCCTTTGAATCCCCAGCCGTAGGGGGAGCCGAGAAGTGTTGCTGCCTGAGCGATGACCGCATCAGCAGAGGGAAAAGCTGTATTCTCAGTTGTCATAGCTGCACTTGCAGTAATGCCGATATTTGTTACCGAGCTTCCGATAACAGAAAGAGCGCAGAGACTTGCCATAAGCCCTGCGCTCAGCTTCTTCATGAAACCCTTATGGTTTCTTGTATTATTCTTCGTCATATATTCATTTTCCTTTCAAAAAAAATAGGAGCCGATCTCTCGGCTCCGTTCACGCTTCTTACTTGTACCAGTCACTTTCGACTGTTACATCCTTTCTGTTGTCATAGATATCTGTGACAATGTCCAGTCCGTTAGGATATGGTAGTCCACCGTCCGCATATGAATATGGAGCTCCGACTACATCTCCCATAGGCTCCATATAGTACCATTTACCGTCAAGCATTACGATGTTTGCTACATGACCGTACCAGTCGTAGTCTGATGATCTGGCTATATAGCATTCCAGTCCTGCACCTTGCGCCATGAAGTATGCGTTTATGGCGTAGTTTATGCAGTTGACTCCGCCCATGCTCTCAGCCTCGCTGCATACTGCCACAGCCTTACCGTAGTCAGTACCGTCATGACTCAGATTTTTTCCTTTATCGTACAGCCAGTCATAATCTATGTCATAGCCGTCGATGAAGGTCTGCATCTGGTCATTGAGCCTGTCATAGTCAAGCACCTGCTGTTTAGGTGCAGGCGGTTCGGTCTGCTTGGGCGGCTGAGTTACTACAGGCGGAGCAGTAGTGACCACCGGAGAAACTGTGCGTATGGCTGTTGTAGTCTTATTCTCCTTTACCGCAGGAGCTGTAGTTGCCCTTGGAGGCGAAGTCTGAGCTTTTGTTGTAGTTTTGCTTTCGTTTCTCTGAACCTCTTGAGCTTTGTTATCCTGTACGGTATGAGACTTGGTATTATCCTTTTTAGGCTGAATATCTGTATTTGCGGCTGCTGTTGTCACACTCTCAGCAGTTTTCTCAGTTACCGACTGCGAGCTATTTTTCCTTGTGACCTCGCTCGTAACTGTTTCTGCTGAAGTAGTCGTATCTATTGCATCTGAGGCTGTTGTTTCCGTATTCTGACTAGCCGTCGTAGTTTCCTCGACAACATACGGCTTATCTTCTGAGATATGACCACAGCCTGTGAGTATAGCGGATATGATTAAGATAGAGATGATTTTTTTCACAGTTTCCACCTTCTTTCAGCTTCCACTATACCACACCGCTTTTCAAAAATCCATACCTAAGTTGTTTTTTCTACTTTTTCACCTATACGCACCGTCCCATTTCCGACAATGTTCACATAGACATCTCGGGTTCAGGCTCCGGTTCTTCAAGTTCATTTTCCTCATCCTCGGGCAGGTCCTGTATCTCGATACCTTCGTCCTGAGTCTGAGAAAGTGCCTCGTCGTACTTGTCGAGTACAGCCTGAGTCAGAGCCTCACGGGATCCCTTGGTGATTGGATGGAAGGTATCACGGTACTTGGTCTCGCCACTGCTGTTAGTGTAAGAGGTGGAAGGCATAGAGACGAAAAGTCCCTTTTCACCCTCGCAGACCTTAACGCCGTGAACAGCAAAGTAGCCGTCCAGCGTTACACTGGCGAATGCCTTGATAGATGAATCAGGCTTGTCGATGATCTTAGTGATCTTTGCGTTTACTTTCATAATTCTTCTCCTTTCAGCATTAAAAGCTTATCATTGTCATTCCGATGTCTTCCTCGGGCGATATCTCTACCACCGACTGCGGAAACATCTGTATATACTTATCTACCTGCTCGTCGGTCAGAGTGCAGGAGTCACGCTCTCCTTCGTCGTTATAACCGTCGCCGCAGATAAAGCAA
>DFHF01000035.1 GCA_002371825.1 Ruminococcus flavefaciens | reverse complement strand
ATAATCCTTGATGGAAGAATAAACTTTTACGTGAACAATCGGTCTGAAGCCCCTGTTTTCCGTAAACAGAATTTATGAAGTCTTTCCGGAGGCTCATGAATATATAAGCTCATCGTCATGATTCGTATTCCATGTTTTACTGTTGCTTGCAGGCACAGCCGGGGGTAGCGGCGCTTTGTAGCAAATGATATGATAAAAACCGTGAATGGTAACCATATTTTATTAAGTATTTATTAAATATAGGAAATATAATAACGAATTATTATATTATATAAGTAAGCATGATTTTTAAAAGTTATTGATGTGAGAGGTTTTCCTTATTTCCAGCTTTCGTCAGGTGTTGATTACGGCAAGCCTGCCATTTCGGAGTCGGACAAAGCAGTGATGACTGCTAACGGATATGCAGGTGTCTGCGTTAACGGTAAATACATTGACTGGCCTTGATGACCAGTCTGACAGGTAAATGTTAATGAGCGATGACTTCATGAGAATACTTATATTTGTTCTTATATGTCTTGGCAGCGCACTTATGGTGCTGAATATTGTCCAGTACCATAGATTTCTTTTGCATGTCAAAAAGATGGAGAGTCTTGGAGAAACCCGAAAAGCTGCGGTAATTCCACTTGCCTTGCTCATAGGGTTTCTGGCAGGGTATCTTTTTGTGGGCTTTTTTGGGAAGCCTGATATCATTGTTGCGCTGATACTCTTCGGCGGCAGTATCTATGTCTCAATGGTACTGTTTTTTCTGTACAGGATAGTGGGTAAACTTGAACAGAACGAGATACGTCTCAACATGCTGTACAGCGAACTGAGGAATGACCTTGAGGATCTTACCAAGAACTCACTGTCTGTCTTTCGTGTCAATCTGACCAAGGACGTTATCGAAGAGAGGGGCGGAACAGAGCTGTACGAGAGTGACAGGACTGCTATGAGCTATTCTGAACTTCTCAGAAAGCGCAAAGACTATCTTTTCATAGAAAGGGATAAAAACTCAGAGAATCTCTTTACCAGGGAGGGCCTGCTGGAGTATTTTCACCAGGGGCACACGGCAGCCGAGGAAATAGTATTCTGTAAAAGCAACAAGGGACAGTCGCGTTTTGTCAAGCTCAGGGCCACACTTGCCCTGCAGCCGGTTACGGGAGATGTAGTGGCGTTCATAACAGAGAGCCTTTACAACGATGAGATGGTTGATAAGGCGCTGATGGACAAAGCCCTTGCGGGACAGTACGACATGATCGCTTACCTTGTGAATGGCCGATATGGTGTTGTTATCAGCAATCCTGTTTCTGATAGAAAAGGTAATATAGCTTTTGCCGGAAGAGAAGGAGTATACAGGGATTACCTGGATAACCAGATCGCTCCCGTAATATGCGGTACTTCTGATGAAAAAGAAAGGCTCCTTGAGGAGATCAGTGAGGAGACTATAGAAAAGCGCCTTGCGGAAAGCGATCACTATGAAGTTAACTTTGCAACAAAGACAGATGGTGAGGTATACCATAAGCGATTTGTATTTTACACAGTTGATCCAAGAGCACATTTCTATCTTCTTCTAAAATCTGATACCACGGACGCAAGGAAAGAAGAAGCAGAAAGAAGCAGGAGGCTTCAGGAAGCTCTTGAGGAAGCAAAGCGTGCCAGCAGTGCCAAGACAACTTTTTTGTCAAATATGTCCCATGATATAAGGACGCCAATGAACGCCATAATCGGGTATATAAACCTGGCAAAGCAGGATGATGCAGGACCTTCGCAGGTAAAGGAGTACCTTGATAAGATAGATTCATCAAGTCAGTTTCTTCTGGCACTCATAAACGATATTCTTGAGATGAGCAGGATTGAGAGCGGCAAGGTAGAGCTTGAGCCTGTTGTTGTTAATCTCAGGAAGATACTCTCTGAGATACGCGATATGTTCTCATCCCAGATGAGTGAGAAACATATAGAGTTTATCGTATCCTGCTCTGGGATAAGAAATCCTGTAGTTATGTGCGACGAGAACAGGCTTAACCGCGTGCTCCTGAACCTCCTTTCAAATGCCTATAAGTTTACCCCACGTGAGGGAAAGGTGTTTGTGACCATCAATCAGCTTGAAGATCGTAAGGCGGGATTCGGAGAGTATGAACTCTCTGTCAGGGACACCGGAATCGGCATGAAAAAAGAGTTTGCAGAGCATGTCTTTGATGCCTTTGAGAGGGAGCGTACCAGCACAGTCAGCGGCATTCAGGGTACCGGACTTGGAATGGCCATCACCAAGAACATAGTTGAGCTCATGGGAGGCAGTATATCTGTTGATACGCAGCCCGGTATAGGAACCGAGTTCACAGTGCGCCTGTCACTTCCGGTATGTGACGATGCTGATGCCCTTGCAGAAGCTGAAAAAAACACATTTGAAAAGAAAACGGAAGTTGACTTCTCATCAAAACATGTACTTCTTGTTGAGGATATAAGGGTTAACCGTGAGATCGCATCTGCGATACTTAGCAGGATGGGCTTTACTCTTGACACCGCTGAAAACGGAAAAGAAGCAGTGGAAAAAGTTGAGACTTCGCGTCCCGGAGACTATGACCTTGTCCTGATGGACATCCAGATGCCTGAGATGGATGGCTATGAGGCTGCGAGGAGAATCAGAAGTCTTGAAAACACCGGGCTTTCATCGATACCTATAATTGCCATGACAGCCAACGCTTTCAGTGAAGATGTTCTGAAAGCTGAAAAGGCAGGTATGAATGGGCATATTTCCAAGCCCCTTGACATTGAGCAGATGAAGAAGACCTTGTCGGATGTACTGAATCAAGTGTAATATTCCTGTTTTTGACAGCGTTTTGAAAGAAAAAGTCCCGTAGCCCGCTCTGTAAGCGGATTACAGGACTTTTATATATTTCACAGATGCACGTTACGCATTCAAGTTGGTGGGCTTTATGCATGAATGGAAGCTCGACCTCCGCAGTGCTACGGCTGGCCCTTTATTCAGAGGCAGGAGCCTTGGCTCCTGGCTTCCTTTGCTATGTGCGCCTTGCGGCGCACGTTT
>DFHF01000012.1 GCA_002371825.1 Ruminococcus flavefaciens | reverse complement strand
AGCTATTCTTGCTCCGAGTTTCAGTCCGGAGCGTACTCCTGCACTGAACGCAGCTGATGTTAGAGCTGCTGCGATATCGTCAAGCTCCGCAGCTGTCTCAGCAGACAGTCCTTCCGATAGTTCATGTAACTGAGCCATTGCTTTCAAGTAATTGCTATCGTTGCAAAGCTGAGTCTCCAGCGTAATAGCAAACCTCTCAGCAAGCTCGTTCAGTATATCCATTCCTCTCACCTCCCGAAAACAGATATAACAGAAAGCCGCTCACGAGGAGCGGCATCGTCTTATTAGTAATCACTTGCGAGCAGCATTGTGCTGTGGTCGCCGTCGTCGATGATATACAGCTTTTCTGTGATAGGCCTATCTGACGGTATCATATACACCTTCCGATACTTGGGTTGTTCCGAGCTGTGTACAATAGATTGCATAGTGCCTGAGGGACTCAGTTCAAAGACCTGTAGGTAGTCCCTTGGCTCAGGAAGTCTGTCAACGCACTCCCATAAGAACAACTGCAATTCAAGTGGGATAGTGCTGTCAACTCCGCAGGTTAAATATCGGCTGTTGTCAAACATTTTTGATTCTCCTTTCCATGAAAATTGTTGGTGATAACAGCTATCATCATAATAACAATGTATATATGAAAAAGAAGAATTGTAGGGAACAACTGCAAATGGAGAAAAATAAGCTTATTAAATGAAATATATTTATATTTCATATAAATAATATACATATCAAATTTTGAAAAAATAGGAATTTTCGCTTGACATTGTATTTCAATCCTTTGTATAATAAGAAAAATACTGATTCCAAGCTCTACCGCCCCATTACGGGGCGGCGTGAGCATAAAAAAGCAGCTGCACCGATAATGATACAGCTGAGAGAATAAGGAGAATTATGATTATAAACACAGGAATGCGGACTGATATTCCCGCATTTTACTCTGAATGGTTCATGAACCGTATACGAGAAGGCTACGTTCTTGTGCGTAACCCCTATCGTCAGGACTGGATAACTCGATATGAGCTGAACCCAGATGTGGTAGACTGTATAGCCTTCTGTACTAAGAATCCTGCTCCGATGCTGAAGTATATTGACGAGCTGAAACAGTTTCATCAATACTGGTTCGTGACTATTACACCTTACGGAAAGGACATTGAACCGAGTGTTCCACCGAAGGAGCAGGTCATGCAGAACTTTATTACTCTCTCAAAAGCGATAGGCGTCAATTGTATCGGCTGGAGGTACGATCCGATATTCATTGACAACACCTACACGCTCGAACGTCACTTATCTGACTTTGAGACTATGTGCAGAACTCTTTCAGGTTATACAGAAGTATGCGTTATCAGCTTTATTGATATCTACGAGAAGGTCACACGTAACTTTCCGCAGGCAAGAACAGTAACACCACAGGAGCGTATCGCCATTGGAAAGGCATTCGCAGAAATCGGACAGCGTTACGGTATAACGATAAAAGCCTGTGCTGAAGGAGATGATCTTGCTCCATTTGGCGTAGACTGCAATGGCTGCATGACTCAGGAAACATTTGAGGCAGCTATCGCTTGTTCTCTTGATATTCCCAAGAAGAAGTCGCAGAGAGCGGAATGCAGCTGCGTTCTCGGTACTGATATCGGAGCTTATGATACCTGTGCTCATCTCTGTCGCTATTGCTACGCTAATTCCAACAGAGATAACGTGAGAAGGAGTATTCGTCTGCACGATCCGAAGTCTCCGTTCCTTGTCGGAACGCTCCATGAAAGCGAAACTATCCATCAGGCGGAGCAGGTCAGCTGGATCAATAATCAGCTTTCGTTTTTCTGAATATGCTTATATCCTCTCGATTGGTCGGGAGGATTATTTTTGTCTGAATTTGTACTATGTAGTAAGAATGTATGACAAATGTACTTTTATACCTGCAATAATATATTCAAGATATTAATTAATATTATTTATATTTATATTAATATATATTACTTGAATACATACGCACATACACAGAGCACATCAAACGTCATCATTCCAAATCTATATTACATGGAGGTTAAACTCATGAAAACTGGTACAAGTCCAAAGACTCTGAGAATACCAAACGACACGATCGCTGATATTGAGAGAGTTGCAAAGGAGAAGAAAACTTCATTCTCGAAAGAAGCTAATCGCAGATTAAATGGCAAAAACGATGATACGAACTATCCGTTGTTTCTGGCTAAGACTCAAACGATCATAAACTTATGCTGGGAAGGCGTAAGAACCGGAAGCGAAGAATCAATCAGAAAAGCTCAGGAGGAGGAAAAGAAATTATGGACAAGAATTATGACATCCTCAAAGTAATCTGGCACGCAGATGGCGGTGAAGATTATGCTAAAAACGCCACAAAATACCCCTCAAACGAAACCTGCGTTGGACTGAAAGGATACGGCGTGGATTGTTATGATCCGGCAACAGCAAAGGAACAGTTTGAGGCTTATGCCAAATATCACGGAAATGACGGTAAGAATCAGTTTATTCAATTCATGATGTCTTTCCTGAAAGAGACCGCGCCTGATGCTGAAACGTCAATGGAGATAATCAATCAGGTTCTGGACCCGCTCAAAGAAGAACATCCGATTCTGATAGGAAATCACAAAAAGCACAGAGAAAAGTCCGAGTATCATGGACACGGTTTTGTGGGTACAACAAACCTCGAAACTGGAAAGATGCTTCATCCCACTAACAAACTCAACTACGCTATGGCTCAGAGAATGGCTGATTTAATCCAGAAACCTGTTGAGCTCGTGATTGAGAAAAAGAATAAACCGCAAGATCCTGCTGGGAACGGAGACAACAATACTGAGAAAAAGAAGGATTTTACAAGAATCTTCTATCCGCATAAAAACACTGAAGGTTGAACTTAACGCTGCGTAAACCGAATATTGCCCCAATTAACTCAACTTTGAGAACAGCTTTCAAGATCATGTATTTTCCCGGCCTTTGTGCCGGGTTAGCTGTTCTCAAACTATGTAATAATAAAATCTTGATTCATTCTCTTGACACTTCAGCTTCGATATGATATTATACTGGTAATCAACTAACGTATAATTAACCAAATGAAGCTTACGTGAATGGAGGAGCGAATGAAACAATTTATCGTAGACGCTTTCACGGATAAAATATTTTCGGGAAATCCGGCTGCTGTATGTGTTCTGGATTCGTTTCCAAGTGAAGATATCATGCAGAATATCGCTGCAGAGAATAATCTGTCTGAAACCGCGTTTGTTGTAAAAGAGAACGACCGTTATCATATCCGCTGGTTCACTCCCAAGAGTGAGATTGACTTCTGCGGACACGCTACGCTTGCTACTGCTTTTGTTCTTTTCAACTACTATGCTCAGGATACGGATACTATCAACTTCTACGGTCAGATCGGTGAGTTTACTGTACGAAGGTCCGGAGAATTGATAAGAATGGAGTTTCCGGCTTATAGACTGGAGCATATTGAGATAACGGACATGATGATTGAAGCTCTCGGAACTATCCCTCTCGCGGCATATAAAGGCCGGGATATACTATTCGTTTTGCGTGATGAGGATGAAGTTCAGAACTTACAGCCTGATATGGAGCTTATCCCTAAGCTGGACGGTGCGTGTATCGCTGTTACTGCCAAAGGTACGGAATACGATTGTGTTTCACGGGTATTCGCTCCAAAGTTCGGTATAGATGAGGATCCTGTGACTGGTTCAACGCATTGCATGATCGCACCCTATTAGAGCAGCCGACTGAACAAAACCCGCATCACAGCTTTTCAGGCATCAAACCGTACTGGTATTCTGTACTGTGAGAGTGTCGGAGATAAGGTGATTATCTCCGGTAAAGCCGTACTCTTTTCAATAAATAGTATTGTTGGATTATGATAATATGTGCTCCGCCTTCTGGCGGAGCTGGTTTTATATATGGAAACATCCTTGTGATAAAGCATCTCATAGGCTACATTGGTTCTTATGTTCCAACCAGTGCTTTACTCATCATCTCTGTAAAAAGGACTGAGGTTAATGAACAGCTTCTCAGCATCATCCTCACTGAGGATCTTGTTGTTCAGAAGATGCTCTATAAGCTCCTCCTGACGGGGCTGACCCAGGGCGAGCCTGTAGAGAGAAAGGATCTTCATCAGGCGTCCGTAGAGGTTCTGATCCCGGCTGAATGGGTACATTGGAACGATCCGCTCTATACGGATCATGTCTTCGGTGTTTTTCAGCCCCCAGAAAGGCAGCAGATCTGAGCTGCTTGCGGTCTTTTCTTCTGCGCAGGCTTTTCTGAACATCTCCCTCCACGGGTCTTTCAGAAATGGCAGAGAGCCGTATCTTTCAGCGATATTCTGTCTGATAGCAAGGCACTCAAAGCGGTTTATCCTACCTTCACGCTGCTCGATATCAATGGGATTTGACGGCAGGTTCCAGTGAACTATTCTCCGGCAATAATTGTGGAAATCCAGTCCTTCCTGTCCGATGGATGTAGAAGCCAGAACGAATGGACGGAAGGGTGAGTTGAATGCATTGCGAACTTTCTTCTTTCGGTCGGTAGAGCTTTCGTCGCTGTCTCCTTTGGTGAAGGATACGGCAAAGTGAGTCCTCAGCTTGATGTCCTTGCTTACGTTGTACCTAACACTGCTGAGAAAGCTCTCATAGGTATCGGCATTGTAGGAGGTGGTCTTGATCTGCATGGAATCCAGGATCGTTTTGTGCAGCTCACTGGTATCGACGTGTCCTTCCTCAAAATTGTTGCTTATGAGGTGAGCGTATTCATCTAACATTGCCTGGAAGTTGCCGTCCTTGCAGTACGACAGGACGTTCTGCCAATGGGCATCGTCTGAGCGTCTGCCGGTGGAAAGCATGATAACAGCTGTAGATTCCGGAGTATTCATGCGGTTTATGAATTGCCTTGCGACCTGGCTTGGAAGAGAAGGATCATTTCCAGATCCTGGATAGCGATAGCGCTTGTAAGTGCGGTAAGCACATATTGCCGGAGAAGCTATAGCCATATCCGTGAGTACCTCCAGCAGGTCGTCTGGCTTTTTCCCAAGCTTTTCCTCAAGAGAAACACCTTTCAGTTCCTGGAAAAGCCTCCGGTATTCCTCAATATGCCTCAGATAGGAATTCGTGGACAGTTCCTTATCAGCATTTTTGCTCCGGGCATAAGCTATCTCAGAATCAAGCCACTTTTCCGCATGATCGGCGCCGTCCATGAGCATAGGCGCAATGTAATACCAGCGTGCGTCAGGAAGACCTCTTTCAGTGCTTTGCATTTTGTCAAGAGCATTGCTTATTTTTCCCCGGACTGAACTTTCGATTTCCCTGAGGGACATTTTATTCCTCAGACAGTACATGGCCTCATAGCATTGTGCTAAGAACTTAGACGGATATATCAGGCAGAAAAGCGTCATGGCAGCCGGCTTTTTCTCGCGAAGGACGAAATTAAGCCTTGCGCTGGGATAGCGTTTGTCGCCGGACAAAAAGTATTTTGCTTCACGGTCAGGTGAACGCCTTGCAATAGCTCCGGTAGTCTTACGTTCTGCCTCATAGGACAGTAGCATGGACAGCATTCTCGGTACCATTTCCCATGAAGAGAAAATAAGCGTTTTGGAGAAGTTCTCTGAATTTTTGAAAACACCCTCCGGCTGATAATACGGCAGCGAAGGCGGTACCCACAGCAGGAGCTCCGCATTATTGCTGAAAACCTTTTCCATTACTCTGTCCAGTCTTGCGTTGTTGTTGGGTATCTTGTCAAATCTGTCGATAGCCTTTTTGTTCAGCCAGAAGGTCTCTCGCTTCATTTTAGAGACTTCATTAGGGTGAGTTTTGAAGTATTTCTCGATGAGCTTTTTCAGCTTGTAGTCGTTCATGAACGACATGAGATAGGGCGAGGATTTCACAAAATCCACCGGAGCATTGTATGGCTCATCTATTGAGCTGAGAAGTTCCTGTATCTGTAGATACGAACGAATATCGGCTTCACTGACTTTCAGCGGTATCTTTACATCGGAATCATCTATCATGTCAGCACTGTGACGTTCGGAATATCGTTCCGTCCGGCAAATTCGTTTATACAGTTCGTTTTCAGCGTTTTTCTTCACCTCAATGATTGCTGTATCGCCTTTGATAAGCTCTTTCAGCTTCACGGAATAATCCTCCCAGATAGTCTGAAAAGCATCGATCGGCTGCGTATCACTGAGGAATTCTATTACTTTGAAAAACTCGCTGTAATGTGCGTCCACCTGATCCTCGTCAATCTCCTCCATAGTGGAGTACATCTTGTATGGAGTTGCGGAAAGGAGCAGGATACGCAGCCCGTCAGTGTTGAAGAATTTGTTCGCCAGCATTGACACCTCGGAAACTCCGCTTGTGTCAATAAGGTATTTGAAACGCTGGAATTCGTCCATTATGACCAGGTCAGGTTCAAGCCTTGCGACACTGATCTCTGCAAACATATGGCGCAGCCTGCCGATGATGCCTCTGTCGTATGATAAGCCATTTCGGATCTTTTTAAGCTCAGCTTTCAGGATGTCAAGATAAGAGCTCTCACCTTCTCGTTCCATGTTCATTTCACGGTCAAGCTGCTTCATCATAAAATCAAGATAGGCGTTTTTTGAGAGCTTGTTGCAGTTCTCCACACGTTCCATATAATAGTTTCTGCACCAGTAATGCCAAGCGGAAATGGCTCTGTCAGCCATAAGCACCTCAAGCTCCGGAAGGAAGTTTTTGAGCGCTGGCATTCTCCGCAGAACTGCAAACATCAGCGCACGTTCTGAAACCGTTCCGCTTCCGGTTGTCATACGAAATGAGGTGTCAGGAGTAAGTGGGATGAGCTGGATATATCTCTGGTGAAGATCTGGATCGCTTTCCTGCTCAAATATCTTCAGGTGCTGCATGGAAAGCCGTGAGGATCCGGCATCGTCTGTCTGCACCTCTGATGTGATACGCAGTTTCCGCAGATTCTGGTCGGCAATGGTGCTGTTTGAGCAGATGTATGCCACCTTCACCAACTCGTCGCCCTCCTCCTGACGCAGCTTAGCGACATTGGCGATAGTTCCTCTTGCGATGAGAGTTTTTCCAAGACCTACCTCGTCTGACACAAGTATCCTTTTCTGTCCGCTTCTGTATAGCGAGTCGATATGTTCAACAGTCTTTTTCTGGAAGTCCTTCAGACCGGACATAACGTTATTTACTATATTTTCAAGCTCGTCTGCAACGTTTCTCATTTCAGCTTCACCGCCTTTTTGAAAGTGTTATAAAGCTCTTCAAATTCCGGGATAACATTTTTATCAGCAACTGAGTCGATGAGTCTGCCGATGGCTTTCAGCCTTTCCGGAGAGGTATAGGCTTTTTTCAGCATGAGCTCATATATTGGCGGGAGCATCACCGGCTTTTTTATCTCTGAGCCATTCTGTTTTTCCTCAAGCACGATGTTTTCCGCGTCCATGTAGCTGGAAACGTAGTTCTCGCCCAATAGAAATGCGATATACCGGTAAAAGGAGCTCTTGTCATTTATGATGTCGGAAATGATCTTCTTCTCACGGTCCTCCGGGATACCCTCGGTGCTGATCTTGAGCACACGGCTGACGCTGTCTTCGTAGCTAGTGACAGTTATACTGTAAAAAGCAGACAGTTTTTTTAGTTCGATATTGTCGAAGACCACTCTGTTGGCTATAGTAGCTTTTCTGTTCAGCAGAAGCGGAGAGATCTCCATTTCAATGCCTTCATGGAGCTCCGGAAGCTCGTCGAAGACCACTGTCAGGCTGTAATTATCACCGGATCTCTCGGCAGTTGCATGATGACTGCACCGACAAAGCTCCTTGATGTACTTGTCAAGCTGAGGCGAATTTCCGGGCTCATCACAGAAGGTTAGTTCGGCTTCAGTGAAAGGGCTGTCGCCGGCATCAGTAGTGAAAAGAGCTGCTTTCATCTTGTCCAGATCTAGATAGCGTCTTTGGCTGATCAGTCTTATCATGAATTCGATATTACCGTTGACAGCGCTGTGAGAGGCGTTCATCGAGCCGAGATACAGCTCTGATCTGCTGCCCTTCCGGATCATATACAGCTTAGCGTGAATGTCGTGCTTGCTGATATTGCTGTCCTCGTCGGAAATTATGCTCTCGCCGTCGATGACCTGGTCTCTCAGCGTGTACAGAGAGAAATTACCGCAGTCCTCAGCAGATAGCTCGCTCAGAGACTCAGTCCTTGTGATAAGGATATTTTTTGTTCTGTCACCGCCGGTGTTTTCGTTCAGGTCTCTTACCACTCCCTTGCTGAGAAACGGAGTTATGACCAGCAGCTCATCAGCTCTTTTGTTGAAAAGAGAATACTGAGCATCTTTTATATTGTATCGTCCGCCTGAGCTTCTCTTTATGCCCAATGGAATGAATTCAAAATCGGTGAATTCCCGGCAGTCCAGCTTGAAATCAACATAAGGCAGGTCCTTCAGCACTGTTTTGATCTTGCGGCGTTTTTCTTCCGTGGACTGGTTTTCAGGCAGGCTTTCAAGCAGATAGTTTATGAGATCGCTGACAGGAACGTTTTTGTCACTTCGTCCAGGGGCCCTTATACCTTCCATAGAGAATGTCACGTCCCAGCTCTGGTCGAAGGTGAGATTCCTACTCATGATTGCCAATCTGTAGAAAGAAGAGCCGTTCTTTTCGCTGACGAATCGCAAAAGCCAGAATTTCGGGTGAAACGAAGGATAATGGCTCATGCCTTTTGTCTTCCTGGTTATTACCTGATAAACCATTTTTTCCAGAAGTATGTAAAGAGAAGAATGATTATTGGGCGTGTGTATCTGTCCGCCTTCACAGAACAAAGCAACATTTTCAGCAGTGAGCTCCAGTGCTTCAAGAATACATATCTCGCTGCCCATAAGATCGCTGTCTGTTGATGCACCAAGTCCCAGGGCAAGAGATATGCCTACCAGCGCATCAAGGTCAAGAGAGTAGGTCGTTCCGATTGCTATGTCCAGCTTGTATCCCTCAGGACATGAAAGAAGCTGACCATAGTCGATGCGTTCCTTTTCCGGTTCAAGCATTTCCTTCCTCCTCTCCGCTGAAAATATCAGCGATGATCTGCTTTGCAGCGGTGAAACGGTAATCCAGAAGTCCGCCACCATACCAGCCTTGTTCCAGCTCCTCCGGGTGTACTGTTTTTGCCCGGCTGTCGCCTTTAAGCCAGCTCTCTCGTTTCTTTATCAGTGTTTTCATTTTGTCAGTATTTCCTTCGATCATTAGCTTTTTCAGATCGTTCAGAAAGCCTATGAGACCTATCTCCTTTATCTCCAAAAGCTGATAAATTGCCTCCAGATCAACTTCTGACAGCTCTTTGAGCCGAGGATAGAGCCGGTCATACTCAGCTATGGCAGTTTCGTTTTCCGGGGCGATGATAAGATTGAAAAGCACTCTTGCCACATAAATAAAACTGGAGAAATCTCTGGCAAGGTAATACTCATTCTGCATATCCTCTGGAAACTGACTAATGAGCACACTGATGTCCTCAAAGCTCTCAAGTTCTGCAAATGACTTCATGTCATGGCTCAGAATGTACCCCATGATGCTGTCCGGACAGCTCTTTATTATCCGTGCCTTCAGAAAATGAGCCTCGTCCTTGGTCAGTTCCATTTTCAGTGTACTGAACCAGTCGGGCTTAAATGTGGGGATATTCCAGAAGCTGCTGTATGAAAGCTCCTCCGGATGCTTGTCGTCAGTGTCGTTTTCCTCAGATTTGTCGTTGGAATTTCCAAGAAAGCGCACGTTATTTTTTGCTGAAAGCTGATGACAGACAGCGTTTATGCACTCGTCTTTTGACATCTTGCCTGCGGAGAAAATGCCGTATGTACGCAGTCCTGCCCAGTAAATATCCGAGGGAGGTCTTTTGACCCATTTTCCTTTGTTCAGCGAACGCTTTCCGATAACGCCTTCTTCATTGGGATCGTTTTCAAGAAATTTATATCCGCATCTTTTCTCCAGTTCATCAAGCTCCTTTTTGAAAATGCTGCTGCTTGTTCCAGCCGTTTTTTCTAGCGACTTCATTGCGTATGGAACGATGAAGAAATACTTTGCTCTCGTCTGGATAGTCGAGGTACCTGGGAAAAACATGTTGGAAAATCCGTCACGAATGGGTGAGATGCCGAGCTCGTCAAGAGTGGCTTTCTCTGATAGCAGATCAAGGATACTCAACACCTTGCTGCGTTCTGTTGCTGAAAAATCTATCCATCCTAACTGCATAATTGTCACTCCAGTTTTATCATTCGTTTTTTTATACATCTTAAATGGAAGCGCCTCCGTCAGGAGGCACATCCTATTTTCATAATAATTCTTTTTTGAGCGTATAAGCATTATCTGCCCAAAGCTCACATTGCATCATAACTGTCTGCACAGCATCTTCCATCCCTTCCGGCGGGTATTTATGCTGTTTGAGCAGCTTCTTTATCATCATACGCATTCTTGCACGGGCTGAGTCTTTTTTCTGCCAGTCAATAGTCCGGTTTTTACGCAGAGTCTCTGTCAGCTCCTTTGTTATAGCTATAAGCTCTGCATTCTCATAGAAATCCTTTACCGCCTGAGGCTTTGTAAGCGCATCATAGAAGGCCAGTTCGTCTGCTGTGAGTCCGAGCTCCTGACCTTCCTTGCTTGCATCAGATATCTCCTTTGCAAGCTTCATCAGCTCTTCAATGACCTGTTCGTTTGTCAGCATTCCATTGAGATATGCGTTCATAGATCTTTGTATTATCTCGGAAAACTTCTCTGACTTGACCACATTAGTTCTGCGATAGATCTTAATCTGCTCAGCTATCAGCTTTTTCAGCAGTTCCACCGCTAAGTTTTTCTCCTTCATTTTCGATACTTCTTCAAGGAACTTAGGATCAAACAGTGAGAATTCCTCGTGTATATCAGAGAAGAGGTTGATAACACCATCGCTCTTGATACTGTGCTTGAGCAGTTCATTGATACGGGCGTTCATCTCGGGGAGTGACAGCTTTTTCTCTCCGCCCTGATTTGAAAGCCTGAGTACCAGCACTCTGACTGATTCAAAGAACTGAGCTTCGATTCGCAGTGACTCTTCAACAAGGGAAGAGCATAGGGACAACGCCTGATGAAGCATAAGGGCTTCCTTGATGAACTCTTCTTTTTCTTCCTGCCTGCTCGGTGCGATGATAAAGTTTACACCGCCGCTTATAGTCTTTGCTCTTTCTAAATCAGTTCCGTCCATGAACCGCTGATAATCATACTCGTAGAAGAAGTCGCGACATATCTGCATCTTTTCAAGAAACTTAGGATATGCAACCTTGCTGATATCCGTATCACCGTAATTCTTCTTGTCACGGACAGTATAATCGTTCATAGCACGCTTCAGTGCAGAAGCTATGCCTACATAATCAACTACAAGTCCGCCTTCTTTATCTCTGAATACTCGGTTTACACGGGCTATAGCCTGCATAAGGTTGTGACCGCTCATAGGCTTGTATACATACATGGTGGCAAGCGAGGGAACATCAAATCCTGTCAGCCACATATCAACAACAATATGAGTCTTCTTCAATCAATGGATTGATGTGACCTGTCCAAAGTACTGCCAGCGGGGCCTCGTGCCTCGCTCAAAGGATAATACTTAACTTCAAAAACTATTGTATTATTTATGAAGTATAGGTTTGCGCAAAGATCTATTTTTTATTTTTAAAAAAATCCCCCTGAAAGCGGTAGTAATGAGATACATTATTGCTCATAACCTATACTTCCATAATCGTTCAATAGTTTTCATGATTGTAATTAAAATATTTAAGGAGTGAAACACATGTTTGATGACCTCAGAAGAAATGGCCTTTCTGCTGGAATGGCCCAATTTAACTCTATGCCTGTGAACAATTGTTTCGGACAGGCTGCTTATAATAATAACTATGCCCCTCCGCCATTCACTTACGGTTACGCCTACGGTGAACCTACATACGGGTATGTTCCGCCTGCTACCGATGTTACTATCAGTCAGGAATCTTACAAATATGATCCTATTAACTTCAGATGGTGTAAGGAGATTTCGAATAACAAAGGCAAAATTAAGTCCGAGCCCCTCACCGGTGAATTCAATATAATCTGTCAGTACAAGAACAAAGCTCCCGATGGTGAACTCAGATTTGTTTTATTACAATACATGGTGAATGGTAAAATCCATGCCGTTCTTGTTCCAAAGGAGGACTATATAAAAGATTCGTTCCACAAGTATCTCAAGGAGATCTTCAGATATCCTGGTTGTACGAAGGGTAAGTTCAACGCTCTTGTGGCTTTCCTTCTTCAGTCAGTTCCAACACAGGATATTATGATGTTTCCGCATCAAGGCTGGAACGCTACAGAAGAAGGAACGATCGTTTTCGCATCTGACCCACCACATCTGTATATTCCACACACGCTTATCTCACCGAGTGTGGCAC
>DFHF01000017.1 GCA_002371825.1 Ruminococcus flavefaciens | reverse complement strand
GTCATATACTCACAGCCGTGGTCACCTGTACCCTCGCATACCGCATAGGCTCCGGAGTTCCTTACGCAGAATCTCTCACCTGCAACTCCGTTTATAAAGGCCTTTCCGGAGGTTGCTCCGTACAGTGCAACATTTCCTACGATTATATTATCCTCAGCCCTGAAGCCGGAACCCTTCGGCGGGTATACCACAAGCTTTCCGCCGGAAAGTCCCTTGCCAAAATAGTCATTGCTGTCCCCAGAGAGTTCAAGTGTCAGTCCCTTTGGAATGAAAGCTCCGAAGCTCTGTCCGCCGGTACCGTGGCATTTTACAGTAAAGGTATCGTCATCAAGAACATTTTCTCCCCAGCGCCTTGTTATCTCGGTACCGAAAAGAGTTCCCAGTGACCGGTCGGTGTTGGAGATGTCTATGTCTATGGACTTCTTTGACTTATTTTTAAGTGCGCTGTTCAGCTTCTTTATTATAACATTATGATCTATGGTTCTGTCAAGTCCAAAATCATAAATATCTTCCGGATCAAAAGAATTTTTTCCTGATATCTCAGGGCTGTAGAGTATATTTGAAAGATCAATGTTTTCCCCGTCCTCTGTTGCTTTCCTGCAAAGAAGATCGGTACGGCCTACAAGCTCGTCAACTGTGCGTACCCCAAGCTTTGCCATATACTCCCTGAGCTCCTGTGCTATGAAGTGCATGAAGTTGATTATGTATTCAGGCTTGCCCTTGAATCGTTTTCTCAGCTCAGGATTCTGCGTAGCTATTCCCATGGGGCAGGTATCAAGGTTGCAGACTCTCATCATCACACAGCCCATTGTTACCAGCGGAGCTGTTGCAAAACCGAATTCCTCTGCACCAAGCAGTGCTGCAACAAGTACATCACGGCCTGTCATGAGCTTTCCGTCAGTTTCTATCCTTACTCTTGAACGGAGCCCGTTGAGCATGAGTGTCTGATGTGCCTCTGCAAGTCCAAGCTCCCACGGAAGACCTGCATTATAGATCGAACTTCTCGGGGCAGCTCCTGTGCCGCCGTCATATCCGGATATCAGTATGACCTGCGCTCCTGCCTTGGCTACACCTGCTGCAACTGTTCCGACTCCGGCCTCAGATACAAGCTTGACCGATATCCTTGCCTTGTCATTGGCATTTTTCAGGTCGTATATCAGCTGTGCCAGATCCTCAATTGAATAGATATCATGGTGAGGCGGCGGCGAGATAAGTCCTACTCCAGGTGTTGAATGACGTGTCTTGGCTATCCATGGGTATACCTTTCCCGAAGGAAGATGTCCTCCCTCTCCGGGCTTTGCGCCCTGAGCCATTTTTATCTGTATTTCCTGTGCGGAAACAAGGTATTCGCTTGTAACTCCGAAACGGCCTGATGCTACCTGCTTTATTGCGGAACATTTATCAGAGCTGAGTCTCTCCGGAGCCTCTCCGCCTTCACCGGAATTTGACTTTCCGCCGATCCTGTTCATGGCCTCTGCCATGCACTCGTGAGCCTCCTGTGAAATAGAGCCGTATGACATTGCTCCGGTCTTGAATCTGTGACATATGCTCTCTACTGACTCCACTTCATCTATGGGTATTCCGCCGTTCTCATCAAAACGGAAATCCATAAGGCTTCTCAGAGTCATATGACTGTCTTCACTTGTGAGACAGGCTGAATACTTCTTATATGTCTCATAGCTTCCTGTACGGGCTGCCTCCTGAAGGAGGTGTATTGTCTCAGGTGTATACAGATGCTCGCTCATGCCGCTCCTCAGCTTATGGCTTCCGGAGCTCTTTATGCTGCGGTTCACAGTAAGTCCCAGTGGATCAAATGCTGCTGTGTGAAGGGCCTCTGTCTGACGGCTGATATCACTGAGCCCTATTCCGCCGATACGGCTGACTGTTCCTGAAAAATATCTGTCGATCATCTCACGGGATATTCCCACTGCCTCAAAAAGTTTGCTGCCCTGATATGACTGTATGGTCGATATTCCCATTTTTGAGGCGATCTTTACTATGCCGTGAAGAACTGCACTGTTATAGTCATCCTCGGCTGCATAGAAGTCCTTGTCAAGCATACCTGTATCAATAAGGTCACGGATCGTCTCCTGTGCAAGATATGGGTTGACTGCACAGGCTCCATAGCCCAGAAGTGCTGCGAAATGATGTACCTCTCTTGGCTCTGCACTTTCAAGTATCATCGCTACGGCTGTACGCTTCTTTGTGGAGACAAGATGCTGCTGAAGCGCTGCTACAGCAAGAAGTGAAGGTATCGGACAGTGATACTCGTCAACATCCCTGTCAGAGAGAATGAGTATATTAGCTCCGTCACGGTATGCCTTGTCTGCGTCGATAAACAGCCTCTCTATAGCCTTTTCAAGAGATGTGCCTATGTAATATGTTATTGGGATGACAGCTGTTTTAAGTCCTTTGACATTCATGCTGCGTATCTTCAGCATATCCGTCTCAGTCAGGATAGGATTCTCTATCTTAAGCACATGACAATTCTCCGGACGCTCCTCAAGTATGTTTCCGTCCTCACCGATATAGGTGCTCGTATCAGTAACTATCTCCTCACGGATCGCATCAAAAGGCGGATTTGTAACCTGTGCAAAAAGCTGACGGAAGTAATTGAAAAGCGGGATATGCTGTCCGTCAAGAGGCGGGAGCGGTATATCTGAACCCATTGAGGCTATCGGCTCTGCACCGTTTTCTGCCATAGGCAGGATGCTGTTCTTTATATCCTCAAATGAGTAGCCAAAGGCCTTCTGGAGCTTCCTCAGCTCGTCCCGTGTATAGGTCTTTACGTTCTTGTTCGGGATGTGAAGGTCGTGAAGACGTACAAGATTTGCGTCAAGCCACTCACCGTAGGGCTGGCGGGAGGCGTAGCTGCTCTTCAGTTCATCGTCATCGATTATACGTCCCTGTACCGTGTCCGCAAGAAGCATTTTTCCCGGACGGAGACGGTCCTTCTTTATTATCTTCTCAGGCGGTATATCGATACAGCCTGTCTCGGAGGAAAGCACAAGAAAACCATCACTTGTAATGCAATATCTGGAAGGACGAAGTCCGTTTCTGTCAAGGACTGCTCCCATTACTTCACCGTCTGAGAAAAGTATAGACGCAGGGCCGTCCCAGGGCTCCATCATTGTTGCATAGTACTGATAGAAATCATATTTTGCCTTGGATATCGTCCTGTCATTTTTCCATGGTTCGGGAATGGTTATCATTACTGCCAGCGGAAGCGGCATTCCTGACATAACCATGAATTCAAGCGCATTGTCAAGTCTTGCTGAATCAGAGCCGTTTACATTTATTGCCGGCAGGATGTCGTTCATATCCTTTTTCAGCACCTCACAGGACATTGTCTCCTCACGGGCAAGCATTTTATCAGCATTTCCTGTGATAGTGTTTATTTCGCCGTTGTGGACTATCATCCTGTTGGGATGTGCCTTCTGCCAGCTTGGAGATGTATTGGTCGAGAATCTTGAATGTACCATTGCTATTGCAGACCTGAACTCAGGACTCTGAAGATCTGTATAGAACTTCCTCAGCTCATCCACCAGGAACATTCCCTTATATACTATTGT
>DFHF01000036.1:493-18533 GCA_002371825.1 Ruminococcus flavefaciens | reverse complement strand
CAGCGGCAAGTACATTCTCGCAGGAGAGGAGCTGACGCTAAACTCTAAGGGCGAGAGCATTATCAGCTATGCGGATTACGCTATTGCTATTGTGGACGAGATCGAAAAAGGCGCTCACATCAGGCAGCGTATCAGCGTGGTAAGAGAGTAAGAAAGAGATGAACATCTATGCAGATAACAAGTAAATTCACAGCAGCAGTGCATATTCTCGCCTGTATCGATATTTTCGACGGACAGATGAGGGTGACCAGCGATTTCCTGTCGGGCAGCACGGGAGTAAATGCGGTGATAGTCCGGAACGTTCTCGGACAGCTTCGCAATGCAGGTATAGTTGAGACCCGTCAGGGCAGCGGCGGTGCCCATCTTGCAAAATCACTTGACGAAATAACGCTGTACGATATTTACAAGGCTGTTGACTGCATAGATGAGGAGGGGCTGTTCCACTTCCACGAAAATCCCAATGTGGAATGTCCCGTGGGACGAAATATCCATAAAGCAATGGACGGACGGCTTGCAGCAGCGCAGGAAGCTCTTGAAAACAAGCTGAAAAGCACTACGCTTGCAGAAGTCGTTGCGGACACACGAAAGATAATAGACGAAGAATAAAAAGAGAGTGTGCAGGCATTTTGCCGGCACACTCTTTGTGGTATTTCAACATAAGTCTTTACTGTAAATTGCTGATTTTTGACATTTTATGAAAAAACTCTCTTTTATGTGACGATCAGTGATCTTGGTGTGAGTGTACTATACGAAAGCGCAATTCCATGGAAAACTTTCATGAAACAGGAGGAAACGGTATGACCGGTAATGAGTATTGCAGGCTGTATGCAGAATCGCCGGATAAGGCATACGCAGCTCTTTTCAGAGAATACTGCGACTATGTATACGCCATCGTTTACAATAAAATAAACAGGATAGCTCAGCGTGAGGACATTGACGAATGCGTGAGCGATATTTTCGCAGAAGTCTTTTTCGGTTATAAAAGAAACGGCGACGATTCCGGTGAGCTGAAGGCATTCATAGGGACCATCGCAAAACGACGTGCTATTAATGCTTATCGGAGCCTTGCACTCCGCTCGGAGAGATATTCAAGCGAAGCGGATGATGAGTTCGCATCCGCTCCATCCGATATCGACATTGAAAATGATTCGGATAAGCGAGAGACAAGGGAAATACTGATAAGCAAGATAAACGAACTCGGTGAACCGGATTCGACCATTATCCTTCAGAAGTATTATTACGAGCGTACATCAGGCGAGATAGCCGAGATGATGTCAATGAAAGCATCGGCAGTCCGCATGAGAGCCGCAAGAGCGCTCGAAAAACTTAAAAGATCACTGGCCGCCGTAGGAATCATGTTTTAAGAAAGGAGACGATGACTATGAGAAAGGATCGGATATTTGATATGCTTGATAACGCCGATGATAAGACCGTAGACTGTCTCTCCGTTCCGGCGCTGACTGAAAAAGAAAAAGAGAGGCTGTTGAAAATGAGTAAGGATAAACTTGATATAATGAATGAAAACAATACAGACATGGCTGAGGAAGTACACGGTGTTGAAAAATACAATAAGCCCAGATGGACCTCATTCGCAGCAGTTGCTGCCAGCGTAGTGCTTGTGGGCGGACTGGTAGGCGGAGGAGTGCTTATCAGCCGTAATTCCTCTTCTTCCAAGGACAACAGGGAGTCCAAGGCTGATTCAGTAAAGACTACTCAGTCCACTACTGAATCCACGTCCAAAGTCACTTCTGAAACCTCGACTGTGAACGCAGAGTATACTACCACTGCATCAGAGAAGACTACCGAGACAGTTACCATTGCCGGAGGAAGCTACGAAGACGATGACAGAGATTATTCTGTTGTAGCCGCAGATCTTATGAAGGCTATGAATACCGTAGAGCTTGTGAGCAGCGGTGGACTGACAGTGAACTTTAACTCACCCCTTGCTTCTGACGGAAATTATTATAAGGTGACCGATGGCAACGTAAATGGCTTTGATTTCTCGACTATGGGTAATGTCAGAAGTTTCCTCTCCGATAATTTCTCCGGTTCGTTCTATGATGAGTACAGCTACCTTGCAGAAGGCTCTGAGCCATTCTTCAAGGAGGGCCCGGACGGACTTTATGCCAGATTCGGAGCCAGAGGCAATCACTACGGCTGGGAGAACTATGAGCCCGAGATAATCTCTTCTTCTGAAAATGAATTCGTAGCAAGGGCATATTATGAGCTGGCCGGCGGATATATTCAGGTAGATATGACTATCGTAAAGAACGGGGGAAAGTGGAGAGTAGATTCCGCAGACAGATACGATCTACCCGACAGCAATCAGAACGAGAACGCAAATAATAATAACGTATCCTATGTACAGCTTTGCAAGGATCTGGTAAATAACAAATATAACGAGCTGCTCTCGTCCGAAGGAAATGCGAGCATAGACGTTGCATTCAATGACCTTGACGGCGACGGTTCTCCCGAATTTTTCTTTAAGTACGGAAACGGCGAATATAACTACAAGATCGACATTTACACATTCAGAGACGGAGCGCTCAAATATATTGCAGATATACACGGAGGCCATGCGTCCTTCGGCATTGATACCGCAACCAATAAGCTCGTTATGATCTACGGTCATATGGGCGCAGGCGAGTACGATTGGTATACCATGGAAAACGACGAATTAAAGCAGATAAAAACCGAGTCCTTCGGGTATGAGTACTGGGGCTCCAACGAGCAGACAACGAGAAAGGATATAATGTATGCCTCCAGCGGTTCATTATATTCTAATGCTGACGGAACAGCCTATTCTTACGTCCAGACTCAGAGTGCCATTGACAAGACACCTCCCATTACAGAATACGACTATTTCAACCTTGATATCGTAGATCTTACCTACTCAGAGGCTGTAAATTCCACCAGGAGCTACTAAGGCGATTAAGTGCCTTGTGATTGTCAAATATTCTCAAAAAAATAAAAACGTTCGGGTAATGGCATTAGGCTGACCGAAAGGCAAAAAAATACAGGAGTATGTTCAGGTCAAGAGGACATACTCCTGTTTTTTATTTACTATTACACAGAAAAGCTATCATCGCCAAACTTTTTTGGCGCAGCCGAATTACATTATCATCGGCTGAAACCTCAGTGATAACGATTTTTCTTTCCAAACCATTATATCATAATTCTCATATTTCATCAAGCCAAAAAGGGAAAAACAGCTCCCAAGCGGAAGCAGCTCTTATTTCATAGCATTATATTGCCTTCATCGTGTACATGGTCAAAAACTCGTCTATATGGGATGATCACTTTTGTGCTTCTTTACATAAATAGCTTGTTATATGTGAAAACATACTGATCATTGTTGACAAATTTAAGCTTACGGATTATAATTAATGTGTCCGCAATAACCGCTGTTAGTCGGATATTGCCCCGAACGACCTTCGGGAAGCGCAAATTCTTTATATTATGGAGAGGAGAGATTCTAATTTGAAACACACACTTACAAACAGAGCATTCTGTCTTGCAGCAGCAGCTGTATTCGGCTTCTGCAGCACAGGCTGGCAGAGGGGAAGCACCGTACGGGCATCCGCTGCCGAAGCCGCAGAATGCAGCGCACCCGGTACAGACCCTGTCAAAGTCATCGTCAGGATCGACGGTGACCCTGTCCTGAGCGGCGAAGAAGCCACAGAAGACGGTATCTCCTATCTTGAAACAGAGGATGCCGCTGCACAAACAGACAAGCTTCAGGCACAGCAGCAGGCGGCAGAAGACAGGATCCGTGCACTGTATCCGGCACTGAACGTCAAATTCCGCTACACACTGCTGACCAACGGCTTCAGCTGTGAGCTGCCGGAAGAGCTTATCCCGGCTGTAGAAGCACTGCCGGGCATTGCAGCTGTGGAGCGGGTGCAGGACATTGAAGTGCCGATGCTTGCCCGTGGGCAGGCCATTGGCGGAATTCCCACATTCCAGAACGATACAGGCTGTACGGGCGAGGGGCAGGTCATTGCCGTGCTGGACAGCGAGCTGGACGTTACTCATCCGATGTTTTCTGCACTGCCGGATGATATCGACACTGCCATCACAAAGGATGACATTACCGAACTTGCTGAGAGCGGAACGCTGCACATGAGTATCGATCCGGACCGAGCCTATATTTCCAGCAAGCTGCCATATGTAGTGGATTATGTGGACGACGATTTTTACGGCGGAGTTGCCAATCGGGATGACTATCACGGTACGCACGTTTCCAGTATAGCAGCCGGCAATACATTTACCACCGCAGACGGTGACACTATCTCCGGAATTGCCAAGGATGCACAGATCATCTTCATGAGCTGCGGTGAGGGCAATCACAGGCTGAGTTCTGAGGCAGCAGTAGCAGCGCTGGAAGATGCAGTGCGGCTTCATGCGGATGTCATCAATATGAGCTGGGGTACATATTACGAAGAGCTTGGCGGAACTCTGGACGAAGCCATGACTGCCTGCGACAATGCCGGGATCAATATATGTATGTCCGCAGGAAATTCAGATAACGGCGCAAAAACGTTTGGCCGTCATAACAAGCCTGCTTATCCGGATATCTCTACCATTAATATCAATGCTGCACCGGGCAGCGGAGCCATGCTGGTTGCATCTGTCAACAATGACTCCGACGTAAATCGAAGCATCCTCAAATTCGGCGATGTTGAACTTTGCTACCGCCCGATGATGACAATATACAATCAGATCATCTATCTTTCGGAGAAACTGCCGCTTGGTGATTACGAGCTTGTGGACTGCGGCGACGGTGCAAGGCTGCATTACAGTTTGCCGGACATTAAAGGTAAGCTGATGCTGATCCAGCGTGGAACGCTCAGCTTTCAGACAATGGCGCAATACGCAGAAACAGGCGGTGCTGCCGGTATTATCCTAATCGACAAGAAAGAGCCGGACGGTCTGGAATATGTCACATGCCATTCTGATGTACTATTTGCCTGCATCACCTACGAGGAAGGTCAGATGCTGAAAAATGCCGTTGATCCGGTGCTTACAAATGACGGCACTTATGTGGACGAGCATATTGACCCTGTGATCAGCTCCTATACATCCTGGGGTGTAGGTCCTTCACTGGATCTGCGGCCTGATATTGCAGGTATAGGCGGAAATGTCAAGGCGGCAGCCTATGACGGCGGGACAGAGATCATGTCCGGCACCTCTATGTCATCGCCGTATCTTGCAGGCTGCACGGCGATCGTAAGGCAGTATCTCGAAGAGAACGGCTCAACGGCAGAAGGCCGTGAAAAGGTGGATCATATCCGCAATATGCTGATGAATGCCGCAGAACCGGTCATGCAGAATGATAAATACGTTCAGCCGAGACGGCAGGGGGCAGGTCTGGTTGCGCTGGATCGTCTGCCTGACGAAAAGGTCATGCTGACAGGAACTGAGGGTGCAGCAAAAATCAATCTCCGGGATAAGCTGGGTGATGAATTCAGCTTTGACGTGACACTTGAAAACATCAGCACAGAGGATGTCAATTTTACAGATGCATCACTGATCCTGATGACAGACGGCAGCGACTATGACTCTTCTGTCGGCTATGATGTAATTTCCGGTCAGCAGATGCTGACCTGCAGCGCTGATCTTTCCGGCCTGCTGAAAAGCGAAGCAGGGGAGACCCGTACAGAAACGATCTCTGTTTCTCTTGATCCATCAGAAACTGCAGCTGTAGCTGAAGAATTCTGTAACGGCTTTTTCGTTGAGGGCTATCTGATGCTGAAGGGTGCAGAAAACTGCTGTGATATCAGCATACCGCTTCTGGGCTTCCACGGAGACTGGGTAGCAGTACCGATCATTGACGGAAGCAGCCTGCGGGATATGGTAGTTTTCAGAAACTTCTGCGTACCCAGCGGCACTATCGGAGAGGTGCTACCGATCATGCAGGATATCGTAAACCGAATTCCGATGGAATATATCCTCCATATCGATGACTCCTTGGTTCTGGACGTGGACATTGAAGAATATGCAACTGCGGAGGAGCTTAAGCAGCTTAAAAACGGAAGCACTCACACCTGGATCTCGCCCAACAATGACGGCCTTGCAGACAGCTTCTACGGCCTTCAGGGACATACCTACCGGCAGGGTTCTTTTAAAACGGAGATCATAGACGCTGAGGGCAATCTGCTGAATGAATACCTGTCTAAACTGCCCGTGCCGCATGAATGGGGCGATTATGAAAATACCCCTTTCACGGCAAACGGCTATTACGGCGATGCATTTGATTTTGGAAAATGCGAAGACGGTGAATACACGTTCCGTATCAGTGCTTACACAAACAGTGAATCATCAAAGGATAACCCGCAAGTCTATGAAAAATCTTTCTGGGTGGACCGTGAAGCACCGATCGTTGAAAGCAAGGTTTATGAAAAGGACGGCAGAAAGATCCTGGCGCTGATGTGTTCCGACAATATGGCATTGGACTGTGTCTATGTTCTCGGCAACGGTGAAGGCTATGCCATCGATGCAGAAAAGACAAAATGCCCGCTGAATGCACAGGAATTGCTGGAACTCTGGAGCGGCTACTATCACACGGAAAATGAGCTGAATGCGGTCAGCGATGCAGAGAATAAATCTGATCTGCCGGTATTTCTGACTGCACTCTCTCCGGATCAGTACGCAGCACCGAAACATTCTCTGACAACTCTCTATTCCTTTGCGGACTGCATCCCACTGTCCGGAAAAGACGACTTCGTCACACTGGAATATGATATCACAGATCTGACCGATTACACCATCACCGTGCTTGACAAGGCCTACAATTATGTAGTAGCTGCCGAAGCGGAGGAAAGCACGATTGAAACCATTCCTGACGGCATATGGATGCAGTACGGTAAGGGATTTTATGAATTCCAGGGCGATAAGGTGCGCTTCATAGACTTCATGACCGCAACGATACATGAAGGCACCTACAAGCTGAATAACAATATACTGACAATTGACGGCATCGAAGGTCTCCCGCCTGTCAAGGTGCAGTTTTACAGCAATGAAAAAATGAAATGGGAAGATCCTGAAACCCAGACTTCGACAAATGTGGTCACCGATTCAAACTATAAGACACTCGAAGAAGTAAAGCTCCATCCGATGGAAGGATTCCCGCAGCTTACAAAGGAACAATTCGAGAAGATCACCGGTTTTGCAGTAACTAATGTTGATTATTATCTGGATGTTCCGTACAGCTTCAGTATGCAGATACATTATATAAATGAAAACGGAGAAGAAGACATTGAATATGCATTTTCTTCTCTGATGACCGGCTATGTTTCTTTCATGAAGTATGGCACTGTTGAATTGTTTGTCAATGATGTTTCATCGATCACACCGGGAACCTATTTTGAAACATCCGAAAATGCATTTTACGTTTTCTATGAAGACGGAGAAAGCGGCATGGTCTTTACAAACGGCTTTAATCAAAGGAACATACCGGATAACAATACGCCTTTCACATATACTATTGATGAGCAAGGTAATATGGTCTTTTATGCTGAAGACGGCGAACATAAGGCAAAACTCGGTGTAAATGAGGATGGTGTTCTGAGGATCAATTGGGAATACTCTTCTCCCTCATCACTGCTGCTGTATTCAGAAATCCCGTATACGCAGGAAGAACATTATGCAGATGACAGGCTGCGGCCGCTGATAATGGAATACTATTATGCGACAACCGGCGAAGACTGTGAAATGTCTTACGGATATTTTTCTAACGAAGGATATCTCTGTTACAGTGCACTTGGGTCTGCGGTGCGGTACAAAATCAATCCGTTTACTCTGAAAGGTGTTGACGGGTTCGGAAATGAGATAGACCTGAAAGAGATACCGGTTCTGCCGGAAACGGCAATTCCACTGGAGACTCTGAAAGAATGGGCGATCAATGACTATCTTCAGAAGAATGACAAAGAAATCGATCGTGTGCTCGCCGCAGTCATTGCTCCTGACAAAGTTATGATCGAAATTGAAGATGAAAACTATGAATCCACAATATATACCATTGATCCGGAAACTGGCATTGGTACGGATGCGGACGGAGAAGAGATCAATCTGCCGCAGACCGGTAACAACGATGTCCGGACAGCCGCAGCCTGCGCAGCAGCAATATTTATGATCCTGGCAGGAGCGGCAGCAATCGCTCTTTCACGTCGTGAAAACAGCAGACAATAATCCTATGCATAATGCGCCCTGCAGAAAAGCTGTCAGGGCGCAGCATCTTATCAAAGAGTAAGGCCTGGATAAAAATGGGATCATAAAGGTAATGGTCAGATAAAATGATGACTTTTACTGTGTGAATTTCACAGCAAACCAACAACAAATGATGATATAGAATATGGATTCTTGAGGTAATGTTATTTGCCAAAACATAGGCTTTATCAAATATATGAATATAAAAAGAAAGCCAGCTTCGTCATGGAGCTGGCTTCTTTTTGTATCCCGAAAACCCCTGGCTCTGCCAGGGGTTCAAAGAAGCTTTAGCTATGAGTAGAAAAAGAGAACCTCCCATGTTATAATAGCAATGGTCTGCCAACCAAACTGAAAATAACAAAGGAGGTATCGCCATGAAACGAGACGATATAAATAGTTTAGCACATTCCAAGTGGAATTGCAAGTATCATATAGTGTTTGCACCGAAGTATAGACGAATGGTGATTTATAGTCAGATAAAAACTGATATCGGAAAGATACTGAGAAGGTTATGTGAACAAAAAGGAGTAGAAATAATAGATGCAGAAGCATGTCCGGATCACATACATATGCTGCTTGCAATTCCACCGAAGTACAGTGTATCGCAGATAATGGGCGACTTGAAAGGAAAAAGCTCATTGATGATATTTGAGAGACATGCAAATCTGAAGTATAAGTATGGTAACAGACATTTTTGGTGTACAGGATATTATGTTGATACAGTAGGAAAGAATGCTAAGAAAATTGAAGAGTATATAAAGAACCAACTGCAAGAAGATATTATGACAGATCAGCTAAGTTTGTTTGAAACAACAGACCCGTTCACTGGAGAAAAGTATAGGAAGAAGTAAAAACCCCTTAAGGGGTAGCTGAGAATGAAATGCAGTTGGCAGACCTTTCTCAGCCCACTTAAGGGGCAGTGTCCGTATCAAGCCCTTCTAGGGCTTCCTCAAACCACCCGTTTTACGGGTGGTTTTGATTATGCAATCGACAGCTCACATCCAACCTCAAATATTTACCATTTCATCCTTTAAACATCAACAAAACAGCTCCCATCTAATATTGTTAAATTCAATAAAGAAATAGGACAGTTACGGATTTTGAGCAACGCTTGCAGTATGAAGTATTCAAAACAGGTGGTTTTGATGCTATGCTGCTGTTACTTTTGCAAAAATCCGTAATTGATATTGACGATGATTGAAAATACTCATGAATGAGAGTTTTTCACAACCGCTTGAAACACTCAAGTGATAATCATTATATTACCATTTGGGATTAAGGGATATTAGTAACCAGCATGTGTTGTCACGATCAGTTGGCTGCAGCAACGGTCATTCTCGTGATAGTTATACTCTCAGAAGATATAACAGCCGCCTCAAGCCATGCCGGCAACAGTAAAAAAGAAGCACCGCCCGTAGGCGGCACACATATTATCATAATCCAACAATGTCATTTATTGAGTAGAGTACGGCTTTACCGGAGATAATGACCTTATCATCAACGCATTCACAGTACAGGATACCGGTACGGGAGGAAGCTTGGAAAGCAGTAATACTGGGCTTATTCAGTCTCCTGCTCCAATAGGGTGCGATCATGCAGTGAGTTGAACCGGTCACAGGATCCTCATCTATACCGAACCTAGGAGTGAACACTCGTGAAACGCAGTTATATTCCGTACCCTTGGCAGTGACAGCGATACACGCACCGTCAAGCTTGGAGATAAACTCCATATCCGGCTGTAAGTTCTGAACTTCATCCTCATCATGCAGAATGAACAGTATATCACGGTCTTTATAAGCGGCAAGCGGAATAGTACCGAGAGCTTCAATCATCATGTCCGTTATCTCAATATGCTCCAGTCTATAAGCCGGAAACTCCATTCTTATCAGCTCATCGCTCTTTTGAACGGTAAACTCACCAATCTGGCCGTAGAAGTTGATAGTATCCGTATCCTGAGCATAGTAGTTGAAAAGAACAAAAGCAGCAGCTAAACTAGCGTGTCCGCAGAAGTCAATCTCGCTCTTGGGAGTGAACCAGCGGATATTATAACGGTCATAATCTTTGACAACAAAAGCAGTCTCCGACAGATTGTTCTCAGCTGCGATACTCTGCAAGATGTCTTCACTTGGAAACGAGTCCAGAACGCATACAGCAGCAGGATTCCCTGAGAATATCTTGTCAGTAAAAGCGTCTACGATGTATTGCTTCATTCTATCCTCCAGTCCAGTAAGCTTCATTAAGTTAATTATACGTTACTTACTTACGAGTATAATATCATATCGAAGCTGAAGTGTCAAGAGAATGTATCAAGATTTTATTATTACATAGTTAGAGAACAGCCACCCGGCACAAAGGCCGGGAAGATACATGATCTTGAAAGCTGTTCTCGTTGTTGGAGTTAATTGGGGAATAGTCGGTTTATGCAGAGTTAGGTTCAACCTTCAGTGTTTTTGTGCGGATAGAAGATTCTTGTAAAATCCTTCTTTTTCTCAGTATTGTTGTCTCCGTCGCCACCAGGTTCTTGCGGTTTATTCTTTTTCTCAATCACGAGTTCAACAGGTTTCTGGATTATATCAGCCGTTCTCTGCGCCAAGTCCGGGGAAATGTTTAAGGGTTGCCGAGGCACCTGCATCCTGCATGCCCATGCTGACATTGGTGACCATATTGGCGACAACTTCCGGATTGGAGCTGAATATGCGGTCACCGAGTTCATTGTTAGGATCAATATTCACATCAGCGACGGGTGCAAAGTCCACATTGAAACCGAGAGCACGGAGGTCTGTACCGATAGTATTTCCGATGTTGTAGGCGGTACCGGAGTCATTGTACTGCCCATAGTAAGCCATGTTGCTGAAAGATGTAGTGCCAAGTTTCTGGGCAGCTCTTGCAACGGTGCCGCCTTCTTCATCAATGGCGGTAAAGACACCCATACCGCAGGCAGCTTTTGAGAAATTCTGGGTGTTGTTTATCATCGCGGTTATCTGGCTTCGCGAATTGAGATTCTGTGCGAAGTAGATTATTCCGCCGACGGGATTTTTTTTCATTGCTTTTGCAGTTCCTGACCGACTTCCACCATTGGCGATATACCTGTCAGTGCCTCTGGTGTTACCATGAACATCTGGCATACTTTCTGTTCAAGGGTCATTTTATTCATGAGTTGTTTGGGAGTAAGATCTGCCGGAACAGGTGCAGCGGTAGTTGTTTTGGGAGGAGCAGCAGTTGTGACTGCTGTCTGAGTCGTGACTGCCGGAGCAGGCGGCACATACGGCTCAGGATCAGTATTTACAGGGGAGCATATTCCTGCGCAGGGGGAGTGTATACCGGTTCGGCATCTGTATGCTGTACAGCGGCGGTTGTAGTTATTGAAGCAGCATATGCTGATGACACAGCGGCTTGTCCGCATCCGGTCAGCAGTATCAATACGCTCATAGCAGCAGCTGTCAGTTTTATGAGTTTCATAAAAAGCGCTCCTTTGCATCATTACTGTAATTACTTTTTTAGCATGTTTTTTCGATGAAATCAATGCTGTAACGCAAGTAATTTGCGATTATTCGGTGATCCCGGCAATTTACATCATATTTGTCCTGTATCTTCTGCCGATCAGCCCTGCCGCACTGAGCAGTACAGCAATGAGCAGCAGCCATTTCTTCTCACTGAAGCTGCCGGATGACATGGAGAATACATAGAACATCCCGAGCCTGCTTTTCAGAAGAAAATTCATTACATAGTAAATGACAGCAGCCATATATCCTACGATCGTATTATCGCTGACGGCAGCTGTGAAGAATCCGATGCTCCCCACAGCAGCCGCACTGACAGCTGCACCGCAGAAGTGCCTGAACGACACATCCGAGCCGCAGTATTTCATAAACAGCACGAATGTACCTGTCAGCGCAAGCATGACTGCCGCAGCCATGAGCAGTCTCATCAGGCATACCAATTCATAACTCATTTTTTTGGCACGGACAGTATCGCGGATGTTTTCGTCCTGTTCCGGCATGAATACCGGTGTCATGAGGATGATCCCGGTAAACGGCATCATTAATTCAAGAGGCTGAGCAGCCGCTTTTGCATCAAGATCGTTCACTCCGAACAGCATTGGAATAGACAGAACGACTGCAACGGCAAGAAGATAGTGTATAAGATAATTATGCTTTGCGTCTGAGTATGCCGCTCTCACCAAACAGCCGAACACCATTGAACCGTCCTCCTCTCTTCAGTTCATATACTAAAACTGTAAGTAAAACGAGTATGAGTGATATCAGAATATAGAAAATGCGGCTGAATACAAAGGCGCCCATGTGCGTTATGAATTGTTCCCTGTAAAACAGTGAGTTATGGCGGCAGATAAGTGTAAATCTGCTGATATTGCCCCAGAGCATGCCGCTGTCCTTGAGCAAAGGGATGAACCACAATACGAACTGTACAAGTATCGCTGCTCCCCCTGATATCAACTCGGTCAGCAGCATTCCGGCCGCCGCTGCTTCCATGATATTCGGTATCAGCCAGAAAGAGGGTACAGTGAACATCGCAGCATAGCTGATATTGCTTCCTCCGTATATCCTTACAGCCTGTATGAGTGCAGCTGCCATAGTCAGCAGTACAGGGACGAACATGGTCACAGTGAGTGCGGCAAATCTTGTGAAAATCAGGCGGAAAGATGAGATCCGGCGGGAATATACAAGTTCGGTCATCCTTCTTTTCCTGTCAGCAGCCGTAAGAGCGGCAGCCACAAAAACAGGCAGTATTCCGAGTGTTATCCCTGCATAGTCGCTGAAAAGCCTTGCAAGCGCACCTGTTATACGGTCTTTGTCGGTAAAGTCCGCATATTCTTTCAGAGCCTCTTCCTTGGTCAGTGTCTCCTTTGAAAAGTGGAAAACGAGATCATCCGGCTTGAAATCCGAACCGCCTCCGAGTGTATCATCAACTTTACCCATCAGTTCAGTGAATCTTTCATATGTAAGCGTATCAGACAGGGGAATGCTCTCAATGGTGTACCCGGTGTATTCATGCAGACCGTCGTAGACTCCGTATTTTTCGGCACTTTCATCAAGAGCGCTGATCTCTGCAGCGGAAAGTCCGGTGAGCTCTTCAAGGCATTCTTCTATCTGTCCGCGTTCTTTTTCATTCAGCTTGACTGCTTTATAGAACCCTAAAGGATAGCAGATGTACCGGTTAGCCAGATATCCTTCTGCGAGACTTTTTACAGCCCCTTCCATTATGCGGCCATGGTCTTCGGAGAGCTTGTATCCATCATACGGCGGCGATGCAGCCTTTCGGCAATCCGGATAATACTGAGAAGTGAAGTCGAGGACAACGATCAGGCAGTATATCCAGAATGTGAGTGAAAAAATGACCTTTTTGCATTCTTTCAGAAACAGCATTATTCATCACCTCCGCAGACATCACAGCCTCTGCTGCGGAGGCAGTACATATAAGCACCTTCCAGATCAGGAGCAGTCTGTACAGGATTCGGCAGATCCGGCTCTGCATCTGAAACTATGCGTACAGTAATATATTCATTCTGAGCAAGCATACCTGTCACAATATATTCCTTTTTTATCTGCGGCAGGAAGCGTTTTGCCACATTGACAGTGTAGATATGACCTTCCGCTTCTTTTAAAAGTTCGCTCACTGTACCACGCCACAATATTTTTCCGGAATCCATAATTGCTATCTGTTCGCATGTAGCTTCGATATCGCCGACAATGTGTGTTGACAGCAGGACTATCCTGTCCTCAGCCAGTTCACACATAAGGTTCCTGAAACGTATCCTCTCTTCCGGATCCAGTCCGGCAGTTGGTTCGTCAACTATCAGGACCTTGGGATCGTGCAGTATAGCCTGAGCGATCCCGAGCCTTCGCTTCATGCCGCCTGAGAGTTCCTTTATCTTTTTATGGCGGTGTTCGATGAGATCTACGCGCCTGAGCAGAGAAGTCACACGTTTTTTGCATTCCCTTGAAGGTATCCCGGAAAGTGTCCCGAGGTAGCACAGAACTTCGTCGGTCCTCATTGAAGGATACATTGAGAATTCCTGAGGCAGGTATCCGGTCATAGCCCTTATCTCCGCGGCATTTTCAATAGGAACGCCGCATACTGTGATCTCTCCGCTGTTTTTCTTATGGAGAGCAGCAAGAGTTTTCATAAGTGTCGTCTTGCCTGCACCGTTTCTGCCCAGAAGACCGAACATTCCCTTTTCAATAGTCAGGTCGATATCGAAAAGCACCTGTTTTTTTCCGTAGGATTTATTCACGCCTTTTATGATTATGTTGTCCGACATATCATCGCCTCCAAAAAATAATGACATGAAAGGTATTCCCTGTCATGTCATTATGATAATCCTTATATTTCAACTATTTATCTACTTTTTGATCTTTTACGGAAAAAGCTGCTGTAACTGAACCTCCGCCGGATACGCTGTTGCTGACGGAGATATCACCTCCGCACTTTTTGCAAAGCAGTCTGCATATATATAGCCCGAGACCGAAGTGTTCCTTTTCGTCGCTGGTCTCATCACGATAAAAAGGCTGCCATGCCCGGCGCAGTGCCTCATCCGAGAAACCTTTTCCGTCATCTGTGACAGTTATCGAAAGTATGTCATCATTTACGGCGGCAGAGCAGCCTATGCTGCTTTCAGCATACCGCAGAGCATTTCCGATTATGTTTTCGAAGACCTGCATGACGATACCGGTGTCTGTACATAGCATAACATCATTTTCTGAGCCGGCATTGAACGTGAAACTGAAGTTTCCGCAGAGCAGACTTCCGGTCTCACTGAGCTGTCCGCAGAGCTTTTCAAAAGAGCAGCGTTCCGGTTCGGGGATTATGTCCTCCAGCTTATGCAGACCTGTCATTTTTTCGGTATATCTTTCAAGGCGGCTGACCTGTCCGGACATTTTGCTGATGATCTCAGACTGCTTTTCCGGACTGATACCGTTGCCGAATCGGCTGATAAGTTCGGTATAGCCTTTGAGCACGGTGATAGGTGTTCTGAGGTCGTGAGAAAATGCGGAATTGAGACGTTTGCGTTCCTCAAGAGATTTCCAGAGCACATAATTGCTTTCGTAGAGGTCACACTTCATCTGCTCGAAGGAATCGCAAAGCTGCCCGAGTTCATTATCAGAATCACATTTCACAGTGAAATCGAGGTCATCAGAAAGGATCTTTTCAGCAGCCTGAGTGAGTGTATCTATAGGTCGCTTCATTTCTTTCTTGTAGAATCTGTTTATCGTCACCCACAGACACAATACCGACCAGAGAGGGATGACCAGATATCTTCCGTAATGGACAGCCGGATATATCCTGCTGTCCGACACGTTTCTCACGTCCGCTGCATATTCATAAGCCTGCCCTGATGTATGACTGCCGGACCATGCCTTCATGGATGCTGCTTTCAAACTCATCTCCAGACGATCTGACAGCAGGCATATGACGAAAACGCCTGCGGCACATATCACAAAGCAAACTATGAGGTAGCGCAGAAGTACGGCAGGTATGCTTTTGTTATTTACTTTACCCATTTGTATCCAACGCCCCAAACCGTTACAATATGTCTGTCTTCACCGAATTTACCGAGTTTAGCCCTGATGCGCCGTATATGCTCAGCGATCACCGAACTGTCGCCCTCGGCGTCATATCCCCATATTTTCTCATAAATCCGTTCTTTGTCGAATACCTGACCGGTATTGAGGGAAAGCAGTTCGATGATCCGGAATTCCTTGTTTGCCAGTTCTATCTCATTATCATTGATTCGCAGTGCTTTTTCGGTATAATCTATCACTGTGCTGCCGAAGAACCTGACATTCTTCACAGAATGTACCCTGTGGTCTCTTCGTATATGAGCAGCTGCACGGGCACCGAGTTCATCGAGAGAGAACGGCTTGATGATATAATCATCTCCGCCGGCAGCAAAGCCTCTTATCTTGTCTTCATCTTCGATCTTAGCGGTCAGGAAAACTATAGGGCAGCTGACATACTCCCTTATCCTTGAACAGACTTCAAAACCGTCTGCTCCGGGCATATTGACATCAAGCAATATCAGATCCGGAGACTTAGCCGCGGCTTCTATAGCCTGCGGACCGTTATATGCAGTATAAACGCAGTATCCGCCGAGTTCAAAATAATCCTTCAGAAGTTCGACCACATCTTTTTCATCATCAGCCACAAGAATACTGTACATACACATTCTCCTTTCATGCTGAATATAAATGATAATTATCAACTTTTTATCTACAGCTATGCTTTGCAGGCATGAGACCGGCTTCTGCATTTGCTGCCTGTTTTGTATATATCATATTCTGACAGATTTGTCAAGAGAAAACGACAGATTCCGAAAACGATACCTTTCGGCAGCGGAAAAAATTCATATTTTTGATAATAAACACGCATTGACTGTAAGGCGTGATTATGATAAATAGAATGATCTGACTTCCTGTTTCTGACTTCCGGCGAACCCATTGGGGTGCATAGATCATGAAGCTTTTAAAAGTAGAGATAAACGAGATATAAGGAGCGTGCTATGGAATATCTGATCCACAGGGGAGAAATGATCCCGCTTATCGGCTTTGGCACATACAGGCTTGAAAACAACGAATATCAACGGCAGAACCTGCCATAAGGTGGTGTGTGAAATGAGAAGAATAATAGCTCTTACAGTTGTCGCACCCTTATGCTTGTTACTGACAGCCTGCGGAAATGGGACAAGCTCGTCGGAAGGTGTTCAGTCGGAAGTCCGGACAACAACGGCTTCTGAAACGGCGACCTATCAGCAGATAACGCAGGAAAAAGCCAAAGAAATGATGCAGGCTGAGGACGGACATATCATCGTCGATGTACGGCGGCAGGACGAGTATGACAGCGGTCATATCCCCGGAGCGATACCTATTCCCAACGAGTCTATCGGTACGGAACAGCCAAAGGAATTGCCCGCCCTCGACCAAATAATTCTGATCTATTGCCGAAGCGGTCGGCGCAGCAAGGAAGCTTCACAAAAGCTGGCTGATATGGGATATACACATATTTACGAGTTTGGCGGAATCATCGACTGGACCGGTGAGATAGTTACAAACTAACGTTTGAAATGAACGGCAGCCAAGATACCGAATACACCGTGCAGGATGTACGGAATCTCAGTGATTTTCTTCTTGCGAAACCGACAGAAGAAGATTTGCGGGGAAAGCCTTACGATCTCGACAATGACGGGGTATGGAGCGGTTTTGACCTATGCCTGCTGAAACGAAAGATATTGGAGCAGCGTAATATGACAACAGAATTTGATTATGAAAGTAAGACCGTATTGCTCAACAGCGGCTATGAAATGCCCATTCTTGGACTTGGTACATGGACACAGGACGATGATACTGCGGAAAACTCTGTCTACGAAGCGCTGAAAGACGGTTATCGGCTGATCGACACAGCGCAGTATTACGGTAATGAAACAGGTGTTGGCAATGGCATTCAGAGGGCGATCGATGATGGTATCGTAACCCGTGAGGAGGTCTTTGTCACCACAAAGGTCATGCCTTCCAACTATGACAGAGCGTACAGTTCTATTGACGATTCGCTTGAACGGCTCGGACTTGATTACATTGACCTGATGTTGATACATCAATCAGGCAGCAATGATACCGAGGTCTACAAAGCCCTGTGTCAGGGTGTAAGGGACGGCAAGCTGCGGTCTATCGGTATTTCTAACTATTATACCCTCGATGAATATGAGCGTGTCACATCGGGCGGTGAGATCAAGCCGGCGGTAGTTCAGAATGAAAATCATCCGTTTTATCAGAACACACAGTTTCAAAAGGATATCGCCAAATACGGTACGGTGGTAGAA
>DFHF01000036.1:0-396 GCA_002371825.1 Ruminococcus flavefaciens | reverse complement strand
GGTAGAATCGTGGTATCCGTTCGGAGGCAGAGGGCATACGCAGGACTTGTTCGGTAATGAAACGATCATGGATATTGCTGAAACGCACGGCAAGACATCGGCACAAATAATACTCCGCTGGCATTTGCAGGCAGGCTATGTCACGATACCGGGTTCACAGAATCCGGATCATATACTTGAGAATTACAGCATTTTTGATTTTGAGCTGACCGATTCAGAAATGCAGAGAATGGCAGAACTGCATACAGGACAGCGATATGAAAATTGGTGAGGTGCGCTATGAATATACTTGTATTAAATGGAAGCCCCCGTCAAAATGGAAATACTGCAAAAATGGTCACAGCATTTTGTGAAGGGGCTGAATCATCAAATCATACCGTGAAAACAGTAAATGTC
>DFHF01000061.1 GCA_002371825.1 Ruminococcus flavefaciens | reverse complement strand
CAGGTACACTTCAAGGCTATGAGAAAGCTTGCTGCTGAACACCCTGCTGAGAAGGTGGGCGAGGAGATAAGAAAGCTCTATAGCTGGAGCGATGAGGACAAGCTCATCAACAACTGAGGATAAACAGGCATCTTTCCATGAAAGGACATATGAGCTTGTCGGCATCGTCACAGATAAGTACAGCGGCGATCTATGGACTGCATGGATAAGATATACTACCATTACGATAATATCAGCGGAGCTTAAACAGAAGTTTCCGCAGATAATTGCTCAGAGCCCGGGGTAAGAATCATCGGTCCTGTAAGAGAAAAGGCGGGGCTGCTTTATGGCCTCCCTTTTCTTATAGCAGGACTTATACTCCTGAAGATGATCCCGGGATCAGCGATCATTAAATAAATTTGAGGTAATCACTATGAGCGGAAATTTTTTCTGTGAGGGAGTTGAAAAAGCGTCCCAGCGCTCACTTTTCAACGCTCTCGGTTTTACTAAAGAGGAGATGGAGCGTCCACTTGTGGGCATAGTTTCGTCCTACAACGAGATAGTGCCCGGACATATGAATATCGATAAGCTCGTTGAGGCTGTAAAGCTGGGTGTCGCCATGGGCGGAGGAACTCCCGTTGTATTCCCGGCGATAGCTGTCTGTGACGGTATTGCTATGGGACATACCGGTATGAAATACTCCCTTGTGACCCGTGACCTCATCGCTGATTCTACAGAATGTATGGCTCTTGCTCATCATTTTGACGCTCTTGTTATGATACCCAACTGCGATAAGAACGTCCCAGGACTCCTTATGGCAGCTGCCCGTATCAATGTTCCCACAATTTTTGTAAGCGGAGGACCTATGCTTGCCGGACACGTCAAGGGCAAGAAGACAAGTCTTTCCTCAATGTTTGAGGCAGTAGGCGCTTATACTGCCGGAAAGATCTCCGCCGAAGACGTAGAGGAATACGAGAACAAGACCTGCCCCACCTGCGGTTCATGCTCAGGTATGTACACTGCAAACTCCATGAACTGCCTCACGGAGGTTCTGGGAATGGGACTGAAGGGCAACGGCACTATCCCTGCGGTATACTCAGAGCGCCTGAAGCTGGCTAAAACAGCAGGTATGCAGGTAATGGAGCTCTACAGAAAGAACATCCGCCCCAGAGATATAATGACAGAAAAAGCCTTCTATAACGCTCTCACCGCCGACATGGCTCTCGGATGCTCCACAAACAGTATGCTCCACCTGCCGGCTATCGCCAACGAGTGCGGTATATCTATAGATCTTGACATGGCAAATGAGATAAGTGCTAAAACTCCGAATCTCTGTCACCTTGCTCCCGCAGGACATACCTACATGGAGGATCTCAATGAAGCAGGAGGAGTTTACGCTGTGCTCAATGAGCTGAACAAAAAAGGTCTCATCAGCACCGACTGCATGACCTGTACCGGAAAGACAGTTGGTGAGAATATCCGGGGCTGTTTGAATCGCGACCCAGAGATAATCCGTCCCATTGATGATCCCTACAGCGAGACCGGCGGAATTGCCGTACTCAAGGGAAATCTTGCTCCTGACAGATGTGTTGTCAAGAGAAGTGCAGTAGCTCCCGAAATGCTGGTTCACCGTGGTCCTGCCCGTGTATTCGACAGCGAGGAAGAGGCTATCAAGGTCATCTACGAAGGCGGCATCAGAGCCGGAGACGTTGTAGTCATCCGCTATGAAGGCCCGGCAGGCGGTCCCGGAATGAGAGAGATGCTCTCACCTACCTCAGCTATACAGGGTGCGGGACTTGGCTCTACAGTTGCCCTCATCACTGACGGCAGATTCTCAGGCGCTACCCGTGGAGCTGCTATCGGCCACGTTTCCCCTGAGGCTGTCAACGGCGGTACTATCGCCTACGTCAAGGACGGCGATATGATATCTATCAACATCCCCGACTGCTCCATAACACTTGAAGTCTCAGACGAAGAGCTGGAGGAGCGCAGAAAGACTATGCCTATCAAGCGCAAAGAGAACATCACCGGCTACCTCAGACGCTACGCTCAGCAGGTTTCATCTGCTGACAAGGGTGCGATAATCAATAAATGATACCGGAGGAACAGATATATGAAAGTGCTGATAAGACAGGCTGTGCCGGAAGACGCTGCGTCTCTGCTGAAGATATATGCCTATTACATAAAGAATACTGCCGTAACATTTGAGTACGACGTTCCCTCTGAGGAGGAATTCCGTAACAGGATAAAGGAGACCCTCACCAGATACCCGTTCATAGTTGCCGAAACAGACGGAGTACCGGTGGGCTATGCCTACGCAGGCCCCTTCAAGGAGCGCAGAGCCTATGACTGGGCTGCTGAGCTGGCTGTATATGCAGATAAGAACTACCAGAACTGCGGTATAGGCAGTATGCTTTACAATGAACTGGAAAAAATACTCTCCAGAATGGGGATAACCAATCTTTATGCCTGCATAGCAGTACCCGAGGAAGAGGACGAATACCTCACCAGAAACAGCATAGGCTTCCACAGGCGCATGGGATATGAAAATGTGGGACAGTTCCACAAATGCGGCTACAAATTCGGCAGATGGTATGACATGGTATGGGCTGAAAAGATGATAGGGAATCATTTCAGCAATCAGCCCGAGGTCGTAAACTATAATGATATAAAAAATAAATAACCGGTCAGACTGGAATTACCAGGCCGCCTCCTGTTATTTCACTAAAAGGAATGATAATTATGGCAATGACTATGACCCAGAAGATTCTTGCAGCTCATGCAGGACTTGAATCAGTTCAGTCAGGACAGCTTATCCTTGCTGACCTTGACCTTGTCCTCGGCAACGATATCACCTCACCGGTAGCTATCAAGGAGTTTGCAAAGCTCGGCAAGGACAGCGTGTTTGACAATAATAAGGTCACAATGGTAATGGACCACTTTGCTCCGAATAAGGACATAAAAGCCGCTGAGCAGTGCCGTATGTGCCGTGACTTCTGCGGTGAGAAGAACATAACCCATTTCTATGACGTTGGCGAAATGGGCATCGAACACGCTCTTCTTCCGGAAAAAGGTCTTGTCACAGCCGGAAATTTAGTGATAGGAGCTGACTCCCACACCTGCACCTATGGTGCACTGGGAGCATTCTCCACCGGTGTCGGCTCTACGGATATGGCCTGCGGAATGGCTGTCGGCAAGGCCTGGTTCAAGGTGCCCTCTGCAATTAAATTCGTGCTGACAGGAAAGCTCCGGAAGTATGTTTCGGGCAAGGATGTTATCCTCCATATCATAGGAAAGATAGGTGTGGACGGAGCACTGTACAAGTCAATGGAATTCACCGGAGAGGGACTTTCCTCACTTTCTATGGACGACCGTCTCTGCATTGCGAATATGGCCATTGAGGCCGGTGCAAAGAACGGTATTTTTGAAGTGGACGATACGACCCTCAGCTACATCCGTGAACATAGCGGCGCAGAGCCTAAAGTTTACTCCGCCGACCCTGACGCTGAGTACGATGAGGTGATAAATATCGACCTCTCTGAGATAGAGCCTACTGTGGCCTTCCCTCACCTTCCCGGAAACGCAAGGACTTTCAGTGAGATAGGTGAAATAAGGATAGACCAGGTAGTCATAGGCTCCTGCACTAACGGCCGCATCGAGGACCTCCGCACTGCCGCTGAGATACTCAGAGGACGCAGGGCCGCAAAAAATGTCAGAGTGATCGTCATCCCGGCCACACAGCAGGTATACCTTGATGCTATGGAGGAAGGCCTGCTGAAGGTCTTCATCGAGGCAGGAGCTGTTGTTTCAACTCCCACCTGCGGCCCATGTCTCGGAGGACATATGGGAATACTTGCCGCAGGAGAAAGAGCTGTCACCACCACCAACCGCAACTTCGTTGGACGTATGGGTCATGTTGAATCAGAAGTATATCTCGCAAGCCCTACCACAGCGGCAGCAAGCGCTCTGACAGGCAGGATAACAAGTCCGTGGGAGGTAATGGAGAAATGAAATACACCGGAAATATCATCAAATACGGCGACAACATCGATACTGACGTTATCATCCCGGCAAGATATCTCAACACCAGTGACCACGCAGAGCTGGCATCTCACTGTATGGAGGATATCGACAAGACCTTCGTCAGCCGTGTACAGCAGGGAGACATTATCGCTGCCGGCTGGAATTTCGGCTGCGGCTCATCCCGTGAACACGCTCCCATAGCCATAAAGGCAAGCGGAGTTTCGCTGGTCATAGCCAAGAGCTTCGCCCGCATATTCTACCGCAACTCTATAAACATAGGACTGGCTATCGTGGAATGTCCTGAGGCCGCCGAGGCCATTGCCGAGGGAGATAAAGTGGAGGCAGACCTGGATAACGGTGTTATCCGTGACCTTACTACAGGCCGGGAGTTCAAAACCGCTCCCTTCCCTGAGTTTGTACAGAAAATAATAGAAAACGGCGGACTTATGGAGTCCATAGCCAGAGGCGTTATAAGGTAAAGAGGTACTTTTATGGAATTAAATATAGCCTTACTGAAAGGCGACGGCATAGGTCCTGAGATAGTGGACAGTGCCGTTGCAGTACTTGAAAAAACGGCAGCTAAGTTCGGACATAAATTCAGCTTCACACCTTACCTCATCGGCGGCTGTGCCATTGACGAGACCGGGATACCGCTCCCACAGGAGACCGTTGACGGCTGCCTTGCCAGCGACAGTGTTCTTCTCGGGGCAGTAGGAGGTCCCAAGTGGGATGACCAGCCCGGCAATAACCGTCCGGAAAAGGCGCTTCTGGGCATACGCTCAGCACTGGGGCTCTTCACAAATCTCCGCCCTGCAAAGCTCTATCCGGCTCTGAGAGCTGCATCTCCCCTGAAGGACGAGATAGTGGGTAAGGGCTTCGACATCATGATAGTCCGTGAGCTTACAGGCGGTATTTACTTCGGAGACCGTGGATACCGTAACGGAAAATACGGACAGGAGGCCTATGATACCGAGGCCTACAGCGTAACTGAGATAGAGCGGATAGGCCGTGTGGCCTTCGGGACCGCCATGAAGCGCAGCAAGCGTGTCTGCAGTATCGACAAGGCCAATGTCCTTGAATCCTCAAGGCTCTGGAGAAAGACGATGCACCGCCTTGCAGAGGAGTATCCGGAGGTGGAATACAGCGATATGTTCGTGGACAATGCCGCCATGCAGCTTGTCCGTGACCCTAAGCAGTTCGACGTTATAGTCACATCCAATATGTTCGGAGACATCCTCTCCGATGAGTCCTCACAGATAACCGGCTCCATAGGAATGCTTGCTTCCGCTTCGCTGGGAGAAACATCAAGGGGTATGTATGAGCCCATACACGGCTCTGCACCGGATATTGCCGGCCAGAACAAGGCTAATCCCATAGCAACTATACTCTCGGGAGCTATGATGCTCCGCTATTCCTTCGGACTTTCAGCTGAGGCCGATGCTATAGAAAATGCTGTTGACAAGGTGCTTGACGCAGGTCACCGCACCGCCGACCTTATGGGCAGCTCAGAGGGAACTCCCCTGACCTGTACCGAAATGACAGAAAAGATAATCGAGGTGCTTTGACAGATGAATCCAAAAATACAGGCACTCTGCCGCAAGCGTGACCTTCTGGTGATATTCAGAGGCCTCGCTCAGCATGAGTGTTTCCGCAGACTTATGGTGCTTCTCGGCTCAGACAGCGAGGACCAGCCAAACTTCATGGCTGACTACTCAGATTTCGTAAGCGAGCTCTACAGCAGCGGCACTGCCGATATTGCAGAATACCTGCTGAAGATCACTCTTGAGGACGAGAATATCTATGTGACTGATTCTGCAAAGGGAAAAACTCCGCCTGTCCCTGTACAGGAGTGCCTGATGCATGAGCTGAAATTCATACAGGAGCTCTCTGAGCTGACTCCGGAGGATTTCACTGACGATATGGAGTATGATAACTATATCCCCCGCTGGGAGAATACTCCGGTGGATATAATCGGCAGCTATATGGAAAGAGTACAGCTCATAGGCAAATTCGGTTATGGTAAATTTGCAAGACATAAAATGTTCAGCGTCAGGGACGGGGATATAGTCCCGGTAAAATTCCCTGACCCGCAGAAGCTTTCTGAGCTTTACGGATATGAGAGGGAGCGCAGGGCTGTTGTAGACAACACCCTTGCTCTTCTGAACGGAAAACCTGCTCAGAACGTACTTCTCTACGGCGACGCAGGTACAGGAAAATCCTCAACAGTAAAGGCAATTGTCAACGAATATGCTGACCGTGGGCTGAGACTTATCGAAATGACAAAAGAACAGCTCCGGGATATTCCTGAGATAATAGCCCAGATCTGTGAGAATCCGCTGAAATTCATCATCTTCATCGATGATCTCTCATTCACCTCCGGAGAGGACTGCTTCGGTGCACTTAAAGCCATGCTGGAGGGCTCTGTTTCGGCAAGAGCCAAAAACACGGTGATATATGCCACAAGCAACCGCCGACATCTTGTCCGTGAATCCTTCTCGGACCGTGAGGGAGACGATATCCACCGGAACGATACCATGCAGGAGACTCTTTCACTTTCAGCCCGTTTCGGACTAAGAGTGAATTTCAGCCGCCCGGATAAAAAAAGCTATACTGCCATTGCCGCAGAGCTTGCAAGAAACAGCGGCATAGACCTTCCGGAAGAGGAGCTTGCTCTCAGGGCAGAGCAGTTTGCTATCTCTTCAGGTAACGGTCGCTCACCAAGAACTGCAAAACAATTCGTACATCAGCTTCTCAGCGAGATGTAAGCTGCTTAAATATTTCTTAATGATATTTATGCTATTGTTTATTCAGTCAGTACCGGAGACCTGTTCTCACGGGATGACTTAAAAAATCATATATATTGGAGGATAACCATGAAAAAATTATTAGCCGCATTATGCGCACTCACACTCACCGCTTCTCTTGCTGCCTGTGGGGATAAGGACAGCAGCTCTGAAAAGAAGAACAGCAAAAGCAGCTCTGCTTCATCAGAAAAAGAGTCCGGCAGCGACATCAGCACCGATGACGAAAGAAACAGCGACATCAGTGCAGAGGAAGAAGCCAAAGCATTTGAGAAGATCGCCGGCTCATATTATATGACCGGATACGGCACAAGCGGAAATGAAACCGGAGAATTTGAGGATATGTATGCATATCAGGACAAAATCAACGAAGAAGGAATAACTATCTCTAAAGAGGGTATCATCAGCATTGACGGAAAAGAATACCAGCTCTTAGCCCAGAAGATCGAGGACAAAGATATGTTGTTCAGTATTGAAGGCAGCGGATTCTCTCTTCAGGATTATGAGCAGCAATATTACGTTGCTTCAAAAGGCTATGAAGGTTTTGCCGTACTTGAGTACAATGAAGAGCCGATCGAATCAGACTTCGATGTAATGGACTCAAACGGCAATGTTTTGGATGCCTATATCGATCTCACACTCAGATACAGCAAAAAGGGCAGCAAGTCCTCAACTGTAGCAATATCACTCGACACAGATAAACCTGAAAAGAACTATAAAGACCCGCTGACAGATGATGAAAAGGCTAAGGCTCTCAAATCCGTTGCCGGAAGCTATAAATACCGCGGCGGAATGAATAACACATACGCTCACACTATCGAAAGATACGCAGACCCTTACAGTGATGAAGTTAAAAAGATATTTGAGGACGATCCTGTTACGATCTCCGAGGACGGTGTCCTCCACTTTGACGGCAGGGACTATCAGCTTGAGGTGCAGGAATTCGGTCCCGACAGCTTTGACAGTGACGAAGGTGTATTCAGCGTTGAGGGCAGCGGATTCTCACTTAAAGACTACAAACATGGTATCGGTCTTGACGTATCCTCTGAGGAATACTCCGGTGCCGCTCTTGTAACGTACAGCGTATCATCATGGACTATCAACGGAGAAACGACAGAAACAGGCTCAATAACAGTTTATGTTACTGATGACACATCAGAATCAGCTCATGTATCGTTTGATTTCGACCGTGAAGACTAATTAAAAGGAGGTATCTTCAATGATAAAGATACATACAGAAAAAGCTCCCGCAGCAGTGGGACCATATTCACAGGCAGTAGTTTCAAACGGAATGGTATATACAAGCGGACAGATAGCCATTGACCCCCTTACAAATTCCGTAAGGGCTGAGACTATCGAAGAACAGACAGAACAGGTCATGAAGAATCTTGGCCAGATCCTTCTTACAGCAGGCTCATCATTTGAAAAAGCTGTCAAGACGACCTGTTTTCTCGCTGATATGAATGACTTTGCAAAGTTCAATGAAGTTTATGCGAAATACTTTACAAATCTTCCGGCAAGAAGCTGTGTCGCTGTAAAGACACTTCCAAAAAATGTATTGGTGGAAGTTGAAGTTATCGCAGAAAGCAGTCTGTAAACAGGAGGTTAATCATGAACGTACATGAATTACAGGAGGCAGTCCTCAAGCTCAAAAAAGAGACTGATACCGCTATCCTTGCCCACAGCTATCAGGCAAGGGAGATAGTGGAGATAGCCGACTTTACCGGCGACAGCTACAAGCTCAGTGTTGACGCAACTAAAACAGACGCAAAGAATATCCTCTTCTGCGGAGTACACTTCATGGCAGAGACAGCTAAAATGCTGTCTCCCCAGAAAAGAGTGTTCCTGGCCAACAAGGAGGCAGGCTGTCCCATGGCAGAGCAGATGGACAAGGAAATGATATCTGCACTCCGTGAAGCCGAGCCTGACAGAACAGTTGTGGCCTATATCAATACCACTGCTTCACTTAAGACCGTATGTGATGTCTGTGTTACTTCTTCAAGCGCATTGAAGATAGTCAGAGCTCTTGATGCTGAAAAGATACTCTTCATCCCGGACTGCAATCTCGGAGACTATGTAAAGAAAAACTGTCCCGAAAAGGATATAAAGCTCCTTCAGGGCGGATGTCCTACCCATGCAAGGGTAACTGTCGCTGAGGTAATGAAGGCAAAGGAAGAACATCCCGATGCACTTTTCCTGGTGCATCCTGAATGTCAGCCCAAGGTAACAGCTCTTGCAGACTATGTGGGCTCTACCTCCGGAATAATGGACTACGCAAGAAAATCCGGCGAAAAGGAGTTCATTATCGGTACTGAGACTTCTATCGCAGAGCACCTTCAGTACGAATGTCCGGAAAAGAGATTCTATCCCGTAACCAAGGATATCATGTGTCATAACATGAAGATAACCACCCTCCCCGATGTATACCGTTCACTTCTCGGCATAGCCGGAAAAAACGGCGAGGCCTTTGAGATACTCATGGATGACGAGCTTATCGCTCAGGCAAGAAAATGCATCGACGAAATGATAAGGCTCGGCGGCTGACATGACAGAGATCGTATCAAAACTTCATCAGACCGGAGACCTTTCTGACGGGGAGCTGAAACTCCTCATTGAAACAGATGATAAAGCTGCCGCTGAACTGCTGAAAAAATATGCAGACGAAACAAGAAGAAAATTCTATGGAGACAAGGTATTTCTGCGAGGACTTATCGAAATATCATCCTATTGCAGGAACGACTGTCTGTACTGCGGCATCAGACGCAGCAACAGGGACGCTGACCGCTACCGCCTGAGCCGTGAGGATATCCTCGCCTGCTGTGAAAACGGCTATGAGCTGGGCTTCCGTACCTTTGTAATGCAGGGCGGAGAGGATATGTATTTCTCAGACGAGGTCATAGTGCCGCTCATTGCCGAGATAAGGGAGAAATATCCCGACTGTGCCATAACCCTTTCTCTGGGAGAACGGTCCTATGAGAGCTACAAGCGCATGAAGGAGGCCGGTGCTGACCGCTACCTCCTCAGACACGAGGCTGCCTCGGAGGAGCTCTATAAGAAGCTTCATCCCTCTGAAATGAGCCTCCGCAACCGCAAGGAATGTCTTTTTGCGCTCCGTGAACTGGGTTATCAGGTAGGTGCAGGCTTCATGGTGGGAGCTCCTTTTCAGACCACTGATGATATAATAGCAGACCTGCGCTTCCTTCAGGAGCTCCGTCCCCAGATGATAGGCATCGGCCCCTTCGTCCCACACCACAGCACTCCCTTTGCTGATGAAAAAAGAGGCACTCTTGAACTTACCCTGAGATTACTGGGTATACTGCGTCTGCTGTTCCCAAATGTGCTTCTTCCTGCCACTACAGCTCTGGGTACTATTGCTCCCAACGGACGTGAGCTGGGACTTATGACAGGCTGCAATGTAGTAATGCCGAATCTCTCGCCCGTAAAAGTGAGAAAAAAATATGACCTGTACGATAATAAGATATGCACCGGTGAAGAGGCGGCGGAATGCCGTGGATGTCTCCAGCGCCGTATTGAATCAGCAGGCTATACCGTCGCCAATGAACGAGGCGACTTCGTAAATACAATACCGACATAAGGAGCTGAACATGAGAGTACGTTTTCATCTGCCTGACTTCTCAGGCAATTTCAAGCTGAATTATCTTTTTGCAGAAATGCTGAAGCACCGCCCGGATTTTTTCCGTGAAGGTGTTGAGATAGCTTCATTCTACGGAGTTTTCCCCCCATGTCTTTGGAACGGCGGAAGAACTCAGGGCGGAATGACTGACAAAAATTTTATAAAGAGCGTCATAAAGACCTTCAATGACCGTGGAATACCGCTGAGATATACCTTCACAAATATGATGCTGGAGAAAAAGCACCTCAGTGATGACCGCTGCAACATGGTCCTCAACCTTTCCAACAACGGCCTGAATGAGGCTATAGTTGCTTCTCCTCTGCTTGAGGACTATCTCAGAAGAAACTATCCGAAGTTCAAGCTGACAAGCTCTACCTGCAAGAGACTTGATACCGAAGAGGCTCTCCTTGCAGAGCTTGAAAAGGATTATCATATCGTTGTTATCGACTACGATTTCAACAACCGTTTCGACATCCTTGAAAAGCTTCCCAGAAAAAAGGATATAGAATTCCTGGTCAATGCCTGCTGTGAGCCTAACTGCCCGAGGCGTCTTGAGCACTATAAGTCTATCGGAGAGCAGCAGATAGCCTACTGTGAGCATATAAAGAAGCATCCTAATCTTCCCTTCGATGTTGCAAAATATGACCCGAAGAACTTCCGTGCCTGTCCTTATTCACAGCGTGGCATCTTCGATATAAGAGACCTCCGCACACATATCACTCCCGATGATATATGGAATAAGTATGTGCCTATGGGATTTGAACAGTTCAAGATAGAAGGCCGTACTGCAAGCCCGCTCAACGTGCTTGAAACCTATATGTACTATATGGCTAAACCCGAATGTCGTGACGAAGCCCGGTTCACTCTCCTCAAGAGCATGGAGAATTCCGGAGCTATGTCTTTTAACTGATCTGAGGAGGCATAATTATGAGAGTTCGTTTCCATCTACCAGACTTTACCCAGCATTTTAAATTCAATCTGCTTTTTGCTGATATGATGAAGGCCCGTCCGGAGTACTTCCGTGAGGGAGTTGAGATCGCTTCTGTATACGGAACTTTTCCGCCTGCCGCATGGAACGGAGGAAGATTCTCCGCCGGCAAATGTGATAAGTCCTTCATAAAGCAGGTAATAAAAGAATTCAACGACCGTGGTATACCGCTGAGATTCACCTTCACCAATCCCATACTCGAAAAGAAGCACGTCCATGATGAATTCTGCAACATGATAATGCATCTTGCAGATAACGGCATGAACGAGGTGATCGTGGCTTCACCCATACTTGAGGAGTACATCCGCAAGACCTATCCCAACTACAAGATAACAAGCTCCACCTGCAAGCGTATCACAGACCCGGAAAAAATGTACGAAGAGGTGGGAAAAGATTACCATATCGTAGTTATCGACTACGACCTCAACAACAAATTCGATATCCTTGAAAAGATACCGGATAAGAAAAAGTGTGAGCTGCTGGTAAATGCCTGCTGCAATCCCGGCTGCAAGCTGCGCTCGGATCACTACCGCATGATAGGTGCAGAAACACTTGCATATGCTGACCACGTCAGAAAGAACCCGAATGCAGGCTCCAGCTTTACTATCCCCCCGAAATATGCAGAATACCTCAAGGATGAGATCGCTGAATGCAAGTGCATGAACCGTGCTGTATTCGAGATAAAGAATCTTAGCACACACATAAGTCCTGAGGCTATATGGGAAAAATATGTGCCCATGGGCTTTGAGCAGTTCAAGATAGAAGGCCGTTCAATAGAGCTCTTCAATCTTGTCGAGCACTATATGTATTATATGATAAAGCCGGAATGTCGTGATGAGGCAAGGCTCCTCTTCCTGACAAGACTTAAAAGAGAAGACGTTATAGACGCACCGTTCTGATGAAAAGGAGTTGACTTCTATGAAAGCAGCAGCAGTCTTCAGCGATAATATGGTACTCCAGAGGCGCCGCCCTGTGCGCATCTTCGGCACCTGCGGCCAGCAGCAGGGTGATATCACTGTAAGGATACCTGAACTCCATGTATCCGCCAGAGCCCTAATAAAGGGCAATAAATGGGAGGCTGTACTGCCGCCTGTGGAGGCCTGCGGAAGCTGTACCCTTGAAATTATCTCCGGTGCAGTAAAGAAGAGATTCGTAAATGTGGCCATAGGAGAAGTTTGGCTTGCCGGCGGTCAGTCCAATATGGAATTTGAGCTCCGCAACGAGCTGAACGGTCAGCGTGAGCTGTCTGAATGTGCGGGAGAGAACGTCAGGTTCTATTACACTCCTAAATGCGAGATGGTGAATGAAAAGCTGACAGAATCCGAAAAAAATTCCTGCTGGCAGCTGCCCTCTGCTGAGAACTCAAAGGCATGGTCAGCAGTAGGATATTACTTTGCAAAGGAGCTGAGCCGCCGTCTTGGAGTTACAGTCGGTGTGATCGGCTGTAACTGGGGCGGTACCTCCGCCTCGGCATGGGTACCACGTCAGGCGCTTGAAAACGACAGCCGCATCCGCCTGTATATAGACGAATATGATGAGGCGATAAAAGGAAAGACCGATGAGGAGATGATAGCAGAGTATGAAGAATACGGCAGCTATCAGTGGGGCTGGGAACAGAGACGTCAGAAGCTCTATGCTGAAAGGCCTGATGTATCATGGGCGGAAACTCTGGAGATATGCGGCGAAAACCGCTTCCCCGGACCTCCCGGCATAATGAACCCCATGCGTCCCTGCGGACTGTATGAGACCATGATAAGCCGTATTGCACCCTATACTCTCGGCGGAGTTATATACTATCAGGGAGAATCAGACGATCACCGCCCGGATACATATGAGGTACTGCTGAAAGCACTCATAGATCAGTGGCGCAGCGACTGGAAGGACAATGAACTGCCTTTCCTGATGGTACAGCTCCCTATGCACCGCTATGCCTGCGATCCGGATCATAAGAACTGGCCGGTGATACGTCAGGCGCAGATGAACGTATTCAGAACAGTAAAAAATACCGGAATAGCCGTCGCCCTTGACTGCGGAGAGTTTGACGAGATACATCCCAGGGAAAAATCTGTCGTTGCACACAGACTATTTCTTCAGGCTCTTTCAGAGGTCTACGGACTTGCCGGACGTGATGAGACTCTTCCTCCCCTGTTCAGCCATGCCATACCTGAAAAGGACGGAATAAGACTGTATTTCACAAACTGTACCGGTTTTGAAGCAGCCGGTGATATCACAGGCTTTGAAGTCTCAGGCGCTGACATGAACTTTGTTCCTGCCAAAGCTGAGGCAGACGGAAACACCATATTCCTCAGAGCTGACCTGCCTGCTCCTGTCACAGGAGTACGATACCAGTGGACAAACTTCGCAGATGTTATCCTGTATGGAAAAAACGGGCTGCCTGTTCCCACCTTCAAGGCAGATCTGATATGATAATACGATCCGGATATGACGATATATCCGGATCTTTTATTTTTTCAAAAAAAATTTTGAAATTTTTGTCCGATTTCTTTTTCTTTGTCCGAGTGTATATGGTGTAAAGGCTGACAAAGCCAAAAAAATCTTTATAGGAGTGACCATTATGAAAAAATCAACATCAAAATTCACCATCGCTGCTCTTGCTGCAGCTCTCGTATTAGGCGGCGGATATGCCTCCAACAATCAGTTCAGCGCATCCGCTGAAGAGGCTCCTGCTGCTGCCGCAGAGTCTGAGGCTCCGGATACAGCTGCTGCACCTGCTGAGGATACAGAGGCTGCAACTACAACTACTACAGCCGCACAGGCTGATGTTGTAACAACAACTACAACAGCTGTTGCAACTACTGCACCTGCTGCAACTGAACCTGCAACAACAGCTCCTGCTCCTGCTACAACTGCAAAGGCTACAACCGCAAAGCCAGCGACAACAACAGCTAAGACTACTGCAAAGGCAACAACAACTGCTGCTAAGACAACTTCCAAGAATGGCTCTCCCAAGACAGGAGATACTTTCCCGGCTCTCGGATTAACTGCTGTTATAGGCGCAGCTGGTCTCGTTGGTCTTGCTACAAGGAAGAAAGATTCATAACTCCTTAATACATCCAAACAAAAACGCACCGTTAAAGCATAATGCCTCATTTCACGATAAGGCAGGCCCTGCAAAACGGGGCGTTTTTGTATCTATAGCCGAATTTGAAAGTAAGCCTCAGATAACTCTTGACAAAACCCATAGCTTTGGTATATAATAAACCATAGAACAATATTATAAAAGCGTAGCAGTCAGAGTAGCTTTTCCCAAAGCCTTTCAGAGAGCGTCGGTCAGGTGCAACGGCGCAGGCAGGAAATGTGAAGTGCGGCTGTCAGCTTCGGGGAGGAACAGGGCTTCTGCCGCAAAGTATTCTCCGGCGTTTTCCCTCGTTACGGGACTATGAGTTATAAATCGGAGTGGAACCGTGCATACTGCGCCTCCGGAGCTTTTTTGGCTCCGGAGGCTTTTTATTTTCCCTCCCTCCCAGTAAAGGAGTAAAATATGCTATTCAAACAATTAAAAAGAGATATCAGGCTGATAAAGGAACGTGACCCGGCTGCAAGAAATGCCTTCGAGATACTTCTGACCTATCCCAGCCTGTCAGCTATAAGAAGCTACCGTATCGCTCACTGGTTCTATAAGAGAAAGATGTACACCATCGCCAGAATGATATCCCAGCGCTCACGTCATAAGACCGGTATCGAGATCCATCCCGGCGCTACTATCGGAAAGGGACTCTTTATCGATCACGGTATGGGAGTAGTTATCGGTGAGACCACTGTCATAGGCGATAACTGCCTGATCTATCAGGGAGCAACTCTTGGCGGTACCGGTAAGGAAAAGGGCAAGCGTCATCCTACTCTCGGCAACAACGTCCTTGTAGGTGCAGGTGCAAGAGTCCTCGGCCCCTTCAAGGTAGGCAACAACGTAAAGATAGCCGCAAATGCAGTGGTGCTCAACGCTATCCCCGACAACTCAACTGCTGTGGGAGTTCCGGCAAGAGTAGTCCGCATGAACGGCAAGAAGCTCTCTGAGCGCACCGTTACACAGGATATCGACCAGATACACATTCCGGACCCTGTTTCTCTGGAGTTCTGCCGTATGCAGCTTGAGATCGCTGAACTCAAAAAAGAGATCGCAGACCTTACACAGGGCTCAGGTATATGAGGAACAGCCTATGGACATGATAAGATACCCCTCTGATGAGGTGATAGATGAGGCTGTACGCAGCGACAAGCCGCTGATAGCTGCCATTTCCCACGACGGATTTACCGCTGTGGTAGCTCCCCTTGAGGAAGCCGGCGAGCACAGTATACTCCTTGCTCTCACAGGGCTTCCGGGGCTGGATGTCCGGGACTTCTTCCGCATCAGCTTCAACAGTCTCACTGCTGACTGGCATTTTGGCTGTCCTCCTGAGTACAAGGATATCTCAGACAGCAGCAAAAGGCTCTCCGCCTACTACAAAGACGGACTCAGGACAATACCTGAATTTCTTGTTATGTTCGGCTATTTCTCAAAGCTGAACATCAAAAACGCTCCCCCTGATATATGGGACTTCTGAAATACGACAAAAGGAGAAAAATCATGCAGTTATATAATTCACTTTCACATAAAAAAGAGGATTTCATCCCCCGTGAGGCCGGCAAGGTAAGTATGTACACCTGCGGTCCTACCGTTTATCACTATGCCCACATCGGAAACCTGAGAAGCTACATAATGGAAGATATCCTCGAAAAATACCTCCGCTTCACAGGACTTGACGTAAAGCGTGTAATGAACATCACTGACGTAGGACACCTTACCAGCGACGGAGATACCGGCGATGACAAAATGCTCAAGGGTGCAAAGCGTGAACATAAGACCGTTATGGAGATAGCAAAGTTCTACACTGACGCTTTCTTTGCAGACTGCGCTAAGCTCAATATAAAAACTCCGGACGTTGTAGTGCCTGCAACTACCTATATCGACGAATTCATCCGTGTTATCTCATCACTCATGGAGAAGGGATATGCCTACGAGGCCGGCGGAAACATCTACTTCGATACCTCAAAGCTTGATAAGTACTATGTTTTCGGCGATTTCAGCGAGGAAGACCTTGAAGTGGGAGTTCGTGAAGGTGTAGAGGCTGACGGCAACAAGCGCAATAAGGCTGATTTCGTACTCTGGTTCACAAAGTCAAAGTTTGATGACCAGGAGCTGAAATGGGAGAGCCCCTGGGGAATCGGCTACCCCGGCTGGCACATCGAGTGCTCATGCATCAGCATGAAGAATCTCGGTGAATATCTGGACATCCACTGCGGCGGTATCGACAACGCTTTCCCTCACCACACCAATGAGATAGCTCAGTCAGAGGCATATCTCGGACATGAATGGTGCAATTACTGGTTCCATGTACATCACCTGAACACAAATTCAGGCAAGATGAGCAAGAGCAAGGGCGAATTCCTTACAGTATCACTCCTTGAAGAAAAGGGCTATGACCCTCTGGTTTACCGTTTCTTCTGCCTTAACTCACACTACAGAAAGTCACTGGTGTTCTCCTGGGAGAATCTGGATAATGCCGCCCAGTCCTTCAACAAGCTCATAGAGAAGATAGCTCCTCTTACAAAGGAGGCTGCCGGTGAGATAGACAAGGCTGAATATGACCGCCTCCGCAGCTCATTTGATGAGGCTCTCGGAAACGATATCAACACTTCACTGGCTGTAACAGCATTATATGACGTACTTAAATCAAAGGCAAATGCCTCCACAAAGCTGGCTCTGCTCCGTGATTTCGATACAGTTCTCGGTCTTGACCTTATAAAGAAGGCTGAGGATAAGGCAAATGCCGCCGGAAGCACCTCTGCTGACATTCCTGCTGAGGTACTTGAACTTGTGGAGCAGCGCAAGGCTGCCCGTAAGGAGAAGAATTTCGCCCTGGCAGACGAGCTCCGTGACAAAATAGCTGCACTTGGATATGAGGTCAAGGAGACCCGTCAGGGAACAGAGATAAACAAGCTCTGAGCTCCGGAGGGAAAAAATGGCAAGAATCTATCCGCTTTTCAGTTCCAGCAAGGGTAATTCCACATTCATCGGAACTGAGCAGGGCGGTATACTCATAGACTGCGGAGTAAGCTTCAGAAGGCTCTCCGCAGCACTTGAAGTCAATAACATACCACTTTCCGCAATACAGGCAGTTTTCATTACACATGAGCACTCAGACCATATCGCCGGTCTGGCCATGCTCACAAAAAAGACCGGACTTCCTGTCTACGGACAAAAACGAACTTTGCAGAGGCTTTGCGATTCAGGCAAGATAGCACCTTCATCCCCCTTGATAGATATGACCGGCAAAGCTATTGCCTGTGCCGGCTCGGAGGTGACCTGCTTCAACACTCCTCATGATACCATACAGAGCTGCGGATACCGTATCCATACCTCAGACGACAAGTACTGTGCCATCTGCACTGACCTGGGGCATATCACCCCTGAGGTAGATGCGGCACTTACAGGCTGCCGGCTGGTGCTGCTTGAGGCAAATTACGATGAGAATATGCTTCGCACAGGTCCCTATCCGCTTTATCTGAAGGAGAGGATACTCTCCCCCAACGGCCATCTCTCCAACGATAACTGCGCCGTACAGGTGGGAAAGCTCATAGAGCGGGGAACCACTCATTTTATACTGGGACACCTCAGTCAGGACAACAATCACCCAAGGCTGGCAGATTATACCGTACAGAACAGCCTTACGCAATACACCCGCTGCAAAGACTATCTGCTGGGAGTAGCTCCCGTAGAGACTAATGGAGGAGCAGTGATCTTCTGATGAATATTAACCTTATTGTGATAGGCAAGCTGAAAGAGGATTATCTCCGCAGTGCCTGTGCTGAATACATAAAGAGACTTTCAAGATTCTGCACATTCGAGCTTCACGAGCTTGATGAGTGCCGCCTAAGCGATGCCCCTTCGGAAAAGGAGATAGCTGCGGCTCTTAAAAAGGAGGCCGAGCAGATAAAAAGGTACGCAAAGGGAATGATAGTCCCCATGTGCATAGAGGGCAGGCAGCTCACCAGTCCGGAGCTGGCAGAAAAAATAAGCTCCGCCGGAGTGGAGGGTACCAGCACTGTCACATTCATAATCGGCAGCTCCTTCGGACTTGACCCTGAGATAAAGGCTATGGGCAGCCTTAAACTATCCATGTCGAAAATGACGTTTCCCCACCAGCTTGCAAGAGTTATGCTGCTGGAGCAGATATACCGCTCATTCCAGATAATGTCCGGCGGAAAATACCATAAATAAAAGACAAGGCGCACCAAGGGTCAACAACCTGATGGTGCGCCTTTTTATTGTGCAAAACAGGTTCCGCCGCAAAAAATCCCCGGATCCATTCTTCATTCTGCATTCTCAATTCTGAATTCTAAGTACAAATGCCAGTTTTTCGCCGTAATGTCGTGATTTTTCGGCATTATCACAATTGACACTATAATGCACCTGTGATATAATTAAAAGATACAATGGAAAATTATGCGTACATGAAGGAGATATGAATGAATACGATAAAAGAGTTGTATGCATACAGACAAATGATATTCAGTCTTGTAAAAAAAGACCTCCGTGGAAGGTACAAGGGCTCAGTACTGGGATTCTTATGGACATTTATCAATCCCCTGCTCCAGCTGGTAGTATACACCGTGGTCTTCTCGTACATCTTGAAAGCCAATATAGACCGCTATTACCTCTATCTTTTCGTTGCACTCATACCGTGGATATTCTTCTCATCCTCGATAACTGTGGGCGCCTCGTCTGTAGTGGCACAGAAGGACCTGATAAAGAAGATCTACTTCCCCCGGATGGTCATCCCCATATCCTATGTAACGAGCTGCTTTGTGAATATGCTGCTCTGTTTCATAGTAATATTTGCGGTAATAATAGTCACCGGCGTGGGGATAAACTTCGCAGCCCTGCTCACGCTTCCCATAATCATGGGAGTCGAATATGTAATGGCTCTGGGCATGGCACTTCTCACCTCGGCGGTAACTGTATACTTCCGTGACCTTGAGCATATCCTCGGCATAGTTTCAATGATGTGGATGTACATGACACCTATCATGTACGATAAGTCCATAGTGCCGGACGAACTGCTCCCTGCATTCAATCTGAACCCGATGACCCATGTTATCGAGTGTTACAGAACAGTGCTCTACAACAAGGCAATGCCTGACCTTTCAACACTGCTCTTTGCAGCAGGTCTCGGTATAGCACTGCTTATCATAGGATGTCTTGTATTCAACAAGCTCCAGCGTCACTTTGCGGAGGAACTCTGATGGCACAGAATGAAATTGCAATTGATGTAAACAATATAACCAAGAGCTTCAAGGTGTTTCTGGACAAGGGCTCACAGCTGAAGGAACGTCTGCTGTTCAGGAAAAGAAGCCGCTATGAAGAGCGAAAGGTCCTCAGGGGCATAAGCTTTCAGGTGAAGAAGGGCGAGGCTGTCGGTCTTATCGGACACAACGGCTGCGGCAAGAGCACTACACTCAAGCTCCTGACCAAGATCATGTACCCCGATACCGGCACAATAACCATGAACGGCCGTGTATCCAGCCTTATAGAGCTGGGCGCAGGCTTTCATCCGGATATGAGCGGAAGAGAGAATATCTACACCAATGCCTCTATTTTCGGCCTGACCAAGAAGGAAATAGACGCAAGACTGGATGATATCGTCTCATTCTCCGAGCTGGAGGAGTTCATCGACAATCCGGTCCGCACCTATTCATCGGGAATGTACATGAGACTTGCATTCTCAGTAGCTATAAATGTTGACGCAGACATTCTCCTCATCGACGAGATACTTGCGGTGGGAGATGCCAATTTCCAGGCTAAGTGCTTCAACAAGCTGAAAGAGATAAAAGCTCACGGCACCACTATCGTCATCGTCTCCCACTCACTGGGACAGATAGAGCAGATATGTGACCGCTCTATCTGGATACACGAGGGACTTATCCGTGCGGAAGGGCCTCCCAAGGAGATAGACCTGGAGTACCTGGACTTCATGGGACAGAAGCTGCAGGAATCCACCCGTAAGGAACTGGAGGAAAAGCAGCAGGAGGAAGGATCTGCTGAACCGGCCGAAGAAGAAACTCAGGAGGAAACTCCGGAGGAGAAGAAGCGCTGGGGCAGCGGTGCTGCAAGGATAAAGAAGATCCGTGCCTATGCCTCTGACGGCGCAGAACAGAGGATCTTCCGCACCGGCGAGAGCATCCGCTTCAAGCTGGATTATTCAGTCAGGGAAAAGGTAACGGACGCTGTTTTCGGCATCGGTATTTTCAACCGTGACGGAGTTCAGTGCTACGGCACCAACACCAGAATAGACAAGCTGCCGGAATTCAGCCTCGAAAAGAGCGGCACTGCTGAGATATTCCTGGAAAAAGCAGACCTGCTCCCGGGAGAGTATCTCCTGGACTTCGCTATAGAGACCGGCGACGGCATCCCGGTGGACTACTACCGTGAAGCTTATAAAATAGAAATGATATCCAACATCGGCGATGTGGGCATATCAAGGATAGAACATAAATGGAACATCTGAATCAGAAAGGATCAATATGAGCAATATCGGACAGTTTTTGCAGAATATCAAAGAACAGGGCGGTTTCAGGGCTAAGCTCCGCAACAGGCTCTTTTCAGCAATGATAAACGGCTTTGAAGCCATTGATACAGACCTAACTGAGAAACAGGCTCAGCTGGACAGCATCAGGACTGACATGAATGCGATGCAGGCGGCAATAGACGCTCTCCAGAAGAGAATGGATCAGGCCGAGACCGCTGTTACAGCTGACAGAGAGACTATCTCCGCCATAAGAACAGACCTTGAAGGTATCGGAGTCAACCTCCGCAACAATAATTCCGCTATAGAGAAGCTCTCAGCAGACAGCGAGTTCGTAAAGCTGAAGCTCTCAGGCATTGACCGCAGGCTCGGAAAGCTCTCAGCAGCAGCCCGCCCCGAGGGTGAACAGACCGCCGCTCAGACTGAAAGCACAGCTTCTCAGCCTCAGGCAGCAGAGTCCGACTACGAGAGCATAGATTACTTCGACTTTGAGAACAATTTCCGGGGTTCTATCGACAGCATAAAGAAGGCTCAGGCCTTCTATCTCAGATATTTCACAGATAAGAAGAATGTTGTGGATATCGGCTGCGGCAGAGGAGAATTCCTCTCCCTTATGAAGGATAACGGCATAAATGCCTGCGGAGTCGATATCTATGAGCCATATGTTGAGTACTGCAATGCGCAGGAGCTCAATGCAGTATGCGGAGACGGTGTAGCCTACCTTGCCAAGCAGGATTCTGTTGACGGAATATTTGTGGGACAGGTGGTAGAGCACCTCCAGCCATGGCAGATAATCAGACTCTGCAATACCGCATACGAAAAGCTTTCCGACGGAGGCTGCATCATAATCGAAACTCCCAACCCCACCTCACTTGCCATATATACCAATGCTTTCTACATTGACCCATCACATATAAAACCGGTACATCCTCTCACTATGAAGTACTACCTTGAAAAAGCCGGTTTCAGGAATATAGAGATAATCTATACCGAGGCAAGCCGTCCGCCTTATGAGATACCTGAGCTCAGACTCAGTGACGGCGAGAATACAGAGGAATTCAACAAGGCCATGAAGCAGGTTTCAGAGCTTCTCTACGGCAGTCAGGACTATGCCGTAGTCGCCGTGAAAGGATAAAAAATGGAGAATATCAACATCGAAGAGATAATGGCACAGATAAAGCGTGAGATACAGGAAAAGGGGCTTACCCCGGATATGCTCAGCTTTGAGGACGTCCCCTACAGCAAGCCTGTACAGGTAACAAGAGAAGGAGGCGCCTCTCTTGCTGACGCAGATGATGCTCTTGCACATATGAACGCTCATTACTATGTTCAGCCATACAAGCCCATTGCAGGAAATCCTGTCAAGGTCTTCATAAAGAAGGTCATCCGCAAGCTCACGAAATTCTATGTGGAGCCGGTAGTGTTTGAGCAGAATGAATTCAATGCAAACACAGTCAGTGTGCTCAACACCTTCCGCGGCGCTATAGACGGTCAGTCTCAGCAGGACAGCAGTGAGTTCACAGGCAGGATCGAAACTCTTGAGCTTGCTCAGAAGGAGCTCCTCAGAAGACTCGACAAGCTTGAACGTGAAAATTCAGAGCTCCGCCAGGCACTGAACAAGCAGGAGGAAGCATGAGGATAATACAGCTCCTGCCTACCCTGTCCTTCGGGGACGCTATAGGCAACGACACTATCGCCCTTAAAGGCGCTCTCAGCGATATGGGATTCGATACCGGCATCTACGCTGAAAATATCGACAAGCGTCTGCCCTCAGATATTGCAAAGGGTATCGATAAACTCCGTGGACTGAAAGATGAAGATATAATCCTCTATCACAAGTCCACAGGTACCGAGCTGACATTCAGGCTGGATGAATTCAAAGGACGGAAGATAATGGTCTACCATAATATCACTCCCCCGGAATTTTTCCGCCCCTACAGCACTGCCGCAACAGCTCTTACTGAATACGGCTACAAGGGAGTGGACTTCCTCAAAGACAAAGTGGAGTACTGTCTTGCGGATTCATCCTACAACAAAAACGAGCTCATGCGCATGGGATATAAATGTCCGATAGACGTAAGACCAATACTTATAAAATTTGATGACTACAAACAGGCTCCTGACAAAGCGCTGATAAAGAAGTACAGCGACGGTAAGAAGAACCTGATATTCGTAGGTAGAATCGCTCCTAATAAGAAGCAGGAGAACGTCATCCGTGCATTTTATCAGTACCGCAGGCTGAACCCTGATTCAAGGCTGATACTTGTAGGCTCCTACACAGGCATGGAGAACTATTATCAGCGTCTGATGAAGTATACAGCCGCACTCGGTATAGCTGACGATGTTATATTCACCGGCCACATAAAGTTCAGCGAGATACTTGCGTGGTATACCCTTGCAGACGCATTCGTCTGTATGAGCGAGCATGAGGGATTCTGCGTCCCTCTTGCGGAGGCAATGTTCTTTAATGTACCTATAATCGCCTATGATACCAGCGCTATTTCCGATACTCTCGGCGGAAGCGGAGTGCTGCTGGACGACAATGACCCGCTGTTTGCAGCGAAGGTCATCGAGAGAGTGCTCAGCGATGAAGCTCTCAGGGAGCAGATACTGGCCGGACAGCGGAAAAGACTGGAAGACTTCTCCTACAACAGGATAAAAGACATATTTGAGAAGCAGATAAAGGGCTTTATAAATAAATAATGTAATAACGTGTGCACTGAGTGCCTTTGTATACTGGGACGCTGTCCCAGACCCTGCAAGGGCTGTCTGCCCTTGACCAGACCAAAGGGATAACATCCCTTTGGAATCCCATTATTTGGGGATAATGCTATCTATTATCCTCCGAAATAACCTAAGAAAAGAGATAACACAATGAAAAAAATAGGATTCGTCATCCCCTGGTATGCCGACGGCATTCCCGGAGGAGCTGAAATGGAACTGCGTGAAGTGACAGGTCACCTCCGCAGCGCCGGAGTGGGGCTGGAAATACTCACTACCTGCGTAAAGGAATTCGGTTCCGACTGGAGCCGGAATTACTACAAGGAAGGCCTGGATAAGACCGTAAACGGCATTACTATCCGACGCTTCAAGGCTAAAAAAAGAGACACCGAAGCCTTTGATGCTGTAAATGCAAAGCTTATGAGCAGGACTCCCATCACTCCGGAAGAGGAGGACATTTTCCTCTCGGAAATGGTAAACAGCCCTGACCTTTACAAATATATCGAGGAACACCAGAACGAGTATTCACTGTTCGTATTCATCCCGTATATGTTCGGTACAACATATAACGGAGCAATGGCAGTTCCTGAAAAATCCGTGCTCATTCCCTGCTTCCACGATGAAGCCTATGCCTATATGAGCCGCTTCAAGGAGTTATTTCCCAGAACAGCGGGAATGGTCTTCAACGCAAGACCGGAAGCTGAACTTGCAGAAAAGCTCTACGGCTTCTCAAAAAGCGGCACAAAGACTATCGTCATGGGAATCGGAATGGATACTGATATCGTCCCTGACCCGGCAGCCTTCCGTGAAAAATTCGGCATAAACGAGCAGTTCATCCTCTATGCCGGACGCAAGGATGAGGGAAAGAACGTCCATACCCTTGTGAAATATTTCTCAGAGTACCTAAAGCGCCATGCAGATACAGACCTGAGACTTGTACTCATCGGCGGCGGAGAGATAGACCTCCCCCAGAAGCTGGTCCGTGAAGGCCGTATCGTTGACCTGGGATTCGTGGACAGGCAGGATAAATACAATGCGCAGGGTGCTGCGGAATTTCTCTGTCAGCCCTCAAAGAACGAGAGCTTCTCTCTGGTAATAATGGAGAGCTGGCTCTGCGGAAGGCCGGTCCTGGTGCATGAGGAATGTGCCGTTACGAGAAATTTCGTCTCCGAATCCAACGGAGGCCTGTATTTTGGCAATTACTTTGAATTTGAAGGCTGCACCGACTACATCCTCGGTCATAAGGATACAGCATGGAAAATGGGCAGCAACGGCCGTGACTATGTGAGAAAGAACTTTGACTGGGATGTCATAGTTGATAAATACAAGAGATTTTTTGAAGAAGTATCCGGAGAGAGTGAAGAATGAAAAAGATAGCATTGGTAAATCAGCGCTACGGACTTGAAGTCAACGGCGGCTCTGAATACTATACCAGACTGATCGCAGAACGCCTCACAGGCGAATATCAGGTGGATGTCATAACCACAAAGGCTATGGACTATACCACATGGGAAAACAGCTACACTGCTGACGAAGAGGATATAAACGGTGTCCATGTAAGGCGATTCCCTGTGGAAAAATGCCGTTCAAAGGACTTCAATCAGTACAACGGTGATTATCTCGCAAAGCTGTCAGCAGGACAGGCTGATGAGAGCGCCGAAAAGGTCTGGTTTGAAAAGCAGGGGCCCTATTCACCGGCCGCTGTGGAATATATCCGCTCCCATAAGGACGAATATGACGCTTTTATCTTCGTAACATATCTCTATTATCTCACAGTAATGGGTATGCCGGAGGTGGCTGAAAAATCCGTTTTCATCCCCACAGCCCACGAAGAGCCCTTCATTCATTTCAGGAGCTTTGAGCGCATATTCCGCCTGCCTAAGGCCTATATCTTTCTTACAGATGAGGAAAAAGCTCTCGTGCAGGGACTTTTCAGCACCCAGAACATTCCCTGCAAGGTCATGGGAACAGGTGTTGATGTGCCCTGCGAGCCCGATGAAAAGGCCTTCCGGGAGAAATACGGCATCACTGATGACTATATCATTTACGTCGGACGTATAGACGAGGGCAAGGACTGCCCCATGCTGTTCAGATACTTCATGGAGTACAAAAAGCGCCGTCCCGAAAGCTCTCTTAAGCTCGTACTAATGGGCAAGCCGGTCTGCGAGATACCAAAGCACAGCGACATCCTCTCACTCGGCTTCGTCAGCGAGGAGGACAAGTTCAGCGGTATTTCCGGAGCAAAGGCACTGGTGCTGCCTTCAAAATTCGAGAGCCTTTCAATATCAGTGCTGGAAGCCATGACCCTCTCAGTACCGGTAATAGTAAACGGCATCTGCGAGGTGCTGAAAGGCCACTGCCTGAAAAGCAACGGCGGCCTCTATTACATGAACTACTTTGAGTTCGAGGGAATACTGGATTATATCTTCTCCCACCCTGCGGAATACTCCGCAATGCGCTCCAATGCTAAGGAGTATATCGACAAAAATTACCGCTGGGAGGTAATAATGAAGAATTTCAAGGAGGTCATTGACAGCATATGAGCGAAAAAGCTAAGAAAAAACTGTCTCTCCCCTCATTCGGGCCACAGGACATAGTTACACTGCTGTTCGCAGCGGCTATATTCCTGATAAATTTCCGGGTTGTCGGAAAATGCTATAATCCATTTGTTTTCAACGACGAAATGGGGTACTGGACTCATGCCTCCGTAATGGCCGGCTATGACTGGACAGGTGTCTCCAACGGCCTTGCCTGGTATTCCTACGGCTACAGCTTCATGCTCGCACCGATAATGAAGCTGTTCAGCGATCCTGTTGATATGTACCGGGCTGCACTGGTACTGAATATAATCATGGAAGTGCTGGTGTACTTCATGTACATAAACATCATCCGCTTCCTTGCTCCTGAACTCAAAAAGATACCTGCTTCACTGATCTCAGCCACAGCAGTGCTGTACACCTCATATCAGCACAATGCAGGCATAGCCTTTTCCGAAACCGCTCTGCTCTTTGTGACCACTCTCACCGCATTCACGCTGGTAAGGGTACTGAAGAAGCCATCTTATCTGAATCTGGGCTGTCTCGGAGCAGTCAGCGCTTACCTGTTCATGGTACATAACCGCACCATAGGCATCATCGCTTCAGTAGTGCTTGTGGTATTCCTTGCAGTCATATTCAAGAAGATAAAGCTCCGCCATGCAGCAGTATTCCTTGCTGTACTGGCTATGGGCTTTGTTGCCAACAAGCTTATCCGCCACCACCTTGAATCAATACTCTGGTATTCAGGAAAAGCCGGCGGAAACGATTCCGACAGTGTAGTCGGCAAATTCAAGAGTGCTCTTTCTTCAACAGCAAATCTGAAGCGTATGCTCTCGCTCTTTGTCTCACAGGCATTTGCAGCCTTTGTTTCCACATTCGGTATAGCACTGTTTGCACTGTGGGCTATACTCCGCAGAATGGCCGGAACAGTTTCAACAGCAGTCAAAGCTGCCGCCAAGCACAAGAAAAGACAAACTATTAACGCTTTTGACGGACAGTTCTTCATGCTCCTGTTCATATTCTGCGCCTTCATTTCGACCTGGCTCATAAGCAGTGTTTTCATGTTTGAGTTCCAGCGTATCGACCACATAGTATACACAAGGTACTATGATATCACAATAGGTCTCCTTATAATCACAGGCCTTTACTATATGTACCACGCCAATAAGGCTGACTTTATGTTTGCAGCGGTAATGCCGTTCATAATGCTTGCCGGAGCAAACCGTGCCTCCGGACTTTTAAACAGCGTAGGCATAAAGATATTCAGCCGTGTCTGCTCTCCCGGCCTGGGAATGTATTACCATGCCTTTGAGAACAATTACTACGCCTATGCAATGACCGCAGCGGCAATGTTCGGCGTTCTCATGTTCATCATGCAGATAAAGAAGCACGATATCGGACTCTATCCTGCCGCACTTATCACCACCGCAGCCTTCATCGTCTTCACCTCAGACGCAAGAGAGGACATCCGCAATAACCAGAGAGTATACAAGGGCGACCGTGAGCTGGTATACCGTGTGAAGGACATGGAGCCGGAGCATATATATATCGCCCCTGATGTAGGAACATTCGCCTCATTCCTTCAGTACATGATGAAGGATGTAAAGGTGGAGTACGCAAATCATCCCGAAAGGCTCAGCGAGGATGCCCTGATATTTGCTGATAAGCGCAGCATTATCGCAATGCGTGACTATGAGATAGTTGACAGCTCAGACAGACACCTGCTGGTACGGAATACAAAAAAATCTGCTGATGAAGAATTCTATCTGCCTCTCTCTTATATGTACACATTTGATTCTGATATGTACATTGAGGACGAGGATATGATAATCAGTGATCCCGGCAACAATTATCTCTGCTACGGTCCGTATCTCGGATTCGACGCAGACGAGTACACACTTACACTGGATATGACGGTTTCCGAGAACACCGCAGAAAATATCGGATATGCCGAAGTCAAGAGCAATTCTGTCAGCACAGTATATGCCCACGAAGAGATAACCGCTGATATGATAGACAAGGACGGAAGTGTGAGCCTTGATCTTGGTGCAAATGTGGGAGTACCTGTCAGCGATATGGAAATAGTAGTATTCCTTTATGATCCACAGGCTGTATCAATGCAGCTGAATTCAATAGAAGTAAATACGGAGGACTGAAATCATGAAGCTTATAATCCAGATACCATGCTATAACGAAGAGGAGACCCTTGAACTGGCATACAACGACCTTCCCCGTCATATAGACGGTATCGACACAATAGAATACCTTATCATAAACGACGGAAGCAAGGACAGAACTGCTGAAAAGGCCAAGGAGCTGGGATTCAACCACATAGTATCCTTCAAGCAGAACAAGGGCCTTGCAAAGGGATTCATGGCCGGCATAGATGCCTGCCTCCACTTAGGTGCTGACATAATCGTCAACACTGATGCTGACAATCAGTACTGCGGAGCAGATATCGAAAAGATAGTCCGCCCCATACTCGATAAAAAGGCTGATATAGTCATAGGAGAAAGACCTATCGACCAGACTGAGCATTTCTCTTGGAAGAAGAAGAAATTCCAGCATCTTGGAAGCTGGGTAGTCCGTGCAGCGTCCGGCACAGATATCCCTGACGCTCCCAGCGGATTCAGAGCATATTCAAGAGAAGCAGCCCTCCGTCTGAACGTGGTAAATGAGTACACCTACACCCTCGAAACTATCATTCAGGCAGGCAACAACAAGACTGCTATGACATCTGTACCGATAAGGACAAACCCTGAGACCCGTCCATCCAGACTTTTCTCAAGTATGTGGAGATACATGAAGCGCTCCTCAACAGTTATAACACGTTCATTCGTAATGTACAAGCCGCTCAAGTTCTTCATGACTATAGGAACTATTCTCATGCTCGCAGGCGCAGCTCTCGGAATAAGATTCCTTATACTCCTCGGCATGGGAGAAGGCGACGGACATATCCAGTCCCTCATACTCACAGCCATATTCATAATGATGGGCTTCCAGACCATTACCATAGGCCTTCTCGGTGACACTATCGCCTCCAACAGGAAGATACTTGAGGACGTTCAGTACCGTGTAAGGAAAATGGAATGTGAGGAAGGCAAGGCTGCTGACCTGATATATTCCAACGGAAAAGCTGAGCAGGAGAAGGCAGAATGAACAGTTTCAAGAATATAAGAGACCAGAAGATACTCTACATAGCCACAAAGAACAGCGACTACCTCCGCCTCACTCAGGAGATAAGGATGCTCCGTGAGCAGGGAAACGAGGTAACAGAGATATCCTCACCGTCAAAAAGCTATTTCAAGCGGCTTCTGTATGTTTACAGGAAACTGCTCTTCACTGATATCTCAGACTATGACATGAGCTTTGTGGGATTTGCTCCTCAGCTCGTTCTGCCATTTTTCAGAAGAAAGCTTAAAAAAAAGCCTCTTGCTATAGACTTCTTCATCTCACTATATGACACATTCTGCTATGACAGAAAGAAATTCCGTCCCAGGAGCATCCCCGGAAGACTGCTTAAGCGTCTTGACAGAAAGACTCTTGCCGCAGCTGATATGTCTGTCTGTGACACAAAGGCTCACGGACGCTATTTCTGCGGAGAATTCGGATATCCGGCTGAAAAGATGAACGTGCTGTATCTCGAAGCGGATACCAGCATATACTATCCCCGTGAGACTTCTCCCAATGAGGATTTCACCGTGCTGTATTTCGGCAGTGTACTTCCTCTCCAGGGAGTTGAAGTGATACTCAAAGCCATAGATATACTCAAGGACGAAAAGGGACTGCGCTTCATATTTGTAGGGCCTCTGGGAAAAGACAATTCCCGTACAGGTGAGAATATCACTGAATACATAAACTGGCTCTCACAGGATGAGCTTGCTGAAAAGATAGCCTCCGCTGACCTCTGTCTTGCCGGACATTTCAACGGCAGCATAATGAAGGCAAAGCGCACTATTCCCGGAAAAGCCTATATATACCACGCAATGGGCAAGCCCATGATACTGGGCGACGGCCCTGCCAATCATGAGCTGTTCAGAGAGGACGGCAAAAGCGTTTATTTCTGCAATATGAGCGACCCCCAGGCTCTTGCGGAGCTTATACTGAAAATCAAAAGGCAGGAGAAGTCCTGATATGAAAAAAGCTATAAAAATAGCCGGAAACATCCTTATGATAGCCGCTCTCGCCTTTGTGGTGAAAAAGCTGCTGGATATGGATATAAGTCCTTCTGATTTCCGCTCGCCGGAAGTTATCGCCGCTCTGGTCATAGGAGCCGTAATGCAGACCGGCATCATCATAATTTCCTGTATTCCCTGGCTGATGTTCACCCGTTCCCTTTCCGGAGTAAAGATACCCTATTCATCAGCAATGCCGGTATACACTCAGTCAAACCTGTACAAGTATCTGCCCGGAAACGTTTTTCAGTACGTCGGCAGAAACAAGCTTGCAGCTGATATGCAGATAAGTCATGTGGATGTAGCCTGCGCCACAGTCCTTGATGTCTTTTTCTGCGTACTCTGGACAGGCATCATCTCAGTTATCCTGCTTGGCGGCAAGATAGCGGAGCTTATGGAAAAGTACGGAAAAAACCTTATCATAACAGCCATAGCCGGAATTATACTGCTCCTGCTGCTCATAGCTGTGATAAGGCTGAAATTCAGAGATAAGGTCAGCTCTTATCTCTCCCGTTATTCAAAGGCATTTGACAAAGAGAACAGACCTCAGCTGCTGTTCGGCATATTCTATTATTTCGCCCACAATATCGTCTCAGCAGGTATGTATTTCATATGTCTGAGGCTTGTGCTCGGCGGAGGATATGAACTGTCTGAACTCCTGACCCTGACCGGTGCGTTCATGTTTGCATGGATAATCGGGTTCGTTACTCCCGGCGCACCCGGCGGTATCGGTATCCGTGAGGGAGTTATGCTCTTCGTGTGCGGGGATGAACATTCGGAAAAGATAGTCCTGTTCGTACTGGTAATGCGTATAGCCTCGGTAATTGCTGATGTGACCGCATTTGCCATAGGAAAGATCTACGAAAAGAGGAAACTCAAAGCATGATAACAGAGTAGATCATTTAGGCTGATACCGATATAAAAGTTTTGCCCCGAAACGCTTCAAAGCGTTTCGGGGCATTGTTTTTTTAAGAATATTCATTTGTCACGCTGCAAATTCCGATTTATGTTAGTAACCATTATATCACGACATCGCCGAACTGTCAATAAAAAAGCCATAGTACTTCTGCACATAGATCAGAAATACTATGACTATCCTTCTATTTCAGCAATGTACTTCAGGCTCTCCTCTGTTTTCTTATTTCTTAACCCTGCACAGATTGGCTTCGCCTGAATTAAGGTGCTTTATCTCACCGCCGGGAAGCTCTATCATAAGATTGGCATTATTATCTATCCCCACAGCGCTGCCGACAACAGAACTATTACCCACATTTGCAGTTATAAGCTTGCCGGTAAGGTACTCTCTGCGCCTGTACTCGTGGAGGAAGTCCCTTCGTTCAATACTGCTCAGCCAGAATTCAAGGCGGTTCAGTATCTCTGCACACAGCACGTTCCTGTCAGGTCTTACACCTGTTTCATCCTCTATGGATGAAGCCCTGCTGCTCAGTTCTTCGTCGAACATTCCCCTGACGCTGCGGACATTTATGCCTATGCCTATAACAGCATAATCAAGAGCCTTCATTTCAAGTCCCATTGAAGCCTCTGTAAGAATCCCGCAGATCTTTTTATCGTTCAGGTAAAGATCGTTTACCCACTTTATCATTATCTTCTGCCCGCAAACCTTTTCAACAGCTTCTGCGGCAGCAACGGCAGCAGCGGACGTTATAAGTCCGGCGCTTTCCACGCTGATATCAGGTCTTATGATAACGCTCATATACACGCCGGTACCTGCGGGAGACACAAAGCTCCTGCCCATTCTTCCCTTGCCCATAGTCTGTCTGTCGGCTATGACCACAGTACCGTGAGCCTCTCCCGCAGCAGCTATTTTTTTTGCTTCGTTATTTGTGGAATCTATCTCGTCGAACAGAATTATATTTCTTCCGAGACTTTCCGTCTCCAGCTTTGAGGATATGAATCCTGCGGAGATACGGTTATTATCAGCTGACATACGGTAGCCCTTTGAGGTTACGGATTCTATGGCATAGCCCTCAGCCTCCAGTGCCTTCACAGCCTTCCAGACAGCATTCCTGCTGACTCCAAGCTGTTCTGCAAGAGCTGCTCCGGATATATACTCACCGTTATTTTCAGCAAGTGTTTTTATAAGCGCCTCTTTGACGTTCATATGCCGTTCCTCCTTTTTCAGATACGATATTATTTTACCATATATCTGAGAGAAAAGCAAGTTTTTTCAGGCTCTGTCATTTTACTTCGGTTATCTCACAGCCTGTATAGTAGTGGCTGAGTATATCCCGCCAGCTTTTCCCCTCCTCAGCCATTGCCGCTGCGCCATACTGACTCATGCCGACTCCGTGGCCGAATCCTCTGGTAGTAAATAAAGCTTCATCGCCCTCATAGCTCACCTCAAAGCAGGCTGACCGCAGAGAAAGTGCTGATCGGAGCTCATTCCCGGTGACTTTTCTCCCCCCGGCATAAGCCGACAGTACTGTACCTGACCCGGACACATCCTCCACAGTCACCCATGACGACATATCATCTGTCAGAGCTATGCCGCTGAAGGCGGTCTCCAGCTTTTCACGGAGCACATCCCGGCTGTACCGGACTGTCTCCATATATTTCGGAGCAGACAGGTCAAAGCTGCTGTCTACGGGGACAAGATAATCCACTGCGGCTCCCCAGGCATTTTCAGCGCTCTCAGTCCTTCCGGACGACATGGAGTGAAAAGCAGATATTATCGGCTCGTCCTCATAGGTTATAACATATGGCAGGACCTGGTCGGCGGCATCAGAAATTTTCTTATAGCTTTCATCAAAGCTGCTGCCGTAATACTGCCGGACCTGCTCTTCGGTGAGATAGCCCTGATATTTTGAAGTATCATTGGAAAAATCTGCGCCATTCAGCTCCGGTGTGGGAGAGTTCCTTTCACGCCTCCGCTGTCTTTCAGCATATGTATGAGCGGCCACTGCCTGAGCCTTGAGCGCCTCCTCTCCGAAGGAAGCCGGCATCTCTGCACAGACTGCTCCTATGACATATTCCCTGACCGGCACCTCCATTATTTTCCCTGAAGCGGCATCCAGCACCCTGTAGGGCGCATCGGCCTGATAATCCTCCTTCTCAGGCTCCTCCTGCACAGAAGCCGGCTCAGTACCGGATATCTCGCCGGTCTCTTCCTCAGTGGCAGCCGAGCCCTTTCCGGAGAGCCATACCGGTGCTGCCGGAAGAAGCAGTATAGAAGCTGAAAGCAGCATAGCGGCTGAAAGGTAACGTTTCATGATTTTTCCTCCCTCTTATCTGATTTTTTATGATCTTTGCTCATGCTTTCCTGTTTCCTTTACAAATGTGCGATTTCATTTGACACAGAGCGAAAAAAGGTGTATAATGAATAGTGAATATTTTCATAGGAGAGTGATTGTGATGCCGTCTTATATTTCAGGTGCCAATATTACAGATCTATGCAGGGAACTCGCAGAAAATTCCTCTTTTGACCCTGCTCTTTACGAAAAATACCATATTAAAAGAGGTCTCCGCAACAGTGATGGCACCGGTGTCAAGGCAGGTATAACAAATATCTGCAACGTACACGGCTACGTTATCAATGAAGGCGAGGTAGAGTCCATACCAGGACAGCTGATATACAGAGGCTACAGCATCACTGATCTTGTGGAAAATGTTGAAGCAGAGGACCGCTACGGCTATGAGGAGACCACCTTCCTCCTGCTCTTCGGACACCTCCCGACCAAAAAGGAGCTTGACACCTTCACCACTTATGTCTCACTCAAAAGAGACCTCCCCAACGGCTTCGTTGAGGATATGATACTCAAGGCTCCGTCAAAGAACATAATGAACAAGCTCGCACGTTCAGTGCTGGCTCTTTACTCATATGACGATGAGTGCGAGGCCAAGGGCCTTGAAAATGAAATGCGTACAGCTATCAGCCTCATTGCAAAGCTGCCTGTCATAATGGCCAATGCCTACCAGGTAAAAAGAAGAGTATTCGACAACGAGAGCATGATAATGCACCCCATAAACTATGAGGAAAATACTGCTCAGTGCATACTCTCTCTGCTCCGTCCCGACAGACAGTACACCAAGGACGAGGCTCAGATGCTTGACCGTCTGCTCATGCTTCAGGCTGAACACGGCGGCGGAAACAACTCCACATTTACCTGCCGTGTACTCACATCATCCGGCACAGACCCCTATTCAGCATATTCATCAGCTATCTGTGCACTCAAGGGTCCCCGTCACGGCGGAGCAAACCTCCAGGTAATACATATGCTGGATAACTTCAAGGAGAATATCAAGCACTGGGACAATGAGGGTGAGGTCGCAGACTATATGCGCCGCACTATCCGCAAGGAGACCAATGACGGCTCCGGCCTTATCTACGGAATGGGCCACGCTGTATACACTATATCTGACCCCCGTGCCATAATCCTCAAGAAAAAAGCCTTCGAGCTGGCAAAGGGCCATGAAATAGAAGCAGAATTCCGTCTTCTTGAAACCATAGAGCGCCTCACTCCTGAGATATTCAAGGAGATGAAGGGCAGCACAAAGGCTATGTGTGCCAATGTTGATATGTATTCAGGACTTGTATACCGTATGCTCGGTATCCCGGATGAGCTCTTCACACCGCTGTTCGCAGTTGCCCGTATGGCAGGCTGGGCTGCTCACCGCATGGAGGAGATACTCACCGGAAACAGAATAATCCGTCCCGCATACAAGGCTATCGCAAAGGAAAAAGAGTACATCAAGCTCGAAGACAGAGAATAAGCTTTAACAGGCTTTTGTAAAATGAATATCAGAAAGATGATGATACCCTGCTGTATCACAGCCGCCCTGCTTTCAGGCTGCACCTTCGGTTCAAGCATAGACAATCTTATGGCTCCGCCGAAGCTCAGTGTGGAACAGGATCAGATATACAGCGCTCTTACTGATGCAGCAGGCAGCTCCATAAGCCTTAAATATCCTAAATCCGGAAAATACCTTTCCGCATTTATTATCGAGGATATCGACGGCGATGACGTCGATGAGGCGGTGGTCTTCTACGAAAGACACGGTCTCGGCGTTGAGGAGAATACCCTTCGTATAAATATACTTGACCAGTTCGACGGCAAATGGCGTTCGGTATGCGATACCGCCGCCGAAGGAGCTGAGATCGAAAAGGTAATAATCTCAAAGCTCGGCTCCAACGGCCGTGTGAACCTTATAATAGGCAGCAGCCTTATAAACCGTTCAGAGAAGAACGTCTCGATATACAGCTACGATCCGGAAGAGGGCGATATCACCCGTACATTTTCGGAGCCCTGCTCCTTTATCGACGTTACTGACCTGGATGACGACAGCGAAAACGAATTCCTTCTTCTGGCAGGTTCATCCTCCGGTACCCCGGCTGTTGCCGAGGTGTACAAGCTGGATAAAAACGGCCTGTATCACCAGTACAGAACTGAGCTGAGCGGAAGCTTCACTGAGTTCGACAGCATCAGCTACGGAGACCTTGACGGCGGCAGAAGGGGATTGTATATAGACGCTGTATCAGCTTCCGGCTTCATCCAGACCGACATCATCTATATGGATAATACCGGCCTCTGCAAGGTATTCAGTGCGCCGGAGGAGTCCTCGGCTACAGTCAGAGCCGCAGGATGCAGCTCCTATGATATAGACGGCGACGGAAGCCTTGAGATACCTGTACAGGATAACGCTCCCGGCTATGAGGATGTATCCGAGAGCGAACAGATGAAGATAACTCAGTGGAAATCTGTGAACAAGGAAAACAAGCTGGTACAGAAATATTCGTCATATTACAGCGTGGGCGACGGATATATCTTCCTCTTCCCCGAAAAATGGCGCAAAAAAATAACTGTGCGCCGTGACGCTGTTAACGATGAGATAGTTTTCTGCGCTTTCACCGACGGAAAAGCCGGAAGAGAGCTTATGCGGATATGCCGTGCAGACGACGCTCCCGCCCGTGAGGACAGACTCTTCAACGGCTATATGCTCATGGGTACAAAGGGAGAATATTCATACCTTGCATATATCCCCTCCCACAGCGGGGAGGACGACTCCCTCACCCCTACAGCAGGTGATGCCGCAGTGGGATTCAGACTTATTTAAAATACAGACTAATACGATACTTTCCCCGGAACAATGTCATGAGTAAAAGGAGTGAATAATATGAAACGTATCCTCATCTGCGAGGACGAAGCAACTATCCGTGAATTCGTGGTAATAAACCTCAAAAGAGCCGGCTACGACGTAGTGGATGTAGACTGCGGAGAAGCTGCACTCAAGACCTTTGAGAATGAACACGGAAATTTCGATATCGTTCTTCTCGATATAATGATGCCCGGTATCGACGGCTTCACAGTATGCAAGAAGATAAGAGAAAAAAGCTCAACTATCGGAATTATAATGCTCACAGCAAGAACTCAGGAAATGGATAAGGTAAGCGGCCTTATGATAGGCGCCGATGACTATATCACAAAGCCGTTTTCACCCTCGGAGCTTACTGCCCGTGTAGACGCTATCTACAGAAGAGTATGCATGAGCTTCATCAAAAACGAAAAGCAGTCCGTCATAGAGTCCGGCCCCTTCGTACTCAATCTTAAGAGCCGTACCGTTACCAAGGACGGAAAGCCTATAGAGCTTACTCAGGTAGAGTACCAGATACTCGAATTCTTCATGAACAACAAGAATACAGCCCTCGACAGAGCAAGCATACTCAACCATATCTGGGGCGAGAGCTATTACGGAGACGATAAGATAGTCGATGTAAATATCCGAAGGATACGCATGAAAATAGAGGAAGAGCCTTCAAGCCCGAAATATATCATCACCATCTGGGGCTACGGCTATAAATGGAATGACGCACAGTAATGGCTAAGAAAAGTATAACCAAGCGCTGGATAGTCAATAATCTGGGCGTTATCATACTTGCCCTGGTAGTAATAGAAATGGCCATAATCTACGCTATCCAGACCTACTTCTACAGCTCCGCAAAGCAGTATCTCATCTCAAAGATAAATGCGGTAACAAGCGTACTGAGCATTCACTCCCAGGACAATGCCGCAAATTTCTCGGCAGAGATGAGAAATATGCTGGAGACCTTCAACGAAAAGGACAAGATAGAGCTCATGGCGATAAACTCCAAGGGCAGAGTGGTGCTTACCTCATCAGGCTTCTCCCCTGATGCAGATATGGTCATGCCGGATTACGAGGAGGCTATGGCTGAGGGAGAAGGCTCCTACATCGGAAGGATAGACGGAAGCGGCGAGAAGATACTTGCTGTATCTGTGCCTATCTCCTCCATGAACAGCGAATACAGCTCACTGAGAATGGTGATATCCCTTGCTGAGATAGACAATACCATAAAGACCTATACCCTTATGGTAACGATAATATCCCTGGTAATTATCGTCATAATCATATCTACGGGACTTTATTTTGCCGGCTCTATCGTCAAGCCCATACGGCAGATAAGCGGTATCGCCAAGAAATTCGCCATGGGAGATTTCTCAGTGCGTATCGATAACAACAGCAATGACGAGATCGGTGACCTGTGTACCAATATAAACCACATGGCCGACGAGCTGTCAAATGCGGAGGCCATGAAAAATGAGTTCATATCCTCGGTGTCCCATGAGCTGCGAACGCCGCTGACAGCTATCAAGGGCTGGGCGGAAACACTCATGGTGGACGGCGGAGAAGATCCCGAAACTATGAAAAAAGGCGTCGGAGTCATCGTCAATGAGACAGAACGTCTTTCACAGATGGTTGAAGAGCTCCTCGATTTCTCCCGTATGCAGAACGGCCACTTCACTCTTCAGGAAGCAAATATGGATATCCTTGCAGAGCTGGGTGATGCTGTGCTCATATACAGCGACAAGGCCAAGCGTGAGGAGAAGCGGATAATCTACAACGAGCCGGAGATGCTCCCCTTCGTATACGGCGATAAAAACCGTATACGTCAGGTTTTCATAAATGTCATAGATAACGCTATAAAGTACTCCTCTCCGGGAGATACCGTAACTATCGATACATATGAAAAGGACGGAAATATAATCGTTTCCGTAGCCGATACCGGAGTAGGCATAAAGGAAAGTGACCTGCCAAAGGTAAAGACCAAATTCTACAAGGCCAACCATACCCGCAGAGGCTCCGGAATAGGACTTGCAGTAGCCGATGAGATAATCGCTATGCACGGCGGCACAATGGACATAAACAGCGCAGGCGAGGGAAAAGGCACTACAGTTACCATAACCCTGCCGGCAAAGAAAAACAGCGACAAATGATAATGGCGGTCTCCGCATAGGTGACCGCTGTATTACCGATAGCAAAGATCATATACAGGAGAATAGAATGAGTAACAAGAATCAAGACCCACAGTGCTGTGAAAAATTCAAATCAAAGATCGGCGGTCAGGCCCTTATCGAGGGCATAATGATGCTTGGACCTAATACCGGCGCAATGGCCTGCCGTCTTCCTGACGGAACTATCGACATAGAAACATGGGACGAAAATAACGGAAAAAATGCCCCATGGTACAGAAAGACTCCTCTTGTAAGAGGCTGTGCAAGCTTTGTTACATCCCTTGTCAAGGGTTATAAGTACATGATGAAGTCCGCTGACAAGCAGATGGCCTACGAAGAAAAAAAGGCCAAAGAGGAAGAAGCCAGAGAAAAAGCCGAAAAAGAGGGTATCTCCCTTGAGGAGGCTATCGCTCAGACCGACACTCCCAAAAGCGGCAAAAAGGAAAAAGAAGGCTCAGGATATGATATATTCATGTATCTGGGAATAGTTGTGGGTGTTGCTATGGCTATAGGACTTTTCGTTTTCCTGCCTAAATGGGCAGTAGCATTCATCCCGGGCATAAAAAAGAAAAGAATACTCCGCTCTGTGGTAGAGGGAGTAGTAAAGATAGCTATATTCGTAGCATACATGGCTCTGGTCAGCCTTATGAAGGATATAAAGCGGCAGTATATGTACCACGGTGCCGAGCATAAGACCATTGCCTGCCACGAAGCAGAGCTCCCGCTGACAGTGGAAAACATCCGCAAACAGACACGCTTCCATAAGCGCTGCGGAACAAGCTTCATATTCATAGTTCTTCTTGTCAGCATTTTCGTTATGTGCTTCGTGCCCTTCACCGTTACTTGGCAGAGAATAGCTGCCTCCCTGATACTCCTTCCCCTGGTGGTCGGAATATCCTATGAGTGCATCAGACTTGCCGGTAATAAGGACAATTTCTTCACAAGGATACTCTCTGCTCCCGGACTTGCCATGCAGAGGATAACTACCAAGGAACCTGACGACAGCATGATAGAGATAGCAATTGCTGCTCTTACTCCCTGTATCCCCAAGGATAAGGAGGAGGACAAGTGGTAAGCCGGAAAGAGCTCTTTGATGAGTGCATGGGCATACTTAGCAGCGCCGGCATAGATACAGCACGTTTTGACACACTTTGCATATTCCAGGATATGCTCAGCGACCAGAATCCGCTTTTTCTGCCGCAGGAGGCTGTCCCGGAGGATATTGAAAAACATATCCGTCAGCTCACAGAGCTCCGCAGTCAGAACAGACCGCTCCAGTATCTTCTCGGGCAATGGGAATTTTTCGGATACCCCATAAAAGTGGGAGAGGGAGTCCTCATCCCCCGCCCGGACACTGAGACGCTCGTTGAACAGGTACTGGACATATGCCGTGAAAACGGCTTGAGAGCTCCTAAGATTGCTGACCTGTGCAGCGGCAGCGGATGTATCGCCATAGCACTGAAAAAACAGCTCCCCGAAGCAGAAGTCACAGCAGTTGAGGTGTCGGAAAAGGCTCTCAGTTACCTTAGAGAAAACGTCCGGCTCAACAAAGCGGATATAAATATAATTGCCGGTGACGTGCTGAAAAAAGAAACTCAGCAGCAGCTCTCCGGACTTGACATTATCGTCAGCAATCCGCCATACCTTACCGCAGATGAAATGCGCTCCCTGCAAACCGAGGTCACCTATGAGCCGGCAGTCGCTCTGTTCGGCGGAGACGATGGACTCGGCTTCTACCGTGCCATTACAGAGCTCTGGAGAGATTCCCTTAAAAAAGGCGGATATCTCGCCTTTGAGTTCGGTGACGGACAGCATGAAGCGGTAAGTCAGATACTTAAGAAATATTCATTCGGCAGCATAGCTCTCCGCAGAGACGGCGGAGGCATCATAAGAACTGCCGCAGCTATAAAAACAGGAGATACCATTATCAGGTACTCCGACAATTCGGAACTGCACAGAAATAATACGGAGGAATAACAATGGCCAAAAAAGAACTTGCAAAAAAAGCATCAGTTGTCCGTGCGTCCACAAAGGAGGACAAAAAGACTGCTCTTGACGGCGCCCTTAAGCAGATAGAAAAGAAGTACGGCGCAGGCGCAGTAATGCGTCTCGGTCAGACAAAGACCCTCAATGTTGACGCTATCCCCACAGGCTCCATGACTCTTGATATGGCGCTGGGTATAGGCGGTGTGCCGAGAGGACGTATCGTTGAGATATACGGTCCTGAGAGCTCCGGTAAGACAACAGTTGCACTTTCCATACTTGCCCAGGCTCAGAAAATGGACGGTGAAGTCGCATTTATCGACGTTGAACACGCTCTTGACCCTGTATACGCTCAGGCTCTCGGAGTAAATATCGACAACCTTCTGGTATCACAGCCTGACAGCGGTGAACAGGCCCTTGAAATTGCTGAGGCTCTTATCCGCTCAGGTGCTATCGACGTTATCGTACTCGACTCCATAGCCGCTATGACTACCCGTGCTGAGATAGACGGTGAAATGGGCGACCTCCATGTAGGACAGCTTGCAAGACTTATGTCCCAGGCTATGAGAAAGCTCACAGCAGCTATCTCCAAGTCCAACTGCGTTGCCATCTTCATCAATCAGGTCCGTGAAAAGATAGGAGTTATGTACGGAAATCCGGAGACAACTCCCGGAGGCCGTGCCCTGAAATTCTATGCCTCTGTCCGTATCGAGGTAAGAAAGGGCGAGGTCATAAAATCCGGCAATGAGATAATCGGTGCTGAAACAAAGTGTAAGATAGTAAAGAACAAGGTTGCTCCGCCTTTCAAGGAGTGTCATTTCGATATGATGTACGGACAGGGTATCTCCCGTACAGGTGAGGTGCTTGACCTTGCTGTTGAACTTGATATCATCAAGAAGGGCGGTTCATGGTTCAGCTATAAGGACCAGAAGCTGGGACAGGGCCGTGATAATGTCAAGGAGCTCCTGAAGAACGATGAAGCTCTTATGAAGGAGATAGAGGAGCAGATACTCGCCCGCAAGGATGAGCTCAATAATTCCGCTGCAAAGCCTGACAAGAAGGAAAAGAAATCCGGCTCTGAGGAGACCGATAGCAGCTCAGAGGATATCCGGACAAAGCCTTCATCAGATGACATACTTGCGGATATCGACGAGGACTTCGAGGAGTTCACTCCTGCTGAGGAATAATGGAGATAACCGCTCTTCAGAGATACAAAGGCTCTACCTTTGAGGCAGAGCTGGACTACGAGAGGAAAATTTACCTTCACTCGGATATTATCGCAGATTTCGGCCTCCGCACAGGCATGGTGTTGGAGCGTGATGAACTCAGAAAGATAATCTATGCTTCCAATTTCCGCAGAGCCTATCAGCGGGCGCTCTATCTTCTGGATTACCGTGACTACTCCGCAAAGGAGATGTACGATAAGCTGATAGATACCTACAAGAGTGAAAAGCTGTGCGGCGCTGTACTGGAAAAGCTAAACGGTGCAGGATTGATAGACGATGTGCGGTATGCCGGAAATATGGCCAGGAAACTGGTGATATCAAAGAGATTCGGCCGCCGCAGAGCCCTCCGTGAACTTACCATGAAGGGAATAGACAGATTTACTGCTGAGGACGCTCTTGAGGAATATGATGAGATATTCAGCGAAAACCTTATGGAACTCATTGAGAAGAAATACAGCAGATATCTTACGGATATGTCTGACAGAAAGAATATTGAAAAAGTTAAAAGCGCTCTTGTGAGATACGGCTACAGCTTTGACGAGATAAACCGTACCGTAAGAGAATATTTTGAGAATATGAATGAATAATGGAGGAACGGCAAATGCCGATCAAGGTTGGAATGGTATCCCTGGGCTGCTCAAAGAACCTGGTGGATTCCGAAAGAATGTTATTTAAACTTAAGAGCAGAGGCTATCAGCTGGTTACTGAACCGGGTCTTGCTGATGTGGCTGTAGTAAACACCTGCGGATTCATAAAGTCCGCAAAGGAAGAGGCTATCGAGACTATTCTCGAGCTCGGCAAGCTTAAAGAAGAGGGAACACTCAAGAAAATTATCATAACAGGCTGCCTGGTCGAGAGATACAAGGAAGAAACTGCTGAACTGTTCCCGGAGGCCGATGCGGTCATAGGAATAGGCAATAATAAGGATATCGTCGATGTCCTCGACCATGTTCTTGCCGGAGAGAAATACATCAGCTTCGCTCCTAAGCTTGATGCTGAGCTTACAGGAGACCGTATAATCTCCACTCTCCCCTTCTTCACATACCTGAAGGTGGCTGAGGGCTGCAGCAACTGCTGTACCTACTGCGCTATCCCCATGATAAGAGGAAAATTCCGCAGTGTACCTATGGAAGATGTGATAAAGGAAGCTGAGTTCCTTGCAGCCAACGGCGTTACAGAGCTTGTAGTCATTGCACAGGATACCTCCCGCTACGGAGAGGACCTGTACGGTGAATCAAAGCTTCCGGAGCTTCTCCGCAGACTATGCATGATAGAAGGTCTTAAATGGATACGCACTCTCTACTGCTATCCTGAGCGTATAACTGATGAATTGCTTGAAACTATCGCTTCCGAGGATAAGTTGGTAAAGTATCTGGAGATACCGATACAGCACTGCAGCGGCGATATCCTCAGCCGCATGAACCGCTGGGGCGATACTGAGCAGCTTGAAGCACTGTTTGCTCATATCCGTGAAAAAGTGCCCGGAGTTATCCTCAGAACAACTCTTATCACAGGCTTCCCCGGCGAGACCGAGGAGCAGTTCAATGAGCTTGCAGAGTTCATCGGCCGTGTAAGATTTGACAGACTGGGCTGCTTTGCGTACTCCCGTGAGGAGGGCACAAAGTCCTATAACTTCCCGGATCAGATAGACGAAGAGACTGCTGCCCACAGAGCTGATATAATAATGGAACAGCAGATGCTCATAAGCGCTGAAAATAACGAAAAGCTCATGGACAAGGAATTTGAGGCAGTAGTAGAGGGCTTCGATAAATTCGGCGAATGCTGGTTCGGCAGAACAGTCCTTGACGCACCTGATATTGACGGCAAAGTATTCTTCACATCTGAATGTCCTCTTGAAATAGGACAATATGTAAAGATCAGGATAACAGATACCCTTGATTATGACTTGATAGGAGAGGTGATACCAGAATGAATCTACCAAATAAGCTTACTCTTCTCAGAGTATTTCTCATCCCATTTTTTCTGCTCTTTATCTACCTGAGGATACCTTTCCACTTCCTCATTGCACTGGTGATATTTGCCGCAGCATCCATAACAGATGCCCTTGACGGAAAGATAGCAAGAAAGCGCAATCTGGTAACAAACTTCGGAAAATTCCTCGATCCGCTTGCTGACAAGGTACTGGTAATAGCTGCACTTACAGTTTTCGTTGAGCTTAAAGAAGTAAATATGGGAGCCATACCGCTGATAATCATAACTGCAAGAGAATTCATGGTATCCGGCCTCAGACTCCTTGCAGCAAACAGCGGAGTAGTAGTAGCTGCCGGCATATGGGGCAAGCTGAAGACCGCATTCACAATGGTGACAATTGTTGGCATCCTCTTCTGGATAAGCCTCTGCCATGACTTCAGCTTTGGTATTCCCTGCAAGGTACAGGATATTGTAAATGATATTGCAGTACCGGTGCTCATATGGATATCAACAGTCCTCACAGTTATCTCAGGAGCAGTTTACCTCAAGGGATACTGGCATCTGATCGATTCAGACAAATAACCCCATTTCCGCAAAGGAGGAAAAAATGAAGCATTGTGCCGGACAGATAAAATATCTCGTCGCAATAAAAGAGCTTACGGACATTGATGAGTATGTCCGCTGCGTAAACATATCCAAACATCTTGGAGTATCAAGACCCAGTGTAAGCAAAATGCTGCGCTGCCTTGCAAACTCCGGTCTTGTATATGAGGATTTCTGCAACAGCGTTGTACTGACCCCTGAGGGAGAAAAGGCTGTCAATGAGATATTCTCATCATTCAAGGAGGTCTATACCTTCTTCCACAAATTCCTTAAGCTTCCCGAAGCAGAAGCACATGAGCAGGCTATAAGATTCATCACGGATTTCCCACATGATACCTGTGAAAGACTTAAGGGACTGGTCAGAAGGACTCTTAAAAAGCGCACATAATAAGAGAGGCCACAGAATGACCTCTCTCAGATTCGGGAGGCCGCAGTCGGCCTCCCTGCTTTTTATAAAAAAGCTCCCAGTAAGGGAGCTTTCAGCGGATATATCAGTCGTACATCTCATCTGTCACCATGCTTATCTTATCATCAACAGAAAGCTGATCGGACTGCAATTGCAGGAGCAGCTGGTATGAATTTCCGGAAAGGTCCTTCCAGCGGCGTTTGTTTCCGCTGCGGTCGGTTATATCAACAAGTCCATATTCATACAGCTCATACTCCATAAAGGTACCGTCACGATAATATACCCTGAGCAGGAAGCCGCCACCCTCAAATCCTATCTCCTCGTATATATCCGAGAGCTCAAAGCCGCTGACCATATCCAGATCCCTGTCAGACTGGGCAGTATCGCAGTTTATCCACAGTCCGTACCTTTCCCGGAGATAACTATTGCTGTACTTGACACAGACAACATCCGGATCGCCTGCATAGGAATAATTCTCAGGCACCTTGAACAGGCCGTCCTTGTCAAAGGTAAATTCATCGGGATCATTATTCCCGCCATCGATCGCATAACTCCGTGTAACAGTAGTTTCCTCTTCAGCCGGTACATAGCTTGTTTCTGCCAGTGATCCCTGCTTTGCTGATACAGTTGTTACCTCCGGAGCACTTGCTGCTGATGTAATGGCTGTTACCGTCACAGGCTCTCCGGCTATGTCAGAAGCGATCACAGTAAATTGCTGGCCTTCATCGGGAAGAACACCGCTTTCATCTGAGGCACTTTCCGGTGCAGGGACAGTATTCTCTCCCCCGTCTCCGGAGCTTTTTCTGTTCCAGCCTGCATGGAGCAGAACAGCAGTAGTTATCATCACAGCCGCCGCAGCTCCTATGAAAAGCAGCCGTATTATCCTGATCTTAGCCCGGTAACTAAGTCCTGCGGCCTTCTCCGCCTCATAAATTAGATCATCATCGATGAAGCCTATACCGTCTTTAAGCGTATCCTTTTTCATTTTACAATCCCTCCTCAGCAAGAAAATCCTTAAGCTTTTCCCTCATGCGGAACAATATCTGTTTCACGGCATTTTCGCTGAAAGCGTATCTTTCCGCTATCTCCCTTACTGAATCGTAATACCAGTACCTGCGGATAAATACCACACGATTCTTTTCAGACTGTTCCCTCAGAAAGTCAGATATCAGCCTTCCAAGCTCTTTTGCGTCACATATCCTCTCCACATTTTCATCCGAAGGGATACATTCATCTAGCTCATCCAGCGACAGCTTCACCTCGGGGCAGCGTTTCGCAGCGCTATTGTACTCATAGCGTTTCAGGGCTATATTACGCATGATACGGCAGAGAAAAGCCGGAAAGAACTTAGGCCTGTCAGATGGTATCGCATTCCATGCGGCAAGATAGGTATCATTGAGGCACTCCTCTGAATCTGAGCGGTCAGAGAGAATATTGCCTGCAACGTGCATACAAAGAGCCTTATATTTTCTGTCAGTCTCAGAGACAGCTTCCTCCGAGCGATCCCAGTACAGCTGGATTATCTCATTATCCTCCAAGGCTGTCACCTCCCTTCAGAAATAAAGTACGGTTTCAGTGCCTAAAGGTTACATATAATATCCGCCTGCTCTGCCTTAAATACTTCTTAATATCAAAGATGATAATATGAATATGGATAATTGCAGCGTTTTCCATGAATATGATAACACAACCTCAAAAAGGAGTCAACAGACATGAAGAATTTCATTATGAAGGCCGAAGACCTCAGCAAGAGCTTTTCCCATAACGGTGAACAGATCCATGTGCTGAGCCATATCGATATGGAAATAGAAGAAAAGAGCTTCACTGTCATAATGGGAGCCTCAGGCTCCGGAAAATCCACCCTCCTCTATGCTCTGAGCGGAATGGACAAGGCAACAGCAGGCAAGGTGATATACAACGGGATGAATCTGGTCTCACAGAGTGAAAAGCGGCTGGCTGAACTGCGAAGCAGAGACTTCGGATTCATCTTTCAGCAGATGCATCTTGTCAGCAATCTTACTCTTTTTGAAAACGTGGCTGTATCCGGATATCTTGACAGGAAAAAGACTGCCTCAGAAGTCCGCAGACGTACTGAAGAGCTCCTGAGCAGCATGGGGCTCAGTGAAGTAAGCGGTCACCGTCCGTCACAGGTATCCGGCGGAGAACAGCAGCGCTGTGCTATAGCAAGAGCTATAATAAACTCTCCTGAGCTTCTCTTTGCAGATGAGCCAACAGGTGCTCTAAACAGGCGAAACTCCACTGAGGTCCTTGATCTTCTTACCGAGCTTAACCGCAAGGGACAGAGCATCCTCATGGTCACCCATGATCTTAAGGCGGCTCTCCGTGCAGACAGACTGCTTTATCTTGAGGACGGAAAAATTGCCGGCGAACTGGAACTTCCTCCCTACAATGCCTCTGAGGAAAAAAGCCGTGAAAAGCAGGTCAATGCGTGGCTTGCAGCAATGGATTGGTGACAGCTCATGAAAGTACTCACATTACTGCGTTCAAATCTGAGGCACCGCAAGGGCCCCTTTATAAGCACTGCTCTGCTTGTAATGATAATCACGGCTATGACTATCTCAATGCTCAGTGTAAAAAAGAACTACATAAACGGAAGAGACCATGCCCATGAATATACTAATTCACCGGCGGTAATGGCATTTGCAAAGGATTCTTCAGATACAGATAAAATTATAGCCCTGCTTGATAACTGCCCCTCTCTGGATCACTATGAGATAACACCGGCAGTTAATCCTGAAAAAGCTTATATATGGAATGATGAGATCACACGCGAACTGTTCCTTACAGCCCTGCCGGAAAAGGTCCTCCTGCTCAGCGAGGATAAGAACAGCTTTGCAGAAAGCGTTCCTGAGCTGAAAAAAGGGGAGATATATGTGCCCTACAGCTTTTGCAGCTTCATGGATATATCAGAAGGCGACAGGATAACTGCTGAGGCGGCAGACAGAAAATACAGTTTTACTGTCCGTGGATTTATTGTTGAACCGTTTATCGGAAGTGAAATGATCGGTATCAAACGGCTGTATATCAGTTCCGAGGATCTGGCCGAGATAAGTGAAAACAGCCGCAGACACGATCTTGCTATAGAAAACTCAGCTGTCAGGAGGGAGCAGACAGGTAACATTTCAGCTGACGAAAACGATCAGGAACAGAATACAAGTACTGAAAATGACAGCTTCCTTCTGACATCTAATAATGGATACATAAACATAAGGCTAATAAAGCTGTATTGTTCTGACGCAAATATGTCGGACAGCAGCTTCATGCGTGAGATAGAGCTTGAAACAAAGCTGATAAGCAGTTCGCTGACTATCACAAAAGCAGATTCCATGCGCTATACAGGTCTGGAAATGAATATAATGTATTCTGTAGTCCTGGCCTTTACGTCAATACTGTTCCTGATAGTCCTAATCGTTATAGCACACAGCATCAGAGTTGAGATAAAGATAGACTATGTGAACATGGGCATACTGAAATCCCAGGGCATTACTGAGAGAACCATCTCTTTTGTAATAACACTGCGCTACCTTATAGCTGAAACAGTCGGCATGATAATCGGGCTGATCTGCTCAATACCTATTGAGAGAAAAATGAGCAGTATGTTCAAGGATATGACAGGTATCCTCCCTGAACGCTCAGTTGCATGGGGAGTTGGCAGTCTTGTGCTTATGATAATGATATCAGCCTCAGCACTGCTCATATTCCTCTGCACCCGTGATCTTTCCAGGATATCTCCTGTAAAGGCTATCAACGGCGGCCGTGATGACTTCCACTATGACAGTCTCATAAATGCGCCGATAACCAAGCGTGGGCTCTCTTTAAGTCTTTCCCTGCGTGGGATAACCTCCGCCAAGAAAAGGTATATCGGACTTACATTCATAACTGCCATACTCACCTTCTTCATGATCGCTGTAAATACAGTCAATTCAACTTTAACCTCACGTTCAGTGATCGAATCAACAGGAAATATCGCCCCTGATATTGAAATACAGATCCTTGATACTAAAGGCCGTGAACTGATCCCTGAGGCTGAGGATATCATAAGCTCCTACACAGATATTGAAAAGAAGATAGCCTTATCAAGTTCGTATGTATCCATCGACGGAAACAATATCTGCTGCATGATCCCTGAGCAGCCTGAGCTGCTGAGAGGTTTGCTGAAAGGCCGTAACCCCATATACGATAATGAGCTGATGATAACTAAAATGGCAGCAGAAGCCTTCGGTCTGAAAATGGGAGATGAGGTCACAGTAAGTCACAACGGCTGTTCAGCTGAATATATCATCACAGGCCTGTACCAGTCCACAACAGATGCCGGGATATCATGCGTTATCCCATCAGAAGGCGGAAAAAAGCTTGATATAAATCCCAGCCACCTATACGCATATTACCTGAAGGATATTGACAGCAAAGCAGAGATCGTCAGAAAGATAAACAACAAATACGGCGACAGCATGAATGCTGACTTTATCGAATACGGACGTGGTGCTATATGGGGAGAATATGACATTATCACTCTTACTATAGAGTTTATAATATTTGTGTTCTCGATCCTGTTCGTACTTATAACTATGATAATGATATGCAGCAGGACATTCCTGCAGGAACGCCATGATATAGGCGTATACAAGGCATTGGGATTCACCACCCAAAGGCTCCGGATGCAGTTTTCGATAAGATTTTTCCTTGTCTCCATGGTAGGAGGACTTCTCGGTGCTGTATTCAGCCTGCTGTTTACCGAAGATTTCCTAAGCTTCGTATTCGGTATCATGGGAGTAGTTAAGGTAACTCCTGTATTTACAGCCGGCTCATTTATACTTGCGATATCATTTGTATCGGTATCTGTACTGATATTCGCCTATCTTATATCCGGAAAGATAAAAATGGTATCGATAAGAGAACTCATAACAGAATAAAAAACTGTCCCCCTCATTTCTGAGGGGGACAATCTTATAAGGAGGTTTATATTAAATGTAAACGAAACTTTCTGTCAGCTCTGCTCACTTACGAGTAAGGAAGCACGGCTCTGTATCATATCAGCAGCTTCCTGTGCGCTCTTTTCATCAGCATAGAAAGCCTTAACCTCTTCCATGATTATCTCTCTGATATCTCTTGAGAAGCTGTTGCGTACAGTGCTTGCTGATTTGATATAATTGGAAACATAATCTCTCTCTTCCTTTGAAAGAGGATCGATCTTAATATCCTTGCCGCCGATATTTATTTCATTATCCACATACACCTTTGTTCCATCATCCTCGGTGTAGTACCACTTTTCCATTGATTCATCCATCAACTTATCGAAATCAGAAACAAGTGCAGGAAGTCCGTATGAATATGAATATCCATGTTCTGTTTCCTGCTTCTGGAAGAAGCCCTTTATGAATTTCCAGCACTCATCCTTGACTGGTGAATCATTCATTATCATCATATTGTTTATGCCGTCTATAACAGCACCGCCATTTCCGTCCTCTGAGGGATAGCCTACAAGACTTATATCTTCACCGAAATGGCCGTCCTTTATCGTATTGTATTCATGTACATCATAGATATCCCAGTCAAATATAAGGATCTTATCATTTCTATAGGCCAGTTCCATTTCCCTTGAGTATTTTTCCCATTCTTCTCTGCTCATATCTTCTGAAACGTCTTCGTCCTCCTTAGGGAACTGTTTTGTGAATTCAAGCATCTTTACAAATTCAGGGTCATCGAAATAGCACTTGCCGTTCTTATAATCAACGAATTCATTGGCACCATACATCAGGATGCTGAGTATATCATCTTGTGTTTCGTACTCTTTGAGCTTAGCTCCATCAGGACGATTCTTATATGCATCCATGAACTCTTCTACTGTCCAGTTATCATGATCGCAGAATTTCTTCTTGACAGCGAATGTTGATATGCTGAATGAAGGACTGAGTGAATAGAGCTTTCCGTCGAACTCACCACACTTGAGAAGAGGCGGCATAAGATCTTCCTTTTTGAGGTCACTGTCCTTTTCGAGGAAGGAGTACAGATCGGCAAATGCACCCTTTGGAGCCAGAGAAGTCAAAAGTGAACGATCATATGTGATTATCATGTCAGGAGCATTACCTGCCAGGATATCCTTTTTGAGCTGGTCACTTCCAGAATTTTCAACGCTCTCGCCGTCAAATACATCATATTTGCTGTAGTCCTCTACCTGTATGCGGTAACCGGTGGAGGTTTTATTAAACTGAGTTACCTTTTCAGAAATGCTGGAATCCGGCTGCATTACAGCAAGAGTAATGAGCTTGGTATCCTTCATTTCCTCCATATCACGGGCGGTAAGACGTGAGAATTCAGAAGTAGCACCTATTCCGTTATCATTCCAGTTACTCTGAACAATGATAAACTCATCATTGTTAACAGGAATGACATCAGTTACATACTGGGGATTTATATCAGAATTGATGTAATTGACTATTTCATCCACCTCACCGTCCTTAAGTCCGGAAAGGCCGTTATTTGTTGAGATCAGAAGGTCATAGTCGCCGTAGCCCTTCATAAGCTTGATAGAGCCATATGAGTTTTCCAGTTCCAACTTATCGCCCGCTTCACCGCTTCCGTCAGGAGCCAGGAAGTGTATCTCAATACCATCTTCTCCTGATCCGACAAAAGCAATATTGCCATCAGCAGTTGTTGAAACACTGTCTATCCAATCAAGTCCCTCATGCTTCAGCTCAGTCTTGATCTTTCCCTGAGAATCGAGAATGAAATACTTATCCTCCTCCATTCCGCTTACTCCTACAAGGAGAGTATCCTCATTAATGCAAGCGAATGATCCGAAAAAGATATCACCTGCTTCATCCTTTAATGGTTCTTGATCCAGGTCTCCTTCAAAGATCTTGTTGCCGTCCATATCAAAGCTGATGAATTTATAGCTTACCTTAGTATTTTTCTCAAAAGCCTCTTCATCGAAGCTTTCATAGTCAAAATCCGGATCACTCCATTTAGGCAGCTCCATATCACCGTAATCACTGATACAGGCTAAAGTATAGATGTTTCCATCATCAGAAAAGGCAAATCTGAGGTCCAATGAACCATTTGCAGGCTTATCTACAGGGGGCTCGATCTTCTTTGGATTTCCAAGATCAGTATCAGTTACATACATATCATATATTGTATTATAGGTTTCCTTGTCATAATTCTCAGTGCTGATGATAAGCTTATCCGATGCCGGAACATAGCTGATAGCCCTGACCTCTCCGAAATTTGTATCAGAACTCATAGGCACTGAGCGGTACGAATTCTTGAGAACCTTATCTGCTGTGGGAGCCTCTTTAGAGGAAGCACTATTACTGCACGAAGCTGCGGAAACTGCTATCATTGCTGCTGAAAATACTGCTGAGATCTTTTTGATATTCTTCTTCATTGTGAAATGATCCTTTCTCTTTTTTTGTGACCTGCCCTGTTAAGGCAGGTCTTTATATTTACTCTCTTTTGTTTTGGCATTTTATGCCGCATTATCCGGTCCTGCCGGCTTTTTATTATATCTGAACAGACCTTTTAGCCGGCCTGCTAAAGCTGAGATCTTTCTGCGTATCAGATGTTTTTTTCTTCTGAACAGCAGATAGCCCTTTACAAGGAGCCATAGTCCTGTAACTACAGGGATTATCGTCAGTAATCTTCTGACGCCGTATATGCATGAGAGTCTGAACTCAACTATCCTTGAGGCATTCTCCCAGAAAGGATAGCAGACAGCGCTGTCCTTTATAACTGATTTATAGAGCTTACCGAAGGCCTTAGCCCTTTTTTTCGGTTCAAAGCGTTCGGTGTTGTTGACAATATCGATCTTGCCTCTGTAGGCCTCACTGAATATCTTCTCTGTGGTATTTTCCGCAAAACTGCTTACCGGCTCAGGAAGAATACATTCATAGCAGGTTATCCTTGTGAACTTTGCCGCAGAAGGACTCAGATCATCTTCCATCGGAAAATCATCCATAGCATCCCTGACACCGGAGGCCGGGCTGATGTTTGGAGAAGAAAGCTTTCCGGCGGTCTCATAAGAGATATAAGCTTTTGGCAGATCACCGATGCACTTTTCCTCGGCGGAAGAATCGGGAACATCTATCACTCCCGAAACATAGAGCTTCACATTATTTATATATATATTCTTTCCCGCAATATCAGTGGAGCCGTAAAGTCTCCATGCAAGTGTCTTGTCGATAACAGCACCGTCCTGCATGGTATCCTCACTTCTGAAATATGAACCGTTCAGCAGTCTGAAATCGTGGAAGAGGAAGAAATCTCCGCCTGCCACAGTAACATCAGCATCAGAGCGCCCGGTTATATCACAGGTCACCAGCTGTTTTCCAAGGGGAGTGCTGTATGCCTGCGGGATGAGTTTTTTCCCATCCTCCGGCTCAACAGAAGCAGTTTTAAGCTCCGCCAGCATCTGTCCGTATACGCTGCTCAGATTATTCGTTGAAAAACCTGCATCCTCCGAGAAAAAGCAGCTCATCTGAGTGAAGTCCTCATCACCGCCCCAGCGTCTGGCAGCCATATTGCTGCTCTGGGTCTTTGCCATAGAGCTGCCCACAGCAGTCAGCACCGCCATTGCGGCCAGCACTGCCGCATTGACTACGGCAGCAGCGATATACCGCTTTTTGATATGTATTTTCATAAAGCGAGCACCGCCTTACTTTTCCTTCATGCGGACCTGATCTCCCGGATCCACATTCTTACTCGCAGCGGTTATAAGATAGGTACCCTGGGATATGGGAGCATTGACAGCCACTGAGGTCTCATCGGAGGCCAGCTCCTCTATCTTTATCTTCTCTGCATAGTAACGGTTTCCGAGGGGAGAGCTCTTTGATTTTACAGTAAGAACGTACTTGCCGTCATTACCCTCTTTAACAGCGCTCTTAGGAACTATTGTATCATAGTTTGAAGAGCCTATCGGAACAGAAAGCTCAACGTAAGTGCCGGAATCAACTTCACCGCTGACTTCAAAGATAAGGGTCTTGTCACTTGAACCGGGAGTGCTGCTGTTCTTTATTTCTTTAAGAACAGCCTCAGTGCTTCCGCTCCAGTTATTGATGACCTCGGCCTTGACGCCCTTCTTGAGTTTCTTTGCCTTATCAGAGGATACGCTTGCTTCTATAGTAAAGCCCTGGTCAACGATATCGATAGTGGCAAGCTCATAATCCGGAGTAGTTGTATCATTGGGCTGAACGTTTATTTCGCTTACAACTCCGGAATACTTTGACTTGACCTCAATATCGCCGCTCTTCTTTTTGAGTTTATCCAGCTCAGCTTTTTTAGCATCAAGCTTGCTCTTCTTTGAGGTCATCTCAAGATTTGTCTGCTGTGATGTAACACTTGCCTCGCTCTGAGCCTTTGCAAGTGCGGCAACTGCATCATCGAGAGAATTCTGCTTTGTCTGAACATCGGCCACACATTCCTCATAGGACATACTCTCTCCCATGCCCATGCCTTCGCCGTCAGGAAGCCTTGAATTTATCTCATCCAGCTCATATTCAGTATCAGAAAGCTGTATAGCAAGATCATATCTGATATCGCTCTTGGCGCTGTCGTAGTCACTTACAGCCCTGTCCCTTACAGCTTCCTTGGCATTGGCGTCTGCAAGAGCTGAATTCACAACACTTTCATCCGCACCATTTTCGATCGCCTGAGAATATATTTCATAGGCGCTTGTGTACGCATCCTCAGCATTCTTGCTGCGTGCAAGGAGTGCCGGAAGGTTTCCGGTAAATTCAGGGGCAGCAGTTGTATAATCATCGGAATCTATAGCATTTATAGTACTTGTCAGCTTTTCCTTCAGACTGGAAAGTCTGTTTGCAGCAGCCTTATCGCTCTGGAGCTGAGCTTTTTCCTGAGCATTTGTAAACTGAGCCTGATAGGCTTCGTCTCTCTTTGCGATAGCCTGATCGAGAGCAAGTCTTGCATCTCTGACGTTTTTCTTTTCCTCAGCGAAGTCATTCGGGAGCTCCAGCAGAGCCTTCTCGTACTCCAGCTCCATATCAGCCACAGCATCCTCCAGAGTGGAGAGATCCTCACTTTCGCTGCCCTTCAGAACGAAGAGCACATCGTCCTTCTTGACCTCCTGCCCTTTCTTTATATTAATAGTATCAACGGTATAATTTCCGTCTGAAAGCACCTGATAGGACTGATTTGAGCGAACCATACCGCTTGCTCTTACACGCTCGGTCAGTTTTCCTGAAGTCACCTTGTCGGTAGTTACCTCCGGCAGGGACTTATTCATAATAGTATTTGAGAAGAATGTGAGTATCAGAAGTCCTGCCAGGAATATGATGAGTATAGTCTTTATTATCTCTCTTTTTCTTGCAGGAGAACGTTCCTCCTTTTCTTCTTTGAGCAGCTTTGCGGATGTATCTTTTATTTCATTATTAATAGTTGTATTATCATTCATGATCCATTCCTCCTTAACCTTTTATTCCGCCGGAATACGCAATTCCCTCAACGAGGTAATCCTCGCCGTAAAGGAACATAAGTATAGTCGGTATCATATATACCACTCCTACTGCGAAAGCCAGACCTACATCTCCGGTATTTATCTGTGAAAGGAATACCGAAAGCGGATGCATCGTAGTATTTTTCATAAGTATCAGCGGCTGTTCTACCATATTCCAGTAATCTATGAATACCAGCATTCCTATTGATACAAGAGCACTCTTGCACATAGGAAGATAAATCTTCGTGAGTATCTTGAATTCTCCGGCACCGTCCAGCTTAGCGGCCTCCACATAGGATACCGGCACTCTCCTCATTACCTTTGTAAGAAGGAAGATGCTGAACGGAGAGAATATGCTTGGAAGTATTACAGCTCTTCTTGCCCACATCATGCAGAAAACATTCAGAGGCTTTGCAGCACCCTTGAATATCAGATGCTCCGAGGTCTCAAGCATACCGAACTTATCAGCTACAAGATAGTTAGGTACAAGAGTGACCTGATAGGGCATCAGCATAAGGATTATATATGCAAAGAAGATGATGCTCTTTATCTTGCCGGGATATCTTGAAAAGCCATAGGAAGTAACAACTGCTAAGGCGAGCTGTATAAGTGTTATCGGAACAGTCAGCAGAACTGAATTCCAGAACTTCATAAGGTAATCTGAATTCCTTATCAGCACCGACCTGTACTGGTCTATGGTCACCTTATCGGGGATGAATTTCAGGTTTACATCCTTTGATATGAAGGTCTTTTCATCTCCGTTCATATTTCCGAACATTGCCCCGTAGTTTGCGGATATCTCATTTGAAGTCATAAAGGAATTGGCTATCGTCAGCACTGTGGGAAGTATGAACATCAGTGCAGCCAGAGCAATGAAAACGGTCAGGACTATATTCAGCATCCTGTTATTTTTTCTCACAGTCATCAGTTCTCCACATCCTTTCCGAAAATACTTTCAGCAATGAGGAGCACTGCAATCACGACTATCATAACCAGTGAGAAGAGAACTGCCGCAGCAGAAAGCTTCTGATAATCAAGGCTCTGGAAGGTATTGTTCATAAAGTGCTGGAGCATATAAAGCTTATCATAGGGATAATTTCCGGTAAGCAGGTAGACCTCACGGAATATCTTGAAGGAGTTGATAAGCGAAAGTATGAATACGAACAATATAGTCGGAGAAAGATATCTGAGCTTTATGTGGAAGAACTTGTAAACGCTTCCTGCGCCCTCAAGGTCAGCCACCTCCATGATATCCTTTGGTATACTGCAAAGTGCTGACATGAAGAGTATCATATTGTATCCCAGGTTTTTCCACAGGAACATCAGTATTATTACCACCTGTCCCTTTGAGGATTTGAGCCAGTCGATACCGTTTCCGCCGAACATCTCAATAACCTGATTTACTGTTCCGTGCTTGTGGAAGAGCACCTGCCATACAAGAACTACCGAAGCAGTAGGTACCATCAGCGGGCTGAGAAAGAAGGTACGGAAAATACTTTTTCCCGGGATATTCTTCTCAAGCAGCACCGCAAGTCCCAATGAAAGGATGGTTGCCAGCGGCACAGCTATCAGCGAAAACATCGCAGTATTTTTTGAAGCGCTGATGAAAGCATCATTTTTCATGATAGCTTTGTAGTTGTCAAGTCCGACATACTCCTTGACGATAGGGTTATTTATCGTAGAATAGTAGACCACTATTCCAAACGGGATAACAAAGAATACGAGTACACCAATGAGGCTCGGGATAATGCAGGCATTGCTGAACCATTTTTCACGCCGCCTGCCGCATTGGTTTCTGCTTTTTTTCATATTACCACAACCTTTTGTTCTATTTTTCAAAGATAATTTTTCTGTTCCAGAGCGCTTCTCATATATAAGTGATTTTTCGAGACTAAAAAGACGATTTTGAAATATATTTTTTTATTTTAACTGCCTTATCCCTTCTGCTCATTTCGTTTACCATAACCCATAATAATCTATTGACAGATAATTGTCAATAGATTTTGCAGTTATTTTGCATTTTTTTCAAAGGTTTGCTTTTTTCATCAGATTCCTGTCTTTCCGCATATATCGGCACTTAAGTATCATGATGTCCTTTGCTTTTATAATTATATGCTGACAGTATGACTTTACCGTGACTTTTCAATAACAAAAATGTCACTTATCACACAGCCGCCGCAGTTTCGTCATTATGACCTTCCGCAAAAATCATATCAGACTTTTTTTGTGTATAACGACTTTTTTTCATTCTTGCTCTTGACAACCGTCCCTATTTGTGATAGAATATTATCTGTTGAAACGCCATGCGGGTGTAGTTCAATGGTAGAATTCCAGCCTTCCAAGCTGGTTACGTGGGTTCGATTCCCATCACCCGCTCCAATTAAGCAGCCTTGGCTGCTGATTTTATCTATGCGCCTTTAACTCAGCTGGATAGAGTAACTGCCTTCTAAGCAGTAAGCCGCTGGTTCGAATCCAGCAAGGCGCGCCATTCCGAAACTCTCCGTTACATACTCCAATCTAATGGAGAGCTTCGTTTTTATTTATATGGTGGGTGTAGCTTAGCTGGTTAAAGCGTCGGATTGTGGTCCCGAAGACCGTGGGTTCGAATCCCATCTCCCACCCCAGAAGAATAGGCACTTTCTCGTTTGAGGAAGTGCTTTTTTCGTTGTTTTCCTACATTTTTCCTACGCTATTTTGCGATACCTGCAAAATCAGGGACGAATAAAGACGATAAAAAATCAGCAGAATAGTTCTTTCGTCCATCGGGATAACAGTTCTTCTGTTAAAGCGTCTTGACTAATATTTTATAGCTTGTTATAATATTATAAAAGATAAGGAGGTTCCTTATGTCAGATACAAGAGAACTACTGCCTGTTCTGCTTTCTGAGAAGAGCAGGAAGATCAAGGGCAGCATATATAACAGGATGCAGGTTGATTTTGCTTACAACTCCAACCACATCGAAGGCAGCAGACTTACACATGACCAGACCAGATATATCTATGAGACACGCACTATCGACGGTACTGTTCCGGTGAATGATGTATTTGAGGCTGCAAATCACTTCAGATGCTTAGACTATATCCTTGATACCGTCAATGAGCCTATTACGGAGGACTATATAAAGCAGCTCCACCGTATGCTGAAGAACGGCGTTATGGAGGATGATACAGATTACGCTGTTATAGGCGACTATAAGAAGTACCCTAATGAGGTCGGTGAGATAGAAACTGCCTTACCGGAAGATGTATCCGGTCTTGTACAGGATCTGCTCCGCAAATACGAAAGTAAGCCTTCTCTCGACCTTTACGACGTTGCTGAGTTCCATGCCGCTTTTGAAAAGATACACCCCTTCTACGACGGAAACGGCCGTATAGGCAGGCTTCTGATGTTGAAACAGTGCCTTGCTAATAGCATTGTCCCTTTCTTCATCAATGAGGATATCAAGCATTTCTACTACGTTGGACTAAAGGAATGGCAGTCGGACGAGAAAAAAGAACGGTTGATAGATGTATTCCTGTCCATGCAGGACGATATGAAGGCTATCCTTGACTATTTCAGAATAAACTACGATAAGACCGAGCTGGCGTCAAGAGAACTGATAAACAAACATATATAAAGCTATGTCCCCGCAATTGCGGGGACTTTCTGTACAAAGAGAAGGATAAGTAATTTTTCCTTTAAAAATTTTTCAAAACCTATTGACTTTGACGTAACGTCATAGTATATACTAATAATCACAGGAGGTAAGATGCTATGAGATATCAGATAAAGGAATTTGCCAGACTCACTGATGTAAGTGTGCGCACACTTCATTACTATGATGAAACAGGATTGCTGAAGCCGGCTTTTGTTGACGAACAGAACGGTTACAAATATTATGACGAAGACAGTCTTGCGAGAATGCAGGAGATACTGTTTTACCGTGAGCTTGACTTTTCACTGAAGGATATTTTAAAGATCCTGTCATCTCCTGACTATGACAGAAAAAAAGCACTTGAGGCGCAGAAAGATCTTATGATCCTAAAAAAGAACAGGATCGAAAAGCTTATCTCGTCTCTCGATGATGCGGTGAAAGGAGTAAAAATCAATATGAAAGTATTTGATAACAGTGAATTTAAAAATAAGCGTGAGGAATACGCACGCGAAGCAAAAGAAAAATGGGGTAATACTGTTGCTTACAGTGAATTCGAGAAGAAGACAGGATCATTTTCTGCGGATGATCATAAATCTCTGGCAGCCGGTATTGATGGCATTATGGCTGAATTTGCAGAATGCATGAAAAACGGATTCACTCCGGACAGCAATGAAGCGGTGAATCTTGTAAGGCAACTTCAGAGTTATATTACCGAAACAAGTTATACCTGTACAGATGAGATCCTTGCTGGACTTGGTAAAATGTATACCGGTGATGAACGCTTCAGAAAAAACATCGACAGGCATGGAGATGGAACAGCACAGTTTATTTCTGATGCGATAGAAAAGTATTGCGTCTGATCTGATTGATATTTATAGTGAAAGCAAAATTCTTTTTTGCGTTCACTATAGATAGTGTTTCTGATTTTTTTGGAGATTTGATTTCAGATATGTGGAAATAAAGAAAAAGGACTGAGAAATCAGTCCTTTTCTATATATTATGGATCGCAGTTTTGGAAACTTATCAGTTTCTTCAAGATTATTATGAAGACTCAAATATGTATATTCATTGCGATGGGATAATGATGTTACAGAGAGCAAAACGCAAAACGCAAAAACATATACCATTTGCGCTTTTTAATGCTGTCGTATCACAAACAAACTCAAATGTCAACAGATTTGAGTTTGATGAAGCAGGCGCACCGGATAGGAGCGCCTGCTCTTAGTTTATCCTTCATTGCTGTCGCCGAACAGATTTGTGAAGCAGCTTGTGATATAGTCCATTTCAGTCTTTTTATCCGAATCATCGGTATGGCTGTACACGTTAAAAGTTGTGAGGAAGTCGCTGTGACCTGCGTAATCCTGTACCTGCTTTACCGAGAACGCTGTATTATTGGCGAGGAGACTGATACAGGAGTGCCTGAGTTCGTGGAATCTTATGTGCGGAAGCTCGTTTTCATCGAGGAGTTTTATGAAGTAATGTGTTATGCTGTCCGGCGTTATTAGTGCGCCTACAGCGTTAACGCAAAGGAAATCACGATATTCATTCGTCTCTCTTATCAGATTATCCTGCTCCGCTTTCAGAGCCTTGAGGTAGCTATAAAGAGCATCGTTCATAGTGAAGCTCCTCTCACTGCTTTCTGTCTTGAGAAAGTATTTCAGGATAATATCCTTCGGTTTACGGCTATTTGTGTGACCGATGACCTTATACGTCCCATGTGGAAGTATACTGGAATCGCCTACAATAACACTCTGTTTTATGTGCAGCAGTCGGTTCTCAAAGTCAACATTATCCCAGGTGATACCGACTACCTCAGATCTTCTGAGTCCGAGCACCATAGAGAGGATAACGGGTGTTTCTATGTAGGAGCCTTTAGCAGCTTGTGCAAGTTTGTTAAGCTGTTCGGCGTTGTAGTAACTGCTCTCTTTTTTGACCTTAGAAGGCTTGTCCACAACTCTCATAGGATTCCTGAGTATGAAGTCGTTCTTCTCAGCGTATCTGAAAGCCGGTCCGATAAGGCTGAGCATTTTATGTACGGTTTTAGAGCTTTTACCTGCATCTATCAGTGTGTTGCAAAAGTACTCAATATCCTTCGCCCTTATATCATTAAGAGGCTTGCCGTTCTTAAAGTAATACGATGCTTCTGATATCCTCACAGACTTCATATAAGCTTTATCCCCTTGACTGTAGAGCTGTTGAAATGATATAAATATGCCGCTGCTGCACATTTCCAGTACAGCAGCGGCTTTTCTTTATTCACTTTCACCAGAAAGTCTTTCTCTTGCGAGACGAAAGGCCTTTTCCTTCAGCAGGCCGGGAGCAGTATTCTCCGGCAGTTGATCTATAGGGAAAAAGCGCTGTTCCGCCACCTCTTCCTCCTGCACCTTCAGCTCTCCGGAAAAATCACGGCAGAGGTAAACGATGCCGGCTATATAGACCTTATCGCCGTTGGGATACTGATAGAATGAATCCTCTCCGGACACGTCCATAAGGAATTCCAGCTTTCCACAGGTAAGACCGGTCTCCTCCAGCACCTCTCTGCGGGCACATTCCTCAAAGCTTTCGCCCAGCTCCATTGAGCCGCCGGGATAGTCCCAGAAGCCGTTATCCGTGCGCCTGCCCAGCAGCACCTGATTTTTTTCGTTCACAATAATAACTCCGGTGCCTGCCATTATCAGCGGACGGCTTCCCAGCACCTTGCGAAGCTCCATAATGTATCCCATTTTATGCCTCCCGTTCACTTTCTTTCAGAAGTGGTGTATTCCGCACTTTTTCTCATTAACGTCCTGATTCACAGCCCTTCATGTCATCCTTTTTCTCCTCTCAGGAGCAGACTGAAAATTACACAGACTGCAATTCCGGATATACCGAGTACTGCGAAGAGAAAAGCTGCTCCGGAGCCTTTACCGCTGCCGAAAAGTGATACCAGCAGACTGTCACGGCTGATACCGGCCATATAAGGCTCAAACACCTTGTCGATAAGCAGGCCTCCCGACAGATATCCAACAGGGATAGTAAAAAATTGCAGAGTATTCCGGCAGGAATAGACTCTCCCCTGCATATCGGCAGGTATAGTGCTTCTGAGAATAACGTCCAGATTTGCTCCCATATACGGGATGAAAAGCCAGCCGCAGACCGCTCCTGTACACCATATTACCGGAGAATCACTTAATGCAAGCATAAAGTTCTCTGTACTCATAGAGAAGAAAAGTGCAGCACAAATGGCTCTGATACGATTTTTAGGGGCAGGTGTCAGTGAAGCTGTAAGACTTCCTGCCAGAGCCGCAGCGCCTGCAAAGAAATTCACAGTGCCCAGCACCCTTTCTCCGCCGCTCGGCTTTGAGAGCACCATTGCAGGCAGAGCTGAATTATAAGCGGAAGCTATCAGGTTTATCCCGGCAAGGAAAAATATTAGTTTCAGCACTACCGGGCAGCCTTTCAGCCACCTGAGCCCTTCCCTTGCCGCAGAAAGAACAGGTTCCTTCTTCGCCTTTGAACCTTCTGGCTCGGGTATAGATATGAACATCAGCAGTGTCAGGAATGCTCCGGCAAAGGTAATGAGGTCAGCCGCCATAACCGCTGATACTCCTCCGAAAGAGAACACTACTGTTGCAAGAACAGGTGTCAGGAGAGAATTCAGCGACCTTGAAAACGACCGCAGCCCGCTTGTTTTCTGATAATATTCCTCAGGTATCAGCTGTGTTGAAGCCACTTCGCTTGCAGGCTGCTGAACAGTGTTCATAAGTCCGTTAAAGGCATTTATTGCGTACAGATGCCATAATTGGAGAGTGCCCGTTTTTATCAGCACAAAGGCTGCCACAGTAGTCATAGCTGCAAACAGGTCACAAACGAGCATCGTTCGCTTTTTGTTCCATTTATCGCTGAGTGCGCCAGCAAATATGCTCATCAGAACATAGGGCGCATATGAGCAGACAGTCAGCAGGGCGGTCTTTAACGCAGAGCCGCTGTTATTATAAAGCCACAGCACCAGCGCATAGCTTGTCATGGCGCTTCCAAGTTCAGAAAGCGACTGAGTGCTCCACAACAGGAGATAACTTCTTAATTTTTTTATTTGATCTTTCATTTGACTTTGCTCCTTTTGACATTAAAATTGTATCATCAGAAATGCAAAGTCCGAGGGAGCTATTTACCCTCCATGCAAATCCCTCAAACCTTGCATGGAGAATTTACTATGCATCTTCTCATAGCTTTCACCTTCCAGTCATTTTTCATATTATAACTCCACCATATTAAAAAGTCAAGCACAGTCTTCTGCCGAGGAGTTTTCCCGTGCCTCACCTATTGCTTTTTCCTGCCGGATATGATATAATCAGCTCAGCAGGCTATGTCAAAAAAATGCCTGTAAACAGGGAATGCAACGGATGTTAACACAAATGTCAGCGCCTGTTGACGGATTTCCAGCGTCAGTTGGTAGACTTCTGGGGGCAGAAATGGTACGATGGATTCATCAGGAAAAACTATCGCCAAGCGATAGAAGGAGGAATTCATCTATGAAAAAATTCATCAGAAACATAAGCCCGTTCAACAACAGAACAGAAATGCCTGCTGCAATGCTCGTAGTGAAAAAGCTGCTGATGTTCATTATATGCTACTGGTCGGGCTTGCTGCTTGCAGAGGGAGCCGTTATCGGTGCGATGTTCATCTTCGGAAAAAACTTCATGCAGGGTGAAATGTTCAGCGACAGCGTCATGAACCTGCTCAAATACTATGGAATGATAGTTGTTTTAGGCGCAAGCGTTTTTTGCTGGAAGATCATAGAAAAAAGAAAGCTCTCCGAAATGGGTGTGACCAAGAACATCAGAGGCTGGTTTATCGGGGCCCTCATCGGCATGGGAATTCTGGCTGTCTGCGTTGCTGCTATCGCTCTCACGGGAAGTATCAGATTTGACGGTGTGTTCACTACCCCCGACATCTTAATGATATTGCTTATGCTCGGCGGATTTATTATTCAGGGGGCAGCTGAAGAGTTTCTTTGCAGAGGACTTGTATTATGTTCGCTCAAGGACAGAGTGCCTATGCCTGTCGCTATAGCAGCAAGTACGTTTGTATTCACCTTTAATCACTGGGGCAATTTCACGGGCAGCGAACCGAAATATATTTTCTCAGGTGTGTTCTGCCTGATCGTTATTTCGTGCGTATTCTCGTTCCTGACACTCAAAACCAAAAGCATATGGGCAGCCTGCGGACTTCATTCAGTGTGGAATTTCTGTCTGAGCTGCGTCCTCGGACTCAACCTCAGCGGCAGCGAGGGAGCTTCGGCTGCACTCATTGACATGAAAAGCGTCGGCGAAAATCTGCTCAACGGCGGGAACTACGGCATAGAAGCAAGCATTATCGCTGATATTGTCATAGCTGCGGCAGCTGTACTGATGTGGCAGCTATATAAAAAGAATAATACAGAAAGGCAGGCATGAAATATGGAGTTCAATAACAAACTTTACGAACTGCGTAAGCAAAAGGGATTTTCTCAGGAGGAACTTGCAAACAGGCTGAATGTTTCAAGGCAGACCATTTCAAAGTGGGAGGTGGGAGACTCCACTCCGGATATGGAAAAACTCATCGCTATAAGCGAACTGTTTGATATTTCTCTGGACGAATTAGTGCTTGATAAAACATCCGCCCCTCCGCCTGCTGCCCAGCCTGAAAAATCGGAGCTCTACACTGACATAAAAGAAAAAGTCCTCACGGATGAGAACAGAAAAAAAGCCAAAAAAGGTCTCAAAATAGCCGCAATAATATTGGGAGCATTCGTTCTCGCAGATATTGTTTCATTTGTTGTCTATGTTGCCCTGAACGGCTTCCCGAAGTGACTTTTTCCCATTATGACAGATGTGGATACAGACATAATTATGAGCAAAAAAACTTCTCGGCTTTCCGGGCTTTCCGGCAAATGAGATGCAGTCAATAACATCCTTGAAACAGGCAAATTTATTATATTCATACATAAAAAATGACAGCCTTGGCTCTATGCTCTTAACGAGTATCACGGCCCGGCTGTCTTTTTTCTGTCATATTATAGCTCTGACAATTATCTTATTTTACAACAGTGCATAACTTGGAATAGACGTAGCCATTCCACTTATTTCCGTCCTTATCCTTTATATTCGGAAAATGATACCATACTTCGCCATTATCCCAAACTATTAAATAGTCTGACTTGAACCTTGTATTCAGCATTGCATGACCAAGTGCGGTTGATTCTGTTGTAGCCCATTTTCTTATTCTTGCACCATCATGTTCTTTAGTGATCTTTACATATGTTGTCTTCATTATGGTATGGCTTGCACCACGATCTTTTTTCGCAGCCGCCTGTGCATTTAACGTTGCGGAAGGGAAAATATCGTTTCCGGTTGCGAATGAAGTAGCTGCTGAGCCTGTGATAAGTGTGAGAGCTGCGAGTGCGGTACAAATGTACTTACGTGTTTTTAACATTTGATATTACCTCCTGTATAATTTATCGGTATCATTACTAACACCGATAACCATTATAGCACTAATACTCAACAATGTCAAGAAAATTTCAAAAATTTTTAAGAAGATAATGGTTTTTTCACATTTCCCTATATGTTAAGACTTATGCATTCTGAAACCTGCCGCTGATATTCGCACAACAAGAACCAATATCATTTAAAAAATCCGCTTATAATCGGTACTGCCGCACTAAGTCCCAGGGCGGCAAGAAGCTGCTCCCTTTCAGGGATTACCGTTTCAAATACCACCTGAAGCTGAGGCACTGCAACAGCGGCAGCAAGAACTCCCACAGAAACTGCCGCAGCCAGCAGGAGCTTGATATTGCCGAAAGGATCTATCCGGAAGATAGAACGGCTCTCGGATCTGCACTCGAAGACGTGAATAAGCTGAGACATCACAAGTGTGATAAGGGCGCAGGTGCGGGCAGCTTCAACAGTCCCGCCAAGGCGGAGAGAAAGTGCAAAGGAAGCAAGCGTACACAGTCCGATAAATATTCCCCTGAATACGATCTTTCCCATAAGTCCGCCGGAGAAGAATCCCTCAGAAGAGCGTCTCGGCGGACGGCTCATTATATCCTTTTCCGGCGGATCCATTCCCAGCGCCACAGCCGGAAGTCCGTCGGTGACCAGATTCACAAGAAGTATCTGCACCGGCAGAAGTATCATCGGCATTCCCATTAGTATTCCAAGAAACATGGTAAGAACCTCACCTATATTGCAGGAGAGCAGGTACCTTACGAATTTCCGTATATTCGCATATACACAGCGTCCCTGTTCAACAGCATTCACAAGAGTTGCAAGATTGTCGTCCAGCAGGATAACATCGGCAGCCTGCTTTGTGACATCAGTGCCGGTAACACCCATAGCCACACCAACATCAGCTTCTTTAATGGCAGGAGCATCGTTCACTCCGTCGCCTGTCATAGTAACTATCTCCCCCCGCCGCTTGAAGCTTCTGACGATGCGAAGCTTGTGGGCAGGCTCAACTCTTGCAAAGACAGTATACTTGCTGATGACTCTGTCCAGCTCTTCATCTGACAGCTTATCCAGCTCCTCCCCGGTCATAGCCTTTCCGCCCCGGAGAAGCCCGGCCTTTTTTGCCACAGCAACAGCAGTATTCTTATGATCTCCGGTTATCATCACTGTTTTTACGGAGGCATTGGCACATTTCCTTATGGCCAGCTTAGCCTCCTCACGGGGCGGATCGATCATTCCGGCCAGTCCGAGGAATACCAGATTTCCACGATGCGGGTCCAGCTCATCGGCATCACAGTAAGCAAGAGCCAGCACTCTAAGAGCCTTATCAGACATTTCCAGAGTCTTTGCAGAGATCCGCCTGCGGACCTCTGTCGTCATAGGAAAGATCTCACCTTTTTCACTCATATACTGAGAGCATCTCGGCAGCAGCACCTCCTCTGCTCCCTTGAAATATGTACGTTTCCCGCTTCTGAAGGCGCAGTGTACCGCCATAAACCGGTTTTCGCTGTCAAAGGGGAACTCCTCCAGCCTGCGGCGCTCTGTCCCCAGGGAATCTCTGGTGACTCCGGCCTTGGCTCCGGCTATCAGCAGTGCAGCCTCAGTAGGGTCACCCGATACCTTCCACTCGCCCTTTCCGGTAACAGCCCCCCTGTTCCTGTTTTTAGTCCCGGAAGGAGCTGTAATAGAAGCGTCCGAACAGATAACTCCGCAGATAAGTGCCTCAGTAAGAGCTTTTTCGTTTACAGGATTTACTGCAAGCCCCTCATCGCCCTTAGTCACTCCGCCGCTGATACGGTAGCCCATACCGCTGAAGTAATAGCACTCATCTGCCGCTGCCAGCTCTGTTACGGTCATTTTATTTTCAGTGATAGTTCCGGTCTTATCAGAGCATATGACCGAAGCGCAGCCAAGAGTCTCAACACTGTGCAGTTTATTTACGAGAGCCTTCTGCTTCAGCATCCTGCTGACTGCCAGTGCAAGAGCAATAGTCACTGTGGCCGGCAGACCTTCCGGGATAGCTGCGATAGCAATAGTGATACCGGTCATCAGCATGGAGAAGACCTCCTCGCCCCGGAGCACTCCGGCAGCAAATACAGCTGCACAGACCACAATACAGATCACAGCCACGGCCTTTCCAAGCTCTGCCAGACGTTTTTGAAGGGGAGTAAGCTCCCTGTCGATATCTGTCAGCATTTCTGATATCCGCCCCATCTGAGTACGCTTCCCTACTGCTATGACCTTTGCTGTACAGGTGCCTTTTGTGACAGAAGTACCGCAGTAGACTATGCTGCTCTTATTTAATGAGTTATCCGTATCACCTGCTGTACCTGCCGACTTTGCCACTGCCTCTGATTCGCCGGTGAGCATAGCCTCATCTGCAAATAAGCCTGCCGCCCTGAGTATAACGCAGTCCGCAGGTACACGGTCCCCCGCCTCAAGCTCGATAACATCCTCGCAGACCAGACCGGCAGCATCTATGACTGTAAGCTCTCCGTCACGATAGCACTTAGCAGTAGGCGCAGTCATGGAGCGCAGGGCTTCAAGAGTATGTTCTGTGCGGAACTCCTGAATAAAGCCAAGTATGGCATTCAGCAGCACTATGAGTATTATTGTCACTGCATCGGAAATCTCTCCCAGCAGCACTGATACTCCTGTAGCAGCAAGCAGTATCATTACCATAACGTCCCTGAACTGACCAATGAATATGGCGGCAGCTCCTGTTTTTTTACCTTCTTCAAGCTGATTTTTTCCGTCGGCTTTAAGTCTTTCAGCCGCTTCCTTTTCGGTAAGTCCCATAATATTTCCTCCGGATAAATAATTTGTCCCTAAATCATATGCGGCCTCCGGACAGGATATTCCGGCTGAAAAATATGTATCAGATATGCGAAAACTGAGTGAAATCCGTTGCATTATATTTTTTTGTATGTTATAATGTATAAAGCATATTATCGGCTCAAAGCCGTAAAGAGAGGGTTAGTAAAATGTTTAAGAGAAATAAAGCCGCCGCTCTGCTGATGAGTCTGCTCATCTGTGCTTCTGCGGCAACAGCTTCGCTCAGTGCATATGCTGACAACGAAGAAGATGCTCCGGTCTCAGATACAGCAGTCACTGATACCGAAGACAGCAATGAGATAACATCCGGTATCTTCACATATACCGTTACAGATAATAATACTGTCAATATAGTAAATTGTCTGAATACAGAGACCGATATCGTCATCCCCGAAACTATAGACGGACTTACAGTAACAGATATTGCAGAGTGGGCCTTCGGAAAATCCGAAAACAAGTTCCTTGAAACAGTTTCCCTGCCTGCCACAGTAGAATATATATCCTCAAACAATCCCTTCAAGGTCTGCGGAAAGCTCAAAGCGATAAACGTTGACTCAGGCAACAAGGATTATATGTCAGAGGACGGCATCCTTTTCACAAAGGATAAAAAGCGCCTTTTCTGCTATCCCAGCAGCAAGGAAGGCTCCAGCTACAAGATACCTGACGGTGTTGAGGAGCTCGGAAGTGCCGCTATCTACAGCACTCCTCTTGCAGAGATAACCTTCCCGGACAGCCTTACAGATATATATGACTTCTCCGTAGCACGCAACGCCTCACTGAAAAAGGCTGACCTCAGCGGTACATCAATAGATTATATCGAGTCTTATTCCTTCTCAGGATGTACTTCCCTTGAAGAGATAGTTTTCCCGGAAGACCTTTCAACTATCGGCGGCGCAGCCTTCTTCGGATGTACTGCCCTTAAGGAAGTTACTCTCCCACACCTCCTCACCTCTATAGGACAGTATGCCTTCATCGATACCGGACTTGAAAGCATAAAAATTCCCCGTACAGTCCAGGAGATAGGCTACTGCGCTTTAGGCTACACGACCAATCCCGACGGCACTGAATCTCCTGTCAGCAATTTCACTATAATCGGTGAGTATGGTACTGCCGCTCAGACATATGCAACTGACACCGACGATGAATACGGCTATGCCAATAATTTTGAATTCATTTCCGAAGCTGCCAGCGACGATGCATCTGAGATACTTGCATTTGACAAGCAGACATGGGAGGACTATGAATACACCGTTCAGAACGGAGAAGTATACATACTCTCCTGCAATTCCGAAGATGACGTTATAAACGTTCCCGCAGAAATAGACGGCAAGCCTGTAACAACAATATATACAGTGGCTTTCGTCAATACCTTCGCACGTCAGATAGTTATACCTGAAAATGTAAAGGAAATAAAGAAAATGGCCTTCAAGGACTGCTCTTACCTTGAGCAGCTTACCCTTCCCCAGAGCCTTGTCACTATAGAGGACAACGCTTTCGACAGCTGTCAGGCTCTCAAAACTGTAGACCTTGGCGGTGCTGAGACCGTAGGTGCAGACGCTTTCCTCGGCTGTACCGAGCTGAGAGAGATAACCATTTCCGGCAAATGTGTTTCTATAGGATATGACGGGGAATATCCGTTTGTAGGCTGTGAATCCCTTGAGAATATAAACGTTTCATCCGGAAGCGGCGGATCATTCTCCTCCGATGACGGAATCCTCTACAGCAGCGATAAAAAAGCCCTCCTTTTCTATCCTGCCGGCAGAACAGACAAGAGCTTCAAGGTCCCGAAGGATGTTGAAACTATCGGAACATCCGCATTTTTCAGGAACCCCTACATCGAGGAGTTGGATCTCTCCGGAGTTGAGAGCATAGGTACCGGCGCATTTGAGGGCTGCTCAGCTCTTAAGAAGGTAAAGCTCTCAAAGGACCTGAAATCACTGGGAGCTTATGCATTCCTCGACTGTACAGAGCTCAAGAGCCTGAGATTCTATAAAAACCTCGAAGAGATAGGCGACTATGCCTGCGGATATTACTACGAGACTTCTGCGAACCTCCTCGAAAACGAAGAAAACGGCGAAGCTCTTATCGAAGACTTCAAAATATATGCCGATAAGGGCACAAAGGCCTATGACTACGCAAAGGATAACGATATCACCGTTATCAGCGGCACCATTGAGATCTTCGGAAAAAATGTAAAGAAGAGCATACTTGAAGTCGGCGCAGGAGTTATCCTTTTCGGACTTGCCGCCCTCATCTCCTTCCTCTTTGTAAAGAGATCAAGCAAGAAAAAGGAAGCAAAGGAAAAGTCTGAAAGAGCTAAAAAAGCTTCAGAAGCAAGAAAAATGAGAGCTGAGGAAAGACCCGCTCCCGAAGTCTCTGATAAGGAAGAAACAGTGGATGAGGAAACAAGCTCCGGCGGAAAGGATGAGACTGATGATTAAGACTATAAAAAGGGCTGCTGTCTTAGCTGCTGCGGCATTCATATCCGTGTCAGCTGCCCCCACAGTCTCCCTCAGGACTAATGCGGCCAGCGGAGCAACTGATGTTAAGCAGGACGGACTCTTCGTCTATGACGAGGTAGACGGCGGATATGCAGTAAAGCGCATGGTAGCTTCGACTATGACATCATTCCCCAGCGTTGTAAACGGTATCCCAATCGTTGAGATAGAGGAAAATGCCTTCTATAACTGCACGGGTGTCACTGAGATCAAGATACCTCAGACTGTTAAAAAAATTGGAGACGGAGCATTCAGCTTCTGTTCTTCACTTGAAAAAGTCACTATCCCCCATACTGTAACAGAGATCCCGGATAATGCTTTCATCGGCTGTGAAAAGCTTGAAAAAGTCGAGATTCCGGACAGCATTACAAGAATAGGAGATTCAGCATTTTCAAACTGCACATCTCTCAAAGAGTTGAATATCCCCGATAAGCTTACAGAGATCGGAGATTCTGCTTTCACAAGAGCTCCTCTGACAGATATCGATACTGACGGCTGTGAGAATTACGTCTTCAAGGACGGATATCTCATGGACAAAAAGGAGACCGAAATATACAGAGGCTCCGCTGATCTATCCGGAGAGCTCCGCATCCCCGAAAACATAAAGACAATTAAGAGCGGTGCCTTCTCTCAGTGCTACGGTGTTGAAGAGATATTCTTCCCCGGCTCAGTCTCCGAAATAGGCAGCAATGCTTTCTGGGACTGCTGCAATGTAAAGAAGATCGACTTCTCAGAGGGACTTTACTCTATAGGCGAAGGCGCTTTCACCTACAATGAGCTCGTCCAGACCATAGAGCTTCCTATATCACTGAAAACAATAGGCAAAGATGCCTTCCTCGGATGCGCTTCCCTGGATCACCTGATACTTCAGGACGGTCTTGAATCTATTGGTGACCAGGCATTCTACGGCTGCGGCAACCTCAAGCAGGTAAGTGTGCCAAAGAGCGTAAAAGAGATCGGCAATATGGCCTTCGGATACACCATCAATTCATCCGGAAACGGTGAAGACATCAAGATAGACGGCTTCAAGATGAACGTATCCTCAGGATCAGAAGCTGCAAAATACGCAAAATCAAACGACATCGATTTCACCGCCTCCGACAAGGACCTCCGCAGCTTTGCCTTCCGTGCAGCAGGTCTGGCTCTTGCTGTAGCAGCAATAGTGTTCGGAGTAGTACTCATGGCAAGAGGCCGCAAGGGCGCTCCTGCTTCTGCAAGAAAGGCTAAAAAAGAAGCCAGGGAAAAAGAAGAGGAAGCAAGCTACAAAAAGATAATCGATGATGATGAACCGGCAGAAAAAAATTCATCGGAAAAGAAGGCTCCGGCAAAGCAAGATACTTCAAAAAGCAGCTCCGGAGAAAAGAAAAATCCCGCCTCCGGAAAGGCTCAGAAAAACAGTAAGAAGAGCTCCGGAAGCAGCGGAAAAAAATCCGGAAAATAGTAAAAAAACACCGTTATCGGGAGCTTCCCGGCAACGGTGTTTCATTTTACATATGCAAAATATATATTGAAATTAAAAATAAATATTTGAAATTTTGTGCCTGTAATGCTATAATATAGTCAAGCCAATAAGAACAAGAAATTTTCTATCCATCCTTTAAAAAAAGAGTGAGGACCTCACGGTTTCTCATTCTTTTTTTTTTGCTTCTTCCATACCATTCCATGTATAGTCTGCGAACCTTGTTATATAATCGATACAAGTCTTTATCATAGGATGATTTTCAACTTTCTTGCGGTAAATGATTATGTCACGGTTAAGACAAGTTGCATATGAGCAGGGACGTGTTATCATGCTTCCAAGGGCGAGAGGTGCCGGATGTATAGGTCCTACCCACATAAAGGCATTCTGTACTATATCAAGCATACTCTTCTGGGTTCCACGATCGTATACATATACCTTCTTTCCGCCGGGAGTTGACTTGTAATCCGGGTTGATGGATGCCTTGCGGACAATATCAACTTCAGTATCATTATGGATTATCTCCGGATACTTTTCAAGAAGCTCAAACGGAACATCATCATATTTTGCCAGCGGGTGATCCTTATGCATCATCAGCTGCATATGATATTCAAGTATAGTCTTGCTGCAAAGCTTTTTGGATTCAAGTCTTTCCTGAAGGACATCAAGCTGAAGAGTAGGTATGCGGAGGACTCCGATATCTGCGATTCCGTTGCAGGTCTCTTCAATGACCTTATTGGTGCTTGTCTCAACAAGAGATATACTGAATCCCTGATCGCTCGCATCAAGATCGGATATCATTTTTCCCATAGCAGCTGCTACATAAGGGGAACGTGTTGCGGCTACTCTTATTTCTGAGGTATTCATTTCCTTGCGTGAATAGAGGGCTTCAAGGCTGTGGAATTCCTCAACTATATTCTTTGCTCTTTCGATAAACTCCTCACCTTCAGGAGTGATGACCATTCCGCTCTGTGTACGCTGGAATATCTGGATGCCGAGGCTTTCCTCAAGGTCCTTAAGAGCTATGCTTATATTGGGCTGAGCCTGATACAATACCTTTGCTGCTTTTGTTATGCTTCCCTCACGGGCAATAGCTATAACATACTCAAGATGCTGTATCTTCATTGTTTTCACCTCCTCTTCTATAGAGTACATATATTATAACACATAAATCAGCAGATTGCAAGCATTGGTAGACCAATTTCACAATCTTTTAACGTATTGTACATAAGAAAACAACTTTTTCTAAAAAAATCCATATTTCGTCAAAGTTGACAAAAATCAGCTGATATGTTATAATAATATCAGCTTAGCTGTAAAGGAGGCGCCACCATGAATGAAGCAACAGAAAAATATATCGCCTCACATCTTTTCGAGAAGCGTGAGAAGGATTTTGAACACGCCTCTCTTGACCGTGAGATAGCATTCTACGACAGCATCTGTGCCGGAAATATCGAGCTTGTAAGAGTCTTTATGCAGCCGCTGTGCTGCGAGGGCTGCGGCACTCTCAGCGAGGACAGTCTTCGTAACCTCAAATATCACTTCGTTGTCCTTGCAGCTATCATCGCCCGCACCTGCATAAACAAGGGCATGACACCGGAGGAAGCCTACAGCCTCAGCGACTATTATATAATGAAAGCCGATAAATGCAGCTCAGAAGCCGGAGTCCGTGCTGTTCACAAGGAAATGATCGAGGGATATACCGATAAGATGAGACGCATAAAGCTCAGCGGCATCTGCTCAAAGCAGGTGGTCAGCGCTATCGACTTTATCGCAAATCACCTTCACAGCCGTGTGCTCCTTGAAGATGCTGCTGAGCAGCTTAAACTAAGCCCCGCATATCTTTCAAGGCTGTTCAAAAAGGAGACTGGCATCCCATTCAGCGAATATGTAAACAAAATGAAGACCGAGGAGGCTTCCGCTCTCCTGCTCTATACAGAGCGTACCGATACCGAGATAAGCAATCTTCTCGCCTTCAGTTCACAGAGCTACTTTATTAAAATATTCCGCAAGCACTTCGGCATTACTCCAAAGGAGTACAAGAAACGCTATAAAATACCTGTATTCAGTACTGACACTAAAAAAACATAAAACCGATAATAAGCTGATTTTCGGACGGTAAATGCCGTCCGAAAAATTTTTTTGAAAAAAATGCACGAAAACGACCTTCTCAGTTGTGTGTATAGTAAAGGGCCCCAAACGATACGAAAGGAGGAAATGATATGACTGAAAATGAAAATACTGCTCAGTATGCTTTCAGAAAATTCGGAGACACAGTTCTCAGAACAGCTTACGCCTGCACAGGCTCTATACAGGAGGCAGAGGATATAACTCAGGATGTTTTCCTTAAACTCCACTCCTCACAGACAGCCTTTGCAGACGATGAGCATATGAAAGCATGGCTTATGAGAGCTGCTATAAATCGTGGAAGAAATTACCGCAAGAGCTTCCGTATCAGCCGTACCTCTTCTATAGATGATGAGAACGCTCCGCAGATCGCAAGCGCTCCTGTAGACGATCCGGACGGCATAAAGGACATGATAAGAGCTCTCCCACAGAAATACAGCGAAGTCATATATCTTTACTATTACGAAGGATACAACATCCGTGAGATCTCCGGTCTTCTCGGAAAAAGCGAAAACACAATAAGCTCCCTGCTCCAGAGAGGAAGAAAGAAGCTCCGGATGGAACTTGAGAAGGAGGATAACTATGGATCAGAAAGAATATAGATATCACCTGGACAACATTAAATGCAGCGACGAGTTCAGAAAGAAAATGGAAAAAACTCTCGCATCTGAACCAGGCAAAATCGAGGAATACGAGGACAGTGTAAGCAGCGTTGAGCGCATACACACATCCGTATTCAAAAGATATGCTGCAATGGCAGCAGCTCTCGTACTGGTATGCGGTGCAGCCGGTACAGTATGGTACAGAGCTTCAAAGGACAAGAACGATACACATATCGCAGCCAGCAGCGTTGAAACAACTGAGGAAGCTACAACAGAAGCACAGGAATCCACAACCAGCGTTTCCACGCTCCCCGAGGCATTTAACGAGATATCATGGATGGCAGGCACTTCACAGATAAATGCCACCTTCTATGTGAATGACTCACAATACACATATCCCCTTACTATAAATTCAGTACTCATGACTCGTGTTGCAGAGCTGATGCGTACACTTACATGGACTGAGGATACCGATTTTGATTATACCGACTTCTATGTTCTTGGCAATGCGACCATCAACGAAAAGGGTCAGATACTCATAGGCAGCAAGGTCTACAAAACAGATTCTGCCAAGGAGCTTGCCGACGCAGTATATGAGGCATTATCTACAAGCAGCGATTTCACAGTAAACGATGAGTTGTTCTACAAGATTGCCCGTTCAACAGAGAACTTCACAGCTCTGGAGGCTACTATCGATGTTACCTACGATTCGCCGTTATCTGAAAATCATTCTTTCTACGCAATTAACGGCAAGGGCTCTCTTCAGTTATCTGTAGATGATAACGGTGTACTCCATGAACACACAGTGATCCCCAATGCGGAGTACGAAGGAGAAGGTCACACCGGAACATATCAGGAATTTGATGCCGACGGCAAGCAATCCGGTTTTTACAACGTCGGTGAATCAAATGGTACACTTGTCTTTGATCCCGGTCTCAGCTATACACAGCTTATCAACAAGCTTCTCTTCCAGCTCCCTATAAACAAGCACACAGATGAATATACCGATAAGCTTGACCTCTATTACATTGATTACGGCAGCGAGACACATGAGCTGTTGCTTGATCCTGATACAGGAATAATCGTTGCGTACAAAGAGTATTCTGCTGACAGAACATATATCAGCTGGGAGCTCACCAATATCCGCTATACAAGCAGCAACGACAGCATTAACAACGACACTTCCGGCAACGATACTGCTCAGAATATAATCAGACAGAATATCCCCGACAGTGAAACTGATATCCGATATACTGCTGAAATGCTGGATAATGGATACCCTTTCTTACGTGTTATGAACGGCAAAACCGGAACTGAGCTCAAGTCCCTTCTAAGCAGCTGCACATGGAGCTATACCTCAGAAACTTTTGAACAAAAGAATTTCTATACAATTGAAGATGAATACGGCATCCTTTATATAAACGAAAAAGGTCAGCTCAAATGTGAAGACTATACATTTGCTACAACAGACCATGTAAATGAAATAAAGGATACGCTCCGTGGATACTTTGAATGTGAACCGGATTCACTTGACGGCTTCCGTAAATCCATTATAGAATCTGTAAGCAAATACGATCACTTCACAGCAGATGGAGATGTCACATTCTGCTATGACAGATACATTACAGGTGAAATAGACGGTGTAAAATATGAGGATAAATGCCGCTATGAGATAAAGGCTCCCGGCGCAGCATGGAACGTCAATAAAAACGGCACCGCTGAATTCTCCTGCAACAACGCTGAACTGGATAACGGAACCACAACTCTTGCTGCTAAGGTAAGCTGCGAAAAGAACGGCGTGCATCTGACACTGACCGAGGAAGGAAAGAGTATCGACAATATCGACAATTCTATCGACAATTTCGACAGTTCTGCCGAAATAACAACTACAGATGACGGCAACGCAAAGCGTGTAAGGCGTTTCAATCTTACAGGCGCTCCCGGTATCGAAACTCCCCTCCCGGACTATCTGTTCATGGCCGATAAAGCACTTGAAATGATTGGACAATGCAGTTCAAGTAACGAATATGAAATAACTGAGGAAAACGGTATCCGCTATCTCAAAATGAACACTACACACTATACTATGAGTTACTCCTGCAATGTGGATGTTGTCATAGGTATAGACGAAAACGGTATGCTGGTAAGATTCAGCGAAAAGAGCAACGATACAACATACTATGATATGACATTGAATAACATAACCTTAGATCCTTAAGGGGAAAATCACATCATGGGAGCCTGTCTTCGGGCTCCCATACTGCTGAGCAAAATGTACTGACAGCAAAATAAAATAATATTGCCAAACCTCCGGAAATGTGTTATACTATATATATCAACATTTCCGGAGGTATTTTATGAAACTTATATCATGGAACGTAAATGGTTTCCGAGCCTGCCTGCAAAAGGGCTTCGGAGACTTCTTCGCAGATGCAGATGCGGATATATTCTGTCTCCAGGAGACAAAAATGCAGCCCGACCAGGCGGATTTTTCACCGGAGGGATACTACAAGTACTTTCACAGTGCCGTGAAGAAGGGCTACTCAGGAACTGCGGTCTATACAAAAAAGGAGCCGCTATCAGTCACCTACGGCCTCAACGGAGAGCATACCGATGAGGGCAGAGTCATCACCTGTGAATTCGAGGACTTCTATTTTGTCTGCTGCTATGTGCCCAATGCTCAGGACGGCCTCAAGCGTATAGACTACAGGATGGAATTTGAGGATGCCATGAGGGAGTATCTCAGCGGCCTCGACAAGAAAAAGCCTGTGGTATACTGCGGCGACCTGAATGTGGCTCACGAGGAGATAGACCTGAAAAATCCAAAGACAAACCGTGGCAACGCAGGCTTTTCAGACGAGGAAAGAGGCAAGTTCACAGAGCTTCTCGGAGCAGGCTTTGCCGATACCTTCCGCCGGCTTTATCCTGATACAGTCACCTATTCATGGTGGTCCTACCGTTTCAAGGCAAGAGAGAAAAATGCAGGATGGCGCATAGATTATTTTGTGGTATCAGAGCGATTCATGGAGAGAGTGAAGGACTCAAGGATACTGACAGATGTTATGGGCAGTGACCACTGTCCCGTAGAGCTTATCGTAGAATAAAACAGCTTGCCAAATTCAAGAGAGGGGTGACAGCAAAATGAACATTATTAAAAAAACAGCCGTATTCTTCCTGGCAGCAATAATATGCCTGACAGGTATCAGTATTCCACATGACAAAAAGATAAAAGCCAGAGCATACTACCCGGATGAAGACTGTGAACAGTATCTTCCGATCCATGGAGGCGAAGCCTTTGGCAATTACCCACCTGTCACCTGGACTCTCGATACCGATCATACTCTGTATATAAATTCAAATCAGGAAGAATGCTATATTCCAAACGAATTCTTCTCCGATGTCTATATCTATTCAGAGGATCCGGAAGAGAACTATTCCTTTGAGATCTATCCTTCTTATCTTGTAGAAAAGATCGTTTTCTATGATAATATCGATGATGTTTTCCTTGCAGCCTCAGCCTTTCAGCGCTTCTTCAATCTTAAAAGTGTCAAGTTCCCGGACAGTGCAGGATCTATTTTTATAGGGGATCAGTCATTCCGTGACACCAAGATCAGCAGCTTATCAATAAGCGCCGAAACAGTTGAGATAAGCAACAGCGCATTTGCTTCCTGTACAGAGCTGGAGGATGTGTACATAAATGCCGGAAACAGCTGCATTATCTCAACTTCAGCCTTCAGGGAATGCAAAAAACTGGAAAAAGTATACCTGCAAAATGCCGATATATCAAACAAGGTATTCTGGCAGTGTGATTCACTGAAGGAGATAAATCTTTCCGGAGCCTGCAAATTGAACCGATATTCAGTTATCGATTGCCCGGATCTGGAAAACATAAATACAGAAATGGAAAACACAGAGTTTGACAATACCTTTGCTGATTGTCCCTCTTTGAAAACTATAAATAATACTCCGGTAACAGATACACTTACCGGCGATATCGATCCGGAATACAGGGATATGGTATTCGGCAGTCTGACTGCCTGCTATAATGTGGGATTCCTCACCAGCTATGTGAAAGCTCAGATAAAAAAGACTGTAGAAGAGAATATCAACGGTGACATGACCGGAGCACAAAAGGCAAAAGCCCTGCATGACTGGCTCTGCCGGAAGCTGTCATACAACACCAGGAGAAACCTTCCGGCCGCAGTAGACCACAGCGACGAAACAGCCTTCCTGAATGATTACACACAGTGCGAGGGCTATACAAGGGCATATAATCTGCTTCTGAATCAGGCCGGTATACCCACCTGCTATGTACACAGCAGCAATCATGCGTGGAATATCGCAAAGATAGACGGTCATTTCTTCCATATCGACACAACATGGGATGACCGCAATGACGGCATAAGCTACGATTGGTTCATGAAGTCCGACAGTGAGCTCCGTTCAAAGGGCGGAGACCATGCTGAATGGGATCTTAAATATCCCTCCGATATGCACAGCTTCCAGCTCAAAGAGCTTCCTGAGTGCCCAAATCCGGTGGGAGATGTAAATCTTGATGAAAAATTCGGGATAGCAGACCTTGTAGTTATGAACAGATATATCGTCGGAGACGAAAAGATCGCCTCTGATGACCTTGTTCTTGCAGACATGGACCTTGACGGCCGTGCGGATTCCTTTGATCTCTGCCTTATGCGTCAGGAGCTTCTCAAATAAAACAGAGCCTGTACACAGAAATTCTGTATACAGGCTTTTTTTGAGCTATTTTCCCGCCTGAGGGTCCTTATCCGAGACCGCTCTCACAATCGCATTTATTATGTCAGGCTGAGTCTGCCGGCAGGTATTCCTGTCAAAAAGGCCGAAACCGTACTGACCATTATAGCCGTTATCCCAGTAGACCGGAGTTATCCCGTTCACAGCAGCAGTCCCTGCCACATATCCGTTATAGTAAACACGGTTCTCTGCTATCTGTTCCGGTATGCCGGAATTGGCAAGGGTCTTGTCGATACAGCCGAATTCACCTATCACCACAGGGACTCCCTTATCAACATACTGTTTTTTCAGCTTTTCAAACTGTTCCTCCACATCAGCCTCCTCACCCCAGGCGGCCTTATTCTTAGGCGAGGCCTTATTCACCTCTATTATCTCCTGACCTTTTTCGCCCCAGAGGAAGGTCTTTTTTGATTCAACTCCGCAGTATTCCCACGGGTCATAGTAGTGGACAGACAGCATCAGACGATTCTCCCCGGCAGTATTGCCCTTGTCGGAAGGGAACTCAAAACCGTAATCTCCGCAGGTATAGTCTATATTGGTGTTCCATCCCGGCACCATCAGCCAGCGATGCGAATTATTACCGCCGGAGGCTCTTACCGTATCCACAAATATCTGATTGTATTCATTTATATTATTATAGTATTCCCTGACCGGCTCATGATACTCACCGTCAAAGACCTCATTCATGCTCTCAAATATAAGGTGTTCATTATAGTCTGAGAATTTCTCTGATATCTGCCGCCAGAGCGCCTGAAATTTCTCCTTTATCTTATCCTGACCGCTTTCATTGCAGAGCAGCCAGCCGCCTGTCACGGTATTATATCCGTCGCCGTGAACATTGATGATAACATTAAGTCCGGCATTATAGCAGTAGTCCACGACCTCACGGACTCTCTCCAGCCATTGACTGTCCACGCTGTAGCCGTTATTATCGTCTATCCTGCCAAGGTAGGATACAGGTATCCTGACCGTATCAAAGCCGGCATCAGCCACCGCAGATATAAGCTCCTGAGAAACCGCCGGATTCCCCCACACAGTCTCATTGGGATAGCCTCCGCTGTTGGCCTCAAGAGTATTCCCGCAGTTCCAGCCAGCCCCAAGCTCATCAGTGATAGAAGCAAGACTTATTACGGAGCTGCGCTCTTTTTTCTCATTTTCATAGGAACTGCTGCTGCCGGAGCAGCCTGCTATCACAGAGGCTGTTACCGCAGCTCCGCATATGGCTGCTGCCAATCGTTTATGGATACTCATGCTTCCTCCTTTCGCAGCCGGAAGGGCTCCTAAGATTTTTTCGCTGTTATGTTGAATTCAGACCAGGTATAACGAATGCTCTTGCATTCATTATACCATATTATAAGGAATAAAGCAAGAAAAGCAGCAAACAGCTATTGTTTCTTCAGGGGGGAAGTTCCGTACCCGTCAGCCGTGCTTCTCCAGGATAAGAGCTGACAGAGCAAAATCAGGCTATATTCAGCCGGATTTTTCTGACAGCGCACTTTTTCATTGTGCAATATGCCGAAAAAGCAGGCGCAGTTTTGTAAAATACGGCAAGTTGTATTGACATAACAACCGCTATTTGTTATAATGATTTTGATACTGCTTTGGCAGAACCGCTTATATAGAGAAATTCCGGATAAAATATAAAAAAGGAGACCCTGCGGATATTTCCCGCAGAATTATTATGAACAGTAAAAGAGACCGTTATAAAAGATTGATAACCTTCGGCGCCGCACTGGTGCTGCTGGCTGTGCTTACGGGATTCTTTGCGTATGTCTGGTACAAATACTACAGCGAAGCCATCATCCTGCCCTACTACAGGCGAGGCAACTGGACCCTCATAGGCATCTACGGACTGCTGATAGTCCTCTTCTTCAAGGCCTACGGCGGCTTCAAGCTGGGTTACCTTAAAAAGACCGATATGCTGTTCTCGCAGCTCATATCAATGGCCTGCGTCAACGGCGTGACATACTTCCTGATAAGCCTTATCGGCCGTCATTTCATGGACGGCATCCCTCTCCTGCTCCTCACACTTGTGGATTTCGGATTCATTGCCGTATGGACAATGCTGACAGGAAAGCTATTCTTTATGATATACCCGCCGAGGCGGCTCATAATCCTCTACGGAAGCCATCAGGCTGCTGCACTGGTAATGAAAATGAGTCAGCGTGTGGACAAGTATATGATATGCGAATCCGTAAGCATCACTGAGGACAGCGAAACGATCAAGGAACAGATACTGAAATATGAAGGAGTCATAATCTGCGATATACCGGCAGAGCTCCGAAATGACTACCTTAAATTCTGCTTTGAACGCTCTAAGCGAGCATATATAGCTCCCAAAATCTCGGATATAATAATAAGAGGCGCAGACGATATCCGCCTCTTTGATACACCGCTGCTGCTATGCCGCAACTATGGCCTCGATGTGGAGCAGAGGATAGTCAAGAGATTATTCGACATAGTATTCTCTCTGATAGCACTGATACCCGCTTCGCCATTTATGCTGATATCAGCACTGGCCGTAAAGCTCTATGACGGCGGCCCTGTGCTCTACAAGCAGAAGAGACTCACTATAGATGACAAGGAATTCTATGTATATAAATTCCGCAGCATGATAGTAAATGCTGAAAAAGACGGCAAGCCAAGACTTGCCTCAGAGGAAGATGACCGTATCACTCCCGTGGGAAAAATACTGAGAAAATTCCGTATAGACGAATTCCCACAGCTGCTGAATATCCTGAAGGGAGATATGTCAGTGGTAGGCCCGAGACCCGAAAGACCTGAGCTTGCCAAGGAATACGAAAAGCAGATGCCGGAGTTTGAATTCCGCCTCAAGGTGAAAGCCGGACTTACAGGCTATGCCCAGGTGACCGGAGTATACGATACCTCCCCATATGATAAGCTGAAAATGGATCTGATGTATATCGAGAACTTCTCGCTCAGACTTGATCTCCAGATAATACTGATGACTATAAAAACAATGCTGTTCCCGCCCAAGACAAATGCGGAAACAGAAGAAAGTGTGCTCGGTATCCATCAGAGCACAGGAAAAGAGGAAAACAATAAATGAAGATCACCGCAGTGATAATGGCAGGCGGAAGAGGCGAGCGCTTCTGGCCCAAGAGCCGTAATTCATGCCCGAAACAGTTCCTTTCTCTCACCTCCGACAGGGAAACTATGATACAGAAAACTGTAAAGAGACTCCGTCCGCTGGTGGAGGCAGAGGATATATACATCGTAACAAATGCAGCCTACAGATCTCTTGTAAAGGATCAGCTCCCGGATGTTCCTGAGGAGAATATCCTGGCAGAGCCCTGTGCAAGGAACACTGCCCCATGTATAGCCTTCGCAGCCGCTGTCATCGGCAGAAAATATGATGACGCTGTAATGCTGGTGCTCCCTTCAGACCACCTCATAGGCTACGAGAATATCTATGTCAAGACACTGAAAAAGGCTGTATCAGTAGCTGAGCAGGGAAAGAACCTTGTTACTATCGGTATCACTCCTACCTATCCCGAAACAGGCTACGGCTATATCAATTTCGGTGATGAAGCCGGAGATGCCTATAAGGTAGAGCGCTTCGTTGAAAAGCCGGACCTTCCTACCGCAAAGCAGTACCTTGCTTCCGGCAAATACCTCTGGAACAGCGGTATGTTCGTCTGGAAGATATCCTCTGTCATGGAAAACCTTAAGGAATTCATGCCCGATATCTATGAGGGCGCCCTCCGCATAGGAGAGAGCTTCGGCACTGACAGCTTCGAGGAAACTCTTGTGAAGGAGTTCACTGCCTTCACCTCAGAATCCATCGACTTCGGTATCATGGAGAAAGCCAGCGATATATACACTATCCCCGGCAGCTTCGGCTGGGACGATGTTGGAAGCTGGCTGGCTGTTGAGCGTATAAACGAGACCGACGACGATAAGAACTACATTGACGGCGACGTTATAACAGTCGATTCCAAGCGCACTACTGTATGCGGCGGAAAGCGTCTTATCGCTGCCATAGGCACAAGAGATATCGTTATCGTTGATACAGACGATGTACTGCTGGTATGCTCAAAGAACAGCACTCAGGACGTTAAAAAGGCTATCGCTCAGCTCAAGGAACAGGGCAGAACAGAGCTTGTATAAAATAAGGAATAAAATGCCGAAGGCGGCAGGCAATGGGAGTCCAGAGGGTCTGTGATCCTCTGGCAGAGAGGTGTGTGAGGAGAGGCAGAGCCTCTCCTGAAAAGCAGTCCGGACAGCGCAGCGTTTCCGGACGGACGCTCTTCTTTTGATCCCTCGGCTTGACCGACGCTATTATTCTTTTTCATCAACGATCATTTATTATAAAGGAGAAATAAAAATGAAAAACGCACTTATCACAGGAATCACAGGCCAGGACGGCTCTTACCTTGCAGAGCTCCTTCTCGAAAAGGGCTACAATGTATATGGTATATGGAGAAGAAAGGCTACCGTTGACTACGGCAACATCGCTCACCTCAAGGACAAGGTAACTCTCATATATGCAGATATGACAGACCCTGTTTCACTTATCTCTGCAATGAAGATATCTCAGGCTGACGAAGTATACAACCTTGCTGCACAGTCATTCGTTGCTACAAGCTGGGATACTCCTCTCGGAACAGCTGATATCGACGCTATCGGCGTTACAAATATGCTGGAGGCTATCCGTATAGTAAAGCCTGAGTGCCGTTTCTATCAGGCTTCCACTTCTGAGATGTTCGGCCTTGTACAGGCTATCCCTCAGTGTGAGACAACTCCCTTCTACCCCAGAAGCCCCTACGGAGTTGCCAAGCTCTACGGCCACTGGATAACCAAGAACTACCGTGAGAGCTACAATATGTTCGCCTGCTCAGGCATACTCTTCAACCACGAGTCAGAGAGAAGAGGAATCGAGTTCGTTACAAGAAAGATCACTGACGCTGTTGCCCGTATAAAGCTTGGTGTTCAGGACTATGTTGAGCTGGGAAATATGGACTCCAAGCGTGACTGGGGCCACTCCAAGGACTATGTAAGAGCTATGTGGCTCATGCTCCAGCAGGACAAGCCCGATGACTACGTTATCGCTACAAACGAGACAAGAACTGTCCGTGAGTTCGTTGAGACTGCATTCAGGCACGTTGGCATTGAAGTTCAGTGGCAGGGTGAAGGCGTTGACGAGATCGGTATCGACAAGGCTACAGGCAAGACTATAGTCAAGGTCAACAAGAAGTTCTTCCGTCCCGCTGAGGTAGACATCCTCCTGGGCAACCCTGAGAAGGCTGAAAAGACTCTTGGCTGGAAGAGAGAGATCTCATTCTCCGAGCTGGTAGAGCGCATGGTAAAGAACGATCTTGACCGTGTTGAGAAGGAGATCAAGGTAAAAGAGATCGTAGGCTGAGCATTAACAGCTGAAAGGAGATTATCATGATCTATATGATCATAATTGTCGCAGTCATTGTAATATTCATAGGTGTCGCCTCAGAGAAAGCCTCAGGCAAAGACTCTTCAGTAAGCAGCTTCAAGCCGTCACAAAGAAATGACACTCCCACAGTATTGAGGGAGCAGATGAGCGGCTACGACAAGGCTTCACTTATCAGCAAACTCGACCAGTACAATTCTCTTATTGTACTTCTTGAAGATCACAATATATCCTACGAAGACGCAGTCAAGGAATATGATATAATAAAATCAGAACCGATCAAAAGAGCTCCCGGACATACCAAGGGATTCAATATTGAGGATTCAGACGAATATATCAGAGGCTGCGCCGAAAAGATAGATCAGCTGATGATCGGATACAGAGGATAATATCCTCTTAAGAAAACACCGTGCAAAACCGCAGGATGTGCTTTGTGCGGTATTGCCTTAAAAATACAGACAAAGGGCGGAGTCATATCCGCCCATTGCAATATAGGAGCTGCGGAATGAAGATTACTTTTGACGCCATCCCGCTCGTTGCGGATAAAATGACCGGCATAGGCTGGTGCGAGGCCGGCCAGACTGCCGCTCTTGCAGCACTGCACCCCGAAAACACCTACGAATACAGCTTTTTCACAGACGGAAAAGGCACTGCCGAGGAACGTATCCGGCAGTTATCTGCGGAAGGTATCGGCATGAATACCTCACGATTCCCGAAAAAGCTGTACAGAGGTATGTCTGCAATGCTGCCGGTGCCCTATTCACGTTTCTTCGGCGGAGATTCGGATGTCACACACTTTTTCAACTATATAGTCCCGCCCGGAGTAAAAGGCCGGACAGTCGTTACTGTTCACGATATGGTTTACAAAGCCTTTCCCGAAACTGTAAGAGGCAGGACAAAGCTCATGCTGAATATGGGACTGAAAAGCTCCATGAAGCGGGCTGACATCATCGTTACCGACTCTGAATTCTCAAAGTCAGAGATACTGAAATACTTCCCCGAGCACGAGGAAAAGCTGAGAGTAGTACCCTGCGGCGTGGATATGGAGCGCTTCTGCCCCTGCACTGATATAGAGCGCATAGACGCTGTAAAGGGATCCCTCGATATAAAGGGAGATTATTTCCTTTATCTGGGTACTATCGAGCCGAGAAAGAATCTTGAAAGGCTCATAAAGGCCTACGGACATTTTGTGGATGAGACCGGCGAAAACGCTCCTGCACTTGTTCTTGCCGGCGGCAAGGGCTGGCTCTATGACGGGATATTTGCCCGTGTGAAGTCAATGGGACTTGAAGATAAGGTGCTGTTCACGAAATATGTCCCCTCAGAGGATATGACACCCCTTATGTGCGGAGCTCTGGCCTTCGTATTCCCTTCGTTATACGAGGGATTCGGTATGCCTCCTCTTGAAGCAATGGCCTGCGGAGTACCTGTGCTGTGTTCCGGAGAGGCTTCCCTGCCCGAGGTCACAGGAGACTGTGCTGTGATATGTGATGCGTACTCTATAAAGAGCATAACAGAGGGACTTATCCGCCTGTATGAGGATGAGGCGCTCAGAAAAGACCTCAGCGAAAGAGGCCTTGAAAGGGCAAAGCTTTTCACATGGGAGCGCTCGGCTGAGATGCTCATGGAGATATACGAAGAGCTGATGAAATAAATAGCCTGAAAACGGTTCTGAAGGCCGTTTCGGCCATAGCAGTCAGTAAAATGCGGGAGTGAGAGTCATGGATGCTAAAACGAGCACTAAGGCCACGATAATTCTCTGTCTGGGCACAGCTTTAACGATACTGGCGCAGGTGATACTGTATAAGGTGCAGGAACACAGAAGACTTGTGATAATCGGCAGTATGACCGGATGGGACCTGATAGCTGTTTCAGCATTGGGTACGGTGCTCTGTATCGGCGGACTTCTGGCCGTATTTGCTGCTTCAAGATCCAAAGACGGTACCCCCCGGAGATTTTACAAGGCTGTAATAATTGCGCTTGGGGTAATAGTACTTGAGATTCCGGCAATGTTATACTTTCTGATAACGCTGATTGATACTGCCAGAGGACCAAACGACCCGAAAAAAATAAAAAGCCCCGACGGAAAGCACTTCATCGTCAGAACATCCGACACGGCAGAGGGGCGTCCGATATATTGCTATTACGTCAGGGAGCGGGGAGTTGTTTACCGCCCTATATACAATGACGACGATAAGAATTTTGAACACGGACTTGAATGGACTGACGAGGGCGTAATATATGAAGGGAAACTTTACGAATATTGAGGTGAGACAATGAGCGAAAAAAAGCTCAGGATACTTGAAGTGAATAAAGCCTATCACCCTCATATCGGAGGAATAGAGACACTGGTGAAGCAGTACTCCGAAGAGCTTGGAGCGATATGCGGAGCTGATGTAAAGGTGCTGGTATGCCGTGACGGCAGAGGCCGGACATCCCGTGAGACTTTAAATGGTGTCAGCGTCACAAGAGCCGGCAGCCTGGGAACATATTTCAAATGTCCCATATCCTTCTCTTTTATAAGACTTTTCAGGAAAATGGCGAAAAAAGCGGATGTAGTCCACATACACCTTCCCTTCCCACTGGCAGATGCAGCTGCGCTTCTCTCAGGTTACAAGGGACGCATCGTAGTAAGCTGGCACAGCGACGTGGTCAAGCAGAAAAAGCTCATGCTGGTATACAAGCCCTTCATGCGCTGGCTGCTGAAACGTGCTGACGCAGTTATAGTTGCAACAGAAGGCCATATCAACGGCTCCGAGCACCTTCCGGAGTTCAGAAAAAAATGCCGGATAGTACCATACGGTCTCTGGCCCGAGGACTATACCTCTGTGGAAAAGGCTCCTATCCTGTCCGGAAAAGCTTCGGATAAAAATGCGGTAAAGGTATTTTTCTCCGGCAGACTGGTCTACTACAAGGGAGTGGACGTACTGCTGAGAGCCTTCTCAGAAACCAATAACTGCGAGCTTTTCATATCCGGTGAGGGCGACCTTGAATCAGAGCTGAAAAGCTATGCTGCCGGAAACGGACTGTCCGGCCGTGTTCATTTTCTCGGATTTCTCTCAGAGAAGGAGCTGCGGCAGGCATATATGGACTGCGATATATTCGTACTTCCCTCAGTAGCAAGGAGCGAGGCCTTCGGCATAGTGCAGATAGAGGCTATGGCCTGCGGAAAGCCGGTAATAAACACCGCCCTTCCCTCGGGAGTGCCGTATGTGAGCCTTGACGGAAAGACCGGTATCACCGTTCCTCCCTCGGATGAAAAAGCCCTTGCAGAGGCAATAAATACTCTCGTCTCAGACAGAGAGCTGAGAGAAAGATACGGAAAAGCTGCGGCAGAGCGTGTCAGCAGCGTATTCCATGAAAAAGAAGTAATAAAAAGACTTTACAGAGTCCTATGCGAAAGGAGAGCCGGAAAATGAAAGCTCTTATTATAGGAGGAGCCGGATTCGTTGGCGGCTACCTGATAAATGAACTGAGGACAGCCGGTGCAGAGGTATGTGCTACCTGTCTCGCAAATGAGACCATATCCGGTGACTGCAATGTCAGGGTACTGGATATCCTGGAGCCTGAAAGTGTTAAGGCGGTCATAGACGAGGAAGCTCCGGACGTTATTTTTCATCTGGCAGCACAGAGCTCTGTGGCTCTGTCCTGGAAGCGTCCGCAGCTCACAGCTGATATAAATGTGAAGGGAAGCATAAATGTCCTGGAAGCCGTTAGGAATGCGGAGAAAAAGGATATACGTCTTCTTCTGATAGGCTCAGGCGAGGAGTACGGCTTTATCCGTGAGGGAGCCTGCCCCATTAACGAAGCGGAGGTGCTCCGCCCCGGCAATATCTATGCGGCAACAAAGGCCTGTCAGGGTATGCTGGGAGAAATTTACGCAAGAGCGTATAAAATGGATATCGTAATGATAAGGGCATTCAATCACTCCGGCCCTAAACAGGCCCCGATGTTTGTTATCTCCGATTTCTGCCGACAGATAGCCGAGATAGAAAAGGGGCTCCACGAGCCTGTGATGTCTGTGGGAAATCTTACCGCAATGCGTGATTTCACAGATGTAAGAGATGTGGTAAGAGCCTACCGCCTGCTTGCCGAAAAGGGCATCAGCGGACAGACATATAATGTAGGCAGAGGCAAGGCTGTGCCGGTACAGTATATCCTCGATACCGCCCTCAGCTTCTCGGAGGCAAAAATAGAAGTAAAACAGGATCCCGCAAGGATGAGAGCCTCCGATATACCGATAATAGAACCGGATGTTTCTCACATATTTGCAGATACCGGCTGGAAGGCCGAAATATCCATGGAACAGACCATAAAGGATACGCTGGACCACTGGCGTCAGGTGCTCTGACAGCACTGCCCATGTGAAAGGAGAGTCAACAATGTCCGATAAAAAACTTACAAAAGAAAAAATGCTGACCTTTGACGGCCATGAGAAAATAAGCGCACTGAAGGCTCCGGCTAAGCTGACTGAATTCGGAGAAAAGCAGAATGAAGCCAATGAAGCCCTCGCAGCCAATGTCAACGAGCTTATAAAAAGAGTCTGCGCCCTTGAGGATAAGCAGGAGAAAAATACTTCTGTGATGAAGAAGCTGGCCGAGGAGCTGAGCGCCTTCAAAAAGGAGCTTGACCGTGTAAGACTGACAGAGAAACTCAATTCCGGAGCCATCGAGCGCCTCGACCGTGCAGTACGCCTTGCAGAGGGCGATGATGAATAGCAATATATCCATATTTATATTGTGAAATTTTCGGCAAACTCTTGACTTTAAGTCAATTTTGTTATATCATAATAAAGTGGACAGAAGATGTTCCGAAGCTTGAAATAGAGTCCCGAGGGACTGACAACTTTCCGCAAATTCTGACATGGATCAACGGAGATATGTGCTTACAGGCAGCTTGTCTCCGTTTTCTTATTCTATTCTGAAAGAAGGTGTTATTATGGGTGATCTTGCCGATAAGCTCATGGAAGAGCTTGAATGCCGGACGCCTTTCACTATACCCATATTCGGAGGCATCCCCGTTCCCGAATCCTGTATTATGACCTGGATCATAATGGCAGTTCTGGTAATAGCCTCGATAATATTCACAAAAACTATGAAGGTAGTCCCCAAGGGCGCTCAGTGTCTCGTAGAGGGATTCATCTGCTGGATGGATAACTTCTTCCTGGAGATACTCGGTCCTAAAGGAAAAAAATACCTGCCGATACTGGAGACTCTCCTGCTCTACATAGGAATATCCAACGTTATCGGACTCTTCGGTCTCAGACCTCCTACAAAGGATCTGGGCGTAACAGCAACTCTCGCAATCTTTGCGATACTGCTGATTCAGTACAGCGGTATCCGTGAAAAAGGCGCAAAGGGCTGGCTGAAGGGCTTCAAGGAGCCTATGGCTTTCATGCTCCCGCTGAATGTTCTTGAGCTCATTATCAAGCCGCTCTCACTTTGTATGCGACTCTTCGGAAACGTACTCGGCGCATTCGTTATCATGGAACTGATAAAGCTGATCGTCCCCGTGGGACTCCCGCTGGTATTCAGCTTCTATTTCGATGTTTTCGACGGCTGTATACAGGCTTATGTATTCGTGTTCCTGACATCGCTGTTTATGTCTGAAGCAATGGAAGAAGAATAAAAACTCTCTATTTACTGTTCAACAGGAGGTTAAAATATGGGATTGATCGCAATTGGCGCAGGCCTTGCAGTTCTTACAGGTGCAGGCGCAGGTATCGGTATTGGTATAGCGACTTCAAAAGCCGCTGACGCTATCGCAAAACAGCCCGAAGCTAAGGGTGATATAAACAAAGCGCTCCTCCTCGGATGTGCGCTGGCAGAGGCTACAGCTATCTACGGCTTCGTTATCGCTCTGCTCATCATACTTTTCCTTAAATAATAATTCACCGGAGGTATATAATTATGGGAATGATCGCATTAGGTGCAGGCCTTGCAGTTCTTACAGGTGCAGGCGCAGGTATCGGTATTGGTATAGCAACATCAAAGGCAGCAGAAGCTATCGCACGTCAGCCTGAGGCTAAGGGCGATATCAACAAGGCACTCCTCCTCGGATGTGCGCTGGCAGAGGCTACAGCTATCTACGGCTTCGTTATTGCCCTGCTCATCATACTTTTCCTTAAATAATTCTACTATTCCTAAGAAGGAGGGAAGGATATTATGCTGGATATAGATATCTGGAACTTTATATGGGCAGCCATCAACCTTATACTGCTGTTCATACTTATGAAAATATTCCTTTTCAAGCCCCTCAGAAAAATGATGGACGAGCGCACACGCTCCATTCAGGAGGATATAGACAGCGCAAAGCAGTCCCGTGAGGAGGCAGAGGCTCTCAAGCAGCAGTACGCTGACGATATCAGCGAAGCTAAGTCTGAGGCTCAGAAAATACTCATGAAGGCCCATGAGGACGCTGAGGCTGAAAAAGCAGCTATGCTCCGCAGATCTCAGGAAGAGGCTGACCAGATCGTTGCTGATGCCAATAAGGCTATAGAGACAGAGCGCAAAAGAGTACTCGCACAGGCTCAGACCCAGATCGCAGATCTGGCTATAGAGGCCGCTTCAAAGATAATCGGCGAGAACGTGGACGACGAGAAGAACCGCCGCCTGGTTGACAGATTCCTCTCCGAAGAGGAGGGCATCAAGTAATGAGCGAAATGAACAAGGATCTGCTTAAAGAGCTCATAAGACTTGATATCCCCCAGGAAGATGCCGACGAAACAAGAAATATCCTCACTTCATGCGAGGATGTGGAAGCTACCCTCGGCAATCCGCTGGTCACTCTCGATGAGAAGCGTGGGATCATCAAGAAGCTCTTTCCCGAAAGCACTCATAAATTCATTATAAATGCCGTCAAGGACGGACAGACAGGAAATATCGTGAGCGTTCTCGAAGAATACTCCGATTACCTCATAGAAAAGGACGGCAGCATCCGTGCTGTTGTACGCTATGTCACTCCCCTTACGGAGCTTCAGCAGGCTGACCTCCGCAAGTTCATAATGGAGAAATTCGTCAAGGACGATGTTGCAATAGAATACGTCCATGACCCTGATATCATAGGCGGATTCATCCTCAATGCAGGTGATGTTGAGTACGATAAGAGCTACCGTACCAGCCTCCGCCTGATGAAGGAGAACCTCCACGGCAAGGCCGCAGAATTCGCTGGCCATGCTGACGAAAAGTCTTCATCCTCCGGAAAGACCGGAGATATCATATCTGTACTCAAGACCGAGGTCAAGGACTTCGATGTAAAGTCCGGAGCTACTGAAACAGGCTTCATCACACGTCTCGGTGACGGTATCGCAACTGTACGGGGCATGAATTCCGTAATGTACGGCGAGCTGGTAGAGTTCGAGACAGGTATCAGAGGTATCGTACAGAACCTTGAAGAAAAATCGATAGGTGTCGTTCTCCTTGGAGACGACCATGGCCTTACTGAAGGCTCTTCCGTTGTCAGAACAGGCAAGAGAGCCGGCATCGGTGTAAGCGATGAGCTCCTCGGAAGAGTTGTGGACGCTCTTGGTGCGCCTATAGACGGCCTCGGAGCTATCAAGGCCGAGGACTACTTCCCCATAGAGCGTGAGGCTCCGGGAGTTATCGAGCGTAAGCCCGTAAATGTCCCGCTCCAGACCGGTATCCTCGCCATCGACTCCATGTTCCCCATAGGACGTGGTCAGCGTGAGCTTATCATCGGCGACCGTCAGACCGGTAAGACCTCTATCGCTATAGATACTATCATCAATCAGAAGGGTCAGGACGTTATCTGTGTTTATGTGGCTATAGGACAGAAATCCTCCACTGTTGCACAGGTTGTCAGCACACTGAAAAAATACGGCGCTATGGACTATTCCGTAGTTGTTTGCGCCTCTGCCAGCGACCCGGCTCCCTTCCAGTATATATCGCCCTATTCCGGTACAGCTATAGCTGAGTACTTTATGTCAAAGGGCAAGGATGTACTTATCGTATACGATGATCTTTCAAAGCATGCCGTGGCCTACAGAGCCATGTCACTGCTTCTCCACAGACCTCCCGGACGTGAGGCCTACCCCGGAGACGTATTCTACCTCCATTCAAGACTTCTGGAGCGTTCAAGCCGTCTCGACGATGAACACGGCGGCGGATCACTGACTGCCCTGCCTATAATTGAGACCCTTGCAGGCGACATCTCAGCTTATATCCCCACAAACGTCATCTCTATCACAGACGGACAGATATTCCTGGAGAGCGAGCTCTTCAATTCCGGACTCCGTCCTGCGGTGAACTACGGACTCTCCGTATCCCGTGTCGGCGGTGCAGCACAGACCAAGGCCATGAAGAAGGCTGCCGGAAATCTCCGAATCGACCTTGCCCAGTTCAAGGAAATGGAGATATTCACCCAGTTCTCCTCAGAGCTGGATCAGGCTACAACTGACCTTCTCAACCACGGCCATATGCTTACAGAGCTGCTGAAGCAGCCCCTTTACAATCCGCTGCCTCACCATGAGCAGGTAATAATTCTGTACGCCGCTCAGCACGGCCTGTTCAACGGCATCCCGCTGAAGGAGCTCAGAGAATACCGCAGTGAGCTCATGAGCTATATCCGTACCTACGGCCAGGATATCATAACTGAAATAGACGAGAACAAGGTCCTCACAGACGACCTTATGGAGCGCATCGAGCGGATAGTTACCGCATTTGAGGAATAAGGGGTGATATCATGCCCAACATGAGAGAGATCAGAGAGCGTATCGAGAGCATCAAGCAGATACTCAAGATCACCAATGCCATGTACCTTATGTCCTCATCAAAGCTGAAAAAAGCAAGGAAGTCCCTTGAAGCCACAGAGCCCTACTTCTATAAGCTTCAGGAGACCATCGAGAGCGTGCTGGAGCACACTCCGCATACAAGGCAGATGTACTTCGACCGCAGAAGCTCCATACCTCCGGAAAAGAGGAAAAAGGGCTATATAGTCATAACTGCTGATAAAGGACTCTGCGGAAGCTATAACCACAATATCCTTAAATATACTGAGCAGGAGCTTGCAAAATCTGCGGATATAAGCAACTGCTACCTTTTCATCATCGGACAGGTGGGCAGACAGTATTTCAACAACCGCAACCGCAACAGTTCTAAGGCCTCAGTGGATGGAGAATTCCTCTATACTACCCAGAATCCTACGCTCTACCGTGCTATGGAGATCGCTCAGCTGGTACTTGATAAGTTCGAGAGCGGTGAGCTGGACGAGGTCTATGTGCTCTATACAGACATGGTCACCTCAAACCTGCAGGAGACCCGCACTGTACAGCTGCTCCCGTTTGAGCGCCGTCATTTCGGCAAGGCTCAGGACGGTACCATGAAGAAGCTGCCAAAGGCTTCATTCCTGCCGTCACCTGAGGAGGTAATGTCCCACCTTATACCGAACTATGCAAAGGGTATAATCTACGGAGCAATGGTAGAGGCCTTCTGCTGCGAGCAGCAGTCAAGAATGACAGCTATGGATGCCGCAACTACCAGCGCCAAGGATATGATAAAGGATCTTTCACTTCTCTATAACCGTGCAAGACAGGCCGCTATCACTCAGGAAATAACCGAGGTCTGCGGCGGAGCAGCCTCACTGAATAAGTAACGGACGGAGTTAGCATAAAGCAGCAGTCCGAAGCCGGGAAATGCCAGGGCAGCAAGCAGTAATGTCCGCATTGCTTCATGGCTTTACCGGCAAGACCAGTATACCCGATCAAATAAATAGTTATATTATTCTTCTTAAGAAAGGAGAGCTGCCGCCAATGGAAAAAGGCAGGATAACTCAGGTCATAGGACCTGTTATAGACGTTGAGTTCAGCACAGGAAAGCTCCCTATGATAAGGGACGCTCTCACTGTTGAGGTGGACGGCAAAAAGCGTGTTATGGAAGTGGCTCAGCACATGGGCAATCATATAGTTCGCTGCATAATGCTTGCCACAAGCGAAGGACTCAGCAAAAATATGGAAGTTACCGCTACCGGAAGCTGTATAAAGGTACCGGTAGGAGAGAATACACTCGGACGTATGTTCAACGTTCTCGGAGAGCCTATCGACAAGAAGGGCGACGTTGAGACCGAAGAACAGTGGGAGATACACCGCAAGGCTCCTACATTCCAGGATCAGAGCCCTGTAGTCGAGGTCCTTGAGACCGGTATCAAGGTAATAGACCTTATCGCTCCCTATGCAAAGGGCGGTAAGATAGGTCTTTTCGGAGGCGCCGGTGTTGGTAAGACCGTACTTATTCAGGAGCTTATCCGCAACATCGCTACCGAGCACGGAGGATATTCCATATTCACCGGTGTCGGAGAGCGTTCCCGTGAGGGAAATGACCTCTGGAACGAAATGCAGGAATCAGGAGTTATCAACAAGACCGCACTTGTATTCGGTCAGATGAACGAGCCCCCCGGATCCCGTATGCGTGTTGCCCAGACAGGCCTCACAATGGCAGAATACTTCCGTGACAGGGAACACAAGGACGTTCTCCTGTTCATAGACAATATATTCAGATACGTTCAGGCAGGCTCTGAGGTATCCGCCCTTCTGGGACGTATGCCCTCTGCCGTTGGATATCAGCCTACCCTTGCTACAGAAGTAGGTGAGCTCCAGGAGCGTATCACATCCACCAAAAACGGCTCTATCACCTCAGTACAGGCTGTATACGTCCCTGCGGACGACCTTACAGACCCGGCTCCGGCTATAACCTTTGCCCACCTTGACGCAACTACGGTACTTTCCCGTAAGATAGTCGAGCAGGGTATCTATCCCGCCGTTGACCCGCTGGAGTCAAACTCCCGTATCCTTGAGCCCGAAATAGTCGGCGAGGATCACTATACCGTTGCAAGACGCACTCAGGAGCTTCTCCAGAAGTACAAGGAACTCCAGGATATCATCGCTATCCTCGGTATGGAAGAACTCGATGAGGACGACAAGCTTGCAGTATACCGTGCAAGAAAGATACAGAAGTTCCTCTCACAGCCCTTCAACGTAGCCGAGAACTTCACAGGCTTAAAGGGAAAATATGTACCGCTTAAGGATACTATCGAGGGCTTCCGTGCTATCATCGACGGCGAAATGGACAAGTATCCGGAAGCCGCATTCCTCATGGCAGGTACTATCGATGACGTTATCCTCAAAGCCAAGAGCATAAGCGACGACCAGTAAGAGAGGAGGAGCATCATGGCTAAGACCTTCAGCCTCGAAATAGTGGCTACAGACCGCATTTTCTATAAGGGTGAATGCGAGCATCTTGTCATTACGGCCATAGACGGACTTCTCGGTATACTTGCCGGACATGAACCGCTTGTAACTGCCCTGCCGGCAGGTGAGCTGAAGTATATGGTAGACGGAAAATGGCGCTATGCCGCTATATCCGACGGATTTATCCAGGTAATGCCGGATAAGTCTGTAATACTTGCCGACTCCTGCGAGCTTCCGGAGGAAATAGACATCAAGCGTGCCGAAGAGGCAAGGGAAAGAGCTCAGGAAAAGCTCCGCCAGAAGCAGAGCATCCAGGAGTATTACCAGACTCAGGCTGCCCTGAACCGTGCTATGAACCGGCTTAAAGTCTCACAAAAGCATTTTAAGTGATATCATCCCCCATTTGTTTAAATGGGGGATTTATGCATATTGCAATATGAGGGGCCGCACTAATTGTGCATATTTTTGAAATAATTACTTTTATCCCGGATATACTTGACTTTTTACGCAAAATATAGTACAATAATTGTAATTGTCACAGAGACAGATAATCAAGGACCAGATTACATAGCACTGTAGTAAGAGTCCGGAAAAAACAGGAGGCATTGACCGTGAAAAAGATCGGCAAATCAACTTTCTTCATTGTCGTTGCTATCATCGCTCTGTTCTCAGTCTCCACTATCTTCGGTGTCGATTACAGATACGGAGATATCCCGAAGACATACATCAAGGGTGTTGACGACATCCGCCTTGGTATAGATATCAAGGGCGGTGTTGACGCTACCTTTGAGCCCGCTGACGATTTCGATGCTTCTGAGGATCAGCTCAACGCTGCCACAGAGGTATTCAAAACAAGACTTTCGTCACTGGGTATAACAGACAGCGAGATATACAGCGATCCCAAAAGCGACAGAATAATCGTTCGTTTCCCCTGGCAGGCAGGCGAAGAGGACTTCGACCCTGAGTCAGCGGTAAAGGAGCTTGGCGAAATGGCAGAGCTCACCTTCCGCATGGGTACAGATACCACTACTGATGCCACAGGAAAAACTGCATATACAGGTGATATCGTCCTCACTGGTGCAGATGTTGAAGAAGCAGCACCAGATCAGCAGCAGGATCCAACAACTAAAGAGCTCAGCTATGTTGTCAGACTTACACTCAAGTCAAGCGGCCAAAAAAAATTCGCTGATGCAACAAGAGAGGCTTACAGTTCAGGCTTGCCGATAGCAATCTGGATGGATGATACACAGATCTCCGCACCTAAGGTAAGCGCTGTTATTACTGACGGAGAAGCTATAATCACAGGTGATTACGATTTTGAGGGCGCTAAGAAGATGGCCGACCAGATCAACGGCGGTGCTCTTCCCTTCAAGATGGAGACAAAGAGCACAAATACTATCTCACCTACAATGGGTGAAGGCTCTCTGGATGCCATTCTCCTTGCAGCAGCTATCGCATTTGCATTCATAGCTGTATATATGATCTTCCTCTACAGACTCCCCGGCTTTGTTGCCGTTATAGCTCTTGCAGGACAGATCACAGGATCTATCGCATTCGTTACAGGCTGGTTCGGATTCATGCCCGGATCAACTCTTACGATCCCCGGTATCGCAGGTATCATACTTGCAGTTGGTATGGGCGTTGACGCAAATATCATCACCGGCGAGCGTATCAAGGAAGAGCTCCGCTCCGGAAAGACTCTTGACGGCGCTATCAAGGTCGCTTACAAGAGAGCATTCTCCGCTATCCTTGACGGTAACATCACAAACGTTCTTATCGCAGTGATCCTTATGGGTGCATTCGGTGTACCTTCAAGCTTCTTCTCGAAGATACTCAATAAGACCATATTCTTCATGTTCGGCGCTACAGCAGAGGGCTTTGTTTACTCCTTCGGCTTCACCCTCCTTGCAGGTGTTATCCTGAACTTCGTAATGGGTGTATTCGCTTCAAGACTTATGGTAACTTCACTTTCAAAGTTCAAGTGCTTCAAGAACAGAAAACTTTATGGAGGTGATGAGAAATGAGTACAAAGAAGAGCAAAAAGGAAATAGCCGCTCTTATGCCTGAAAAGGTGTACAACATCACCGGCAAGAAGAAAATGATACTTGGTATCGTTATCGCAGTTGCACTCGCATTCATCGTAGGCCTCATCGTAAGAGGAGCAAACCTCGCAATCGAGTTCAAGGGCGGTACTATGATGACCTATAACTATGAGGGCAGCATCAGTACAAGCGATATCGAAAAGACTGTAAAGGAAATGGTAGATACATCTGTAAATGTCCGCACAGGTGAGAGCATCAGCTCCGGCGACAAGCAGATAACTATCTCATTCACAACAGATGACGGATTTACAGGCGATCAGCAGTCAGAGCTCACAGCAAAGCTCCAGTCTCAGTATCCCGATAACAAGATCGAGCTCTTCGATTCAAACGACGTAAATCCTTCAACAGGACGTGAATTCCTCATCAAGTGTCTGATAGCCATTATCTTCGCAGCTATCGTAGTTATCATCTACATCGCTATCAGATTCAGAAGGATCGGCGGATGGTCAGCAGGTCTCTGCTCCATATTCGCACTTTGCCACGACCTTCTCGTTGCTGTTACTGTAAACGTACTCTTCGGATTCGAGTTCAACTCAAATACCGTTGCAGTTCTCCTTACAATACTCGGTTACTCTATCAACAACACTATCGTTATCTACGACAGAATCAGAGAAAACCGCAAGCTCATGCCCAAGTCTACACTCAATGAGCTTATCAACGTGAGCTGCACACAGTCACTCACACGTTCTATCAGAACATCTATCACAACTATCAGTACAATGCTCATAATCACTATCGTTGTACTGATAACAGGATATCATTCACTTCTCAGCTTCTCAGTACCGCTTATGGCAGGTCTTATCTCCGGTACTTACTCATCACTCTTTGTTGCACCTGCAACATGGTCATGGATGAAGGCAAGAGAGGCAAGAAAGAATGCCCAGGGTTCTGAAAAGAAAAAGTAATATCAAAGCCGCACAGTATGTGCGCTGCTCTTAGCGGAACAAATGACAAATCAAACTGAATAGGAAGCAAAAGCGCTACTTATTGATTAAGTAGCGCTTTATCATTACAGCTTCGTAATAATTCTGTTTTTCAGAGTGAATTCAAGCAAGAAATTATGAGACACTCCGTTTTCAAGAACAACTTTTATAATATGATTATTTTTTTCTTTTGAAATTTTAATTATTGTACCAACACCAAACGTCTTATGGATAATTTTTGTTCCAACTGAGAAATCTGAAACATCATATTTTTTATTGGTTATTCCTGCAGATTCTATTGAGTTATGAGCAATGGTCTGTTCCTTTATGTCAAAAGGCTTGTAATACTTAATTATCTTGTTTTTAGTTATAGTATTTACAACAGCATCAAGGAAAGCTTCTTTATTTGGCACATTAACTTCAAATGCTTTGTTATTTCGTGTATTCCAAAGAATTCCTTTTTCAAGTCCAAGTGCGACAATATAACAGGCGCATTGCAAAAAATGTTCATGAGAGAGCTCAGAAACAAACTTCAACTCATAAACGATATTGTCTTTAACAACATCTGCGTATCCTCTTGCAGAAAAAGCACGTAAGCCCTCTTTTTCATCAGCTATGTCAATATAACAACCGACCTGAACCTCTTCATCTCTTTTTAATCTTGTATATAGTCTATCAGCAATCAGATTCTCCGATTCTTTAGTCACAAAAGGTAATTCAACCTGAGAACGGTATCGTTCTTGATTAGTTTCAAGTGAAACCAAAAACAGTATCTTCGATTCTAAATCCAATTTTTTAACTTTGTCATCCCATAAATCTTTTTTATCAGGATGAAGGATCATATACAATTCAATATCCTTATCAATATCATATTGATCAAAGTACATTGCTTCTTGATAGATGCCAATGCATGGAGAAAGGTCTATCATTCCATCACTTTTCTTGACTTCAATTTCATCATTATCCAATATAGGAAGTGGTTTGCAGTCTAATAAAGAAAAACATTTTTCTATATCTTCTCTATATTTAAAATCAAACATTGCAGATATATCCATATCAAACATTTTAAGGTTTTCATCAACTGGAGTTGACAATGTTGATTCAGAAAGCATAGCTTCATTACTATCAACAAAAATGATTCTTTCTTTACCACGACTTGCAGCTACGCAAAAAATATTACGCAGTATTTCATAAGATTGCTGTGGCTTTGCAACCCTTAATTGCCAATAGCTTTCTGTATAATCAAACACAACACATATCTTTCTTTCGAGACCTTTGCTACTATCGAATGTTGTAAAAATTGCAGTTTTATCAGATGGTTGTGTAGTTCCAAGAGAATCATTTTCAGAGATGCTTGCGTAAACGGTAGCCTTATTGAATATATCAGAATGGTCTGCTTCTAATTTGTTTAAAGTTCTCGAAAGAGCACCATTTCTTGAACCTAAGCATAAAATATCTTTTGGATCTTGTTCAGCTAAGAAATCAACTATTCTATCTGCACTCATATTCTCTACAACACATTGAGAATTAACTCCGATTATTTTCTTTTGCCAGATCCTACCAAGTTCAGCGGCTAAATTTTCAGATAAACGAAAACATTTTGTAAATTCAAGTTTTAAATGATTACTGAGAAACTGATTGATAAATTCTGATACTTTCAAGTTTGTTTTATCATATATTTTTTGCTGCATATCTCCAACAGCAATTAGCTGCATTCGTGGATTTGTGGATTTAATGTACTCCAACATTTCAGCAAACTCGGTTTCTATGTCTTGATATTCGTCAATAATCAGCACATCATATTTATATAACTGTGGCTTCTTTTCATTGAACAAGCTAATCATATCATTTACACCAGCATTTATGCCTATTCTCTTCAAGCACATAAATGCAAAGCCGTGATAATTTGTAACAGTTGCATTTTTTACTTTTATTTTTGTTTTTGCGTCAATTTTTAATAGCTTATTATATGTAAGGTAAAGATTTTTTTTATCTTTTGAAAGTTTTCCACATAGCAACTGAATAGCAGTTGTTTTTCCACTTCCAATGCAAGCGTCTACAAGGATATTATATCCTTCAAGTGCCTTGTTAACAAAATATTCCTGTTCATCAGAAAGCGAAATATCTTGATTATATTTCATAGTTTGTCCTCTTTTTATTCGTTGGTTTCACTAAAGTATTTTTCATTATATGGCATTTGAAATATCATCTCGCCATAAAGCTTAAAGGTAACGGCAATAAGATAAAGGTCAGCTGTAATTAATCTGACTTCTGTTACAACTCCTTTACCGTAATCAATATGTATAACATTGTCTCCAAGCGAATATTTTAAAGTGTTTTTTGCTGCAGAAGTTGCAGCTCTTTTTTTTGATTTAGCTTCTATTGTACTTTTTCTTTTACTGTGTGAAGTTCCCGAAATTTTTGAATATCTTGGATCGTTTTTATACTTGTCAACTTCATCAAGAATCTTTTTACAATCATTATGCTCATTAACATATAATTCGTTAGAAGTCTTATGTTTATTGCAAATGCGTTTCTCTTTTTTTGCGTTGATTTGAGCATGAGCATATCCATCAAGTCCATAACTCAATAATGCCATTATTTTCAATTCATCAATTGCATCATAAATTGCATTGTGTTTTTCATAATAACGTGAACCTGAAAGTAATCTCATAATAGGCTCAACTCCATAATTACGTTTTAACCTGCCAGTTCCGCAGTAATCTGCATATGCAGGCAACGCTTTGTTATATTGCTTGTAAGCGGCAAGACGCATTATATCAAACCATTTATATTCCTTTAACTCAAGCAAATGATTATAATCGAATGTAGCATTATAAGCGAAAATAGAATCAATATTATATTTCCTTAATATTTGAATTATATCAGATATTACATTGTCTCTTGAGTTTTTCATATCAACCTTGAGTTTTTTCATTTCTAAAACAAATGAATACATTCCGCCAACATTACATTCAGGCGTAAGAATATAGTATCTTGTTGATTTTAGTTCAAAGGTCTGTGAATCAGCAATTGCAATACCAATTGACATAACTTCGTTATTCCAGTTCGTTTCAGTATCAATAACGGCAAAGTAACTATTTCTTTCGTTATTGGTCATCATTATATCCCCCTATAACTTAAAATACAACACTAAATGTGCCATTTCCCATTATTATACTAATTATACCACAAGTTATATAGCAAAGACAATTGTATAATTAAACTAAATAAATCATTGTCATTTGTATACTTTGCATTTACAATATATTCCTCGTAATACGCCATCTGATAAAAATCTCCACATTTTATGCAAATGAAGAAAAAGTTCCCATAATAGAATTAGAGAGCTAAACAGTGCTTGTAACTATTACAGTTACAGGCACTGTTTTTTTGTTCAATATGAATGCCGCAAACGCACACACGATTGTACAACTATACAAATCAATGTGAAAATTATGTGAAATGGGTATGCAAAACGCCTCTCCCAGTTCCCTATAAGTAGAGGGGCAAATCAGGAACTTGAAAATTGAATATCCTGCGCAGGAGTGATACACAGCAGTTAAGTGCGCCACGACAGCTTGGAGGGGCTGAGCGCATCGAGCTGTGAAATACTTCTCTCACGTCACGCAAGACTGAATGAAAGGAACGGTACTGCGCAATGGCAAAAAACATATTCAAAAACAGGCCAATTTGCAAAAAGGATACTGCTCCCACATTTTGTTCTCTGCGGATAGATAAATCAGAACAACAGGGACAGCAGTGGCAACATATTGTTGCACACAGTAAATGATGTCCCTGCCGTCCCTGAGATGTTTTTAAACGCAGATATATCTTCGCAAACGCTCAATTGTAGTCATAACAGTTCTCATAATTATGCTGTCCCTGAGTTTAATAATTGTCGTTTTGAAAGAATTGAAATTGTTACCTGATTTTATGCAAAACTGAAAAACCGAACCATAATACAATTAGAGGGCGAAAAAAACGTACTGTTTTTCTATCAAATTGCACAAAGGATACTGCTCCCACATTTTTCCTTTTGCAAGTGATAACGTGTCGGTAGTGACGGCAGAATTGTTACTGTCACGGTAACGCTTACCAGTAACTACAAACCTCTATATAGCTTCATCTGCGGGGCGTGTCAGTAGGTTTCCGTGTCGGTAGTTTTACTGTCACGGCTGAGTTGCTGTCACGCACAAAAACGCCCATTTTTGCCGCCGATACAGAAATCGGGTAGTTATCCCACCTGCGCCCACAAAAGCGGTTGTCGCGCAACGTCGAGCGAGTGTGGCGGCATCAGCGTGGGAAGAAAACACTGCTGACGTAGCAGTACAGGTGGCGGAGGTATGAAATGCCAGCATCGCATTCGGCAGTCCGCCGAACGCTTGCTGGTCGGGGCGAACCCCGAACCCCCTCTCAAAAATCGCACAAAGAAAGGAGCATGATACAATGAGAAAACGCAATCGAACACTCACAATCCGCTGTACTGATGACGAGTATGAGCGGATACACAACAAGGCTCAGCGGCACAAGCTGTCCCTCAGCGACTTCGTTCTCAGGTCGGCTATGGACAAGAAGATAATCGTAGCTGACGGACTGGACGAGGTCGCAAAGCAGCAGAAAGCTATCGGTCGTAACCTCAATCAGATAGCAATGCTTGCTCACAAAGGACGGCTGCACTCTGTCAGACTGGACGAGCTTATTGAACAGCACAGGGCAGTGACAGCGGCAGTCTGTGACATAGCAAAGGAGGTGAAGTGATGCCCATAATCCATTTCATAAACAACAAAACCCAGACCGCTGGCGGTATGAAGAACGTCCTCACATACGTCAGCCGAAAGGAGAAAACAGTCTCAGAGGACAAGCGTTTTGTGACCGGAGTCAACTGTTCACCCGAGACTGCACTCGATGAAATGACCGCGACTAAGAACCTGTATCACAAAACTGATGGGCGGTTGTATTATCATCTGGTGCAGAGCTTTCCGAGTTGGTATGAGATTGAGCCTGGGCTTGCTCACAAAATCGCAGTGGAGCTCGCAGAGAAAGCCTTCGGAAAATATGAAGTTGTGGTGGCAACCCATATTGACAGAGAGCACATACATTCACATTTTGTGTTCAACTCTGTAAGCTTCGAGGACGGGAAAAAGTATCATTCAAACAAGGAGAGTGTCGAGCAACTGATGAAGATCAGCGATGAGATCTGTCAGAGGTATGGAGTTCATGTACTTGACGCTCACAAGAAGAAAATGAACAGGGACTACCTCTCCGACAGCGAGTACAGGTCAGCCAAGCGTGGCGAGAGTTTCAAGTGGGAGCTGATGAATGTCATAAACCAAGTCATGAAACAGGCAAAGTCAAAGAAGCAGTTCTGTTACTTGATGAAGCAGCAGGGCTACAGTGTCAGGTGGGAGGACAACCGAAAGTATATTACCTACACTTGTCCTAATGGAAGGAGATGCCGTGACAATAAGCTGCACGGCGAACGTTATCGAAAGGAGAATATGGAATATGAATTCGAAACAAGAAGAATTACAGCAGATGTACGACAAGGAATTGTCGGCAGCGGCGGACACTCAGCCGACAGTGGTGGTGCTCGATTCCAACTGGAGAGCACTGATAGAATTAAACAGGCTGATGTCGCAGGAGCAGTTGGAGATACTCACCAGACTCTCGGTGCTGGCGACGAAAGCAGAGACAGAACAGGTACTGAAAACGGTACGTTCCGAGCAGAGGGATACCATAGCGACCTGTCGGGAGTTGCTGAATCAGGCAGCAGAACTGTCGAAAACAGCAACGGCTCAACTGGAGAAAGCAACAGCGGATCTGTCATCACAGGCTGGGAAGCTGAACGAGGAATATGGCTTGAAACTGAAAGAGCACGACGAATACAAGCACAGGCTAAGATTGAAGGCAGCCAAGTGGATAGTGATCTCACAGTCGGTCTTGATAGCATTGTCAGCGGCGTTACAGCTATGGCTTCGATGATCGAGGACGAGCCTACCGATGATACCGAGTACGCTCGGGAGCACACCGAAAGCAAAGCACTCGCCGAGGAGCGAGAGTGGAAGGAAGCTCACGGAATACACATGGGTTAGTCCTGTGAGGTGTGCTTTGTTTCAACAGCCGGTTTTCGTCAGGTATGATGAATAGACTTCGTCCGAGTGCTGTGGTATGATTGTTGGTCGGGAGGTGACCGCGGCGATGAAGTTACAAGATTTATACTACGGGAACGTCATACCGTGTCAGCACGATGTGAGGAAGGACTCCGACTACGCAAAGCGAAGTCTGGAGCTCCTCGAGATGTGCGACAGACTGGAGAAACGACTGTTGGCTGACGATAAGAAGCTACTGAACGACATAACGGATATGCAGGAAATGTTGTCCGAGATAATGGTAGCGGAGAGCTACATACAAGGCTTTCGTGACTGTGCCGAGCTTATCGTAGATGTGATGTTCGGCAGGAGTGAGAACCTGGGATAACAACATAACAACTAAGCGGAAAGGGTACGGACAGAGCCGTACCCTTTTACTTTATCAAAAACCAAAGGAGAATGTTAAAATGAACAATTCAAATCACATAGGAAACATGAACAAGACAAATAGAAGGAGTATGATCGAATGGCTGAAAACAAAACAGA
>DFHF01000037.1 GCA_002371825.1 Ruminococcus flavefaciens | reverse complement strand
CTTGACGAGCCTACCAACCACCTTGATATAGATGCTGTAAAATGGCTGGAGGAGTTCCTTTCAGAGTATTTCGGAACAGTTATCGTTGTATCTCATGACAGACACTTCCTCAATAATGTCTGCACACACATTGTAGATATCGACTACAACAAGATAAAAATGTATGTCGGAAACTATGAGTTCTGGTACGAATCAAGCCAGCTCATACAGCGAATGATAAAGCAGCAGAACAAGAAGAATGAGGAGAAGATAAAGGAACTCAAAGACTTTATCGCAAGATTCTCAGCGAATAAATCCAAGTCCAACCAGGCTACCTCACGCCGCAAGCTTATTGAAAAGCTTACCGTCGAGGAGCTTCCGGCTTCCAGCAGGCGCTATCCGTTCATAGGCTTCGATATGGACAGAGAGCTGGGTAAGGATATCCTTCAGGTGGACGGTATCTCAAAGACAGTTGACGGTGTAAAGCTCCTCAACAACGTAAGCTTTACCCTTGGACGCACAGACAAGGTGGCCTTTATCGGTGAGAGTGAGCAGGCCATAACAATGCTCTTCAAGATACTTATGGAAGAGGAGCAGCCTGATGAGGGCTCCTTCAAGTGGGGAGTTTCTGTTACCACATCCTATATGCCGGTAGACAATGGTGAATATTTCAACGGCTGTGAGCTCTCTATCCTTGACTGGATAAGACAGTACTCCGTAAAGGACGAGACAGAGACCTATCTCAGAGGTTTTCTGGGACGTATGCTCTTCTCCGGAGACGATGTATACAAGCCTGTCAATGTTCTCTCAGGAGGAGAAAAGGTGAGATGTATGTTCTCACGCATGATGCTCTTTGGCTCGAATGTTCTCCTGCTTGACCGCCCCACCAATCACCTTGACCTTGAAAGCATCACTGCTGTAAATAACAGCCTTATAAACTTCAAGGGAGTAGTTCTCCTTGCATCTCACGACCACGAGATACTCCAGACTACGGCTAACCGCATAATCGAGATAACTCCCGATGGATGCATAGACAGACAGGGCACTTACGAGGAGTTTATGGAGTTCAGAAAAAATTCTTCTGACCAGTGAAATAAACATTGACTTGATCTGACAATTATTGTATAATATTTACATCATATGATATAGGAGGGCAGCAATATGATATGCAGGTATTGCGGCAGATACGTTAAAGACGGAGTAAAATTCTGTAATCACTGCGGATCGGATATATCGGATGGGGTACACCCGCTGAAATTGCCGGTGGAGGATGTTCCGGTCTCAGTAAATGACCAGCAGGGCTACAGTCAGCCTCAGAGCAATGGACAGTCACAGGGCTACGGACAGTCTCAGGGCTATGGCCAGTCTCAGGGTTACGGGCAGTCACAGGGCTATGGCCAATCTCAGGGGTACGGGCAGTCACAGGGCTACGGTCAGCCTCAGGACTATCGTCAGCCACAGTATGTTCCGCCTCAGGAGTACAGAGGGCCTATCTCAATGGAGCAGATGCCAAAGAAAAAGACGAACCTCATAACTACTATCCTTACAGTAGTTATTATCGGTGCTCTTGTGATAGCACTTTTAGTACATTTTACATCCGATGTAAACAAAGTCAAGAACGGACATCCTCAGCTTTATCCTAATACTACATGGGGAGATGCTCTCGATAAGGTCTGCAAGAACGGAAAGTGGAAGGCCTTCAGGAGAAGCGGCAGCAGATATGTGACCTACAACGGCAAGATCAGGAGCAGCGGTGAAAAGCTGGAGATAACCTTCAAAATGAAGGACAGAAAGTCTTTTACTGTTGAGAAGATACGCAAGGGCGATGAACTCTATACTGACGACGAAGAAGGTCTCGGTGCAATTGATATGTATCTTATTATAACAGATATATTTGAAAATAAACTTTAAGGAGGAACAGATATGATTTGCAGATATTGCGGACAGGAAGTAAATAACGGAGTAAGATTTTGTAATCACTGCGGTGCTGACCTTGGAGCAGAAACGACAGGAGCAGTGAATCCGTTTCAGAATGGACAGCCTCAGGCGCAGCAGCAGCCTGTACAGCCTGTGCCAATGCCCATGCCGGTGGAATATCAGGAAAAGTCATATAAGAAAACAAATAAAGCTCTTATAGTGGCGATCATACTTCTTCCTTTGATAATACTTGCGCTTATACTTATCCCTGCGATAATAGGGTATAATTCGGATATAAGAAAGGTGAAGTACGGCAGTATCGATGCTCCCGGCTACAGCGACAAGAAGTGGGGAGAGGTGCTTGACAAGATATGCAGCGATTCGGAATGGAAGCAGTATACAGATGACGGCGACCATATGGTAAAGTATACCGGCAAGAAAAAGAATGACGGCAATAAGCTGGTCATCGTCTTTAAAATGGCTGATAACAGAAAGGATTTCAGTATTGTGTCCATAACAGACGGCGACATGGAGCTGACTAATGAAATGGCTATATCGTTGGCTGTTATAGAGATGTTTGACGGTAATTACAAATAAAATGATCCCCGGAGCGGAAGATTATTCCGTTCCGGGGATATGTTTTTTATCAGTCTATTCTTTCGACTGTGAAGCCTTTTTCTTCAAGGAGATCGTCTACACCCCTGTCACCTGAGAAGTGCAGCGCTCCCACCATGAAGAAGCAGTTCTTTCCGTCTTTGATATATGATTCAGCGGCATCTGCCATGCCTTTGTTCCTTTCATTGACTATAATGCTGAGGTATTCAGCATGGTCATCAAGGAGTTCTTCAGGGAGGTCATCAGAAGGCTCCATTACGTCTATCATACTGTCGATATCGCCTCTGGCCCAGCAATTATATATATCAGCATACTGCTCCGCCGCCTGAGAAGCTGTCTGTTCCCGGCTGGATAATATCATATAGCTTGCATAATCATCTGACATGGCAGTAATAGCATCGGCCTGTGTATCAATAGTCTCTATGTTTATTATCTCCTTGCCGTCCTTGTCGGCTCTCTCAGCGAATTTCCAGTCAACACCCTCAATGCTGAGTCCCTTGATGTCGGTTATTGAGGCGGAGCCTGTCTGAGTGATAATGAACCCTACATGATAGTTTTCGATCATAGGATAGTAAGTCCCACGCTCCTTCATCGACTCTACAGCGGCCTCATATGCTTCCGGTGAGAGGTGATCCTTGATAGTGGTACCATCGGTGTATAACAGCTGGGAGAGAAACTCCTGTACAGCAGTCAGATCTGTCATAAGCTTACGGGTATCATACTCTATAGCTATGCTGTCACAGCTGTTGTATGCTTCTTCGACATAGTCCGGAAAATCGATATTCCCCTGAGGTGTGATATGGACAGTTCCTATAAGGAATATATGATTGCCTGTAGCAGGATCAGTTACCTTCCATACTGCTGGTGAAAGCTCTTCGCCGGCAGTAAGGGTGCTCAGGTCGTATGTGCTTTCCTCTGAGTCTGCTTTGGAAGTGGTCTCATCAGCAGCTTCATCAGTCGTTTCTCCGGTAGTTGTCATTTCGTCAGCTGATGTATCCTCTGCGGCGGAAGCTGTTTCGGTTTCAGAGCTGCTGCTTCCGGAGCTGCCGCTGTTTCCGCAGGAGACTGTAGGTATTGCAAGAGCTGCAGCGGTCAGAGCGAATAATATATTTTTGATCCTCATGTATCCCATCCTTTCCGTAGTGTTACTTCTGTAATTCTAACAGATTCATTATCTGCTGTCAAGTCCTGAACAGCTGTGGTATGTGTTTGTAAAGCGGACATTGACAAATCAGGAACAATGTAATAAAATAAGATATATCTTTTGTGGAGGCATTTGATGAACACATTTTTGTTTATTCTGATCGCAGCTGCCTCAGCGGCAGTGTGTTGGTTTTTACACCGTGAGATGATAAGGGAAAAAGAGGTATCTCCGGCAGGAATTATTACAGGCAGGATAGTGCGCTGTATAGCAGCGGCAGTTTTTTTGCAGGTTTGGCTGATGCGGCCGGGATCATTGATATGGGAGCCTATCATGGTGCTTCGGCGCTTGCAGGAGCGGTCAGTGCGGCTGCTTTTGTGCTCTGCTGGATAAATAAGCGCCGCCCCGGTAAAACAGCAGCATTTGCTGTTAAGGTTATGCTGATAGCCTCAGTGCTTGAAGTTACGCTTTTCAATCTGCCGGTCTATAGATTCTGTATGAGTGACAGGACAGAGATGCGATTCAGCGCAGACAGATTCTCAGCAGCAAGGGGAGTGAAATACCGCCCCGATGAGGAGGATATACTTATAACCGGCGACAGCAGCGTGGAATTTACTCTTGAAGGTGTGAACTGCGAGGTGGGGACGGTATATGCGGATATTTCCTTCGGACCTGAGACTAAGGGTGCAATGATGTATATAGATGCCAAAGACGAGACCCAGACCTCGGTATACCGTGTTGACGTGGCAGAACAGAAAATAGTTGTCGGCAGAAAGGGCTCTCACTATGCTGACCTTCAGCTCTCGGGAAAGGTCAGTGACCTCAGGATAAGGCTTGTGCCTATAAATGGAGGTGAGATATCACTTAAAGCGCTTGCTGTAAATGTTCAGCCGCCTATGGAGATATCGTGGCTCCGTTTTATACTTATTGTGATCCTGAGCTGCTTTATAAGGTCTGCGGCAGAAGGAGTTCTCAGGCAGGGCTGTGACAAGCAGAAGAAGCTGTGCAGTGCATTGGCAGCGTGTATTACTCTCACAGCCTGTATTACAGCCTTTATCGTAACTGATTATAAGCTCGGGGACAGAAAATGGAGCGAAATATTAAAGCAGACCGAGGGAGACCAGATGTCTCAGGAACTTGTGGAGGCCTTTGAACATGGCAGCACAAGACTGCTTGAAGAGCCTTCGGAGGAACTCCTGAGCGCAGATGATCCTTATGACCGCCGTCTGCGTGAATCAGAGGGGATCGATATAAAGTGGGATCATGTGTACTATAAAGGGCACTACTATTCCTACTACGGAACAGCACCGGTAATTCTGGTTTTCATGCCATATCATCTTCTGACGGGATATTTCTTGCCCCATGAAGCAGCCGTGCTGCTGTTTGCGCTTATAGGGATGATCGGACTGACATTTGCATATATGAGTATGGTGAGAAGGTTCTTTCCGGATACTCCGGCGGGCATTGTCCTTGCAGGTCTGGCAGTCATACAGACAGTCAGCGGCATCTGGTTCAGTATCGGCAGGCCATTGTTCTATGAGACAGCTATTTCTGCCGGATTTGCTTTCCTCACCTGGGCATTCTATTTTATGATAACTTCAGGAGCTTTAGGCGGCGGAAGCATATCCCTTAAAAGGACAGCTGCTGCATCGCTGCTGTTTGGCGGAGCGGTACTGGCAAGGCCTACACTTGTGCTGTACTGCCTTTGTGCGGCATTATTTATGGCAGTGTCGGCAAGGAAGTGCAGGGACCGCCGGACTTTGTATCTTATCTGTGCATTTGCACCCATGGCCGTGTTAGGACTGTTCCAGATGTGGTACAATCATGACAGATTCGGCTCACATTTTGAGTTCGGAATACAGTATTCTCTTACAATAAACGACTTCACAAGAACTCAGTTCCATTGGCAGCTTTCACTTGTTGCCCTGTATAATTATCTGTTCAATACTCCTGTTTTCACGCCGGTATATCCTATAGTTTCCACAAGATTCCAGTTCATGGATGTCGGCGGTTTCTTCTATGAGGACTATGACTCGACGATGAATACCTCCGGACTGTTTTTTCTGGCACTTCCTATGTTTGCATATTTCTTTTCCGGAAAAGCACTCAGGAAGTTACCGTACAGGAAAGACAGGTTCAGAGCGGCCTTGACAGTAGGGCTGCCGTGTGTGGCTGTACCGCTCATTATCATAGCATCTGTATGGGAGAGCGGCTATGCGGTAAGATATATGGCGGATTTTGCCTGGCAGTCTCTGCTTGGAGCATTTGCTGTGATATTCTGGCTGTATTCAAAGACTGATGATCAATATACTAAACGCTGTATCCGCATATTTATGTGTGTTTCTCTGGTATGGACACTTTTTGCCGCAGGTGTTCAGGATATCAATCAGATGCTTCGCTTTACGGAAGATCACTGGGAGCATCCTGAAATAGCCTATGACGTTGAGCATTTCTTTGCTTTCTGGAAATAAGAAAAGGGTGTGATATTATTGTATCACACCCTTGCATTTTATTTAGTCTATGAGCTTTACATAGTCCTTTGAAACATAACCGTAGCCGTTATCATAGACGATCTTGTACCAGTTGCCCTCGGAGCCTACTATCTCGATTTTTGTGCCCTTGGGAAGTGCACCGATCCTCTCACCGTCTGTGGAAGGCGCTTTTCTGACGTTCAGGTCTGTTTCAGCGGTATCAACGTAACCGTATTTCTTTGAATCATCTGACGGAGCCTTTGTTGCAGGCTGAGCATCCTTGCCCTGGGATACTGATAGAACTATTCCTGTGCCGGCAAGCACCTCAGTGCCGGGGACAGTATCCTGAGAAATAACTATATCCTTGGCAACTTTATCATGGGGGATATATGAAGCGCTTGGATTGAGCTTTGCCTTTTCAAGCTCACGGCAGGCCTCATCGTAGCTAAGTCCTGTGACATTGGGAACGATCACCTTTTCTGCCTGAGCTTTTCCCTGTGACACCACGATCTTGACTACAGTATTTTCCGCAGCTTCTGTTCCCGGCTGAACGCTCTGTGAGATAACGATATTTTCGCTGACAGAATCACTGAATGCATATTCAGTCTCGCATTTAAGTCCGGATTTCAGAAGGTTTGATTCCGCAGTACGGTAGTCATAGCCTTCCACGTTCGGAACTATGATTATTATCTCGTCTTCATCATCTGTGGCTTCAGCAGCATCGGTATCCTCTTCATCGGAAACTGATGCATTGCTGCTTGTCTCTGAGGAGTTCTTTTTTGAGCTTCCCGAATCGTTATTCCTGATATACATATAAATGCCGATCCCGACGATAGCAATTATCAGAAGGAGAACGATGATTATCAGTATAATAATGCCTGAATTGCCTTTATTTTTCTTTTTCTGACTGTTACGGCGGGGATAATCTCCGGCAGGCTGTCTGTACTGGGGCTGCTGGTATTGCTGCTGATACTGGGGCGGAGCATACATATTCTGCTGCTGAGGCCTTACAGGCTGCTGCGGACGCATTTGCTGCTGCTGATAAGCTCCCTGCTGATAATTCTGCTGCGGATAGGGATATCCGGCAGGCCGTCTGTTCTGATACTGGGGCTGCTGGGGCTGTTTCTGGGGATATGGACGGCTTTTGAATGTAGGCTGATCGTCAGACGCATCTGCTTTGTAGAGTTTTGTCTGATCGTTATCGTTGAAATTACTGGGCATAATAGCACCTCCGGATCAATGACCTCTGTGGGTCTGTATGTAAATGATTCGCCAACTATAATAATATCAATAAAGCAGCAGTTTGTCAAGAACAATGATGCATTGAAGACGAGTATAATGGACTTATGGGGCAGAATTGTGAAAATTCAGGGAAAATCTCATAAATGTATAGCATTTTGTTCTGTTTTATGGTATAATATAATTTATGCTGAAAAAGGAAATGTAAGGAATGATAATGTAATATGCCTATATATCTTGATAATGCGGCAACCACAAGGCCGTGTGCCGAGGCTGTTGAAGCCGCAGTTGAAGCAATGACAGTTAATTACGGCAATCCGTCTTCACTTCACAAGGCCGGACTTGAAGCTCAGCTTTTAGTTGATAAGGCAAGAAAGATCATAGCTGGCTCGATAGGAGCTGATCCTTTCTGCGTTTATTTTACTTCAGGTGCTACTGAGAGCAATAATCTCGCTCTGAGAGGTGCTGCCGGAGCCTATGGAAGACGAAAGAAGAAAATAGTTATATCCGCTGTTGAACATGCCTCTGTAGATGAGACTGCCTCAGCGCTTGAAGCTCAGGGATTTGAGGTTGTCCGTGTATCTCCAAGAGAGGACGGAAGGCTTTATGCAGCTGATTTCCTGAATGCTTGCGATGAGAACACCTTTCTTATAAGCATGATGCTTGTCAATAACGAGACCGGCTACATACTTCCTGTGAAGGAAACTTTTACAGCGGTAAAGAGAAAATATCCCGATATCATCACACACTGCGACTGCGTTCAGGGATATATGAAGCTGCCTGTTAAGGTAAATGCGATGTGTGCGGATATGATAAGCCTCAGTGCCCATAAAATACACGGAGTAAAGGGCGTTGGAGCTATATACATTAAAAAAGGAGTCCGTGTGGTGCCGATAGTAACCGGCGGAAAACAGGAAAAGGGTATACGCTCAGGAACTGAAAGTGTGCCTCTGATAGCAGCTTTCGGGGCGGCTGCGGAAAAGCTGCTTCCAACTATCGGTGAAAGATATGAGAGAGTCGGCACTCTTAAAAAGTATCTGCTGGACAGACTTTCCAGTATAGACGGCACAGCTGTTAACTCACCGGAGGACGGCTCGCCATATGTAGTGAATATATCTGCTGAGGGAAGACGCTCAGAGATAATGCTGCACTTCCTTGAAAGCAAGGAGATATACGTCTCCAGCGGCTCAGCCTGCTCAAAAGGACAGCAGAGCGGAGTTCTCGTACAGTTCGGCATAAAGGATAAACGTGCTGACAGCGCTATCCGCATCAGCATGACCGCAGAGACCACTGAGGAAGAGCTGGACAGGCTGGCAGAGGCTATTGCAGAAGGATTTGAAAAAGTAAGAGGATGATATCCTCATAAAAAATGCAGGAGAATGAAAATGAAAGAAATTGTACTTGTAAAATACGGAGAAATGGCTCTGAAAGGCCTTAACAAGAAGACCTTTGAGGATATGCTCACCAAGAATATAAAGCGCAGGATAAAGCCTCTGGGCAAATTTGTCTGCACCAGCGCTCAGTCCACACTTTACATAGACCCTCAGGATGAAGATATCGATCTTTCAGAGGTAGTGGAGAGAGTGGGAAAGATATTCGGTATCGCTGCACTTTGCCGTGCCTGTGTCTGTGAAAAGGATTTCAGCGATATCTGCGAGAAGAGCTACGAATATCTGGAGGACGTACTTGGCTGTGCAAAGACCTTCAAGGTAAATGCAAAGCGTTCAGATAAGGCCTTCCCCATGAAATCGCCTGAGATTTGTATGGAGCTTGGCGGAAAGCTGCTTGAAAGATTCCCTCACCTGACAGTCGATGTCAAGGAGCCTGAGATAACTGTAACGGTGGAGATAAGAGATACAAATGCTTATGTCCACGCTGAGAACATCAAGGGCGCAGGCGGACTTCCTGTTGGCAGCAGCGGCAAGGCAATGCTGCTCCTTTCCGGAGGTATCGACAGCCCTGTTGCAGGCTGGATGATGGCAAAGAGGGGAGTACATATCGCTGCGATACACTATGTCAGCCCTCCCTATACTTCCGAAAGAGCACAGCTCAAGGTGGAGCAGCTCTGCGAGAAGCTCACTGACTGGTGCGGCGGTATCGCTTTCTACTGTGTCCCGTTCACTGAGCTCCAGGAGGCTATCAAGGATCACTGTCCCGAGGAGTTCTTTACTATTATAATGAGAAGACTTATGATGGAGATAGCCCAGCGTATTGCCGCAAAGGATAATTGCCTCGCACTTATCACCGGCGAGAGCGTTGGACAGGTAGCAAGTCAGACTATGGCTGCAATAGCCTGCACAGACGCAGTATGCCGCATACCGGTATTCCGCCCATGCATAGGTATGGATAAGACTGAGATAATCGAGATATCCCGCAAAATAGATACTTTCGATATATCCACCCTTCCTTATGAGGATTGCTGTACCGTATTTACTCCCAGACATCCTAAGGTAAGACCCCGTCTGGAGGATATAGAGAAGGCTCAGAACAGCTTCGATTTCGAGCCTCTTATACAGAAGGCTGTTGAAAATACTGAGATGAAGACCTTCGATATTTCAAAATAACAAGGACATTGTTTTTAACTATCTTACAAAAAATAGAAGTTGAAATTATAAGATGTGCACAAAAGGTAGGTGCGGGTACAGATGACAAGCAGTGATTATACAGAAAGTTTATCCGTAAATCTTGACAAAACGGTTACAAATGTTGTAAAATTATTAGAACGGGATAGTTTAAAGATAGCTACGGCCGAAAGCTGTACAGGAGGTCTGCTGTCTGAGCTGATAACTTCAGTGTCAGGCGCTTCAGCAGTCTTTGAGCTCGGTCTGTGTACTTATTCCGAAAGAATAAAGAGCCGGTTTCTCGGAGTTCCGGCAGAAGAGATAGAAAAATACGGAGTAGTCAGTGAAGAGGTCGCCCTTTCAATGGTCAGAGGACTTAAGGAGGCTTCCGGTGCTGATATCTGTATTTCTGTAACAGGAGTAGCCGGACCGTCCGGCGGTACAGAGAGAACTCCTGTCGGCACAGTATTTATCGGCTTCGATATAAAGGGAAGGCAGTTCGTCAGACTGCCTGAACTCTGGAAGCTTGAAGATAAAAGCCGCAAAAATATAAGATATGCGGCTGCAGCCTATGCCTTTGCAACTGTTGAACAAGCACTAATGGAGGAGATTCAGGCAGATGAGTGATATATTTAACGGCCCTGCATCAGAGGCCGACAGAGAGGCTCAGCTCAGAGCTGAGAGGATCAGCCGGATCCGCAAGGCCATACACAGTGCTCAGGAACAGAGCGCTCCTGCAGCGGAGGCTCCCGCTGATACTGGAAAGCAGGTGTATTCATCTGCTGAGGATATCCTCAAGGCTCTCGATGCTGAAAAGGCACATTCACAGACAGAAGCAAGTGCTCCTGCAGCGGAGAGCGGGGATGTATCGGATATACTCCATGAGAGGTCTATATTCGATTCACTGCCGGATGATCCGGCCGCTGATTTCCTTCCCGATGCTCCTGTGGAAGATACACCGCATTACGAGATGCCGGAAGAACCAGTCAGGAGGCCGGCTTCCGAGAGAACTGCTGTAAGACCGGTAAGGGCGGTCCAGCCGCAAAGAGCTCCTGTGCGTGATGAGGCAGAGGCGGCAAGAGAAAAAGCAGAGGCGGTCTATCCTGAAGCACAGAAAGCTCCTGTGAAAAAAGGAAAGAAGAAAAAGAAGAAAAAGACCTTCAGACAGAGACTGAGAGGTATGTTTCCGGAGAAGGGGGACAGCGTTTTTGAGTGCATCAGAAAAGTTGTGTTCCTTATCTCTGTTATCGCAATAATAGTGTGCGGATACATGGTATCAGACTACTATCTCGACCTCTGGCGCAGTAAAAAGCTCAATGACAAGGTCATGAATATGTACTGGACCTATCAGGATGAAGAGCCTGTGCAGCCTAGCAGTGTCAAGGTCGTAAACGAAGACGGCGAAGAGGTTATCAAAAAGAAATATTCTGTTCTTCCCGGTGCAAGAAAGCTCCTTGATATTAACAGCGATGTTGTGGGAGTTATCAGCATACCTGATACCAAGGTAAATAACCCTGTTATGCAGGCTGATGACAACGATAAATATATCAACCGCAAAATAGACGGCTCTGAATCCAGAGCAGGTGAGATATTCCTTGATTACCGCAATCACTTCGATGAGATAGATGATGAGGGATACCTCAAGTATGAAAACTCCGATAACCTTGTGATATACGGTCATAATATGGGCGATGAGACTATGTTCGGTACTCTTAAATATTATCACAGAAATGATGATTACTATGGAGAGCATCCGGTCATTGAACTCAATTCCAACTGCATGACATATAAATATAAGATATTCGCATTCTTTATCCTCGACGTTGATGACGAGAGCCCCACCAAGTTCGATTGCTGGAACAAGCTTAATTTCAGTGATGAAAAGGACTTCTACAACTTCGTTAATGAGGCTAAGAGAAGGACTCTCAGACTTAATGATGTGGATGTGAAATACGGTGATAAGCTGGTAACCCTCTCCACCTGCAATACCTACCTCGGAGACCGTGGAAGACTTATCATAATGGGCAGACTTGTAAGAGACGGTGAGGATCCTCTGGAGGGTACTCAGAACAGCAGGGCTAATCCTAATATCAAGTGGCCTACAATGTACTATAATACAAAAACTAATGAACACTACGATCCCGATGCTGAGTTCGAGCCCTACGGCCCGTGATACATCAGGGATCCCGACAGCAATTGCTCCGTAAGGAACATACAGAGGAGTACTGATTCAGATGAATAAACCTGCAAAAATTGCAACAGCCGGCTGTGCCTGTGCTCTTGCAGTTGGCCTGGGAGCTTTGGTCTACTCCCAGAATAAAAAAGATGACGATTCGCCGACAGTCAGCTCTGTGGCTGAGACCACTGAGGCTGCAACAGAGGCAGAAAATTCTGTAAAGCAGCTTCCTGCTGATTGGGCTAACGGGATAAACTATGCTCCCTCCGAGACAGGAATGACCGAAAGGGCAAAGCGATTCAGAAACATCAATCCCGACGTTGCCGGCTGGATAAAGATCGGCAATACTCAGGTGGATTATCCTGTCGTCCTTGACCCCGGCGAGATACAGGCCGGCTCCAAGTTCTACGGGCCTGAATACTTTGTTCCGGATTCCTATTATCTTGACCACGACCTCGACGGCAGCTATCTGCGCTGCGGTTCACTGTTTTTCGATTACAGAAATGTTTTCGGCAGCGATGAGGAGGAACAGTCCGAGAATCTTATAATCTACGGACATAATATGGCTAATAATTCAATGTTCGGCTCTCTCAGGAGATACCGTCAGGATTACAGCTTCTATGATGAAAGTCCTTTCGTGGAACTCAGCTCCAATTACAAGGACTATGATTACGTTATCTTTGCTTTTCTCATAACCAGCGGAAACTACGACGGCAATGACTTCGTTTACTGGAATATGGAAGAGCTTGATGATAAAAAAGATTTCGATTTCTATGTTGACCGTTGCAAGAGCAGTGCTATGGTCGATACTGGAGTCGATGTACAGTACGGTGACAAGCTTCTGACACTTTCCACCTGCTATGCTGATGAGGATAACTCACGTTTCCTTGTAGTCGCAAGAAGACTCAGGGATGGCGAGAAGGCAGGGGATATGTCAACTATCCAGCGTACAGAAGAATGGAAGAAGGCTCATGAAGCAAAGCCTGAGACAACAACTGCCGAAGGGCAGAACGCACAGTAAGAAAGAGAAAAATAAGTCAGTAAACCGATAACACGGTAAAAGGAGTTATTTGATCTATGAAACGCTTATACATTATGAAGAGCACTGCTGCTCTGCTTTCCGGAGTCCTTGCCTTTACGGGAGCAAATTCAGCAATAGGTTCTGCTGAAGCTCCGGATGAAACTCAGCCCTCATCAGCACCGGTCTCAGAGGAGACTACCGAGGAGACCTCTGCCGAAGAAGCTTCCACAGAGACCGAAAACGGCGAGGCTGCTGAAGAAGAGGAAGAGAAGATAGACTGGGTAAAGACTGATATCTCAGATTATGATGCAAGTATGTCGCTTGTCAGCTATGAGATAACCACTCCGGAAATGCTCCAGACAGTTGGAGGCAATTCCAAGGCTCAGCTCACAGATGAAGAGATGTCACTTATGATAGCCAAGAGAAGGGCTCTCAAGAAAAAGACACCTTCACTTACGAGGAAGTCCAGAAATGCGGAGCCGACAGCAGTCGAGCTGTATCTCTCAGGAAAGCCTGTGGGATATGTTCCACCGGACAGACAGGTATATGCCAACGCAAGCCCCGGAGACTTCACCTTTGTGACCTACGGATGGGGACACGGTGTCGGCATGAGCCAGAACGGTGCTAATCTCTATGCCACATACAGCGGCTGGACTTATCAGGATATCCTGTTCCACTACTATCCGGGAACATACCTTGTGAATACAAATTCCACCGACGATGAGGAGATCACTCTCAGACACCAGCCTACAGGCAAGACAACTCTGGAGATACTCTCTGAGATAGTCTTCAATGAGGTCGGAGGCTCAATGGCCTATGAAGCCATAAAGGCTCAGGCTGTTGCGGCCTATACATATATAAAGTTCAACGGCGATGACTGCAACGATCTGAGACCAAAGGCAAATCCGCCTCAGATAGTTATTGATGCCTGCGAGGAGGTCCTCGGAGAGGCTCTCTTCTACGACGAGGATTTCGCACTGACTATGTTCTCAGCATCCAGCGGAGGCTGCTCTGCTAACTGCTATGAGGTCTTCTATCAGGATGTGCCTTATCTCAGAAGCGTTCCGAGCGACTGGGACGGCGCTTACGATCCTCATTTCGGAACTGTTACATATATAAGTGCAGCAGATATGAGAAACAGGATACAGTCACGCTTCGGCATCACCCTTTCTGATGATCCTTCAAACTGGATCCAGCCTTATTACTCCGATGAGACAGGATATGTCACCGATGTATGCATAGACGGTCAGATGTGGGTAAAGGGATATGCCTTCTCACTGCCGATGGGCATTAAATCGCCGAAATTCAATGTAACATATACTCCGGGTGAGTATTCAGAACCGGAGATCACTGAACCTGACTGGACTGATGAGGGAGACTTCATCGAGGACTATCAGGAAGCTAAGACAGAGGCCGCTTATCAGGAACAGCAGGAGGTCTTTGCCGATAGTACTGAAGTAACAACAGCCGCCACTGAGAATGAGACGGCAGAATAAAGAGAGATAGAACAAAAGGAAAAAGTCTTTGGAACGATAAACTGTAGCGATTCAGCAGCATAATTGTATCCGGGGACTTTTACCTTTTTTCACCTCTTAGGGTGCTGCGAGGCATTTTTTGAGCATTTTTGATGCCCAAAAGGTGACGAGTGGTAAAAAATGAGGTGGATAAAAGTATATCAATTACAAACGTTTGTTTCGCAAATAGTTTACTGAGGTTAAAATTTAAACAAAATCACCAAAAATAGCCTTTTACGCAAGCTTAGCATTGTGCATTATCCCATCTTGATTAATTATGTGAGAAGTGATAAAATGGTTGTAGGGGCAAAAAAAGGTGATGAGTTGTGATTTCTCCCACTTTTGAGGTGAAATTACCCCAATCGAGTAAACGAAAGCGAGGCGAAGGTCATGACAGATCCGTTATGCGGTACTTATTATCCGAGTATCGACCAGAAGGGCCGTATGAGCTTCCCGAATAAGCTTCGAGAGATCCTCGGGCCGGAGTTTTTTCTCTGCGCCGGACACGACGATCACTATATTGCCGTTTATTCCCCTGAGGAATTTCAGAAATACAGGGAAAAGCTCTCTTCCGTAACAGGTAAGGCCGGAAGTAACGTCAGAAGATATCTGCTTTCCTTCACCGATAAACAGGTGCCGGATAAGCAGGGAAGAATTTTTATCACCCAGCAGCTCAGAACATATGCTGGCATTTCTGACGAGGTAGTGGTCATTGGCTCAGAAAACAGAGCCGAGATCTGGGATAAGTCCACATGGGAGAGCTTCAGCAGCAATATCACATTCGACGATATCAACGCTGCACTGTCAGACCTTTCAATATAAGGGAGCGGCACAGCTGCCGTTTTCTCCCGCTGAAAAGCTCCGGCGTGCTTACAGTTCTGAGCTGCAGGCCCGGAATATATTAAGGAGAGGTACAGATGGAATTCAGCCATATCCCCGTATTGGCTTCGGAATGTATAGAGGGACTTGATATCCGACCCGATGGTATCTATGTTGACGGTACTGCCGGCGGTGCGGGACATTCCTCATTGATAGCTGCCCGTCTCAATGAAAAGGGCAGACTTATATCCCTTGACCGTGATCCCGATGCAGTCAAAGTTGCTTCGGAAAGGTTGTCGGTCTACAGCAATGCTCAGGTCATCCACAGAAATTACTCGGAAATGAGATATGTGCTCGATGATCTCGGTATAGATAAGGTGGACGGTATCCTTATGGATCTGGGAGTTTCCTCCTATCAGCTGGACGAGGGTAGCAGAGGTTTCTCATACCACGTTGATGCTCCTCTCGATATGAGAATGAGCAAAGAGGGCCTGAGTGCCGCTGATATAGTGAATACATATTCCGAGCAGGAGCTCGCAAGAATAATCTTTGAGTACGGTGAGGAGAAATTCTCAAGACGTATCGCAGGGAATATAGTCTGTTCAAGGGAGAAAGCTCCCATAGAAACGACCTTGCAGCTCGCAGACATAATCAGAGAGAGCGTTCCTCAGAAGGCGAGACGTGATAAAAACCCCTGTAAGAAGACCTTTCAGGCAATAAGGATAGCCGTTAACGGAGAGTTTGAGCATTTGTCTCAGGGACTTGACCAGGCATTCTACAGTCTGAAGGCAGGCGGAAGACTTGCAGTTATAACCTTCCATTCGCTTGAGGACAGGATCGTCAAGCAGAGATTTGCAGGATGGTGCAAGGGCTGTATATGTCCGCCGGATTTTCCACAGTGCGTCTGCGGAAGAAAACCGCAGGGCAGACTTGTGAACAGAAAGCCTATAGAGGCAGACGAAAAGGAACTTGAAAGAAACAACAGAAGCAGAAGCGCCAAGCTAAGGATAATAGAAAGGAGTGCGGAAGATGACAGCGGAGCAGCGTTATGAGTCATATTACGATTACGATGACGACGGTCATGAGGATTCCGGCTCTGAAAAAATATCCGAAGAGCCAGAGACAAAAAATGATACTGATGAGCACGTTATTAGCTACAGACGAACTGAAGTGAAAAGCGGTGCGATAATGCGTATAGTGGTTATATCCATAATCGCCGCCGGACTTCTGGGATCGGTCATCTATGCTCTTGACCATCGAAACAGGATGTACAATAAAGTATCTAATCTCAACCGCCAGCTAAGTCAGACAGAGGCGGAACACGTCCGGCTCCAATCAGAGCTTGACAGCAAAATGTCAGCAAAAAACGTCGAGGAGTATGCAGAAAAAGAACTGGGTATGCAGAAGATCGATACATCCCAGATCAAGTACATAAAAATACAGACTGATGACGTAGTTAATATTCCTGAGCAGGATGAAACTCTCATGACCAAGATCGAGAGCTTTTTTGACGGCATCGTGGAATATTTCAGAGGGTAGTGCCAATATAAATATAGTAAAAGGACTGCCTGTTAATTAATGAACACTATCGGCGAAATAAAAAAATATGCCGAGGTTATATGTAGAACACGGAGATACAGCGAGTGATCGGAATACGGGATCACTGCTCCCCGGATCCTGAGCGGAAAAGAGGATCCGGGGACGGCGGTTCCAAGCTTGATAAGCGAAAGAAATACTTCGTCGTATCATAGAAGAAGGACATCGGAATATCATTGATGTTCAGAGGCGGGGCAGCATAATTACCCTGCCTTATTCTATTTATACGCAGTTTTGTGATAGATGTGACAGAGGATCAGTCACTTTTTTCAGATCTCGTTAAGGCGGCACTGTGCGGAGATACTGCCGCAGCGCATTCCCTGTGCAGCAGCCGCCTTTACATCCAAAACAGGAAAGGAATCATATGGCAAATTACAACCCTTCCAATTCAATGAGGTTCAGGGCAAAATTCGTTATGACAGCAGTTTTCGTTGTGCTGTTTTCAGCGGTAGTCGTGAACTTCTTCAGGATATCCGTCCTGAAAAACAAAAAATATCAGGATATGGCCAATGCACAGCATTTCGGCTCCATAATCCTGTCAGCACACAGAGGCTCTATCTATGATGCCAAGGGCTCTGCACTTGCCAAGAGTGCTTCGGTTTATAAGATATTCCTCGACTCTACAAGATTCCGCAGCGAAATGGAGGACCTTCAGGATCGTATCGATAAGCGCAACCGTGATAAGTCCAGCGGAGATTATAAGCCTGAATACGACGAGGACGGCAATGAACTGAATCCGCTCCCTGAATCGGCTGAGGCCTTCAGGGAAGAGGCAGTGTCACTCCTGGCTTCAAAGCTTGAAATAAAGGCTGAGGATGTCCGTGCCGCTATGGAAAAGGATACGCAGTACAGCGTCCTTGCGGAAAAGGTGGAGACTCCTGTAGGAGATGAGCTTTTAGAGTTCTTCAATAAATACGGGCTCACCTCGCTTCACGCTGAGGAGGATACCAAGAGATACTATCCGCAGAATGAGCTTGCCGCTTCTGTTATAGGTTTTACTAATGCAGACGGAAACGGTGTATATGGCATCGAGTCATATTATAATGAGTACCTCGCCGGAGTTGACGGCAGAACAATATCTGCTACTGACTCCAACGGAAACGAGCTTCCCTATAAATATTCAAAGACCTATGACCCAAAGGAAGGAAACGATGTATATCTTACTATAGATATGAACATCCAGTACTACCTTGAGAAGCATCTTCAGGAAATGGTCATCAAGCATAAGGTCAAGAATCGTGGATGTGCGATACTTATGAATGCAAAGACCGGAGCTATCTATGGTATGGCTACATATCCCAGCTTCGATCTTAATCAGCCCATGGAGATATCAGATCCGTTCCTTGCCGCAGAAATAAAGGCTATGGCAAATAAGGAAGAAGCTGATAAGAAGCTGGCTCAGGAGAGAGAAACTCAATGGAAAAACAAGTGTATTTCTGAGAGATATGAGCCTGGTTCAGTTTTCAAGGTAGTTACCAGTGCCTCTGCAATGGAGGAGGAAAAGATAGACTTCAAGGGTCAGCCCTACTTCTGCGACGGTGATGTAGAGATCCCCGGAGCACTTCAGCCTATCCATTGTCATGTCAGAGCTCCCGGACACGGCGCTCAGAGCTTCCAGGAAGCGCTTATGCATTCCTGCAACCCGGCTTTCATGCAGATCGGTTCTGCTCTTGGAGAGGATAAATTCGTTTATTACTGTAATGCTTTCGGCTTCGGAGAGACTACCGGTGTCGATCTTCCTTATGAGAGCAGAGGAGATATATTCAACTATGATAATATTGATCCGGTTAACCTTGCAGTAGGTTCCTTCGGACAGGGTGAGACTGTTACACCTATAGAGATGATAACTGCCTGCTGTGCAGCGATAAACGGAGGCTATCTCCTTCAGCCCTATGTAGTGGATAAGATCCTTGATGAAGACGGAAACGTTGCCCTCAAAAACGAGAGAACTGTCCGCCGTCAGGTAGTTTCTGAGGAGACATCTGAAAAGATGAGAGATGCACTGTTCCATGTTGTTGCAGACAGTGATACCGGTAATGTTAAGATCAAGGGATATGCTATCGGAGGAAAATCCGGTACATCCGAGAGACGTATGGAAAGTACCAATGAGGGATACGTCGAAGGCGGAGAAGAGACCGATCAGGATCAGGAGTACGGTGCTTCCTATATGTGCTTTGCTCCGGCAGATGATCCGGAGATAATACTCCTCGTTCTTGGAGATATGCCTGATAACAGCCCTAACCAGTACTACGGAAGCGTTGTTGCAGTTCCTACAGCAAGAGATATACTCAAGGATGTTCTGCCATACCTTGGCATCAGCCCTGAGTATACAGATCAGGAGCTTGCAAGTCTCGATATAAAGATACCTCTTCTTGAAGGTCCTATCGATGACGCAAAGAAGACTCTTGAATCGCTTGGGATCGATGCTGAGCATACCAAGATAATCGGAAACGGTATTGAAGTAGTGGCACAGTCGCCTAAGACAGGAGCATTTATTTCAAGAGACGGTACAGTTTATCTGTATACAGAAAAGAACAAGGCCAACGAATACAGGACAGTCCCGAATCTTATCGGATATGATGCGTATAATGCCAATTATCTGCTGGCTTCGAATGACCTTAACTACATAACCATAGGTGCTTCCGCTGACAGTGCAGGTGCTATAGTAAGCGGACAGTATCCGGAGGCCGGAAAACAGGTTCCTATGGGAACTACCATAGAGCTCGAATTCACGGTTTACGAGGATGGCGGCTGATACCTGCCGGATAAAGTGATAAATTCGTTTCCCGGTATGACAGCCGTTTGTCCGGGAAAGATAAATAAAGAAAATACAGGAGGCGGTAAGGATGAGATTATATGAGCTGATAAACGGTATCGCAGAGACAAAGCTCGATGATACAGAAATAAGCTTCATTACAGATGATACAAGAAAAGTTGTTGAAGGATGTATTTTCGTCTGCGTTAAGGGCGGAAGCTTCGACGGCCATACCGCTGCTGCGGAAATGCTTGAAAAGGGAGCGGCTGCGGTAATATGCGAGCGTGATCTGGGCCTTGGCGACAGACAGCTCATCGTTGAGAATTCACGAAAGGCATACGGTCAGCTCTGCTCTGCATGGTTCGGCCATCCGGAGAAAAAAATGAAAATGATAGGAGTTACCGGTACTAACGGCAAGACTACTATCACCAATGTTATAAAGAATATCTTGATGTCTTCCGGCCATAAGACTGGTCTTGTGGGAACTATCCGCAATGAGATAGGTGATGAAGTGCTCCATACGGAGAATACAACTCCTATGGCATATGAATTAATGGAGCTCTTCGATAAAATGGTGAAGGCCGGCTGCGAGTATGTAGTCATGGAAGTAAGCTCCTTTGGTCTTGTGCAGAACAGGATAGGCTCTTCCTGGTTTGATATTGCAGTATTTACAAATCTTACTCAGGATCACCTTGACTATCACAAGGATATGGAGGACTACTATCAGGCAAAGAAAATGCTGTTCGATATATGTGATACAGCGATATGCAATGTGGATGATGATTACGGCCGCAGACTCTTCAGCGAGATCAGCTGTGACAAAAAGAGCTTCAGCATAAAGGATAACGCTGATTACTATGCTGACGGCATAAAGATAAAGTCTACAGGATCAAGCTTCTGGTTCTGTCAGGATGATAAGTCTTATCTCGTTAATATGAATATGCCCGGCGCATTCAATGTGTCAAATATAACTGCTGCAATAGCAGTATGCCTGAATGCGGGAATACCTATGGATAAGATATTATCAGCTGTAGGAAGCTATAACGGTGTAAAGGGACGCTGTGAGGTTATACCTACAGGGCGTGATTTTACGGTGATATGCGACTATGCTCATACTCCTGATGCAGTGGAGAATATCCTCAGAAGTGTAAAGGAGTATACTGAGGGAAGGCTCATATGCCTCTTTGGCTGCGGAGGAAACCGTGATGCTGCAAAGCGTCCGAAAATGGCTGCTGCTGCTGCTAAGTATGCGGACAGACTGATAGTGACCTCCGATAATCCGAGGAATGAGGATCCGGAACAGATCATAAAAGAGATACTGACTGGCCTGACGGACAGCAGTGTTCCTTACGATGTTGTAGCAGACAGAAGAGAAGCTATATATCATGCCTTGAAAATTGCTGAAAAAGGTGATATAATAGTACTTGCGGGCAAAGGACATGAGGATTATCAGATCCTTGCCGGCATGAAGCACATCCACTTTGACGAGCGTGAGATCGTTGCAGAGGGACTTAAGCTTCTTGACTAAAATTCAAAAGATATAATATTGGGAGTTGTTTTAAAAGATGTCATATTGGGTAATTAATCTGGCGGTAACAATGCTGTCTTTCGTCGTTGCAGGTGTTTCGGGAATATTCCTTGTACCATTTTTGCACAGGATAAAGTTCGGTCAGCCTATAAAGACTGAGGACGGTCCTCAGTGGCACGCTAAAAAGCAGGGCACACCGACAATGGGCGGCTTCATGTTCATACTATCCACGATACTGACCTCGATATGCGGCTATTGGGTATTCCGCCTCAGAGGCGGCCTTGACCTTACAGAAAAGGCAACTCATAATGCTTTCTATGAGTTCCTGGCAGTGATAGTTTTCTCTGCACTCTTCGGACTTATAGGATTTATAGACGACTTTACAAAGGTCGCAAGGAAGAAGAACGACGGACTTTCTCCTATGCAGAAGATAGTTCTTCAGGTGCTTTTCTCACTGGGCTTCCTTATTGCACTCTATAAATTCGGTGACGGTTCAACTACCCTTGACTTCGGATTCTGGGAGACACCTTCACTTGGGATATTCTATTATATAATACTTATCCCGGTAATAATCTATCTGACTAATGCAGTCAATCTGACAGACGGTGTTGACGGCCTTTGCGGTTCAGTTACACTGGTGGCTATGCTTATTTTCACAGTTGCCTGTGCTATACTTGAAAAGACAGAAATGAGCTTCTTTACAATGGCACTGGCCGGCGGATGCATTGGCTTCCTTATCTGGAACCTGAATCCTGCAAAGTGCTTTATGGGAGATACAGGCTCAATGTTCCTCGGTGCTGCTGTTACAGGTACAGGACTTATACTCCATAAGCACCTTCTCCTCATTCTGACTGCACTTATCTACATTTTCGAGGCACTTTCAGTAGTGATACAGGTAAGCTACTTCAAGTACACCAAAAAGAAGAGCCCCGATCATCAGGGAAAGAGAATATTCAAGATGACTCCCATACATCATCACTTTGAGATGAGCGGATTCAGTGAATATAAAATAGTGATAACATTCTCGCTGGCAGGCATTATTTTCGGTATTCTGGGAATAATCACACTGTTGGCATTCAAGTGATAAAACTCTCTGTAAAAAAGGAGAAAATATGGCGGCAAGCAAAAAGAAGAAAACAAGCTCCACAGGCTCACTGTGGAAGGCTTTTGTGGGAGAGGGAAGGAACAGCGATATAAGCCTTTCCTTTTTCGCTTATGTAATGATACTTCTGGTCGTGGGAATAGTAATGATGTCCTCAGCAAGCTATGCGTGGGCATACAGCGAGCACGACGGAGACGGACTTTTCTATGCGAAAAGTCAGGCAAAACACGCTGTGATAGGTTTTGCGGCACTTCTTTTCTTTATGAAAATGGATTACCACAATCTCAAAAATATCAAGCTTCCGGGATTGAAGAAATTCAATATCGCCGGACTTCTCTATGTTGTGGGAATTCTTCTGCTGATAGCCGCTCTTCTCGTCGGAAACGATGAGGGCGGTAAAATGGGAGCTAAGCGCTGGCTTACACTTGGTCCGGTAAACTTTCAGCCTTCCGAGGTAGCAAAGCTTGCCATAATAATCTTTTTTGCCTACAGCATGGAGAGAGACGGAAAGAATATGGACCGCTTCGGAGTAGGTATCATCAAGTATGCCGTGCTCATGGGAATATATGCAATGCTCCTCTATTTCGAGCCTCACCTTTCAGGTCTCATACTTATCGCTTCCATATCAGTTGCGATGATACTCTGCGGAGGCGCTAACAAAAAGCAGTTCCTGGTACTTGGCATATCAGTGGTTGCCCTGGCAGCGATAATAATATTTGTTCAGGCGAAGATCCCCGGCAGCTATGTATCGGTGCGAATCAAATCGTGGCAGGATCCTTTTGCTGATGTCCTTGACGATACATGGCAGACAGCAAACTCCATGATAGCTATCGGTTCAGGCGGACTTTTCGGACTGGGACTTGGTAACTCCAGACAGAAATACCTCTACCTGCCTGAGACAAAAAACGACTTCGTTTTCCCGATAGTCTGTGAAGAGCTTGGCTTTGTGGGAGCACTTGCAATAATACTGGTATTCTTCCTTCTTGTAGTTGAGGGATTCTCTATTGCTGTGCGCTGTAAGGACAGATTCGGAATGCTTATCGCAGTGGGCATAACAACTCAGATAGGTATACAGACTGTCCTGAATCTGGCTGTTGTAAGCAACCTTATTCCAAATACCGGAATCAGTCTTCCGTTTTTCAGCTACGGAGGTACTGCTCTGATAATGCAGCTTGCCGAAATGGGAATAATGCTTAATATATCGCAGCAGAGGTATTATCAGGACGAAAAGCTTGTCCGCAAAAAGCGGAAGATAACTCATACAGATAATGAGCGTGAACTCAAGAACGCATAAAGGAGTCTTTATATGAAGGTACTTATTGCCTGCGGAGGAACAGGCGGACATATCAATCCCGGTCTCGCAATAGCAGATATAATAAAATCAAAATATCCTGATACAGAATTCCTGTTTGCAGGAACACCTAAGGGTATGGAGTCAAAGCTTGTGCCTAAGGCTGGCTATAAGCTTGAAACTATCAAGGTAGCAGGATTCCAGAGAAAGATCTCTCTTGAAAATATCGGAAGGAATGCAAAGGCTGTTGCTTATCTTGTCACCTCCGGCAGACGTGCCAAGGAGATAATCAGGAACTTCGGACCGGATATCGCTATAGGTACAGGCGGCTATGCTGCCGGACCAGTGATACGCAAGGCCGCAAAAATGGGTATCCCTACAGCTATCCATGAGCAGAATGCTTACCCGGGAGTTACAAACAAGCTCCTCTCGAAAGAAGTGGACTATGTTATGTTCACGGTCATAGAAGCTCTTGATTATATGGATAAGAGCAAGTTTGAATACAGCGTTACAGGGCTCCCTGTAAGGAGCAATATCAATAAAATGTCCAAGGAAGAGGCAAGAAAGAAGCTGGGATTTGATGACAGCTTCACTATTCTCTCCTTCGGCGGAAGTCTCGGTGCAGGATGTATAAATGACACAATGACTGAGACTATCAAGTGGCACGTCGGAAAGGGGCTGAAGATAAATCACATCCACGGTTACGGCGGCATGGGCAAGGACACCTTCCCACAGGCAATGAAGGCTGCCGGTATCCCGCTTAAATCTGACAGACTCAGGATAACTGAGTACATAAATGATATGGATGTATGTCTTGCAGCAGCAGATGTTGTTATCTGCCGCTCGGGAGCTTCTACACTTGCTGAGCTTGAAGCAGCAGGAAGAGCTTCAATACTTATACCTTCACCAATAGTTGCCGGCAATCATCAGTATCATAATGCAATGGTACTCGGCAAGGCTGGTGCGGCTGTAGTTATCGAGCAGAAGGACGTTACAAATGAGCGCATAATCAGCGAGATAGAGAAGCTCTATAACGCTCCGGAAAAGACTGCTGAAATGTCTGCGGCAGCTGCAAAGCTCTGTGTGACCGATACAAATGACCGTATCCTTCAGGTCATTGAAAAGCTTATAGCAAAGAGCAAAAAGTAACATAAGAACATCTCATGGCATAATATACAAAAAATGCTGTGAGGTGGTTTGATGCAGAAACTGATAATAAAGGGCGGAAACAGACTTCGTGGGGAGCTATCCCTGCAGGGCTGCAAAAACAGTGCCCTACCTATAATTGCAGCGGCACTGCTCTGCGGAGAGGACTGCACGCTGCATAATTGTCCAAGGCTCACCGATGTCTATTCTGCGTCGAGGATTCTCAATTGCCTCGGCTGCCGCTGCGGATTCTCAGGGAATACAGTTATGGTGGACTCGTCTGCAGTTACCGGTACGGAGATACCTGAGGCGCTTATGCGTGAGATGCGTTCTTCCATTATATTTATGGGAGCCATGCTGGGAAGAATGGGCGAATGTACAGTCAGTGTGCCCGGAGGCTGTGAGCTGGGGCCCCGCCCAATTGATATGCACCTTGCAGCAATGCGGAAAATGGGTGTCGATGTCCGGGAGGGCGGTGGTCGGATACTCTGCCGGACGTCCGGCGGAAAAGCAAAGGGCGCAAAGATAAATCTGTCATTTCCTTCTGTGGGAGCTACTGAGAATATCATCCTCTGTGCGGTAACTGCGGAAGGTGAGACTGTTATAAACAATGCTGCAAGGGAGCCGGAGATCTGTGATCTCTGTGGATTCCTGAGAGCCTGCGGAGCGGATATTTCCGGCGACGGAGGCAGCAGTATAGTCGTAAACGGCAGGATGAAGCTGCATGGCTGTGAATACAGTATCATGCCTGACCGTATTGCCGGAGCTACATATCTTTCGATGACAGCAGCTGCCGGCGGAGAAATCATACTTAAAAATGCCTGCATCCCGGAAATGGAGCCATTTCTTACGGTGCTTGAACAAACGGGATGCAGCATATATACAGGCGGCGGGAAAATATACCTCAGGAGCAGTCCGAGACTAAGAGCGGTCCCGGACAGGATAAGGACAATGCCTCATCCGGGATTTCCTACTGATGCACAGGCGGTGCTGATGTCTGCACTGACTCTGGCTGACGGAACGAGTATCTTTGAGGAGAATATTTTCGATTGCCGCTATCGTCACACTGAAGCTCTTGTGAAAATGGGAGCGGATATACAGGTACTTGGGAAAGTCGCTGTTGTAAAGGGAGTATCAAAGCTCAGCGGAGCAAGTGTTGAGGCTACTGATCTGCGGGGCGGAGCTGCAATGGCAGCCGCAGCTCTTGCAGCTGAAGGCACGTCGGAGATAACACGGATCTCCCATATCGACAGAGGCTATGAAAAATTTGAAGAATCGATAAGACTTCTTGGCGGAGATATCCGCAGGGTATAGGATCGGAGAAAATATGAAAGATGTAGAAAAGACTACCGTCGAAAGACAGAACAGCAGAAAGCGTATCAGAAGGCGCAGACGCTGGAACAATCTCTATGTGCTTGCGGTTGTGCTGCTTGTTGTAACAGCAGGCATAACTATTTGCCATACCTTCTTATTTAATATAAAGAAGATAAGAGTGTCAGGTGAATCTGATATGTACTCAGCTGAAGAGATAGTTCAGGCCTCGGGGATAAGTGAGGGAGATAACCTCCTTAGACTTGATACCGCAAAGAGCGAACAGGCGATCCTCGATAAGCTGCTGTATGTGGAGACTGCCACAGTAAAGAAAAAATTCCCTTCCTCGCTGGAGATAAAGGTCACTAAGTGCATACCTGCATTCAATGTCGTTTATGACGGGGGAACACTTCTTGTCAGCAAAAAGGGAAAAATACTGGTAGACAACGGGAACAGTACCAGCTATATGTCAAACGGGCTTCCGATAATATATGGCTATGAACCGGCTGATCTTACTGCCGGAAAGGCTATAGAGACCGAAAACGAGCATAAATCCGAGGCTTTCCAGGAGCTTATCAAGAGCATAAGTGAGAAAAAGGAAAGCGATATAGCCACCCTTGATATGTCCGATGAATTCAACATCGTTGTAAATTACAAAAACGGTATGATATTCAAAATGGGCGGCTGGAATGATGTAGAGTATAAACTGAATCTTGCGGCTAATGTCATGGAGGATGAATCCGTAAAGGGCAAGAAGGGCTATCTCACAATGTACGGCACTAATATGTGCAGCTTCAGAATGACTGATGAACCTGCGGAATCCACAGAAAAGATCGAGCCTACCAAGCCAAGGCCTACCGATGCTAACGGTGACCCCGCCGGAGAAGTTTCTGAATACGATCCCGGACAGGTAGCAGGCTTTGACCGTGCCAACGACCCTACTGAGCCTACCACCGAGCCTCCTCAGGATGATGAACAGAGCGGCGGTGAGGATTACGGTCAGAACTACAACGATGGCTGGAATGATAACTCCGCAAATAATGACTGGGGATACGGTCAGGACGGCAACAACTGGGAAAACGGCGGTGGCTGGTACGGCGGAGACGATCAGTACAATAACGACTATGTTCAGTATTGATTTGTGAAATCTGCACTAAAAAAAACGCTGAGAACCGGCGGAAGTGCTGAAAATTGAAATTTTAAAATAACGTCTTGAAAAAGTCATAATATTATGCTAAAATAATAAGTGTATTTATAGAGATTACTATGACCATTTGTTAAAATACATGGATAATATAAATAGGAGGAGTATAGAATGTCAGATTTCAATTATGAGGAAACACTTGAACCCGATGTAAATATAAAGGTCATCGGTGTCGGCGGCGGCGGCGGAAATGCCGTTAACTGCATGGTGGATTCCGGAGTTAATAATATTGAATATATTGCTATCAATACAGATGCCAAGGCTCTTAACAAGTCAAGAGCTACTACAAGGATCCCGATCGGTGCAAAGCTCACTAAGGGCAGAGGCGCAGGAAATAAGCCTGAGATAGGCCAGCGCAGCGCTGAGGAGAACCGTGACGAGATCGAGACACACCTTAAGGGCGCTGATATGATCTTTATCACAGCCGGTATGGGCGGCGGTACAGGTACCGGCGCAGCTCCTGTTGTTGCAAAGATCGCTAAGGAAATGGACATCCTTACTGTTGCTGTTGTTACAAAGCCCTTCCTTTTTGAGAGAGAGCAGAAAATGGCTCAGGCTGAAAAAGGTATCGCAGAGTTGAGAAAGTACGTTGACTCACTTATCGTTATCCCCAATGAGAGACTTCTCGTTGGTCAGGATAAGCCTCTTACAATGATGCAGTCATTCGCACTTTCCGATGAAGTTCTCAAGACAGGTGTCAAGAGTATTTCCGACCTCATCGTTGAAGAGGGTTACATAAATCTGGACTTCGCAGACGTTTCTACTATCATGAAGGGCGCAGGTTACGCTCACATGGCTATCGGTCACGGTTCAGGCAAGGACAAGGCAAGAGATGCAGCTCAGGCAGTTATCTCCAGCCCGCTGCTTGAGACATCTATCTCCGGCGCTAAGAGACTCCTTATCAATATCGCTATGTCAGAGGATATCCTTTCTTCCGATGTGGATGCAGCTACAAAGATGATAACAGATACAGCAGCAGACGATGTAGAGTTCATCTTCGGTACAGCATTCAAGGAAGATATGTCCGACGAGATGACTATTACAGTTATCGCTGCCGGATTTGACGATGAAGTTGATCCCGATGCTCTTCCTGTTGAAGAAAATGAAGAGGATGTTATCTCTATCGAGAATCCTCTTATTGACGGCCTTGGATTTGGCAGCAATAATGCTCCTAAGACTCCGTCATCCAATCAGGATTATGACCTTGATGACATCTTCAAGATGCTCGGCAACTGATTAAAATATGTGAAGGCTTCCCATTTGGGAGGCCTTTTTTGTTTACCAGTAGTATATTTCAACCAATTATTATAGTAAAATGCACTAAAATCAACGAAAAAATTCTACATATTAATAGTTGAAATAATATATTGAATCTGTTATAATATATTAAAGGCAAATTATTTCCTTGAATTTTTTTGACCTCGGCGAGCCCGGGGGGAAATGGAGTGTATCATGGACGAACCAACAGTATTAAGAGAAACTAAGATCGGTCAAAAGGGATTTGTCAAAGAGGATGTTATGACATACCTCGATGAACTTAATTCTAAGATCGTTTCCCTTGAGGACGAACTCAAGAACGCAAAGGAATCTGGTCCGGCTTCAGACCCTCAGGAGCTCATCAAGACCCGTAATCAGATGGAAAACCTTCAGGAGAAGCTCAATAACTCCAATAACGCTCTCAGAGCTGCAAAGAAGGAGAATGAGGAACTCAAGAAGAAGATAGAGGACGATCAGAAGCTTATCAATCAGCTTAAGGCAGGCGGCCCCGGTGCTGCAAATGCTGCTGCTCAGGCTAATGCCCAGACTGCTGCTGCACTCGAAGCTGCTAAGAAGGAGATAGATAACCTTAAGAATCAGCTCAAGGCTGCTGAGGCAAAGGCTGCTGCCGGCGGAAATAATGCTCAGGCAAACGCTCAGTCTGCTGCTGCACTTGAAGCTGCTAAGAAGGAAATAGATAATCTCCGCAATCAGCTTAAGGCTGCTGAGTCTAAGGCTGCTGCCGGTGCAGGTGCTGCTTCCGGTAATGAGAGCGCAGAGCTTGCAAAGGCTAAGCAGGAGATCGCTAAGCTCACTTCTGATCTCAATGCTAAGACTAAGGAACTCGCTGACAAGACCCGTGAGTCGTCAGATAACGCTTCTAAGGTAAATCAGGTTGATTCTCTCCTCGCAAGCAAGGATACAGAGATCGCTAAGCTCAAGGAAGAGATCGAAGACCTCAAGGAAAATGGCGGAAGCATCATTCCTTCTTCCTTCGATATGGGTGCTCTCTTCACAGAAGCTCAGAAAACTGCAGGAAAGATCACTATCGAAGCTCAGAAAAATGCGGATAAGGTCACAAGAGAGGCTAACGCTAAGGCTGAGCAGATCCTCAGGGATGCTAATTCTGAGGCTGAAAAGACTATCTCTAATGCTAATACAACCGCTGAGGCCTGCATCAAGGAGGCTAATGATCAGGCTAAGATCACCGTTGACGATGCTAATGCTCATGCAGATAAGGTCAATGCTATGTCTGCTACAGTACGCAATATGCTCCTTAACGAGATCGAAAGCGTTAATACTAAGTTCAACGACATCACATCTGTCCTCACACGTCTCACAAATCAGGCTACAGACCGCATGAGCGAAGCTCAGCTCATAATCGGTGAGGCTAAGAAGACTATAGATACTTCTGACACAGGCGCAGTTAAGAAGGCTGAGGCTCCTAAGGCCGATTTTAAGGCAACAGAGGCTCCCAAGGCTTCACTTTCTGATCTCAGTTCAGCTTCTCCTGCATCTGTTGCTTCAAATGCAAAGACAGATTCATTTTCAGGTTTAGGCTCTAATTCATTTAACCAGTCAAATAATAATGTGAGCAAGCCTGCTCAGGCTCCTCAGCAGGAGCAGCCCAAGCCACAGCCCCAGCCTGCTAAGAAGAATAATTTCAGCTTCGATATGGCTGAGCTTCTTAAGGCTGCCGAAGAGGAAGCTGCAAAGAATCCTGAATCATGATCTTATGACCGCCCCTTCTGCCCGGCTTTGTCCGGACAGAAGGCCTGCGGTTTATACGTTTAGAAACTGATTGCTGACTATTGTGCCGGCAATATCCGGAATGTTGGTGGATATCTTGCTTGATTTGGATTTCAATTTAAATGAATTCAGCGCTAAAACTGATGAGGAGCTTGCTCTTCTTGCCAGAAATGACAAGAATGCAGCTGCTGTTCTGATGTCACGCTATATGAAGCTTATTTCTATTAAATCGGAAATTTTTGCGGATCATGAAACCGACAGTGACGATCTGCGGCAGGAGGGAATGCTTAGCCTGTTCAGGGCGATAGTCTCTTTTGACAGCAGCCGTGGAGTTAAGTTCAGTACCTATGCTGAGGTTTGTATCGTTAACCGGATGCGAACTATTTCTGCAAGGTCAAAGAAAGCTCCCATACGTTCTGATATTATCAGCGAGGAGAATGAGTCCGAAGAACTCTCAGTTGAGGAGACTCCGGAAAGTATCTATCTCTACAAGGAGTTTATTTCAGAACTCTTGAATGGTATGAATACTTTGCTGACACCTGTTGAAAAAAGTGCTCTTGAACTGAGCATGGAGGGTGTGAGCTATCGCTCCGCAGCGGATAAGATGGGAATAAGTGAAAAATCAGTTGATAACGCAATTCAGCGTGCAAGACGTAAGCTGCGTTCACTGATAAATAAATTGAACATGACCGTGTAGCTCAAAAGAGAGCGTTGTTATTCAAAGATGTAGGTGAGAGTCCGACCATGGTCCAAATATTTTAAGCGAGGTATATAGAAATGTACGAAGACAAGACATTAGTCTGCAAGGAATGCGGCAACGAGTTTATTTTCTCCGCAGGCGAACAGGAATTTTACGCTGAGAAAGGCTTTGTAAATGAGCCTCAGAGATGTAAGGCTTGCCGTGACGCAAGAAAGAATGCAGGTAAGGCTGAGAGAGTTATGTACACAGCTACTTGCGCTTCATGCGGCGGTGAGGCAAAGGTTCCCTTCGAGCCTAAAGAGGGAAGAGCTGTATATTGCAGCGAATGTTTCGCTAAAATGAACGAGGCCTGATCAACTAAAGTATTGGTACCCGGGGCGACAAGCGCCTGAACGGTTATTATAACTGAAAAATTGAATTAAATTGCGATTTTTCAGCCTATAAAGGGTGGGGAAAAATGAAAGTAACTAAGGAAGCAATCATTGGCGATATTCTTGATGCTGACATTGGCACTGCATCGTTTTTCCAAGAAATAGGTATGCATTGTCTGGGATGTCCGGCATCACGTGGCGAGTCCATCGAGGAAGCCTGTGACGTTCACGGAACCGACCCCGATATTCTCGTTGAAAAGCTTAATGATTTTTTTGCGAAAAAATGATCGCTAATGCGATTCCGCATTTTATTGCGGAGATGTCCGAATGTAATTGGGGCGTGTCGGTTCCGGCACGCCTGAAATTTTGTGTCTACAGGAGAAAGATATGCTCGATTCGAGATTGAATAAATGTGCAGAGTTAGTCAGCGGAAAAGGTATAGTCGTGGATGTTGGAACGGATCACGCTCTGCTGGCTGCTGAACTGGTGAACAGCGGCAAATGCTGCAAGGTCATTGCCTCTGATATCAAGGAAGGACCGCTTGATTCCGCAAGAAAGACTGTTGAAAAATACGGGATCTCAGATAAAGTAAGCCTGATATTGTCTGACGGCCTTGAGAATGTCCCGCTTGAAGGTGTGACGGATATCGTCATTGCCGGTATGGGCGGTGAGACTATTGTTGATATCATTGAAAAAACTGATGTTGACCGCTATGAGCAGAAAAATGTCCGCTGGATATTGCAGCCCATGTCTAAGCCGGAGTACCTCCGCAAAATGATCTATGAGTTTCAGATGAAGATCGTGGAAGAGCACGTCGTTGAGGACGGGGATAAGCTTTATGTAGTCATGGCGGCTGAGTATAACCCGGATTTCCGCTATCTTACGGAGTTTGATGCACTTTATGGATTCTTTGATGACAATGATGAGCTGGGAAAAAAGTACAGGCAGCGTGAGGCGGAGCGCCTTTCTAAAATAGCAGATAATCTTAGAAAAGCCGGACGTGACTGTGAGCCTGCACACTTTTCTGCACTTTCTTATAAAATGAAAAATGGTGTTGGAAGTGTTGAGATCTCAGAGATCTATGACTATCTTGACAGCCTTTATCCATTCTGCACTCAGGAGAAATGGGATAATTCCGGACTGCTGGTGGAGAATCAGTCGGGAGAAGCAGATACAGTCATGCTTGCACTGGATATCACCAACCGGGTCGTCAGCGAAGCCTCCTGTAAATGGGCAGATCTGGTGATATCGCATCATCCTGTCATATTCGATCCCCGTAGATCCATAACAAGAAATGACCCTGTATACAGCCTTATATGGACTGATACTGCTGCTATCTGTATGCACACTAATCTTGATATTGCTTCTGGCGGTACAAATGGTGTAATACTGAGAAAATTCAAGGAGAATTTCAAGCTCTCCGGTGAGCCGGAGCCATTTGAGGAGCTGGGCGGCGGTCTGAATCTTGGCTGGATCGTGAATCTTGAAGAAGAGATCAGCAGGAAGGATTTTGCAGTAAAGCTAAAAGAGATCTTCGGCTGCGAATACGTCCGATTCAACAGTGAAGACGGTAAGACTGTAAGCAGAGCTGCATTTTGCTCAGGCTCCGGCGGTTCAATGATTTCACTGGCTGATGAGAAGTTCTGCGATGCTCTTGTGACTGGAGATGTGAAGCATGATGTCTGGATCTCTGCGGAAAATGGTGGAAGAAATGAAAATATCTGTGTATTCGACTGTGGTCATTTCCACACGGAGAATATAGTGCTTCCGGAGCTGAGACGTGTTCTTGAAGAACGTTTCCCGCAGCTTGATATTGAGATAGCTGAACATTCAGCTGATCCGTGTCAGTATGTGTGAGGTGAGTATGAATATATTCAATTGTCCGGTGTGCGGAAAAGAATTGATAAAGGCGGAACACTCCTATAAATGCAGCTCCGGACATAGTTTCGACATCGCCAAAAGCGGATATGTGAACCTTCTGCTTTCAAAGCATATCGGAAAGGCTGTACACGGCGATAATAAGCTAATGGTACAGGCAAGAAGAGATTTTCTTGAGAAGGGATATTACTCCGGGCTTAAAGACGGCCTTTGTGAAATGGTAGTCCGCCACCTTGACGGGGACTGTATTCTTGATGCCGGCTGCGGAGAGGGATACTATACCGGCGCAATATTTGATAAGCTTGAAAGCGCAAATATTGATAATAATATTACGGGTATTGATATATCAAAAATTGCGGTGGAATTTGCTTCAAAAAGATATAAGAATATCAGTTTTGCAGCAGCAAGTGTATTCCATATGCCTATTGCAGATTCTTCATGTGATATGCTCGTGACACTTTTTTCTCCCTACTGCGGGGAGGAATTCCAAAGAGTCCTGAGGACGGGCGGCATTATGATAATGGCCATCCCCTCGGAGGAGCATCTCTGGGAGATGAAGGAGAAGATCTACGATATACCGTACAAAAATCAGGTCAAGCCCTATGAACTCGATGGCTTTGGATTCATAGAAAAAAAGCATATCAGATATGTGATAGACCTTGATTCACCTGAGGATATTCGGGCTCTTTTTTCAATGACACCATACTATTACAGAACGGGAAAGCTTCAGCAGGAGAGACTTTATGCTTTGGATAAGCTTTCCACAACGGTTGATTTTGAATTGCTTGTTTACCGCAATATCTGACCGGCAATTTTTAGCAAAGGATTGATTATATGGCTTTAGACGGCGCATTTCTCTACGCTGTTAAAAATGAACTTATGCCCCTTATCGGCGGCAGAGTTGAAAAGATCCATCAGCCCTCCCGTGAGGAGATAGTTATTTCAATAAGAACTAAGCAGGGCGGAAAAAAACTCTACATATCTGCGAATGCAGGCAGCGCAAGAGTACATATAACGGAAAAAACTGTGGATAATCCGCAGACCCCGCCTATGTTCTGTATGCTTCTCCGAAAGCACCTCGGCAGCGGAAAGCTTATAGACATAAGGCAGGACGGCCTTGAAAGAATCCTTTTTCTGGACTTTGAATGTGTAAATGAGCTTGGTGATGTAGTAACCGTAACTCTGGCCTGTGAGATAATGGGGCGCTGTTCAAATCTTGTTGTCATAAATAATGAAGGCCGTGTGATCGACAGTATCAAGCGTGTTGACGAGGATATGTCAAGAGAGAGAATGGTCCTCCCAGGGATGAAGTACGCTCTTCCTCCAAGGGATGACAGGCTGAATTTCCTTACAGCTGAGCCTGAGGAGATGATCTCAGCAGTTCGTGATACCCAGCCAAAGGAGCTTTCAAAGGCCCTGATCCGTGTCTTTGAAGGCATATCTCCCATACTTGCCCGTGAGTGGACGTTTTTTGCCGGAAGAGGTGCCCATATCGAAAGCGACACTATCAGCGGCGATCAGATGGACAGGCTCATGTTTGTGATAAAGCGTACCCGTGAACAGCTTATCAGCGGGGAGTGCTGCTTTTCTGCTGTAAGCGATAAAGAGGGTCAGCTGAAGGATTTTTCTTTTATAAGGCTGAGCCAGTTTGGTACACTTATGTACACAAAGGAGCTTTCGTCTGCTTCTGAGCTTCTGGACTATTTTTACTACGAGAGAGACAGTGCTGCACGAACCAAGCAGCGTGCCAACGACCTTTTCAAGCTGCTTGTCAATCTCACTGAGAGAACTTCCAGAAGGATATCAGTGCAGAGGGAGGAGCTTGCTGCCTGTGCAGACAAGGATAAATCAAAGCTCTGCGGAGACCTTATCTCTGCGAATATGTACCGCATACAGAAGGGCGATACTGTACTTGAAGCAGAGAATTTCTATGAGGAGAGCTGTCCTGTTGTGGAGATAAAACTGGATGTCAGAAAATCTCCGTCACAGAATGCACAGTATTATTATAACGAATACAAGAAATCCGTCACAGCTGAAAAGAAGCTGGCGGAGCAGATACAGAAGGGTGAGGAGGAGCTGCAATATCTTGACAGTGTCTTTGATGCCCTTACAAGAGCAAATTCTGAGAACGATATAATCCAGCTCAGACTTGAACTCAGAGAGCAGGGGTATGTCCGTTCAGCAGGCGGTAAGGCTAAGCCGCCTAAGGCACTTCCGCCAATAGAATACAAGTCAAGTGACGGATTTACAATACTGGTCGGAAGGAACAATCACCAGAACGATCAGCTGTCACTGAAATTTGCGGAAAAGACAGATATATGGCTCCATACACAGACAATAACCGGCTCTCATACGCTGATACTCACAGATGGAGAAACTCCTCCTGACAGGACGATAGAGGAAGCTGCGGTCATAGCGGCAGTCAACAGCAGAGGAAGGAATTCCAGCCTTGTTCCTGTGGACTACTGTCTGGCGAGATATGTAAGGAAGCCCTCCGGAGCAAAGCCCGGAAAGGTTATCTTTACCAATTACAAGACAGCCTTCGTTAGACCTGATGCGGAGCTTGAACAGAAACTAAGAGTATAATTATGGCAGAGAAACTATCAGAGGATTTTTTCAAACGTGACGTTCTTGAGGTGGCTCCGGAGCTTGTGGGAAAAGTTCTCGCAAGGCGTCTTGAGGACGGCACTGTCCTCCGTGAGCGTATAGCTGAGACAGAGGCTTATCGTGGTGAAGAGGATAAGGGCTGTCATGCTTCTAAGGGAAGGACAAAGAGAACAGAGCTGCTTTACGGCGAGAGCGGAGTGATATATGTATACCTGTGCTACGGTGTGCACTGGCTTATGAATGTGATAACAGGCCGTAATGGTCAGCCTCAGGGAGTTCTTCTGCGGGCAGGAAAAGTACACGGCGGTCCGGGGAAGCTTACGAAGTATCTGGGAGTTGACGGCAGCTTTAACGGCAGGAGAATATGCAGTGAGCCGGATATCTGGATAGAGGACGACGGATATCGTCCGGAGATAGTAACTGCTCCAAGAGTGGGAATAGATTATGCCGGTGAATACTGGCGGGATGTTCCATGGAGATTCATAGCAAAGGAGTGAGAAGATGGATATACTCAGTCTGGGCTGCGGCTCTGTATACGGCAGGGATTATCGTTTCTGCCATAAGCCTGAAAGCGGAGAGTATATGCTGCTCCTGACCCGGAGCCGTGCGGTGATATCATTCGGCGGTATAGAGGGGACTTTTCCTGAGGGGACGATGGTGCTGTTTGATGACAGCATGGACCGTGAGTATTCAGCAGAGGGAGAAGCTCTTATATGCGACTGGATATGCTTCAGTGCCGGAAATGACTCAGAGCTGACAGAGCTTACGGAGCTTGTATACAACAGGCCGCTGAAGGTATCCGATATGGAGTTTATAAGCGGACTGATACGAAATATCTCAGCAGAGTTTTATTCACTGAGCTCAAGGCGGACTAAAATGCTGGACAGTCTTATGAGAATGCTGCTGATAAAGGCTGCGGACAGCTCCGGCAGACGTGATACTGTTCAGCAGAGCGCTGACCCCCACTACAGCTCCCTTGTTGATCTCAGGGCGAAGATATACCGCAATCCACAGCTGAAATGGAACGTGGATACAATGGCTGCGGATGTCAATATGTCCCGTTCATATCTCCAGCACATTTACAGGGAGGTGTTCGGGGTATCCTGTATATCAGATGTTATCAGCAGTAAGATCGAAAAGGCAAAGGAGCTGCTTACTGAGACTTCCTGTACTGTATCTCAGGTAGCATTCATGTGCGGATACGATAATGAGGAGCATTTTATGAGGCAGTTCAAAAAGCTTGTGGGAATGACTCCGACAAGATACCGCAGGAGCAAATGAACGGAGGGATAGTATGACTGAATATCTTACCGAATATATGAAGAGGGTGCAGGAACGTCTTGACAGATGCACTGATCCGGAAGAGCTTGCGGAGATAATGGCTGAACACAAGGACAAAATAGCCTTCATGCAGCATGAGAGGATAGTACATTTTCTTGTTACCATGATGTTTGCACTGATACTTGCTATCTTTATGATAGGTACCCTTGTGATAAACAATTTCATGCTGCTTGTGCTGGTTACGATAATAATAGTTCTTGAGGCCTTCTACATCAAGCATTATTATTTCCTGGAGAACACAGTGCAGAAGATGTACAGGGTGTATGACGAGATGCTCTCCAAGGGAAGAGTATTTGCGGCAAAGGAGAGGGAAGATGACTAAAAAGGAAATAGCGTCACTCGCCTGTGAGGAGCTGGAAAAGCTCTATCCGGATGTTGAGTGCAGTCTTGTATATGATAAGCCGTATGAGCTTCTGATATCAACAAGACTTGCAGCTCAGTGTACAGACGCAAGAGTAAATATCGTAACAGAAACGCTCTACAAGAAATATCCGACATTGGAGGCATTTGCGGAAGCTGATCTTGCAGAGCTTGAACAGGATGTTAAGCCATGTGGATTCTATCATACCAAGGCTAAGAGCATAAAGGAAATGGCCGGCCAGCTGATAAGCCGTTTCGGGGGCAGAGTTCCCGACACTATGGAGGAGCTGCTCAGCCTTTCAGGAGTGGGCAGAAAGACTGCAAACCTTATTCTTGGAGATGTATACGGCAAGCCGGCGGTGGTGACGGATACACACTGTATACGCATAACCGGAAGGCTGGGATTAACTGCAAACAAGGAGCCTGCAAAGGTGGAAAAGGATCTTATAAAGCTTCTTCCGCCGGAGATATCGAATCACTTCTGCCATCAGACAGTGCAGTTCGGAAGGGATATATGCCGTGCCAGGAGCCCGAAATGCGGAGAATGCAGTCTTAATTATTTTTGCAGATATTACAGCAAAAACAAATAATAAATACTTCAGCGGATATTTATAAAGGAGGAGATCTTATGTTATTCAATTTCCAGTTAAGTACACCAACTCAGGGACTGGTCGATATTACCAATGAGGTGACCGAGGCGATCACAGAAAGCGGAGTCAACGAGGGAATATGCATAGTTTATTGTCCTCACACAACTGCTGCTATAACAATAAATGAAAATGCAGACCCGGATGTAAAGGCTGACTTCCTAATGGGTATGGACAGGACTTTCCCGGACCTTGTTTCATTCCGCCATGCAGAGGGAAATTCAGATGCACATCTGAAATCATCAGCAGTAGGTGCCAGCGAGGTTATAATCGTCACAAAGGGAAAGCCTCTCCTTGGAACATGGCAGGGAATATATTTCTGTGAATTTGACGGACCGAGAACAAGAAAATTCTACGTTAAGGTAATGGGAGGCTGAAATGGAAGAGATCAATAAACTGCGTGAAATAGTAAACAGATCAAAGAGAATAGCTTTTTTCGGAGGCGCCGGAGTGTCAACTGAGAGCGGGATACCTGATTTCCGCAGCGTTGACGGTCTCTATCACCAGCAGTGGGATTATCCGCCTGAGACTATCCTGAGCCACACATTCTTCATGGAAAAGCCGGAGGAGTTCTATCGCTTTTACCGTGCTAAGATGATATGCACAGACGCTAAGCCGAATGCTGCTCATCTCAAGCTTGCAAAGTGGGAAGAGGAGGGGAAGCTTACAGGCATTGTTACCCAGAATATAGACGGACTTCATCAGGCTGCCGGCAGTAAGAAGGTCTATGAACTTCACGGAAGTGTACTCAGGAATTACTGTATGAAGTGCAGGAAATTCCACGGTATCGAAGCGATAACTCAGTCTGAGGGGATACCGAGATGTGAGTGCGGCGGTATCATCAAGCCGGATGTAGTTCTTTATGAAGAGGGACTTGATGATGAGGTGGTAAATGGTGCAGTCAGAGCGATAGCCTCTGCTGATACACTTATTATCGGAGGCACATCACTTAACGTATATCCTGCGGCAGGACTGATAAACTATTTCAATGGCAGCGATCTGGTGATAGTGAATATGTCTCCCACACAGATGGACAGCAAAGCTGGTCTCCTTGTCTGCGACAAGATCGGAAAAGTATTTTCTGAGATATGACCATGTGCAGCGAATACAGGAAGCCAATTGCTGTCAGAAGCAGAAGGCTGCTAAAGAAGTTCATACTGGTATTGCTGACTTTTTCCATGATGATTTCTGTCGGCTGTACACGCTGCGGAGTCAGCGATCTTGACGATGAAAAGACAGAGTCCTATCTCGAACAGCGTTACGACAGGGATTTCAAGCTGATCTCCTCAGAGAGGTCAACTGAAAATGAGCATGGTGCCCTTGATGAACGCATGAGCGGATCGGATAGGAAGAACAGCGGAAAAGATGAAGATGTCATAAACGTTTTTGAAGACGAAGACGGAATACGCTTCCATGTTTATCATTATCTCAGGCATGGAATGTTCGGAAGCTCATGGATAATTGCAGATGATTACTGCGTACAGCTCCTCATGGCACAGCCGGAGATATATGAGCCGCTGGAGAAGTCCGGTTTTAAATGCAGCTATTTCAATAAGATCGGACTTGGTGACCAAACGGAAGCCGGATTTGCCATAACTGCTGAAAGGCCTGAGGACATCCGTAAGATATCGGAGCTTGCATTTCAGGCGGTGAACAGTGCAGAGCTTCTTCCGGACATTGGTCAGTCTCAGGAGGAGGATACTTACCGCAGAGCCATCATACCTGAGATATCAATAGTAAATGATAGCGGTATAGAGATAATCTCTCTGGATTTCCGCACCAAAAAGAAATGGAATATCCGTGACAAAGAGGACTTTATCCATACTGCCGAAGATATTTTCAGCAAAGGTATCAGCGGCGCCAGCGGTGAAAGTATGCCTTTGTATATCGGTGATGAGAAGATAGGCAGGCTCTTCAGGGATCTTGCGGTAAGAGGATATGGACTTGATGATTCTGTAAAAGTGGGCTCCGATCTTGAATTCAGTACCCTGATAAAGCTGTGTGAACACGCCGGATTTGATGTCAGCTTCGACGAAAAGAAACTCGAAATCAAAAATGACCTGAGAGAAGTAAAGATAAGAAGATATAACGGCGAGGGCTATGACAAAAGTATATATAAAATATATCTGAATGGAAGCGATTTCTACCCTGAGGGAAGCGTTGATGATGAGCTTCAGAAAGACATATGCCGTCTGACTATAGGTGATATCTATAATCTTTTCGGTATTCGTATATCGGTAGATTACGAGAAAAAAATCGCATATGCAGAGTAAATAAAAAGGCCTCAGCCAGTTTATCCGGTGCGGATAGCTGGCATGAGGCCATATTTTTATTCCATATTTTTAAGTGCCTGTGAGAGCGGGATCTTTCTTATCTTTCTGAGAAGTATCACAGAGACTACAGTATAGCAGAGCATACCTATTATCAGCATTCCCGGAGCGATCCAAGGAGCGATCCAGAATGTGAGCCAGCCGGAATATTCCATCATCATAGTGTAGTAGATGAGCTTTATCACAGCAAGGCAGAGTGGTGCTGACAGCAGCAGAGACAGGATAACTACTATAGATGTTGCCCTGTTGTATAGCTTTGAGGCTTCCTGATCGGAGTAGCCCAGTATCTTTATCATCGAGATAGAAGAAGCGTTTTTCTCCACTATTATCTTTGCCAGCAGATATATCATAAGTATGTATATCAGTATAGCAAATCCGCAGAACATGGGGAATATCCTTCCCATAGAGTCATCCAGCTGATCGGCCATTACAGTAAGGTCGTGCTCAGTGATAACAGAGGCTACCATAGTTTCATCGATATCAGTCAGCTTTTCGTTGCTGAAATATCCGCTGAAATGATCGGCTTCATTTCCGAAAAGCTCATTAAAGTCCTGCATATTCATAAATATACAGAGTGACGGAGGATAGTCGTAGCGGTCTGAGATCTTGAAGTCATATTCCTTTCCGGAGTATTTATCGTGGAGGGTAATGGTGCTGTTAGTCTTAACGCCGTACTTTTCCATATATCCGTCTGAGAGGAATATCTCACCGGCAGAGAAGCTCTCATCTGTCAGATAAGCTGAGTTTTCCTGTATACCGTAAATGGTTATCTCTTCATCTTTATCATTGTCAAGTGTAGTAACACAGTATTTTTCAGCACCTTCTGTCTCAGTCGGCAGGGGAGCCTTAAGAACATACTGGTATTCCGAGAATTTTGAGTCAACGACCTGCTCTCTGAAATGAGTGAGCAAGGGAGAGAACAGCATACCGAACATGAGGAGTATGCTTGCAAAGAATATTCCGAAGAAGAGTATGAAATAAGCAGGAATATTCTGGAGGATAACTCTTACACGGAATCGGGAGAGGAATTTCCAGTTTGGAAGCTTTAGAGCTTTTTTCTTTTTTCCTCTGCTGAGGTCTCTTCTGATGAATTTCAGGGGAGACAGTGAAAGTGAGTAGCTTATTATGATGAAATTGATAAGGAATATTATAAGGAGAGGAACAACCGTAGTGCTGACGAAAGCCTTTGCATTCCACAGTGTCTTATAGGTGGGGAGTGAGTAGCTGTGATAGTACATATCGGCAACGATAAATTTCATTCCGGTATATCCCACAATATTTCCGACAACAGCTCCGGCGGCAGTAATTATAGTGGGCAGTGCGATGTAGTGGGCGAGGAGCTCACCCTTAGTATAGCCTGAGGCTCTGAGTGTACCGATGACCATAGCTTCCTGCTCGATAGTGCTTCTTATGGTTACTGCGAAAGCAAAAGCAAGTACTACCATAACGATATACAGGAGAGTGTGGACCATTACACTGTCTCCGCCCATATCGTTTCCTGTGAACTGTATGGCCTGATTATCCTGTCGGGACACGAAGTCAGTGATCTTATTATCATATTCAACAGCTCTTACAGCAAGGTCCTGCATGAGCTTGTCAGCCATTTCCTTCTGATCGTCATCGCTGAGGGAGTCATCGTTGTTCAGCCATGCATATTCATATTCAAGGCCGGATTCTCCGAGAGCTTCAAAGTCGTTTTCCGAAATCATGGCGACAGTGAATTTATTTGCGTCAAACATCATATCGGTGTTATTCTTGAACAGTGCACTGTAGTCTGAGAAGGCTGCTGTGCCGACTACCTTGAAGTCCATACCGTCAGCGGAGATATTGTCACCAAGGTGGATATCGTTATTTTCGGCATAGAGTCTGTCAATGATGAGCTCTCCGTCAGAAGAGAGATTCTCACCGTCCATAAGATCTATCCTGTTCACGGATGAACGAGGCATATAGAAGCGGAGGGTATGTCCCTCTGAGTTTTCTTTGTTTTTTCTGAAAAGCGGGTATATTTTTACATCGTAGTCGTTTTCGATACCGGAGATCAGTTCATCGTCCGCCTGATTTTCCAGAATGAAATGACCGTTTTCAATAGAGTAGTCATCGAAGCTGTTGTCATAAGCTTTTTTCATTGAGTTATCTGCAACGAGGAAGCCTGATACAAAACCAATAGTCAGGGTCAGGAAAAGGAAGAGTGCGATATATTTGCCGAGGTCGTCCCTGAGTTCACGGGGGATACGTTTGAGAAGAGGATTTTTCATAGCTGTTCTCCTTACCAGTCAAGCTCTGCGGCCGGAGTTTTAGATGTATTCAGTTCATTTTTTCTGATAGCGCCGTCACGGAATTTTATGACCTGATCGGCCATGAGCTTTATTGCATCGTTATGTGTAACTATGATAATGGTATTTCCGTATTTATGGTTGACCTCTTCTATCAGCTTGAGTATCTCCTTAGAGGTCTTGTAGTCAAGAGCACCGGTAGGCTCGTCGCAGAGGAGGATATCAGGATTTTTGATTATAGCTCTGCCGATAGCAGTACGCTGCTGCTGTCCGCCGGATAGCTGTGAGGGGATCTTGTTCATGTGCTGAGTGAGTCCGAGAGTCTCGATAAGGTCGTCGATGGGGAGCGGTTTGTCGCTGAGATAAGCACCTACCTCGATGTTTTCCTTTACAGTCAGATTGGGTATCAGATTATATGACTGGAAGACATAGCCCAGATGCTTTCTGCGGTACTGAGAGAGCTGTTTCTCATTGAAGGATTCTATTTTTTCACCGTTGATAATTACCGAACCGCTGTCAGCAGAATCTATTCCGCCGATGATATTCAGCAGAGTTGATTTTCCTGAACCTGAAGGTCCGAGCAGGACGCAGATGTGTCCCTTTTCTACACCGCAGGTTATACCCTTGAGGACTTCATTTTTATTTTCGCCTTCCCCGTATGATTTTTTTATGTTTTCAAGCTGTAGGTACATATTATATCCCTCCGAAAAAAATTATCATGCAGATATCCATATGCTGATATTGATGTGCCAACTGCATCATGGAGCTGATACTTGATAAAAAGAATTTCAAGAATCAATTGTTCATCAAAAAAATAACATATGAACGTCCATTCATATGTTATCACTAAATCTGACATTTGTCAAGGAAATTTTCGGCATCGGGAAAGGTTTTGTATAACTATCAAAAAGTTTGTGTATAATAACATTTATTTGTGTAAATATCATACAGATTATATCTGGATGAAAAAAGAGCTGTTCAGAGGAACAGCTCAATATCGATTATATCATTGGCAGGTATTCGTCTTTCATCGGAAAAAACGAGTTTTTTCTCATATTCATCAAATGTCCTGACAACTCCACGGAGGGTAACGAGTGTGCCGCCTGACTTTCTCGTATCCGGGACAAAGCATACTATCTCAGCTTCACACGGCATATTATCCATAAGCTCATTGATCTTTGAATCGAGAGCAGCTTTCTTTTCGTCATCGAGGACTGGCCTTTTTTCCGTCAGCCTTGCAGCCTCGTTTACTGATGAGTCATAACCCGTGAGTGCGGCAAAAGGGGAGAACTGTGCAGCACGGTCATAATTTGACATATGGGGTCTGTCCTCGGATACATGGTGGGGAAGGCCGATTATATCGTCATATCTGTGTTCATCCTCCGGGAGGAAAAATACATCATCTGTCATGCTTTATGGCCTCCTACCTGTTGATTTCTCATCATAGCCGTAGCCTCTTTTTCCAGGTTCATACCCTTCAGCACAGCATTTTTTCCGAAGCGTTTTTTTATATCCAGCATTGCTTTCTGTAGCTCTTTTTCACGGGCGAGAGAGGAGCTTTCTTTTTCGTCCTGACGGGCTTTTTCCTCGTAATCGGTGAAAAGGTCCAGCTGTTCAAATTCTTTTTCCGGCACAGCTTTTTCCGGGATAACGTGATTTGCCACCACATACATTCTTCTTACGAGAAGGTTTTTTTCGACTATTCTGTCGAACAGATGGCTCACTGCATTCAGTATCAGCTTTGATGATGAGGTATACCTGCCGATATTTATGGAGCCGTGAGCAGCTTTAGGCAGGCTTCTTCCGAAGTAGTCCGAAGTGACTGAGCCTTTAAAGCTGTTCTGGCGGAAGCCGTTTTTCATATTGGAGATATCGTATCCCACAGTCAGGACTATCTGGTCGGTAACGAGCCCTTTGTCAACTAAGTCCAGAGAGAGCAGGTCTGCCATTTCTCTTATGACAAGTCTGGCAGCTTCTGTTTCGTATGGCTGCTGAAGCACCTGACCGGAGCTTATACTGTTGCTTTCAGGCTTATAAGCCTTGATATCTGCAATAGTGCAGGGCTCCCAGCCCCATGCATGGTCAATGAGCAGTTCGGCATTTATACCGAATAATTTGTATAGAAGTGCTTCATTGAGGCGGTCGTATTTTCCGCCGAGAGAGCATCGGGCCACATCTCCGAGGGTATACATACCATTAGCCTCCAGCTTGGCTGAGTATCCCCGGCCTATCCTCCAGAAATCGGTGAGAGGGCGGTGAGTCCAGAGCTTCTGCCGGTACGATATTTCGTCCAGCTCAGCGATACGAACACCGTCCTTATCGGCAGGCATATGCTTTGCGACAATATCCATAGCTACTTTGGCAAGATAAAGATTTGTACCTATTCCGGCGGTTGCAGTTATGCCTGTCTCACTCAGCACCTCCCGTATCAGCTTTATCGCAAGGCCATGAGCGCTGAGGCGATAGGTCTTAAGGTAATCAGTGGCATCTATAAAGACCTCGTCGATGGAGTAGACGTGAATATCCTCCGGAGCTATATAGCGCAGGTATATCTTATATATTTCAGTGCTCACACGCATATATTCAGCCATTCTTGGGGGAGCCACAATGTAGTCCAGTTCAAGGGAGGGATCGTTTTTCAGTTCATGGCCGAAACATGAGCACCCTGAAAATCTTCGGCCGGGAGCTTTTTTTCTGCGCTCTGAGTTGACCTCTTTAACACGCTGAATGACCTCAAAAAGTCTGGCTCTTCCGGGGATACCATAGGATTTTAGCGAGGGAGATACTGCGAGGCAGATAGTTTTTTCCGTGCGGGAAGGATCAGCGACTACCAGATTTGCATCAAGAGGGTCAAGGCCTTTTGCGGCACATTCCACTGATGCATAGAAGGATTTAAGGTCGATAGCGATATACATTCTCTGTCCGTTCTGCATGAACTCACCTCCGAAAATATGTTCTGAATCAATTATAGCACATACGTTCTTAAATGTCAATACTCACATATCATTTTCTGCCTGACGGCGCTTTCGCTTCATCCAGCACACAAATCCGTAGAGATCGCTTATAAGGAACATAACAAAGCAGATGACGACTGATATGTAAGAACTGTCGTTCATGGAAGCAAGTGTCCAGAGTACTATAAGCACGATATCATTCAATGCATATATAAGGGAAAAGAAAGCGCTCCTGCGGAAGGTGAGGTAAACTGCCGCAAAGCTTGTAGTGACAGAAAGAGTGCTCGGCAGAAGATTAGATGTATTGAAATACCGGAGTATAAAGAAGAACACGAAAGTCACTGCTGCGGTGAGAAGGCACATAAAAGCGATCTCAAGATGAGAAAGGGTGTTTATCCTTACCTCAGCCTTGCCGTCCTTGAAAGGATTCCGCACCCATGAGATAAATGAAAAGGCAGCCATAGGACCGGTCATGCCGAGGTAGGTCATCATTTCGCCGTAGTAAGCATAGGTCCATGAGATATATCCGTAGAACAGGGCAAAAAAGACTCCGATCAGCTGACCGGCAGGGTGGCCTTTGGCATTGATTATAATAGAGGTAACACCTATAAGTGAGGCGATGACGGCGAGTATGCTTCCTCCGCCGAAGCAAAGAGCTGAAATAACTATCATGCAGACAGAAAAACTCCAGAGAAGTATATCTGTGCGGGAAAAATTACTGAAAAACTTTGACATATTATCACTCCAAAAGAAAAGCACTTGTCGGTACATCTTCAAAGACCTAACGATGTACGGACAAATGCTTTTAACATTTTCACCCGGTGGCGATGTAGATATTGTATCATATTCCGTGAAAAATGTCAAGGGAGATCCGGAGCCGCATTTTCAGCAGCTCCGGGGCAGAATTATACAGTGAATCCCTTTGCTCTGAGAGAATCTATGAGCTGACCGAGTATTCCGGCATTTGTTGATGATACGGAATGGAGGAGCAGTATCTCACCGCCGTGAGCCGAGTTTGTAAGCTGTTCAAGAGCTTTATCCGGATCGGGCTGGGAATCGGTTTTCCAGTCCACATAGGCGAAGCTCCAGAACAGAGTTTTATATCCGCAGCTCTGTATAGTTTCAAGGGCTTTTTCTGAGTATTCACCGCATGGAGGGCGGAAATACTGCATCTGATATCCGTAGTTATTGATAACATATTCGTGAAGGGACATTATTTCCTTTTCAGCCTCTTTATCGGAGAGCGCAGGCAGGCTTGCATGGGTCATACCGTGGTTGCCGAGAGTATGTCCTTCAGCTATCATGCGCTTTACGAGGACAGGCTCTTTTTTTGCATAATCTCCGGTGAGAAAGAAAACAGCGCTGACATTCTTTTCTTTCAGTGTATCGAGGATCTTTTCGGTGTAACCGTTTTCGTAACCCTGATCGAAGGTGAGAATGATACGCTTATCGTCCTGAGAAAGAGCATAAGCATCAAGGCCGGCATATCTGCTGTTAAATTCTACAGCACCGCAGGGCCTGTTGAGCTGGTCAACAGTTTTTCCCTGACCGTAGCCTATTTTTGTTGTGTCAGCCGCATATGCGGAATAACACGGCACTAAAGCTGCGGTAAGGATAGCTGCTGCGGAAAATAACCTTTTCATGGCATTATCAGCTCCTTTTCATATAGTGCGGAGCGTGTCCGCATAGATATAGTATGCTGCAAAATAAATAATATGAAAAGAAAAAAATGACGGAAAAATAAAACTCAGAAATGGTATTGCAGTACAGAAAATGTCAGAAACTTTTGCGTACCGCCGAGGCGGCATCCCCTGCACAAATATCTATGTAAAACAGGCGAATTGTAGGGACGCCCATTGGGCGCCCGTGGTCGATATCATGTCAGATCTGACTTTTTGACAAAATAAAACGCCGGAAGGGTGTTCCGGCGCTGTTTACTGTATTTCTCCTGCTTATCGACCTTGTACGGAAGCTTTGCAAAAGATTAATTATCACTATGTAATTACTTTTACAATAATTGAAACTGTTGCAATGAAAGTTAATAATGTAATGGGGACTAATATAATATCAAGCATTGAAACCAATGCTTTGGTTCTATTTTCTAATTCGATTCTTGTTTCGAGTTCTTCTATTTGCAACATTTTCAAATCATTGTCAAGAGATTCATCTTCGATGAACTCATTATTTCCATTATCTCGTTCCATTTTTTACTCCTATGAATTGAGATAAGACCTTACAAGTACCTGAAGAAGCTCGTCACGGTCAATGTGGCGGATGAGGCTTCTTGCGTTATTATAAGTGGTTATGTAGGTCGGATCTTCTGACAGTATATAACCAACGATCTGATTGATAGGGTTATATCCCTTCTGAGTCAGAGCGTCATAGATTATGGTGAGGTTCTTCTTGAGTTCCGCCTCTTTATCCTCATTGACGGAGAAGGTCATGGTTTTATCAAACATAGTTATCAGCCTCCTGACTTAGAATGCTTCGTGCTGAGAGTGGAATGCCGTATGCACGAAACTCAAGGCAATGGAATTACCTTGATAATAATTATACTATAAAAAAGGATTTAATGCAAGGGAAAGACAGAATTTTTTCTGATATGACCGGAATGTGCTTCCCGTTTTATTGATTTTGCACAATATGGAAAAATGCCGGAATTATGTACGGGCGGATAGTATCCGCCTGTTTCAGGTCGATGCGGAGCTTCAGTCGCAGCAGCCTGTTCTCTTGACGAAGGAATTGCAGTCGGTACATTCCGGAACGGTAGGATCTTCCTCATGAGTGCCTACAGATATGCAGTCGAGAGAGCAGTAATTCTCTGTCACCATATTATGTCTGCACTGTGAAACGCTGCACTTGATGTTTTCGTTTTTCTTATGATCTTCCATGATGAGCCTCCATATAGAAAGTTTGAGACCTGCTTAGGGTCTGAAGCTATTATTGCCGCTGCAGCGTCGATTATGCATTTGGGATATTGCAAAATCTGCGGATCGGTGGTATAATAATAATGCTCAAAAAATTTTTTGAATCGCCTTTCTCTGCCGGTCCTGCACGAGCATTATTCGGGAACTGATTGGCGGAGAAATAAAAAGAGAGAAAATATCCGTAAGAGGATATGCAGCAGCAGGGGAGTTGAAGCTATGAGGGTGAACAGGATAGAACTGAATTGCCGTCAGTCCATACCAGAAGAAAAATATGGCACTGATCCGGTACTGTTTTTTTTCCGGACGCCGGTAGTAATATCTAATGGAAATAATGATATACGGACATCAGGCTATACCGCAATGATATCCACCAGCGGTTTTAAAAGAATCTTCCGTCCTGTGGGAGAGGGACGGCTCGCATATGACTGCATCAGCTTTCGTTCATCTGTTGCTGACAGACAATATGCAGTTTCGATAAATCTTCCCGTGGATAAGCCTGTTCAGCTTGAGGAGCCTTCAACTATAGCTTCTCTTATAAGGAATATGAAGGCTCGTTCTGTATACAAGGGAAAGTACCGGAGCGAGTTTATGGAGCTTTCCATGCGCCTTATCTTTCTTTCCATGAGCGACAGTGCAGGAGAACAGGAGACTGCGGAAGAAGAGTCCATCCCACGATATGCCGAATTGCGCCTGCTCAGGGAATCGATATATGATGACCCGGTGAATGACTGGTCAACAGATGAGATATGCAGTGAAATGGGGATAAGCCACACTTATTTTCACAGACTTTATCTCAGGGCATTCGGAGTGACCTGCCGTCAGGATGTTATTGAGAGCAGGCTTATTTATGCCTCTGAACTGCTCAGAAGCACCGATATGCCCATAACTGAGATAGCTGAGGAGTGCGGCTATGACAGTGAGTCATATTTCATGCGTCAGTTCAAACAGCACAGAGGCTGCACTCCCACAGAATTCCGCCGCCGGAATACGGAATGACCTTGATATATCTTTGTGTATTATTAACATCAGATTCATACTTTTTTGTGCATTATCGAATAGCTGTACAAGATTTTGACGAAAAAACCTGCAAAAATTCAGCAAAATTATAAAAAAACTCTTTACATTCATAAATAATTGTGGTATAATATAAATCAATTGATAGAAAATCATTTTCTCCATACGGAGTTTTAATATTATTCTTTATAATAAAATACCTTATATGGTTCCAAGGAGCGATCTCTTTATATGAATAACGGAAATAAGCGGAGAGCCCGCCGCAGACAGAGTGCTTCCAAAAGCTATCATGTCAGATACGACCGTATCGTTGCAGCGGTTCTTGTTCTTATTGTTCTGATAGTTATACTTGCGTCATGTGCAAAAAGCTGTTCCGGCAGCAAAGATAAGTCCGGCAGCAGTACTCCTGCAACGACTCAGTCTGAGGGCGAGACAGATCAGACCATTGTTGATGACCTCCAGACCAGCGGCGATACAAAGGCTATAATAGGTTCTGCCGGCGAGACCGTGCAGGCTACAGCCTCTCAGTACACCACAGAGAGCTTCTCACAGAAGGATATGAAGCGGGGAAGTCTCATCCTTGTTAATGAAACCAATGAGTACAGCTTTGAGTCTGAGGATACTGAGCTGCTTACTCTCTACGATAATATCAAGACAGAATATTACAGCGTAAGCGATTACGTTACAAAGCTCGACTCAAAGACAGTGGATCAGCTCAATAAACTTATGGAGGCTTTCTATAAGGAGACTAACTGCGATTACCTTACTGTCATCGGCGGATACCGTACTCTTGAGGAGCAGAACGACAGATACAATAACGGCTACTCAAAGTTCAAGGGCGGATTCAGCGATTATCATACCGCAAGATCATTTGATATCGGCGTCTTCCCCAAGAACGGACAGAGCTCAGGATATTATACCCCTACAGGTGATTATGCGTGGTTCGATGACCATGCCGCAGAATACGGATTTATCGTAAGATTCCCTGAGGGCAAGGAGCAGTTCACCGGCGAGGAGGCAAGAAGCCATACCTATCGCTATGTGGGAGTTCCTCATGCAACATACATAAAAATGAACGGTCTTTGCCTTGAAGAGTATATTGACGAGGTAAAGAAGCATAATAGTGATGATCCCATAAGCATCACTGTTGAAGGAAAGCTCTACAATGTCTACTATCAGGCTGCTTCAGCAGGAGACACTGCAGTAACAGTTCCCTCAAACAAGACCTATACAGTTTCCGGAAATAATGTTGACGGATTTATAATAACTGTTGAAATGAATTGAAAAAGCTGAAAAATGTGTTCTCCGCAAGGAGAGCACATTTTAATACCTCGGAGCTTTTCGTGTGTGCTGATATATTGCTGTTCAGCCGAAAGAAATGCTCTTGAAAAGAACGGAGACAAAAGTGAGAAAATTACCCCTTATTATATGCACAGCAATGACTGCTGCCCTCTGTTTTTCCTGCGGAGATAAAGAAAAAGGAGACGGAAGGAACCATATGTACGACATACCGCTCTGCGGAAATCCACAGAGCCTCGACCCTCAGTTTGCTGCTGATCCTTCTTCAAATACTGTAATAAAAAATCTTTACAGCGGACTGGTCTCTGCGGACGAGAACGGAAATATATCCTGCTGCAATGCGCTTAGCTATAATATCTCGCCGGACGGCCTGACCTACAGCTTTACCCTCAGACAGGACAATTTCTGGTCTATCGACAGAAACCGGAACGATATCATTGAGGAGGATGAGTGCTTCCCTGTAGTGGCGGATGACTATGTGTTTGCACTTCAGCGCCTGCTTGACCCTAAAATGCAGTCCCCGTATGCGCTGGATTTCTCCTGCATAAAGAACGGGGAGCAGATAATCAGCGGACAGGCTTCACCGGATACTGCCGGTGTTTCGGCTCCGGACGATTTTACCCTTGTTATAGAGCTTGAACATCCCTCGGCAGAATTCATGGGTATGCTTGCAAGTACAGCAGCTTTCCCGTGCAACAGGGAGTTCTTTGATTCTACCAAGGGAAAATACGGCCTTGACGATCAGTCTGTAATGTCAAACGGACCGTTCTATATGCGGCAGTGGTTCTATGACCCGTATGGAGTTCACAATATACTCTATATGCGCCGCAACGATAAGAATGTGACCGAGACATACGCTGTAATGCCTTCACATCTGAACTTTACCATACAGAAGAATGAAGCGGATATCCGTCAGCTCTTCAAGGATGAAGAGATAGAGTGCATCACAACTCTCAGCGGTTCCTATCGTGGAAGCAAGTATTCAGTGAGCAGCAGCCGGCCGATAACTCTCGGACTGATATTCAATGACGAGGACAGACTGTTCAGAAGTACTGATCTCCGTAAGGCTCTTGCTCTTGCTACTGACAGGGACAGCCTGGAGGAAGTTATCGGAAGCGATATCACTGTTGCTTCGGGGATAATACCTCCTGCTGTTACACTTGCGGGAAGGAGTTACCGTGAACTCGTATCTGACGGACAGTTTGCACGATTCGATGTTACTGAGGCCAAGGATTGTCTCGATAAGGCAAAGAAGTCCCTTGGAGTCGGCTCTGTGGATCAGGTGAAGATACTGGTAAATGCTGATACCGTTGATTCCGGAGACCTGCATAAGCTCTCCCAGAGCTGGCAGGAGCTTCTCGGAGTGTATATCGGCATCGAGGACGTTACTCCCGAGGAGTTTGAAAAACGTATTTCCCAGGGGGAATACAGTCTTGCACTTTATCCTCTGACCGGAGATATCAACAGCGGTATTTCTGTAATGGAGCAGTTTACTAAAGAGCAATGTCTGAAAAAGATCCCCGGAACAGAGGGGATAATGGATAAGCTTATGGCCTGCGGAACAGTAGCTGAGGCTGTTGAAGCTTACACATCAGCGGAACGGGATATATTGAGCGGATATGGCTTTGTACCTCTGTTCTACAAAAATGCATACCTTGTGGCTGAAAAGGATAACGAAGATATCTTCTATGACCCTTTCAGCGGAGCGGTTGATTACCGTATAGCCCAGAACTACAGCTGATACAATTAGCAAAGTCGGGAAAATTCTATTAATTGAACAAATACAGCGAACAAGTTAAACGATTTTTATAGCAGGCCGGAGGAGACCGGGCGGATTTTTCCGGATTCACCGCTTTCTGATAAAAGGTCTGCCGGACAATTAGTAATAAAATATAACGCAATACATCAAAATGTTGGTAACTAAGGCTAATAAAGAGATTGACAATTTTTCGACAATGTGCTAAAATGTATTTCAGCAGAATTTTATTTATTAAAAGGAGTCCTGAATCATGGTTGTAAACACTTGGCCGCATGAATGGGATGGTTTCAGCGAAGGACGCTGGAGCAACACATCCGTAAATGTAAGAGACTTTATCAAGAAGAACTACACTCCCTATGACGGAGATGAAAGCTTCCTGGCTGGTCCTACAGAAGCTACAAAAAAGCTCTGGGAGCAGGTAATGGATCTTTCCAGACAGGAAAGAGAAGCAGGAGGAGTTCTGGACATGGATACAAAGATAGTATCTACTATCACTTCCCATGCTGCCGGATACCTCAACAAAGATCTTGAAAAGATAGTCGGACTTCAGACAGATAAGCCCTTCAAGCGTTCACTTCAGCCCTTCGGAGGAATCAGAATGGCTCAGCAGGCTTGCAAGGAATATGGTTATGAGGTCGACCAGAGCGTTGTTGATATATTCACAAAGTACAGAAAGACTCATAACCAGGGCGTTTTCGATGCATATACCCCTGAGATGCGTCTTGCACGTCACTCAGCTATACTCACCGGACTTCCTGATGCTTACGGCAGAGGACGTATCATAGGCGACTACAGAAGAGTTGCTCTCTATGGTGTAGATATACTCATTAAGGATAAACAGCACCAGATCGAGACATCTCTTGTCAGAATGACTTCAAAGAATATCCGTCTCCGTGAAGAGCTTGCTGAGCAGGTAAGAGCTTTGCAGGAGCTTAAGAAGCTGGGAGAGATCTACGGCTTTGATATCTCAAAACCTGCCGCAAATGCCAAGGAAGCTGTACAGTGGCTCTACTTCGGTTATCTTGCAGCAGTAAAGGAGCAGAACGGTGCAGCGATGTCACTGGGACGTACATCCACCTTCCTTGATATCTACATCCAGAGAGACCTTGAAAAGGGCATCCTCACTGAGGAAGAGGCTCAGGAGCTTATCGACCACTTCATCATGAAGCTCCGTATAGTCAAGTTCGCAAGAACACCTGAGTATAACTCACTGTTCTCCGGAGATCCTACATGGATCACAGAATCTATCGGCGGTGTTGATGTTGACGGTCACCACCTTGTAACAAAGAACAGCTTCCGTTATCTCCATACACTTGAAAATCTGGGCACTGCTCCGGAGCCTAACATGACCATTCTCTGGTCCACAAAGCTCCCCAGAAAGTTCAAGGAGTACTGTGCTAAGATGTCAATAAAGACATCCTCTATCCAGTATGAGAATGATGACATGATGAGAGTTGTACACGGTGATGACTACGCTATCGCCTGCTGTGTATCCTCCATGAGAGTTGGTAAGGAAATGCAGTTCTTCGGCGCAAGAGCAAACCTTGCAAAGTGCCTGCTCTACGCAATAAACGGCGGTGTTGACGAGAGACTCGGTCTCCAGGTAGGTCCTAAGTTCAGACCCGTTGACAGCGAATATCTTGAGTTCGATGACGTTTGGGAAAAGTACATGGATATGATGGAATGGCTGGCTGGCCTCTATGTAAATACCCTCAACGTTATCCACTATATGCATGACAAGTACAGCTATGAGAGACTCCAGATGGCTCTTCACGACAGAGACGTTAAGCGTTATTTTGCTACCGGTATTGCAGGCCTCTCAGTAGTTGCAGACTCACTTTCAGCTATCAAGTATGCTAAGGTAAAGCCTATCCGCAAGGATATTGAAATAAAGGACAAGGCCGGCAATGTAGTTGACGTTGCAAAGAACGTTGTAGTTGATTACGAGATAGAGGGAGACTTCCCCAAGTACGGAAACAACGACGACCGTGTTGACAAGCTGGCTGTTGAGGTAGTCCGCCGCTTTATGGACTGCATAAGAAAGCACCACACATATCGTGACGGTGTTCCCACAATGTCTATCCTTACTATCACATCCAACGTAGTATACGGAAAGAAGACCGGTAATACTCCTGACGGAAGAAAGCAGGGCGTACCGCTTGCTCCGGGAGCTAACCCGATGCACGGAAGAGATACTCACGGAGCTGTAGCTTCACTCTCATCTGTTGCAAAGCTTCCTTTCAGACACGCTCAGGATGGTATCTCCAATACATTCTCTATCATACCAAGTGCTCTTGGTAAGGATATGGAAGTATTCATGGGCGATATCGACCTTGACAAGCTCAAAGGTGAAGACTGATGAACGGCCCGGAAAATAACGGAAAGGCTCAGACTCCGGAAGAGCTTGTTGAGCTTCTCGATAAGCTTATGTCGGAAGGCAGCGGCCATGTTAATATTTTCTCCGCAGAAAATGGCGGGGGAATGAACGTTGAGACTGTCAACAGTACGGACTGCGGCATTAAAGGTGCCTGCTGTCAGCCTACTGAGGACGCTGTTGACGAAGACGAGGACTGAGATCAAAATTTGCATCAGCTGATGCTTTGATCACGAATCAATAAAAAGGAGGAACCACTATGGATAATCAGAAACAGGTAGATAACCTCATCGAGCTGCTGGACGGCTATGTAGAGAAAGGCGGCCACCACCTCAATGTAAATGTGTTCACAAGAGAAACACTTCTTGACGCTCAGGCACATCCTGAGAAGTATCCTCAGCTCACCGTAAGAGTTTCCGGATACGCAGTAAACTTCGTTAAGCTGACAAAAGAGCAGCAGGACGATGTAATCTCAAGAACTTTCCATTCACAGTTCTGATAGAATAATAATTCGCCGCACATAAGGTCTGATGACTGAATGTGCGGCGCTTTTTTATGAATTTTTTATTAAATTATGGGATTATTTAATTCAGGATCAAGTGGGATAAGTGTAAAATAAACAAAATAATTCCTTTTCCTCTTGACAAAACTTACTTTATTAAGTATAATTAATGTAGCATGATAATTAAATTATAGGCGTTTAATTAATCAGAAAATCAGGAGGATATTTAACATGAGCAAAGCTATTAAAAGAACACTGGCAATAGCAGCTGCAGCAGCAATGACAGCTGTACAGAGCAGCGCAGCCGGTATATTCACATCTGCTGCAGGCGAGAAAACAGCTTCAGCAGCTACAAGCTTCCCTTACGTTATTGAGGGAGAGAATATGACAGATGCTGACAAGTGGACATCTATCTATGAGAATCAGCTTCCCGGCTATTCCGGAGAAGGCTTCTGGTATCTTACAGCTTCACCGGCTTCATTCGAGGTAACAGTTCCTGAGGACGGTATGTATTCTATCGTAGTACACGGTGCTCAGATACTTAATGAAGAGGGACGTCAGCAGGCTGTTCTGGTAAACGGCATAAAGTATACTACCGTTGCTGATTACTCAAACAAATGGAAAGACTATAATTTCGGAGTTGTACGTCTCAGAAAAGGTGTTAATGAGATCAAGTTCGTAAGTGAGTACGGATATATGGCTGTGGACTATGTTACAGTTGCAGAGGCTGAATTCCCTGATCTCAGCAAGGCTACAGGGGAGACCTGTGACCCGAAAGCTACACCTGAAGCAAAGTCGCTTCTGAAGTATCTCAATTCTGTATACGGTGAATATATTCTCTCCGGACAGCAGGAGATCTACGGCGGCGGACATGGTGTGAGCACCTCTATCCGCTATGATGCACAAAAGGATGCCTGCATCGATGAGGCAGGAAATACCTATGAGATAGACAGAGACTCAAAGGACACTGATGAGCAGGGCAATACTTTCTACTGGCACTGTACAGGTCCTGACGGACAGGTCTATACATATAATTCACAGAACCATAACTACGGATATAATGATTACGACACAGAGTGCAGATACCTCAAGGAGCTCACAGGTCGCTATCCTGCTATCCGTGGATTCGACTTCAACTGCCATAATCCCGGATTTGCCTGGGAGGACGGTGTTACTGACAGAATGATCTCATGGGCTAAGGATAACAATGGTATCTGTACAGCCAGCTGGCATGTTACTGTTCCTAAGGATATGTCCGATTTTGAGGTGGATAAAGACGGAAACATCACTAAGATATCCAATGACTGGCAGGCATATACCTATGCTACCCAGACAGATTTTGTAACAGCAAATGTAATGGTCGAGGGCACTAAGGAGTACTACTTCTTCAAGGAGGCTATGAAGCTTCTGGCTGAGCAGATAGGAAAGCTCCAGGATGCAGGTGTTCCGCTTATATTCCGTCCTCTTCATGAGGCTGAAGGAAATGCCGATCCTGAGGGAACAGGCAAGGGCTCATGGTTCTGGTGGTCAAAGGAAGGCACAAAGGTTTATAACGATCTCTGGAAATACCTCTATAAGACACTGACAGAGGAGTACGGCCTCCATAACATAATCTGGGAGCAGAATCTCTATGCATGGTCACCGGCCTCTGCAAACTGGTATACAGGAGATGAGTGGGTAGATATCGTAGGATTCGATAAGTACAACACTGTTTATAACCGCCATGACGGAAAGTTATCCGGACCTAACGAGGATGCTGAGAGCGGTATCTTCTGGTCGCTGGTAGACTATGTCGGCAACAGAAAAATGGTATCAATGCCTGAAAACAGCACCATCCCCAGCATGGACAATATGCTCACAGAAAATGCTATGTGGCTCTATTTCTGTACATGGTATGACGACGGAGAAAAGTTCATTTCCGGCAAGGACTACCAGGACGCACATACAGTTAAAGCTGTATTCCAGAGCGAGAAGTGCATAACTCTTGACGAGCTTCCGGCTGATCTTTATAAGAACGGCGGCACAGATATCGTTGAACCCAAGACAGATGATGACAAGGATATATTATGGGGAGACGCTGACTGTGACGGCTTTGTAAAGATGAACGATGCAGTTCTTGTAATGCAGAGTATCTCAAACGGAGACAGATTCGGTGAGGACGGCACTGACAAGAACAGGATAACTGCTAAGGGCAAGCGCAATGCAAATGTCTATGAAAACGCAACAAGCAGTATAACACCTCAGGATGCACTGAAGATACAGGAGTTCCTTCTCCAGAAGGTCGCCACTCTTGATCCCAATGCATGATGAGAATAATGGATCCATGGACTCTTTAACAACGGTACTAAAATGAAAAATCTCCGAGGAAATCATCCTCGGAGATTTTTTTCTGAAAATCCATAATAATACGTTTGTTTCTCCAAAATACTGCTTATTGTTATCAACCAGCATTTTGAACTATAGGCGGCATGATAAAAACAGATAAATCTGTAAATTTACTATACTGACTTGTAGTATAATACATGGTAAAATATACATATACAATACAGCTTACCTCACATTCTGCATCCGTTTTTGTTAATGAGTGGGCACCAGAATGCAGACAAGTCCATTGACGTGAGATTTGATATGAATGGTAGCTTCAATAATAGAGATCGAACCTGATTGACATGACATCAGATATTTTTGATACAATAAAAAGAGTGCCCAGCAAACCTTATGAGTCTTTTGATACTTCTTCTCATAACTTTTGCTAAGGCACTCTTCATTTTGGTGCGGATAACAGGAGTTGAACCTGCATGAACTTGCGTTCACATGGACCTGATGGTGATGTCATGATAGTGTAGCTTTTACTCAATACCTTTTATACCTCAGAATGGGAAATAGTAGATATATGAGGTCAGTATATTCATTCCTCTCCCTTTTTTCTCAGCAGCAGCGCCGCATTGACCACCACGAACACCGAGCCGAAGTTGTGCCACAGCGCACCTGTTATCGGTGTCAGTACACCGAATGCTGACAGAATAACGGCGCTCAGGTTGATGATAATTGATGCAATAATGTTGACCTTGATCTTCTTCATTACCTTCTGCATCATGTCAAACAGATAGGGCAGGCGCTTGATTTCGTCGCTGACAAGGACTGCATCTGCGGATTCTATGGCAATATCCGAGCCGATACCGCCCATAGCGATACCTGCATTGGCACTTGTCAAGGCAAGCGCATCATTCACACCGTCTCCTATCATGCAGATCGCCTCGCCCTTGTCGGAATAGCCCATGATGATCTTCATCTTAGCTTCGGCATGGTGAAAGCTGACGAAATGAGGCTCCTGCCAGTCCTCACGCTCCTCGTTTTTCAGCATGGAAATATTCCTTCCCCAGAGCGAAATGACCTCCTTCAGATCTGTTTTCTCAGGTTCTGCAAGGTACCTTCTGGTCATGAGAAGTGTTTTTCCAAGGCTGTCGTGAATATGCATTTTTATGCGAAGTGTCTCCTTATCCATGATGATGTACTGGATAGTGGAATTCAGCGCTTTCAGTCTTGCATTTATTGTTCGTGCTCTGTGCTGCTTTTCACGGAGCTCCTGTGTGAGGCGATATTCCTCCGTGACATCGAAAGCAATGAGCTCATTTATTTTCTTACCGTCCAGCAGCTCGGTACGGTGGACGAAGCTGTAGGTAGTGCCGTCCTCAAAGCTCAGCACGGGAGCCTCCTCGCTTTGTGAAACTGCCTCACGGAAGCTCTCGGCATCTGAGATGCTGCTGCCTGTAAGCTTTTGAGCGATACTTTCCATTTTCAGATTGGTGAGCTTTGTCAGACCGCCGTCCCGGTAAAAGCATATCCCCACAGGCAGCTCGTCCATACACTCCTTCACAGACATAAGGGTGAGCTCACGGTTTCTTCTTCTGAGACAGCTTACTATATCAAAAACAGCTCCTATCGTCAGTACGATATTGAGAAGCAGTACAGCCAGAACAGGGGTATCCGTGAATATCCCCTTTTTTTATCCAGCTGATACAGAAACATCTGAAGCAGCACAAAAGTCAAGATCATTTCGGCTGTTGATATTATGATCCTATACGCCTTTCTGTCAGTATGAAGCTGCTAAAACGCAGGATCTCAATAATAGATTGAAGCGATGGCTTGCAAATAATGAAAAAACAATAGCCTATTTTCCATATGCTACATTAGTTGGAGATGCTTCAAAAGGTCAACGCGGATTTGCAGGAATAATGATAGATAAAAGAATAGGAACATATACAGGAAGAAATATTAACGAACTCAGCACAGAAGCATTTAATGACTATAAACGATCTATTTTTGAAGATTTTCGTAGAGGCATTAAACCTGTTATGCTTGCAACAAAAGCTTTTGGAATGGGTATAGATGTTGACGATGTTAAAAATGTCTACCATTATGCTGTCACTGGTAATTTGTGCGATTATGTTCAGGAGATAGGACGTGCTGCAAGAAAAGAAACTATGCAAGGCACAGCAATACTTGATAATTACTATAATGATATGTCCTTTATTAATTCTTTGTTCGGAATGTCACAGATAAGACAGTATCAAATTAAGCAAGTGCTTGAAGGAATCTATGAAACATTTAAAAGCAAAAAGAATGCTCGCAGTTTTCTTATCTCACCAGGATCATTTACTTATATTTTCAAAGGAAAAAGCGAGGACGAATGCGTAAACAAATTAAAAACTTGCTTACTTATGCTCGAAAAGGATCTTTATGATAAATATACTTTTAAAGTTATTATTTCTCGTCCTCAAAGTGTTTTTACTAAGGCATTTATATGTGTTCACAAAGAAAATGAGAAAACTGTTCTTTCATCAAAATACGGAAAATACATGAAGTTTGTTGAAAAAGGAAAATGCAAAGAACTACTACAAGATGGAAAGACATTTTATAGTGACATGGGGGATATTTATTCCATTGATCTAAAAAGCATATGGGAGGAATTTAATCCTAACATATCATTCCCACAATTTAAATACTGGTATTTCAATTCTAATTCCAATTCTAAAGATAAGGTTGATATTATGCCTTCTATAAGGGATTATATATCTCCAAGACAGAAAGTATCTATAGAAGCCAGAAATGAATTGATTCTTTCCGAAATAAGAGAACGTATTCTTGATGATTTTGAATATGTAGCTAATACACTATATACTCAAAAACGCAATCAATATTTTACGCCCGAAGAGTTTGCTAAATTGATCAAGGATAGATATGGTATTGCACAGGCAAGAATTATAGCAAATTCAATATTTGACTTAGTCGATCCAGAAGGAAGGTGTATAAAACAGAGAGTAAATGATGCTATTGGTAAAACCCAGTACACAATCACTAATGGAAATCTAAAGGAAATGATGCGACGTTCCGTTATCAAATCCCATATTATTCATGAAATCAGCAAAACTGCGAATTGTTCTTCTTACTCAGGATATATGCGTCTTGTTCCGGATGATAGTTCAAGTATTGCTTTAAAAATACTGTCTATATTTGATTATATCACATATGAGGTTGCAGGTGGTGAAGAACCTGAAATATTCATACGTCTAAATGATCCAAATAAGATAAAAAGCATTGTTCTTGGCAATACTTTTTACTCAAATAATTATGTAACAAAAGCAAAACAGAAGCACGAAAGAGATGTAGCTGTGCTGAAGAAGTTTTTTAATGATTTAAATACTGATGAGCAACGTTGGGATTATATAGAAGAATATTTCCTTGGCTATGATGTTCTTAACGGGGCAGTAATCGAAACAGATAAGGCTATTAAGATGAGCAGAACAATTGATAAAGAACATTCATATCAAACAACTATGCTTAATTCTTGGAATGATATCAAATCATTCTTTGCTGAAGAAGATCAAATAATTATCAGCAAACTGGAGGAATTGAATGTTTCTATACCAGAATATCTTGAAACTGTAATTAAAAAATCTGATGAGGGCGACGATATTCTTATGTCATGGCCTTCTAAAGATGTTCTGATTTGTCAGCCTGATACAAGCAACAGAAGGATAGACTATTTTAACAGCAAGGGTTGGCACGCTTATAGACTTTATGAAATTGATTATGAAAAAATCAAAGGAGAATTGACTTGATATGGCGCACATTTATCCAATCAAAGAAGATCTGGAAGAAGTTCCTTACTCTGAGATAAGAGTTTATGATTTGCTGGAATCTTTGGGGAATAACTTTACTGTATTTCATTCCGTCCAGTGGGTAAAGAAGGGAAACAAATGGAAATCAACGTGGAAAGAAAATGATTCCTTAATACTTAATCCTAAACTTGGTGCTTTAGTACTTGAAGTTAAGGGCGGAGATATTATATATAAGAACTGTGTTTTTCAGCAAATTAATACCAATACAAAGGAAGTTAACATTCTGAATCCAGAAAAAAAGAATGATCCGCTTTCTCAGGCTATAGATGGTGTATATCACTATAGGAAGCTACTGGATAAGATATCGCCAGATCTAAGTGATCGCTTTCCTATAGAAGCAGCTGTCTGGTTTTCGACGTGTGATATAAAGGAAAAGATTAATAGCTTCCCCTTGAAATATCGTGAGATATCAGGTGCAATAATGGGAAATGAAGATTTCGCCAAAAAAGGGCAAGCGATCTATGATGTCTTCGATTTTTATGGTTCACACAGTAAGGTAAACATATCAGAAGATGAGTATAACAAAATAGTAAATGCAATAGCAAGCAGTTTTGAACTTATTTCTGCGCCAGGTGTTAAGAAAGGTGAACTTGATCGTGCTTTTTTAAAGATGACCAACGAGCAAACTGGTCTTTTGGACTATATCTCTGAGCAGAAAAACGCAACTATTCAAGGGGTTGCTGGAACTGGAAAAACCCTTATAGCCAAAGAAGCTGCAAGAAGACTTGGTTCTGAAGGAAGAAGAGTGCTGTTTCTATGTTTTAACAGATTTCTGTTTGCGTATTTACAGCATATGTATCCTTATGAAAATGTAACATATTTCAACATACACACATTTATTGCAAAACATAGACCAGGAAAAGATACATCAACCCACGAGAAAAGATGTTCTGAACTTCAACAAATAGATTGGGAACAATTGGAGTATGACGATGTTATTATTGATGAAGGACAAGATTTTTTGAATGATGAAATAATATATTTTAAGGATTATATGGAACTAAAAGAAGGACATTTCTGGGTCTTTTATGATAAAAACCAAATGCTAACGACAAGTAAAATACCTGAATGGATATCAAATTCAGAATGTAGGTTGTTATTATCAAAAAATTGTAGAAATACTTACGAGATAGCTATCACATCATATAATGTCATAGATATAGAACTGGATAAAAAGGTTATGATGATAAAAGGAGAACCTACCTCAATAAGTTTTGTAAATGGAGAACCTATTACAAGATTAGCAAAATTATTGAAAAGGTTTATTGATCCAGAAATAGGATATGATTATTCAGATGTTGTTATTTTATCTTTAAAAACAGAAAAAGACTCTATTCTTTCTAATACAAATAGAATAGCCGGAATACCAATAACGCACGAAAAGAGTAATTCTTCTATATTATTTACAACTGCCAGTAAGTTTAAGGGGCTTGAAAGTCGAGTTGTAATAATAATTGATATTGACGAAAACTGTTTTCGAGACGAAAGCAAAAAGAGATTATTTTATGTCGCTTGTTCTCGTGCAACACAACGACTTGCTTTATTTATTAATGGTGATGATGCATCAATAGAAAAAATAGCTGATGCAATTAATAGCAAAAGTCGATTTGCTTCTAAAGGACGCATCGCAATGAAGACGAAAGCAAATTTGTTAGAGTTGTAACACTCAATCGTTAATGATAGGTGATAAAAACAGCTGCACCCGAAGGCACAGCCGTAAACATTCAAATATAAACCATACACTCAAACACTACTTCTCTCGCCATATAGACGAAGCAATTCTCCAGACCGAGCATCTTCTCAGAATCACCGCTGAGTACAGCTTTCTGATAGCAGCTGTCGGTCTGTTTCCAAAGCTCTACCTGACGTGAGATAGCATCGCTGATTTTCCGTTCCATATCATCAAGATACTGAATGATCCTGCCTTCATTGACGAGTTTGCGAAGTCTGTCGGGACAATGGCTGTCAGAAAAATGAAGATGATACCTGATGAAGTCAGTATGGTACGTCTTGCTCTCCTCGGTCTGCGTATCGACGTTGAAGTGTGTGACGGTCACGGTGTTGGTGTCCAGTCGCCACAGCGGAACGTATTTCTTTTTCAGGGAGCTGTATGCGGTCTGTTCGCTCTTGTATCTGCTCATATCGTCCACCTCACTTAATAGGCTTTATCATTTCAAGCACAAGCTGTGCGCCGACCTTGAAGCCCTTGCGGAACTCATTGCGGTTGGAAAGGTTGTGCAGTTCAATATCCGCTGACTGGTACTCATCGAGAATGTCAGTGCGGTCGGGATAGGCTTTCTTTAACTCGGCTTCTGCCTTGACGAGCCTGTCGAGAGCTGCTTTGTATGTCCCGTCCATATCTTCGATCTCGGTCAGGTGGAACAGGTCATAATCGTAAAGTTCATCGAGAATGTTACTCATAATAGATTACCTCCATTTGGTAGGGCGAGGGATAACGCTTCTCCTCACCACGATTATTATAGTTTTTATTCTCTGAATACCGACGAGATACCCAAGTCCGTCAGTTCAACTTCTGTTCAACAAAGTTGAACCAAGTTACGATAAAACTTGAAATTTACAACAAGAGCGTTTGCTCTGAATTGCAGATTTTATCGTATTTTCGGCGTTTTTTGAAAAATAGATAAAGTAAGCGAAACGATACTGTTTAGCTCAAAGAGAAGGTAACCGACCTGCGGCATTATGATGAGGTCTGCAAGAAGCGCCGCGAGGAACTGAAGAATACTTCCGAGCTTATCGAAACAATACTCGCGGACGGACACATCTCGAATGTCAACCTGAGAATGCTCGTCCGGCAAATCACGGTCCACCAGAACGATGACAAGTCTATCGACATCAACTTCGAGATGAACGGTGCGTTCAATTACAACATCATGGAAGATGTTACGGCTGATATACTGTGATATCGCCTAAATGAAACCGAAATCGGATTGACATAACTTCTGTAATATGATATAATAATAAAGAGTGCCCAGCAAACCTTATGAGTCTTTTGATACTTCTTCTCATAACTTTTGCTAAGGCACTCTTCATTTTGGTGCGGATAACAGGAGTTGAACCTGCATGAACTTGCGTTCACATGGACCTGAACCATGCGCGTCTGCCAATTCCGCCATATCCGCATTGCTTTAATATTATATCACAAAGTGCTTTGTTTGTCAAGTGTTTTTTTATTTAACTAAGAACTTGCAAAAAATGTAATATTTATATAATCAGTATTGAATATTCTGAATAATTATGGTATCATAAATAAAAACAAAAAAGAACGGAGACTTTAAATGCTGTATATATATATTTATCTTCACTCTCATCTGAGGAGGACAAGGACAGATTTGAGGAACTATACCTGAAATACAGACAAATGATGTATTCTGTTGCTTATAAAATACTCAACAATTCTGAGGATTCCAAGGATGTGGTTCATCAGGCTTTTATAATAATTGCAGATAATTTCAAAAAAATAAAATCAATTCCTTGTCCTGAATTGAAGCCTTACATTGTTATTATAGTTAGGAATGTATCTATCAATATGTACAATAGAAACAAACGAAAAGCTGAACACAACGTTGATATTGAAAATTATGAGGTGCCTGTCGAAATAGAATTTTATGAAAACAATGATTACGACAGCTTGCTGAGTTCTATTAACACGCTACCTTTGATATACAGAGACTGAGATATGTCAGAGAATTGACAACTTGGTATGACGACGGAGAAAAGTTCATTTCCGGCAAGGACTACCAGGACGCAGATACAGTTAAAGCTGTATTCCAGAGCGAGAAGTGTATAACTCTTGACGAGCTTCCGGCTGATCTTTATAAGAACGGCGGCACAGACATCGTTGAACCCAAGACAGATGACGATAAGGATATCTTATGGGGAGATGCTGACTGTGACGGCTTTGTAAAGATGAACGATGCAGTTCTTGTAATGCAGAGCATCTCAAACGGAGACAGATTCGGTGAGGAAGGCACTGACAAGAACAGGATAACTGCTAAGGGCAAGCGCAATGCAAATGTCTATGAAAACGCAACAAGCAGTATAACACCTCAGGATGCACTGAAGATACAGGAGTTCCTTCTCCAGAAGGTCGCAACTCTTGATCCCAATGCATGATGGGAATATGAATTCAGGGACTCTTTAACAACGGCACTAAAATGAAATATCTCCGAGGAAATCATCCTCGGAGATATTTTTTTTGAAAGAAATTACTTGTTTTTTCTTCTGACTATGACTCCAACGATATCAGGACCGATATTTGCAGTAACAACAGCTCCGATAGGATTGAAGAGCTCAGCCTTACGGCCTGTGCGCTTGTACAGTTCCTTTTCGATCTCTTTTCCAAGAGAATCGTCACGGCCGTGAACGATTATGTAGGGAGTCTGGGGAGTCATATTTTTTTCTACTATCTCAACAAGCTTGGAAACGATATTCTTTTCGCCTCTTATCTTGTCAACATTCTGAGTAGTACCGTCAGCGAAGAGGATGACAGGCTTCAGTCCGAGCAGTTCTCCGGCGAAGGCCTTTGCTGCGGAGACCCTTCCTGACTTTTTAGCGTATTTAAGGTTATAGGGGACTGCATAAATACCGCAGACATTGAACCAGTCTTCAAGGTAAGCCACTATTTCCTCAGCCTCAGCGCCCTTGCGTAACTTCTTGACGGATTCCATTATCGGGTAGCCATAGAACATGGTATAGCACTTGGAATCAATATTGAAAATACGGAGCTTATCCTTGGCTTCGGGATTATTCTCGAAGAAATCGTTTTTAGCGAGTATGGAATTGTTATATGTTCCTGAGCCCTGGCTGTTGATAGATACGCTGATTATATCAGTATAACCCTGCTCAAAGAGCTCCTTATATGTTTCCTCAAATGTAACGGGAGAGATCTGTGAGTGCTTGGGGATCTCATCGGTCTTAGCCATCAGCTCATAGACTTCCTGAGTTGATTTGTCGAATGTCTCACGGAAGCTTTCGCCGCCGATAGTCAGGGTGAAGGGAAGGACTTTTATTCCCAGTTCCTCGATCATCTCTTTTGAGAGGTCACAGCAGCTGTCAGTAAGGATGATTATTTTTGACATGATTTTACTCCTTTGTTTATAATTTGCTCAGGACATTCTGAAAGACGTCCTCAGTCCCATTCGTATTTTGTAAGCTTTCCTTCACGAGAAAGATCGGGATAATCCCACTGTCTGAGGACCTCATATACAGCGATCGCCACTGAATTAGAAAGGTTAAGGCTTCTCAGCTCGTTCCTCATCGGGATGCGAAGACAGGAATCGGGATTATCATGAAGGAGTTCTTCCGGCAGGCCTTTATCCTCACGGCCGAAAATAAGGTAGGAGTTGTCCGGAAAAGAAGCATCACTGTGAACAGTGCGGCCTTTGGTTGTAAAATAGAAAAAATTTCCGTCCGGATTTTTACTGAAGAAATCGCTGAGATCGTCATAATAGGTGATGTCCAGCTTATCCCAGTAGTCCAGACCTGCACGTTTCAGGTGCTTGTCAGATACTTCAAAACCAAGCGGCCTCACAAGATGCAGTCTTGCGCCGGTAACAGCGCAGGTGCGGGAGATATTGCCTGTATTCTGAGGTATCTGCGGTTCAACGAGAACTATATTAAGGTTATGCATTTTTATCCTCTTGAATAACAGCGGAAGATCCGCATAGAATAATTACGGCAGGAAACTGCCGATAGGAGTGACAATATGGATATGAAAAAATTTGCGGTGAGCGCAGCGGCCGGAACAGCGGCAGGACTTGCATGGTATGCTTTTTCCTCCGCAGGGCCGATAAAGAAGTTGAGTATCAAAAAGGATGCAGGCCGTACACTTAAAGCGGCCGGAGATCTTTTCAGTGATCTGAAGTCAGCGCTTATGTAGAAGCGCCGGTATTTCTTCTGAAATCGAGATAGCTCTCAAGGATTATAGTGGCAGCAACAGCATCCACTACAGCTTTGCGCTTTTTGCCTCTTGTATTAGTGACGTTGAGGGCATTATGAGCAGAAACGGTAGTATTCCTCTCGTCCCACATTTTTGTAGGGACACCGGTAAGCTCCTGAAGCTTCTGTGCGAAAAGAGTGCATTTTTCAGCTCTTTCGCCAACTGTTCCGTTCATGTTCTTGGGATAGCCCACAACGACTTCCTCAGCCCGCTGCTCTTTAACGAGGGCAGCGGTTTTTTCTATGCACTTTTCAAAATCTTTTTCCTGTATGACGCATACCGGGGAGGCGATAAGCTCGCTTTTTCCACAGACAGCTATGCCTGTTCTTGCGTCACCGAAATCAACTGACATTATTATCATTATTTGTAACTCCGTTTGTAGTCTTTTTAGTCATGCGTCAGCTATGTCATACCGCATGAGAAGCCTTGTTCCGTCATTGTCTTGCACGGAAAAACCAAGGAGTTCATACAGTTTTATGGCCTGACTGTTTGAGCTTTCAACATGAAGAGCGATGTGCTTTGCGTTTATCTTTCCGGCAAAAGCTATGGCTTCCCTGATGAGTGCCGAGCCTATGCCTGAATTGCGGAACTGTACCGATACGGAAAGATCATCCAGATAAATGAATAACTCCGGTGCTTTATGAACTTCGATAGAAATGTAGCCGACCACTTTATCATCGGTTTCCGCAACGCAGATCCAGTCATCACCGCCGGTAAAGAATTTATCGAGATATCCGTTTTCATATCCCACAGCTTCTTCATTTGTATATATGCTTTGCAGCATTTCGATAAATAGCTGATCTATACGCTCCTTATCTTTTTCGGTGGCTTTCCTCAGCGAAAAATCGATCATGCTTTTCACCAGGGCTGAACAGTTCCGATGATGTCCTTTACGGACGCAATGCCCTTTGAATCGAGAAATTCGTTCATTTCCTCAACTATCTTGACAGGAGCATAGGGGTCAGTGAAAATAGCGGCTCCGACCTGAACAGCAGAAGCACCTGCCATCATAAGCTCGATAGCGTCACGGCCGGAGGAAACTCCTCCCATACCGATAACAGGGATATCAACAGCGTTAGCAACCTGCCATACCATGCGTACAGCGATAGGGAATACTGCCGGACCGCTCATACCGCCGACGTTGTTGCGGAGTATGGGGCGGCGGGTGTTTATATCTATCCTCATTCCGAGGAGAGTGTTTATAAGTGAAACAGCGTCAGCGCCGGCAGCCTCAACTGATTTTGCGATATCAGTAATGCTTGTGACATTGGGGGAAAGCTTTACCACCAGGGGCTTTTTTGTAGCCTGACGAACTTTTTTTGTTACCTCTCCGGCCATGTCGCAGCTTGTACCGAAGGCTGCACCGCCCTGCTTTACATTGGGGCAGGAGATATTCAGCTCTATCATATGAACATCAGTATCGTCCAGCTTTGCAGCGACTTCTGCACACTCGTCCGGAGTTGAACCGGCGATATTGGCCAGAACAACAAGGTCCTTTGTTAGGAGATAGGGGAGTTCAGTGCTGATGAAGTGGTCGATGCCGGGATTCTGAAGGCCTACAGAATTAAGCATACCGGAAGGAGTCTCAGCTATACGGGGAGCAAGATTTCCGGTACGGAGATGAAGTGTGGTCCCCTTTGTGGCGATACCGCCAAGCTTATTGAGAGGGAAGAGCTCTTCATATTCTCTGCCGTATCCAAAAACTCCGGATGCAGGGATTATAGGGTTCTTGAAATCGATACCGCATACTTTTACAGAAAGATCAGCCATTACCAGAGCACCTCCTCAGCTTTGAAAACAGGACCATCCTTGCAGACGTGGGCGAAATATTCTTCATCATTTCTTTGAGTGCGGCAGGCGCATCCAAGACAGGCACCGATGCCGCAGGCCATTCTCTCTTCAAGGGATATCTCACAGTAGACACCGTTTTCCTTGCAGAGTGCGGATATGCCCTTCAGCATTGGCATAGGACCGCAGGCATAAACAGCGTCGATACCGCCTTTTGCAAGCAGCTCCTTGAGGGGCTCTGTAACAAATCCGTGTATGCCGGCTGAGCCGTCATCAGTACAGAGTACAGTCTCAGCGCCGGTCTTTTTGAAGTCCTCCTGAAGTATGACTGCGGAGGCATTTCTGAATCCGGAGATAGCTGCAGCCTTGCTTCCGTATATGTTTGCAAGGGGGAGCATGGGCGGAGTACCAATACCGCCGCCGATGAGTATTACCTTATTGAACTTGTCTGATACAGTAAATCCGTGTCCGAGAGGAGCCAGCATATCTATGAGGTCACCCTTATTGAGACGGGAGATCTCCTCTGTGCCTTCGCCTCTTATCTCAAAGACGATACGGAGAGTGCCCTTAGCCTTATCTATTCCGCATATAGAGATGGGGCGGCGGAGCGTGTAGCCTTTTGCTCTGATATGAACGAACTGTCCCGGACAGGCAATATCCGCCACTTCCGGACAGCTTATTGTGAAGCTGTATATATTGCGGGCAATTGCCTCTTTTGAGGCGATAATATAGTTTCCCTGGATATATTTCATATTGTCCTCCTTTTTGAAATCCATTTATCGGATAACATTATAACATATCTCCGCAGAAAAATCAATAATTATATTATATGTAGTATCATCAGTCAGAGCTTCAGCTGTCATCCGTTAAGAAAAGCAGCAGGCTGCAGCTGAAAAAATAATGTTTTTTTGCACTTTTTACTTGACAAGCTCAGAAAAAGATGATATAATATTCAAGTATCGTGTGAAAACACGGACAGAATATCCTTGCCGGCAGGAGGTTGTCCGGCAGAATCCAGAAGGAGGTGTACATCATGGCAAAGGTATCCGCTAAGTATGAAGTAATGGTTGTTTTCAGCCTTAAGAACGGCGAGGAGCCTATGAAGGCTCTCATCCAGAAGTTCAAGGAGAGAATCGAGCGTCACGCCGAAGCTGTTGAAGTTAACGAGGATTGGGGTAAGCGTAAGCTTGCATATCCTATCGAAGACGAGACAGAGGGCTACTATGTGATCTATACATTTACATCACAGCCCGATTATCCTGCTGAGCTTTCAAGACGTCTCAACATTGCAGACGGTATTCTTCGCTCACTGGTAACAGTCGTAGAATAATTAATGCTTCATTATTTAAGGAGGTGCAGTGATGAATAAAGTTATTTTAATGGGAAGACTTACAGCTGATCCTGAGCTCAGACAAACTCAGAGCGGGGTTTCCTCATGCAGATTTACTGTCGCTGTCAACAGGAATTTTGTTGATAAGCAGAGCGGTGAGAGACAGGCGGATTTTATCACCTGTGTTGCATGGAGACAGACCGCAGAGTTCGTTACACGCTACTTCAATAAAGGCAGCATGATCTGTGTTGAGGGAAGCCTCAGAACAGGCAGCTATCAGGACAGGAACCACTCCGATGTTACTCACTATACCACAGAGGTGTATGTTGATAACGTTGAGTTCACCGGCTCCAAGAGAGAGGCCGGAGGAAACGGCGGCTATCAGGGCGGCAACGGCGGTTATAGTGCTCCCCAGAACAACTACAATAATGGTTATTCAGCTCCTCCCCAGCAGGCAGCTCCTCAGCAGCCCGCAGCTAATGACAGTATGTCTTACGGCAGCCTCAGTGATTTTGAGGAGATCCTCAGCGACGGCGACGTTCCGTTCTGAGGAAGATCAGTTTAACTGAAAACATTACTTTATTATGATAGGAGGAAAAGTCATGGAAAAGGAAAGAAATTCCCGTCCTGCAAAGAAGCCCCGCAAGAAGGTTTGCCTCTTCTGCGCAGACAGAATCGAGAAGATCGATTATAAGGACCTCGCAAAGCTCAGAAAGTGCATGACTGAGAGAGCTAAGATCCTTCCCAGACGTGTTACAGGCACTTGTGCATATCACCAGCGTGAGCTGACAGTAGCTATCAAGAGAGCAAGACACATAGCACTTCTCCCTTATGTAAGCGACTAATAGATAATAAAGGGAGACTTCGGTCTCCCTGTTTTTATATTTCCACGAAGGAAGTATAGCGATCATAAATGAAATAAACCGCCCCACGGCATCATTGGAGCGGTTTGTCAAAGGGGTCAGTGGTGATCCGATGAGGTACTGTAGGCGAGCTCTTCGTCTCTGCGGAAGAGAAGAGAAATGCACCATACCGCAGATAAAGCTACGAGAATATAGACAGTTCTGCTGATAATGCTTTCTGAGCCGCCGAAAAGCCATGCTACCATGTCAAGCTCGAATATACCTACTAATCCCCAGTTTATCCCTCCGATTATCAGAAGGATAAGAGCAAGTTTGTCCCACATATTGAGAACACCTCTTGATTCGGGATTGACGCTTTGAGCGTCTGTTTGTATTATGGCATGAAAGACATCAATTATTCACCTTTTGAGGAGAAATATCATGGATAAGAATGTAAAAATTTTTCTGATTGTTTTAGCAGCCGCTGTTGTCGCACTTGTCCTCTGGGGAATTATCTCCTATTTCAGCAAGGGCAAGCGCAAGGGAAGAGCTGCTGAAAGAAAAGTTGCAGGAACCATTAAAAAACTCGGCAAGGACGATAATATAAGAATAATCAATAATGCTTTTCTCCCTCTCTACCGTAAGACTGTGGAGATAGACCACCTTGTTTTCGGACGCTTTGGTGTGCTTGTTGTTGAGACAAAGGGTATCTCGGGCACCATTTCCGGAAAGGGAAAAAAGCTCACACATAAGATTGGTCCTAAGGTGCATAAGCTCTATAATCCTGAGCTCCAGAACAAGACTCATCTCGATAATGTTAATCACCATATGAAAAAAGGCGGATTTGAAAATACTCCTGTTTACGGAGCAGTTGTATTCACCGATAAGAACCTCAATAATGAGGCTAAGGTTGGAATGGACCTTGACGGCTTCAAGAAGTTCTATGAGAGCCTTCCTGATGCACGCTGCAACCAGGATGTACTCTATCACTACTTCCAGAAGCTGCAGGTGAACAATATTTTCAAAAAGCTCCTTCATAACTTCAATAAGAAGGACTGGGACTGATATCCTGCGGTGACTGACATGACAAGAGATCCAGTAAGCAATGCAGTACTCCTTAAAAAATGCAAAAAGATACATGACCGTGTTGGCATGATCTACATCGTAGGCTGTATATTATATATTTTTGCTGCCACCTTCCTTATGATACTTACTGTTGCAGGGGATGTTTGGTTTCTTTTCCTGGACGGATTCGTATTCAAGGGACTTTTGATGTATTGTGGATATACCGGTGTCTACAAGCGCAGTGATTTTCATGCGCTGGCCGCACCTTTGGTCGCACTTGTGAATCTGCCGCTGCCGGCATTTGCCAACGGCACGAATTATATGGATATTTTTCTTGGCGGAGTAATGGAAGGCTTTGGCATGGCGTCGATAGTACTTACCATTTCAGTGATCCTTGCACTTCTGACTCTGAAAGCTAACCGGGATTACCGCTACCTTGAAGAGCAGGAGGGATTTCCGTATTTCAATGAACGTGTCAACGAGCAGAATAACGCTCCCAAGGAGTATATCCCACAGTTTCAACCCCTCAGTCCCGAGAAAAAGGGGGATATGGATGATATCCCTGAGATCTCGAAGGACAGCAAAATGGACGAGATATAAAACAAAAAAGACTGCCGCATTAAAGCAGCAGTCTTTTGATTTGCGTAATTACGATCAGGCTCTCTCTACCTGATCGGGCGCCGTATGCGAAATTAAACTGACTTTTCCGCAAGAGTCTTGCTGGTCGGCGCAGCATTCATGCTTAATTACTTAACGATGAACTTCTCGATATCCTTGAGGAACTTTTCGCCATCGTCTGTGTGAGCGTTAAGCTGAATGGGCTTTGAGAGGTCGAGGCTGAAAATTCCCATGATAGACTTTGCGTCTACAGCATATCTGCCGGAAACGAGGTCGATATCGAAGTCATAGCGCATAACGATATTAACGAACTCCTTAACGTCGTTGATAGCCTGAAGATTAACAGTTGTCTTTGTCATATTTACCTCCTTATTCGATTGGTGGATGTGCGTATGTTTTTTCTTGTTTATTACTTTTTACGGTCTTGGCCTAACCGCAAATATATAATAGCATTAAAAAATCCCTTTGTCAAGCCGTTTATGGGAAATTCGTCAATTTCGTATAATTGAATCGGTTTAAATTTGAAGTTTTTATGTATAGCGGATAATTATTAAGAGTGCATAAAAACACAGTATTGAATTTGTGCAGGTTCTACATGGTAGTTCTGCGGATTTTTTGTGTTAATAAGGTGAAATATGTATAAAGTATATTTTATTACGTTTGGATGCAAAGTGAATCACTACGAGACAGAGTGCATGAAGTCGCTTTTTCGTGAAAGAGGCTGGGAGATATCCCGTGTCCAGGAAGGAGCTGATGCAGTTGTTATCAACTCGTGTACAGTAACTTCCTCAGGAGACAGCAGAGTCATTTCTGCCCTGAAAAAAGCCAGAAAAGCCCTGCCTGATGCAGTTATTGCACTTACAGGATGCTTTCCGCAGGCCAATCCAGAGGAGGCAGGAAAGCTTTCGGAGGCTGACCTGATTTGCGGTACGAAGGAGCGTTCACGCATACCTGAGCTTGTAGAAGAACAGATGATCTCTCATGAAAGGCTTGTGGAGGTAAGTCCCTATGTCAGGGGAGATATCTTCGAGCCGCTGAAATGCACCAGATTTGAGGACAACACCCGTGCATTCGTGAAGATACAGGATGGCTGTGACCGTTTCTGCTCTTACTGCATGATACCATTTGCAAGAGGCCGCTGCCGCTCCAAGTCTCCGGAGCTTCTCCGTGAGGAAGTAAAGGAAATCGCTGAGAGCGGTATCTGCGAAGTAGTTCTTTCGGGAATAAATCTTGCATTCTACGGTCAGGAGTGGGGAATGGACCTTGCTGATGCGGTTGAGATATGCGCCGGTACAGAGGGCATAGAGCGAGTGAGACTTGGCTCACTGGAGCCGGAGATGATGACGGATGAACTTCTGCGCCGGCTTGCTGCTCTGCCGGAGATGTGTCCACAGTTCCATTTATCACTTCAGAGCGGAAGTGATACTACGCTGAAGGCTATGAACAGACACTATACTGCTGCGGAATACCTTGAGCTTATGGAGAGAATACGCAGCTTCTTCCCGGATTGTTCATTCACTACCGATATTATGGCAGGCTTCCCACAGGAATCGGAAGAGGCTCACCGAGAGAGTGTGGAGTTCATCCGCAGGGCAGGCTTTGCAAAGGTCCATGTGTTCCGGTATTCAAGGCGAAAGGGGACTGTTGCCGACCGCATGACCGGCCAGATACCTGAGAGCGTAAAGACAAGACGTTGGAAAGAGCTGACAGAAGCTGCTGATGAGATGCGGGAGAAATATCTCAGGAGTCTTGTGGGAAGGGAAGTAAAAGTCCTTTTTGAGCGGGAAAACAGCCCTGAATTCCATCAGGGACACGCTCCGGATCATACTCTTATAAAAATTTTCAGAAAAAATCCTGAAAAAAGTTTGCGTAATCGGATAATTAGTGTTATAATAGAAGAGTACACCCATGAAGGCTGTATCGGACGGCCTGTGGGAGACCTTTATTAATCGCTTTATTTTAGTCCGGCAGCAGGCGCTGTCTGCTGACCCGGGTTATTTTGAAAGGAGATATTTATGTCCGTATTCAGAATCTATGTTGAAAAGAAGCCGGAGTTCGCTGTTGAGGCAAAGTCAGTCCTCAGCGACATAAGCACCGCTCTCCGTCTCAACCTGTCAGGCCTGCGCATACTCAACCGCTATGACGCAGACAAGCTCTCAGAGGAGGATTTCAAGGCTGCTATAAGCACCGTTTTCTCAGAGCCTGCTGTTGACCTTGTATATGACGAAATGCCCAGGATCGGTGAGAATGACCGGGTTTTCGCTGTCGAGTACCTGCCCGGACAGTTCGACCAGAGAGCTGACAGCTGTGAGCAGTGTATCCAGATACTCCGTCAGGGTGATCGCTGCCGTGTAAGAAATGCAAGAGTTTATATCGTTTCAGGCAAGCTCACAGACGCTGAATTCGACAAGCTGAAAGCATATATAATCAACCCCGTTGAGAGCCGTGAGGCTTCACTTGAGACTGTAAAGACTCTTGATACCAATTATGAGATCCCCACAACTGTTGAGGAGCTTGAAGGCTTCACACAGCTCAATGCCAAGGGACTCCATGCATTTGTGGACAAGTTCGGTCTTGCTATGGATTACGATGATATCAAGTTCTGTCAGGACTATTTCCGCAATGAGGAACACCGTGACCCTACTATCACAGAGATACGCATGATCGATACCTACTGGTCAGATCACTGCCGTCATACCACTTTCCTCACAAATGTTGAAAAGGTGGACATAAAGACTCCTTATATAAAAGATACATATGATATGTACCTCAATGTCCGTGAAGAGCTTGGCCGCTCGGACAGGCCTGTTACTCTCATGGATATCGGTACTCTTGCTGCAAAGAAGCTCAAGGCTGACGGACTTCTTCCTGATCTTGATGAGTCAGAAGAGATCAATGCCTGCTCTGTAAAGATCAAGGTGGATATAGACGGTCAGCTCGAGGACTGGATACTCATGTTCAAGAACGAGACCCACAACCATCCTACTGAGATCGAACCCTTCGGCGGCGCTGCTACCTGTCTCGGCGGAGCTATCCGTGATCCGCTTTCAGGACGTTCATATGTATATCAGGCTATGCGTGTAACAGGTGCTGCAAATCCTCTCGTTCCTGTTGAGGATACTATCACCGGTAAACTGCCTCAGAGAAAGATCACTGTTGGTGCAGCAAACGGCTACAGCTCCTACGGTAACCAGATAGGACTTGCTACAGGCCATGTTGCTGAGGTTTATCACCCCGGCTATGTTGCAAAGCGTATGGAGATAGGCGCAGTTCTCGGTGCAGCTCCCGCTGAAAATATCAGAAGAGAAAGACCTGTTCCCGGCGATGTTGTCATACTTCTTGGCGGAAAGACCGGACGTGACGGCTGCGGCGGAGCTACAGGCTCATCCAAGTCCCATACTCTTGAGTCACTGGAATCCTGCGGTGCAGAGGTACAGAAGGGTAATCCTCCGGAGGAGAGAAAGCTCCAGAGACTGTTCCGTGATCCTGAAGTGACAAAGCTTATCAAGCGCTGCAATGACTTCGGTGCAGGCGGTGTTTCTGTTGCTATCGGAGAGCTTACAGACGGACTGGTAATAAATCTTAATGCTGTACCCAAGAAGTACGACGGACTTGACGGTACTGAGATCGCTATTTCCGAGTCTCAGGAGAGAATGGCAGTAGTCATTGCTCCCGAGGATGTTGACAAGTTCATGGAGCTTGCTCATAAGGAGAATCTTGAAGCTACTCTCGTTGCAGATGTAGTTGCAGAGCCCCGCCTTAAAATGGAATGGAACGGAAATACTATCGTTGACCTCTCCCGTGAGTTCCTCAATTCAAACGGTGCTCCTAAGTATACAGATATCGAAGTTGAGGCTCCTACACAGCGCCCCGACTATGATGTTACAGACAGCGCCGATACATGGACAGAGCTCCTTACAAATCTTAATGTCTGCTCACAGAAGGGCCTTATCGAGAAATTCGACTCTACTATCGGTGCAGGCACAGTCCTCATGCCCTTCGGCGGAGCTTATCAGCTTTCACCCTCACAGGCTATGGCTGCAAAGATCCCTGTACTCAACGGCGAGACAAATACCTGCTCACTTATGGGCTGGGGATATAATCCTGATATTTCCGATAAATCACCTTATCACGGCGCAATGCTTGCAGTTATCGAGTCAATTGCAAAGGTAGTTGCAGCCGGCGGTACATATAAGAAGTGCTGGCTCACATTCCAGGAGTACTTCGAGAGAACTCAGAATGACCCTCGCCGCTGGGGCAAGCCTATGGCTGCCCTCCTTGGAGCATTCAAGGCACAGCTTGAGCTGGGCTGCGGCTCTATCGGCGGTAAGGACTCAATGTCCGGTACATTCGAGAATATAGATGTTCCTCCCACACTTGTATCCTTCGCAGTATCTACAGCAAAGGCTGACAAGGTGATCTCAACAGAGTTCAAGAACACCGGTTCACAGGTCATCATGATAACTCCTGAGTACGATGAGAACGGTCTTCCTGTATGGGACAGCATCAGAAAGTGCTTTGAAAAGGTGGAGGCAATGATCGCTGAGGACAGAGTAAGTGCTATATGGACTCTCGGCTACGGCGGAGCTGCTGAAGGTATCGCTAAGATGTGTTTCGGCAACAAGATAGGCTTCGAGTTTACTTCACGTCTTACAGGCGAGCAGCTCTACAAGCCCTGCTACGGCGGATTTGTTATCGAGCTTTCCGGTGAAGCTCAGAAGGATGAAGAGGTCATCGGTAAGACTATCGATGATTACAAGATAAGAAATATCGACTATACTATCGGACTTGATAACCTCCAGAGAGCATGGGAAGGCAAGCTTGAGCCTGTATTCCCGTGCCGCATCAAGACTACAGATGCTACTCCTGAGACATATTCTCACACAGAGAGGATACAGCTCAAGGCAAATACCACTGTTGCACAGCCTAAGGTACTTATCCCTGTATTCCCCGGTACAAACTGTGAGTATGATACAGAGAGAGCCTTCCGCAGAGCAGGCGCAAAGACAGAGACAGTTGTTATCCGCAACCTATCTGCTTCTGATATCGAGGAGAGCGTAAAGTACTTTGAGAGAGCTATCCGTCAGTCTCAGATCATAATGATCCCCGGAGGCTTCTCAGGCGGTGATGAGCCTGAGGGAAGCGGTAAGTTCATTACTGCATTTTTCCGCAATCCACGCATCAAGGACGCTGTTCACGAGCTTCTCCAGAAGCGTGACGGACTTATGCTTGGTATCTGCAACGGCTTCCAGGCACTTATAAAGCTGGGACTTGTTCCCTTTGGTGAAATCGTTGATATGAAGGACGATTCTCCTACACTTACCTTCAATACGATCGCAAGACACCAGAGCATGATGGTAAATACCCGTATCGCTTCCAATAAGAGCCCGTGGCTTTATGGCTGCGAGGTAGGAGATATCCACACTATACCGATATCTCACGGTGAGGGACGCTTTACAGCTCCTGCAAGTCTTATCCAGCAGCTTGCAAAGAACGGTCAGATCGCTACACAGTACGTTGATCTTGACGGCAATCCTACAATGGATATCAGATACAATCCGAATACCTCTGTTGAGGCTATCGAGGGAATTACTTCTCCCGACGGAAGAGTTCTCGGTAAGATGGGACACTCTGAGCGTCTCGGAGGATTTATCGGCAAGAACGTTCCCGGAAACAAGGATCAGAAGATCTTTGAGAGCGGCGTTGCTTACTTCAAATAATAATTCAAGGGGACTGCTTCGGCAGTCCCTTTTTGTTTGACATTTATCCTGATGTGTTATATAATTATGGGTGATATAGGATCAAAGGGGGGAGGGTTCAGATGAATCCGAGGATAGAGGACCGAGGCAATTATATTGAGATCGTTGATTTTTATCATAGCCTGGATGATGAGAGAGCAGGGAACCTGTATAACTGTTCATTTGATATCAGAGTAAGATCCGGAGGCTTTTCCGGACGAACAGACGGATGCGAATATGATTATAAGGAATGGAAAAGATTTATAGAGTCTCTTGAGCAGCTCATCTCATTTGAAATAAAAAAAGTGTCTCTTATTGAGATATGCGTTGGAAATCACATTGAATTCGTCTGCGACAGAACAGGTCATATCATAATTTCAGGGGAGATAGGAAGCGATGCAGGCAGTCACTTCCTAAAATTTGAATTCAGAACTGACCAGACTGCTCTTCAGCCTTTTATCAGAGAATTGAAAAAACTTTAACATATCCCGGAAGCACTTGTACCAGCTTCCGGGAGTTTTTTGTCCGAACATCGGGTGAAAATCATATAAGAATAATATATACTAAATGCAAATTATTACAAAATTAATACAAATTCCTACGAATCCGTATAAACGAAGGTGAAACGGTTGACATTTGGATAAAATCCTGTTAGAATAGATATGATGCCTATTTTGTGCATTAATCCATTGAAATAAGGAGGAGCTGCTTTGGGAGAACGCATATTTTGTTATAAATGCATGGAAAAATATGAATCAGAGCTGAGTGTATGTCCGCACTGCGGATATGATAACAAAAAGCCCCATAATCCCATGTACATAACCCCGGGTACGATACTCCATGACAGATATCTCGTCGGTGTCCTTCTGGAATATAACGGTGAAGGCGCCACATATACCGGCCATGACATTTCTACAGGATGCAGGGTGATGCTCAGAGAGTATATGCCTATCAATCTCTGCACCCGTGTGAAGAATAAGGCAACAATAAGCGTAAATTACAATGACCTTGCAAAATACAAGGCATTTATGGCTGAATACACAGAGCTCAACAAGTCTCTTGCAAGAATGAGGAATGACTCAAACATCAATCCTGTGCTGGATATGTTTGCGGAAAATAATACCACATATACTGTCTTTGAACATATCGAAGGCGTTAAGATGCTGGATTACCTAAAGGAAAATGCAGGCGAGCTAAGCTGGGAGCAGGTATCAAAACTCTTCCCGCCGCTCTTTACAACTATCGGCCGACTCCACAATGCCGGAATAATCCACAGAGCTATAAGCCCTGATACGGTTTATATCACTGATAAGGGCGAGCTCAGACTCTCCGGTTTCTGTGTTTCTGCTGTAAGAACTGCAAATGCAGGTCTTGAATACGAGCTTTTCAAGGGCTATGCCGCTCCGGAGCAGTATTCTGCAAGCAGCAGCAGCCGTCAGGGATCATGGACCGATGTGTATGGAGTATGTGCACTTATATACAGAGCACTTACAGGCTGTATGCCAGATGATTCCATGAATCGTCTGAAGCACGATGATCTCCATGAGCCTTCTATGCTCAACGCACATATACCCGCTCATGTTTCAAGAGTACTCATGGACGGAATGAACCTTTCAGGCAGAGACCGTATCCAGACTATTACTGAACTTGTTACAAGACTTTTTGAACAGCCTGCTGTTATCAAGCCCGCTGTTCAGAGCCGTCCGGAATATGAGGAGCAGCCTACAAGAAAGTCTGAGCCCGGTTATTCTCAGCCGGCTTATCAGCAGCCTCAGCAGCAGATGCGTCAGCCGGTATACGCTCCGCCTCCGCCGCAGGTATATCCTCAGCGTCAGGCAGAGGACTATGATGAGTACCGTTACGAAAAGGTCAACAATGTTGACAGGATAAAGGTGCCGATAATCATTGGAATCCTTCTTCTGGCTATTCTTATGATCATCGCAGTCGTTATCATCAATATCCTCGGGCTTGGCAAGAATGAAAGCTCAAGTGTTCGTTCATCAAAGTCTACAAGTGTTACAGATAACGTGATATCTGGAACTACTGATCCCTCAGCAGAGGCGACCGGCCCCAAGGATACTGAGGTGCCTAATCTTAAGGGCAAGTTCTACGAGAACATAAAGGAAAAGTGGGCAGATTATTTTGTTCTGGATCCTACTTATGAGTACAATGACAACTACGATAACGATATGATCTTCGAGCAGGATGTTGAACCTGGTACTATGGTATCAGTGGGAACTGTTATAAAGATCAAGATAAGCAAGGGTAAGGAGACTGCACTTATTCCTGATTACAGCGGATGTACAGTTTCTCAGTACAAGAGCAGACTTGAAGCGGCTGGTATCTCCGATTTCAATTATCAGTTCCTGCCGTCAAAGTCCTACTACGGAACTCCCAATACGGTCATAGAGCTTCAGGTCGACGGCAAGAATGTTTCTGCCGGTGCATACTTCAGCAACAAGGAAGGCAAGAAGCTGACTATATACTATGTTCCGGAGTCATCTGACCAGCAGACTCCTACAAACAGCTGGAGCAGTGAGACAACTACTTCATCTCAGCAGGTAACAACTCAGTCATCTCAGAATGTGGAGCCGGTAACAGATGCGCCTACACAGGCACCGGTACCGCAGCCCACAGATCCGCCTTCACCGCAGCCTACGGATCCGCCTGCACCACAGCCTACAGATCCGCCTGCACCTCAGCCGGCGACAAATGAGTATGGCTATGAAGAATGGTAAATAGCATAAAATTAAGGACGGTCCTGAGACCGTCCTTTTTATTTTTCCTTGTATCTTTCCTCTAACCAGCGGATCATTTCTTTAAAGCCGTCCTCATTGCGTTCAAATTCGGCCTCGTTTTCGATCTCAGCCTTCATAGAGCACAGTCTGCCATGCCATGTCAGGGCTTTCAGCTTTTCTCCGTTAATTATTTTGTATGAGAAATCATCCTTGCTGCCGGAAAAATCGTTTCCGCTTTCAAAGTAGAAGAACTTTGGTATCTCGAATATTTCTGATACACTCATTACTGCACCTCCCCGAAAAGACTGACTGCTTCGCCCAGATCCTCGATCACATTGTCTATGTATGGGGAGACCTCATCGTCAGGCTGAGTCAGGTCAGGGACCATAACTGTGTAGCATCCAGCGGAATGAGCAGCCATAAGTCCGTTAGGAGAGTCCTCGAAAGCGGCACATTCCTCAGGCGAAAGTCCCAATTCAGCGGCTGCTGTGAGATAAATATCAGGAGCAGGTTTACCGGCAGTCACCATGTCTCCGCAGATGACAGCGTCAAAGAATTCGAGAGCGCCGATTCGGCTGAGATAGCTGAGAGTGCGTTCACGCTGAGTAGCGGTAGCAACAGCGATCTTTATACCTGAATCCCGGAGATGATTGAGCAGGCGGAACAATCCTTTTTTGGTTTCGATGCCGCTTTTGCTGATGAAATCGTTCATAAGCTCTGTGCGGCGGGAGCGAACCTCTTCGGTGGGGAAGTCCTCTCCGAGCATACTTTTCAGTTTTGGTATTGAATATTTTCTTGCCATACTGCGGACAGCGAAAACGTGTTCATCACGCATATCGTATCCGAATTCAGCGGCAGCCTCCTTCCAGAAGCGGAGGTAAAGTTTTTCGGTGTCGATAAGTACACCGTCCATGTCGAAAATTGCACCTTTGAGTTTGATATTTTTCATATAATTCCCTGTTATTAAAGTTTGTATTGGATTTTTCGGCTATTGAAGCCGGGTTAAAGATTATAATTATTTTGCCAAAGCTATAGGCATTCAAAGGGCAGAACTTACGTCTGCCCGGAATTATCTGTAATTTTGCTGCGGAGAACCGATAGTGCTGTGAAGCTTACCAGTTTATCATCCAGTCGTACATACCCTCGTACTGACGTGCAGAGCTGTTCCATGAGAAATCAGCCTCCATGTCACGCTTGACCATTTTATCCCACTGGTCACGGTGATTGTAGTAGATGTGCTTGGAGTAGTTGATAACGCCCAGCATTTCATCACCATTGTAGTTTGCGAATGAGAAGCCGGTACCTGTGCCGTCAAACTCGTTGTAGGGCTGTACCGTATCCTTGAGGCCTCCGGTTTCACGGACTATCGGAACAGTACCGTAGCGGAGGGAGATGAGCTGAGTCAGGCCGCAGGGCTCGAAGAGCGAGGGCATGAGCATTGCATCTGCTGCTGCATAGAGCTTGTGTGCGAGTTCATCTGAGTAGAGAATGTTTGCGGAAACTCTCTCAGGATATTTCCACTGATAGTGCTTGAACATATTCTCGTATCTTGGATCGCCGGTGCCGATGACAACGAACTGGGTGAACTCATCGCAGATACGCTCGATAGCGTAATTTACCAGATCCAGACCCTTCTGGTCGGTGAGACGTGATATAATAGCGATCATATACTTGTCCTTGTCGACAGGGAGACCCAGCTGCTCCTGGAGCTTCATCTTGTTTACAGCCTTCTGCTCCTTGACATTTTTGGAGCTGTACTCCGCAAAGATCTGCTTATCATTTGCCGGATCGAATACCTTGTAATCGATGCCGTTTACGATACCTCTGAGGGAAGCAGAACGGGCTCTGAGAAGGCCGTCAAGCTGTTCGCCGTAGAACGGGTACTTTATCTCCTCAGCATAGGTCTCGGATACAGTAGTGATGTAGTCTGCGTAAACCAGACCGCCCTTGAGCATATTTGCGTTTTTATGGAATTCAAGCTTGTCAGACGTGAACATATAGTCCGGAAGAGCGGTATTGTACTTGAATGTATCTATATCCCATACACCCTGGAATTTCAGGTTGTGGATAGTCATTATTGTCTTTGTTGAGCTGTAGAAAGGGTTTGTAGCAAAAGCCGTGTGGAGGAACACGGGAATGAGGGAAGCCTGCCAGTCATGGCAGTGGATTATATCCGGTCTGAAGCCTATTACAGGCATGATAGCAAGGACTGCCTTGCAGAAGAAGGTGAATCTTTCAATATCCCACTTTACATCTGATGAGTAGGGACTGTCGCACTTGAAGTAATACTCGTTGTCGACGAAATAGAACTTTATCCCGTTGTATTCATACTCCATGATACCGACGTGCTGACCTTCTGCACGGAGGCCGTAGTCCATATAGAAGTGGGTAACGTATTTGAAATCGCCTCTGTATTTTTCGGGGATACAGGTGTAGTAAGGCAGGATAACTCTTACATCGAATTCATCTTTGTTTATATACTGAGGAAGTGCGCCGACAACGTCAGCAAGACCGCCGGTCTTAATGAATGGGACGCATTCCGATGCTGCAAATAATATGTTTTTCATATGCCAAAACTCCTATCATATTGGATTTGCCGCTGTATACAGCTTTGCAAGATATATTATACACCAAAATCATTTTCAAGTCAATAGAAAAAGTATGAATAATGCACATTGAGCGGCAGCTTGAATTGTAAATACATTTTATCCTGCAGAGCTTATGATAATACATTTTGATTTAGATATGTATAGTATGCACAAAATTAATCTTAATTTAAGGTAAGTTTAAGATTATTTTAAGAATGGTCCGGTATACTATGAACTATACTAAACGAAATACCACAGTGGTGTGATATCTGAATATTAAGGAGTTTGATCGCTATGAAAAAATATGATCTCAAGAAGATACTGGCCGGTTTGTCCACAGCCTGCATTGCAGCCTCAGCAATGCCGTTGAATTTCCCGGCTGCCTCTGCTGCTGAGACGGCTTCTTCAAAGGTTTACGGAGATGCTGACTGCGACGGCAGTGTAAAAATGAATGATGCTGTTCTGGTAATGCAGTCTATTGCAAATGCAGACCGTTACGGAGAGGAGGGAAGTGATCCCTCTCATATCACTGGAAAGGGCGTGGATCTTGCCGATGTTTATGAGAGAGGCAGCGGCCTTACTCCCATGGATGCACTCTCTATACAGAAGTATCTGCTTCACCTCAATGAGCTTCCCGAAAGCTTCAAGGAAGGCTATACAGAGCCGGATGATCCGGTATCTGATGCTACATACATCCACCTTAAGAATACATCAGTTGCTATAGAAGGCGACTATGCCGTGGCCAGCGGTACTACTGTTATCATAAGCCACTCAGGATCATTCTATATCGACGGTACTCTCGATGACGGACAGATCGTTGTTGCAATTCCTGATGAAACAGCTGATCCTGATACAGTAAAGATATTCCTTAATGGTGTGAATATCACAGGAAAGAGCGCTCCTGCAATACTTATAACCAATGCTGAGAATACATCTATCAACCTTGTTGACGGAACAGAAAATACTGTTTCTGACGGAGATACTGCCTATGCCGGAGATAATCTCGGAGCAGCAGTTATCGAGGCAAAAGATGACCTTACAATAAAGGGCGGAGAACTCGGCACAGGAACACTTATTGTCAATGCAAATACTCAGGACGGTATCATCTGCAACAATGATATAAAAATAAACGGCGGAAATATCGTTGTTAATGCTCTTAATTCCACAGATAAGACCAATGGTATCAACGGTAAGACGTCTGTAACAATAAAGGACGGCAATGTCAAAGTAGATGCAGAGGGCGACGGTATCAAGTCCAGTAAGGGAGCTGTTGCTGTATCAGGCGGTACTACATCCATAAAGGCCGGAAATGACGCTGTACAGTCCGGAACGACGATCGATATTTCCGGCGGTGTTCTCGTTGCAGGAGGCGACAGAGGCTTAACTGCTGCTACTGGTCTGAATATCACAGGCGGTGATGTTTATGCGACTGCTACCGACTATCAGATCGACACAAAGCTCATGTCCGGAACCACTCAGACAACTGTACTTCTCAATTGCATCGATGATCCTACAAACGAGAAGGACGGTACATGGAAAAAGGCCAACACTATTGCCTCAAACGGTTCAAAGATAGAGTTCACAAAGAAATATAAATATGTTCTCATCAGCAACAGCAGCATCAAGGATATGAGATCATGCGGATTTATAAACCTCTCAAACGGCGGACAGGTAGCTTATACTGATGAGAATGGAAAGCAGACATTATTCCAGCTGAATGTTGGGGTAAATGTGTTCGATAATGTTGATCCTTCCGGCACAGCAGCTGATGAACCTTCACCTGCTCCTGATACAACAGACGGCTATACTATCACCCTCAGCGGAGCAGCTATAGCAACGAATGCTCCTGCTGATACAGCTTCTGTAAACAATGGCGTACTTACAATCAGCAAGGAAGGCGTATTCACAGTTACAGGCGAGGGAAACGGCTCTCAGATAGTTGTCGATGTTGACAAGACTGCATATCCCGATTCTGTTGTTGAGCTTGATCTTGCAGGAATGAGTCTCACAAACAGCAATACTGCACCTGTATATGTGGCTTCGATAGGCAATGAGGTACAGCTGGTGGCAAAGAAAGGCACCGAGAATACTATCTCAGACGGTACCTCTCATACACAGACCTATACCGATTCTGACGGAAATACTGAGATCGTTGAGGGAGCTATATTTGCCCGTGACGATATAAAGTTCAAGGGCTCGGGAACACTTACAGTAAATGGAAATCAGGATGACGCTATAGTATGCAAGAACGATATAAAGATCTATAACGGCACTATAAATGTAAATGCTGTAGACGACGGTATCCGCGGCAAGGACAGTGTCACAATAGGCGATACCACAAAGTCTGACGGTTCAGCTGCTGACAACAGCGGTATCTCACTTACCATAAAGACAGCAAACGGCGACGGTATCAAGTCTACAAACAGCACAGATTCCGGAAAGGGATTTGTAACAGTCAACGGCGGAACGATCAATATCACTTGTGCAGCTGAGAAGGCAGCACTTGATGACAACAGCGGCGGAGTAAGTGCAGACGGTATCTCGGCAGAGCAGGCCTTCACAATGAATGACGGCTCGCTTACAATAAAGACATATCAGGGAAGCACCTATACTGCCAGCGGCTCATCATCTTCTTCCGGTTCACCCTTTGGAGGATTCGGCGGCGGACGTCCAGGCAATATGGGCGGCGGTGAAACCGGCGGCACAAATAAGACAACTCAGTCCACAAAGGGCATAAAGGTCGGCGGACAGTGGTCCTATGACACAGCAAGCATACCGAACGCTACCTATATCAGCGGCGGAAATATCACGATAAACGGCGGCACACTCGACATCAACACATCAGATGATGCAATACACTGCGGCGGAACAATGGATCTCAACGGCGGTATATTCAATATCAATGCCTCAGATGACGGCCTGCACTCTGACCAGATAATCAATATCGGCAAGAAAGACGGCTCCTATGAGGACCTTCAGATATTCATAGGCAAGTGCTATGAAGGTGTTGAGGCTATTGAGATAAATCAGAACAGCGGTACTGTATATATAATCTCCGGCGACGACGGATTCAATGCAGGAAACAGCAGAGCTTCAAAGATATTCGGAGTTCGTGAGGAGTCAACTCCCGATTGCAGATACGTTGCTTCATCACTTCTCGTCAAGGGATTTGCCCTGAATATAAACGGCGGTCTTGCAGTTGTAAATTCTGCAAACGGAGACCATGATGCATTTGACTCCAATGCCAATATCTACCTTAACGGCGGATATATCTGCGCTAATGGTCAGGAGCCTCTTGACTGCGGCGACAGCGGCAACTCCGTCAGCTACAACGGCGGAAGCGCTATCACTATGACAGCCGGAAATACTAATCTCAACACAAGATACAGCTTTGTTGACAACTCCGGAAATGTTATCGTTTCCTTCCTCTCTGCAAGCGGTTCACCCGGACAGAACTGCACTAACTGCAAGGCATATTCCGGCGGAACAGTATCGGGAGGAACAACAGTCAACTCACAGAGCGGAAACTATTCCGTGACCGTTGGAGGTACTCTTTCCGGCGGCACACAGATAACTGCTTCAGCAAGCTCAGGCGGCGGATTCGGCCCCGGCTTCGGAAGATGATCTGAATACTGCATCCTTCATAAATATCTCGGAAGACCGCCTCATTTATGGGGCGGTTTTCTGTTTCTGTCTTAAAAAGTTGAAAAACTATTGACTATTTTCTGATTTTGGGGTATTATTATATTAGATAACTATGCATATACTTTCCGGAAGGAGCAGAATAATGCATTTATTTAAACGTATATTGTGTACTCTTACCGGAGGTATCCTTACAGGTGCAGCATTCACAGCTTCGGTATACTACTCAAAGGCAAAGGTGAATACTGAAAAGTATCCGGTCTTCGGAGTTGATGTTTCAAACTATCAGGGGGATATCGACTGGAAGACTCTTGAATCTCAGGATGTTTCCTTTGCATTTATAAAGGCCACTGAGGGCAGCGGCCATGTGGACGAATCAGTCCGGGTGAATCTTGAAAGAGCTGAGGAGACCGGTATTATCGTATCGGCCTACCATTTTTTCAGCTTTGACAGTCCGGGGGAGACTCAGGCGGAGAATTTTATCTCTGCTGTATCGCCGGATGAGATAGATATGCCGCCTGTGGTCGATATAGAGTATTATGCTGACAAGCGGAAGCACAAGCCTACAAAAGCTGAGGCCGAGGCTATTCTCAGACCTCTCCTTGAAGAGCTTGAAAGATATTACGGCACAAAGCCTATAATCTATACGACTATACCTGTATATATGCGCTATGTTAAAGAGGATTTCGGAGAATATCCTCTGTGGATAAGAAGCGTGAATTTTGAACCCGACCTTATGGACTGGAAATTCTGGCAGTACTGCGACTGCGGCGAGCTGGAAGGCTATAACGGCGATGAAAAATACATCGACCTGAACGTCTATAACGGTTCGGAGGAGGAGTTCATTGCAGAATTTGGCAAGAGAAGGAAAGGCAATGCTTGATATGACACCATTTTTATTAAGTCCGGCTATAAAGGATTATATATGGGGCGGTACAAGGCTCCGGGAAGAATTCGGAAAGGTCAGCGACCTTGAAAGACTGGCTGAGAGCTGGGAGCTTTCCTGTCATCCTGACGGTGAGAGCATTATTGCTTCCGGCGAATACAAGGGTATGACCCTTGCAGGCTTTCTGAAGGAACATCCTGAGGCAGGCGGAGCACCTGAGGAGTTTCCGGTGCTGGTAAAGCTGATAGACGCAAGAAATGACCTGTCAGTACAGGTGCACCCTGATGACAGCTATGCAAGAGTGCATGAAAACGACAACGGCAAGACCGAAATGTGGTATGTGATAGATGCTGAGGAGGATGCACATCTGGTATACGGCTTCAGGGATAAGCTTTCAAAAGAAGAGTTCCGGAAAGCAGTTGAGGAGAATACTCTTATGGAGTATGTAAACCGTGTTCCTGTGAAAAAGGGAGATGTGTTCTTTATAACTCCAGGAACTCTCCATGCGATAGGAAAGGGTATACTGATTGCTGAGATACAGCAGAGCTCAAATGTGACATACAGGGTATACGACTACGGCAGACTTGGTGCTGACGGAAAGCCCAGAGAGCTCCATGTTGACAAGGCTATAGAGGTGACCGATACTGAACCCAGAGCAATGTATGTTCCGGGAGAAGCAGTTCAGGAAGGGGATGCTGTCAGACAGCTGTTGGCTGAATGCAGGTATTTCAGGGTCACAAAATATGATATAAGCGGGTCGGCTGAGATAGCTGACTGCGGCAGAAGAAAAGGTTTTTCCCATATCCTCGTCATTGACGGACAGGGAGATGTGGAGTGGCAGGGCGGAAGCCTGCCGTTAAAAAAAGGCTCAAGCGTATTCGTTCCGGCAGGAATGGATCCGTTCATTATAAAAGGCAGATGCAGTATCATATATACTGCTGTTTAAGGAGGAAAAACAATGAAATATTATGTAGGTATTGATCTCGGCGGCACAAATATCGTTGCCGGCGTAGTTGATGAGGAATACAACATAATCGCAAAGGCAAGCACAAAGACCAACTGTCCCAGACCTGAGAAGGAAATAGCTGATGACATGGCAAAAATGGCTCTTCAGGCTGTTGAGAATGCCGGTCTCACTATCGATCAGATCGAGTGGATAGGTGTAGGTACTCCCGGTATAGCAAACAGCGAGACCGGTATAATCGAGTACTCAAATAACCTTGGCTTCAAGGACACACCTATGGTCAAGTATATCCAGGAAACTATCGACAAGCCTGTATTCATCGAGAACGATGCCAATGCAGCTGCATACGGTGAGTTCGTAGCAGGCGCTGCTAAGGGAGCAAAGAATGCAGTATGCATTACTCTCGGAACAGGTGTCGGCGGCGGAATAATCATCGACGGCAAGATCTATGCAGGTTCAAATTTCGCAGGCGCTGAGATCGGACATACCGTTATCGAGGTTGACGGCGCACAGTGTTCATGCGGCAGAAAGGGCTGCTTCGAGGCTTATTCCTCAGCTACAGGCCTTATCCGTATGACTAAGGAGGCTATGGAGCAGTTCCCGGACAGCAAGCTCAATGAAATGGCAAGCGAAAAGGGCAAGGTAACTGCACGCACATCCTTCGACTGCATGAGAGCAGGAGACAAGTACGCTAAGGACGTTGTTGACAAGTACATAAAGTATCTTGCAGCAGGTATCACAAATACTATCAATATATTCCAGCCTGATATCCTCTGCATCGGCGGCGGTGTCTGCAATGAGGGCGACCCGCTCCTCCTGCCTATGAAGGAACTCGTAAAGAAGGAAGTTTATACCCGCAATTCACCTAAGAACTGCGAGATAGTTATAGCTAAGCTGGGAAATGATGCCGGAATCATCGGTGCAGCATTCATCGGAAGAGCAAATAAGGACTGAGCGGCAGATAAGCCGTAAGGTCTGCTGATCCGCATTTAATGATCGGCAATATGCATAATGTCAGATTTGATGCATTGTGCATATTGCCGGTTTTATTTTTTCTATGCAACAATCCTGCCTTTTTGTGACACTTAATTTATGAATCGATTCAAAGGAGGGATCGCTATGAATGACAATGCATCAGATGTAAAACTCGCCCAGCAGGGCAGTGCTGAAGCTTTTGCAAGACTCTACTCGACAGTATATAAAGATATGTACCATATTGCACTCTACAGTTTAAGGGATCCGCATGACGCAAGCGACGCTGTAAGTGATACGGTACTGGACGCATTCTGTGCGATAAAGAAACTGCGTGATCCTGATAAGTTCAGAGGCTGGATCATGAAAATTCTTTCAGCAAAGATAAAAAGAAAGCAGAAGGAGTATATACATAGCTCGGATGAGCTCTCGGAGGAGAGCGGGATTGACGAGTTCAGCTTCGAGTCTGTGGAGCTGCGTGAGGCCGTTAACAGGCTTGACAGTGATTCAAGACTGCTGCTTTCAATGTCTGTTCTGGGAGGGTATTCCAGTGACGAGATATCGAAGATATGTGATATAAAGGCAAGCACAGTTAGATCTAAGCTTTCAAGGATAAAAGAGAAACTCAGACTTGAGCTTGCTCCCGAGCTTTGACGAAAAGGAGGATCACTATGAACAATATTGATAAGGTAAAGGATATGCTTAGAGAAGAAAAAGTTCCTCAGGAGCTTGAACCTGAGAATATAAAAGCAATGCTGGAGGCGAAGGCTCCGGCTAAAAAGAGAAGCCGCATTAAAATGGCGGGACGCATTACTGCCGGAGCAGCAGCCTGTGCAGTAATATGCGGAACAGCTGTGCATTTTGCAGGCGAAAGCGACGTTTTCAAGAAGGACAAGGATGTTGTCAACAGCGAATTTGAGCAGATGACTAAGGAAGGCAGTACAGCTGCTGAATTCAGCGAAAATACTCCTGTGCTTGTGGAGCAGGCTCCTTATATGTCAGGAGCGTCCGATTACGGCGAGGTTTATCAGCTCTTCAGAAGATCATATGACTCTTATGAGAATAATCTCCTTACTGAAACAACAGAGTATGAAGATGCTGAGGAGGGCGGTGTTGTTTATGAGAGCGACGAAGCAGCTGCCCCAGCTGCCGAAACAAATGAGGATAAATCGTTTACTGTAAGCGGTAATTCACCTCATACTGACGGTCCGGAAAAGGAGAAAGCTGTTTTTACACCAAATGAAAACAACGAATCAGTAGATGGACCGGATGATGAAAATGAGGAGAATGAACACTCTGAGACATATAATCAGGAGGAGGGCGTTCTTGAGGCTGATATAGCCAAGACTGACGGAAAGTATATTTATTATATCTACGGAAACTATGACGAAGGACAGATATACCTTAATGCAGCTGAAGCAGAGGACGGAAAATTCACTTACAGTGAGAAGATATCACTTGGTGTTTCTCCTGAAAAAATATTCGGAGACGGATATATTAATTCTAATATAGAGGTATCCGATATGTATTTGTATAATGATACCATAGCTGTTATCGGAAGTATATATGCTTATCAGAATGTTGAAGAGGATGAGGCGGAATACGGATTCGACGGATACAAAGGTTATTGGGGCGGCATTAATAAGAATGCATCATTTGTAAGCTTCTATACTACAGGCGAAGCACCGCAGCTTATCGATACATACTATCAGGAGGGCAGATATAATGATGTCCGCATATCTCCTGACGGGTTCATGTATCTTCTCACAGACTATCATACACAGGATTTTACAGACATAAAAGAGGATGACTGTACCAGCTATGTTCCTTCAAGAGGAATGTCAGCGGAATTTGAACTAATTCCCGCAGAGGATATCCTTATGCCGGCCGATGATATCGAAGAGGCTTCTTCATTCAGCTATACACTTATCGGAAGTCTTGACATGAACGAATCAGGAAGTGCATCTGTAGCTGATATAAAGGCTCTTGCAGGCTATACAGGCATCGTATACAGCTCCGCAGACAATATCTATACATCTGTAGGCTGGGATGATACTGATATCACAAGAATAGCAATAGAGGAAGGAAACATCACTCCTGCCGCCTCAGGAACAGTTGAGGGAAGAGTCAAGGATCAGTTCTCATTCAGCGAATACAATGGATATCTTCGTGTTGCAACTACAAAGGACAGCTACACTGAGACAAGTGTGCCTGTATACAGCGATGATATTGACGTTGTTGATGAAGTCGAGCCCGGATACGGATATTACTCATATGAGCATAAGCGTGATAACAGGCTTTATGTTCTTGATATGGATATGGCTGTTGTTGGAAGCGTTACAGATTTTGGCCTTGACGAAGAGATAAAGTCTGTGAATTACAGCGGCGATATAGCTTATGTTGTAACATATGAGCAGACAGATCCGCTGTTTGCCATAGATATCAGCGATCCGGCTTCACCTGTGATACTTGATGAGTTCAAGCTTCCCGGCTACAGTACATATATGCAGAAGTGGGAGGAAGGACAGCTTTTCGGATTCGGTGTCAATGCTGATGAGAACGGCATAGAGACAGGACTGAAGCTTAATATGTTCGATAATTCAGTTCCTGATGACCTTAAGCTTATTGATTCCTATGCGATCGAGGGAGTCTACGAGGAGGATGAGTTTATCGGATATTATTCCCTTGGATGCTATGAGAGAAAAGCTATCATGATAGCTCCTGAAAAGAACCTGATAGGTGTACAGATGAGCATTGAAAAGGGAGGTTATGAGATCATAGATGATGAAAAATCAGACTGGAACTCTCAGTATGAGACTGGTTATTGGTTCTTCTCATTTGAGGATGGAAAGTTCGTCCTCAAGGGACAGTACACAGAGCCGAGTGAGCTGAGAAGCATTACATCAACTGACCTTTATCAGAGAGCAATTTATATCGGTAATTATGTATATGTTCTCTCCGGAGATAAGTTCATTGCACTTTCCATGGATGATTTCTCGGTAACTGATACAGCACAGTTCTGAGTTCAGATGAAATTTTAAGGGACCGTCTTAATTGCAGTTATATTAGTACAGCTGCAATGACGGTCTCTTTTTTTCGTTTTCATAGATAAGGTGCTTGACAAAAGCTGTTTTATATGATAAAATATGAAACTGAAAATCATTTTCAGTTCTAAGGACGTGTGATAATGAAACGAGGAGCAGGATATAATACAAAACAGAAGGAAAAGCTTCTGGATTTTCTGATATCAAATAAGGATAAGCATACAAGTGTGCAGAAGATAAGTGCCTTCTTCACCTCTGAGGGGACACCGGTAGGTGTTGCGACTATCTACAGACAACTTGATAAGCTTGTGGAAAAAGGCCTTGTAAGGCGATATACGATCGACGGAAAAACTGGTGCCTGCTATCAGTATATAGATGAGACAAGCGACTGCCGTACCCATTTCCATCTCAAATGTGTGAAATGCGACAGGCTTTTTCATATAACCTGCGATCATCTGAAGGATATAGACAAGCATATCAATGAGCACCACGGATTCAAGGTCGATCCCTCAAAGACTGTATTTTACGGTCTCTGTGCGGATTGTCAGGGAGAAGCAGACGATGATTAAGAAAATATTGCTGCTGCTGACTGCGGCCGCTGCCATACTTCCTGCGGCATGGGGATGCAGCTTTGAAAAAAATAAAAACGGAAAGCTTTCTATAGTAACTACCAGCTTTCCGCCCTATGATTTTGCCCGGGCAGTAACAGGAGATACAGCAGATATACATATGCTGCTGAGTACCGGTGCAGAGGCTCACTCCTATGAGCCAACTCCGCTTGATATCGCCAAGATACAGCAGTGTGACGTGTTCATATGTATAGGCGGCGAGGATGAGGTCTGGGTGGATAAGATACTTGAATCAATAGATACCAGCGATATCACAGTAATAAAGCTGTTTGACTATGCAGAGCTTCTTGAAGAGGAAGAGGTGGAGGGCGCTTCACCAAACGGACATCACCACCACGACCACGACCATGACCATGATGAGGACGAGGAAGTGGATGAATCAGAAGCAGACGGCCATATCTGGACATCTCCCGAGAACGCTGCAAGGTGCGTGAAGGGGATAGAGGAAGAGCTTTGCGAGGAATATCCCGGACAGGCTGAAACATTCCGGAGAAACGGTGAAAGCTATATAAACAGACTTGAGGAGCTGGATGAGAAATTCATGGAAATGACAGAAAATGCTCCTGAAAACGTGATAGTGATAGGAGACAGATTCCCTTTCAGATACCTTGCACATGAGTACGGACTGGAGTATTTTGCGGCTTTCAGCGGATGCAGCTCTGAATCAGAGCCTTCCGTTCGCACAATGGCATTTCTTATGGACGAGATAGAGGAGCATGATCTTGACAGGGTCTTCTATCTTGAATTTTCCACCAAGAAGCTGGCGGAGAAGCTGTGCAGTGCTACAGGAGCGGAAATGCTGCCGCTTTATTCCTGCCATAATGTGACGAAAAAGGATTTTGAAGACGGTGTGACCTATATTGACCTTATGGAGAAAAATCTGGAAAATCTCAGGGAGGCTTTATATTGAAAAAGATACTTGAATGCAGTGAGCTCACAGCCAGCTATGACGGCCGAAAGGTCCTCAGCGGACTCAGCTTCACAATAAACGAAGGCGATTATGTCTGTATCTTAGGAGAAAACGGTTCCGGAAAAAGTACACTTGTAAAGTGCCTTCTGGGAATAAAGTCTCCTGACAGCGGAAAAATAATTATGGGGGACGGCCTGAGACAGAAGGACATAGGCTATCTGCCTCAGCATACTGACCTTGCAAAGGGCTTCCCGGCAACAGTCACAGAGGTGGTATTATCCGGCTGTCTTGGCAGAAGAGGACTAAGGCCGTTTTATTCCTCAAAGGAGAAGCAGCTTGCAAAGCAGGCTATGGATAGACTTGGGATAGCTGAGCTGGCCGGAAGGAGCTGCCGTGAGCTTTCAGGCGGTCAGCAGCAGAGAATGCTTCTTGCGAGGGCAATGTGTGCGGCAGAAAAGCTGCTGCTTCTTGATGAGCCGGTTACAGGCCTTGACCCTTCAGCAGCTGCGGATATGTATGATCTTATTTCGGAGCTGAATAAGAAAGACGGTATGACTATAATCATGGTTTCCCACGATGTTGTCAAGTCCCTTGACAGTGCAAGCAAAATACTCTGCCTTTGCAGCAGTGACCACAGCTTTTACGGTACTCCCCAGGAGTACGCTAATTCTCATATCAGCAGTAAATTTATAGGAGACTGATTATGTTTGACGATCTCAGAATAATGTTTACGCCGGAATTCTTCGGAGCGATCCTGCTTCCGGCTCTTATAGGCGGAATCGCCGTAACTATATGTTCATCCCTTTTAGGAGTTACTCTGGTTCTGAAGCGGTATTCAATGATAGGTGACGGCCTTTCACATATCGGCTACGGAGCACTTTCAGTAGCAGCGGTAATGAATCTTGCACCGCTTAAAGTGGCACTTCCTGTGGTAGTGATAGCGGCATTCATACTGCTCAGACTAAGTGAAAACAGTAAGCTCAGCGGAGATTCTGCCATAGCACTCTTCTCCACAACAGCTCTTTCTGTGGGAATACTGGTTTCCTCAAAAGCAGGGCTTACCAATGATGTGAGTCACTATATGTTCGGAAGTATACTCGCTATGAGCAAGAGTGATGTGATACTCAGCGTGATACTTTCAGTGATAGTGATATTCACCTTCATATTTCTTTATAACAGGATATTCTCAGTCACTTTTGATGAGAATTTCGCAAGAGCTACCGGTGTGAATGCAGGAATTTACAATATGATATTTGCAGTTCTCACTGCTGTGACAGTAGTGCTGGGAATGATGATGATGGGAGCCCTTCTTATATCGAGCCTGATAGTTATACCCACTCTTACAGCGATGCGTGTATGCAGAAGCTTCAGGGGAGTAGTGCTCACCGCAGGAACTGTATCCGTACTGAGCTTCCTGCTGGGGATGTTCGTGTCACTTCTGATGAATACAGCTCCCGGAGCGAGCATAGTAATTGTAAACGTGATATTTTTCCTTTGTTTCAGCGCATTTGGTGCTGTCAGCAGCCGGTCGGGTAGATCCTGACCTCATCGGTCATGGGGACATCCTTGTCAGCTGTTCCGGAAGGAGCGGGAATATAGATCTTTACATCTTCTTCATCCATTTTATCACCCCCGGAATATATTTTGTCCCTGAGATCATGCTTTATGCAGATATCTGCCGGAAGGAGGAGCAATGAGATACTTTAAAACGATCTGTATGGTAATGGCTGCCGATATTTTTGCACTTTTTGTAGGCTTTACCCTTGCCGGCTCTTCCTCGGCGGCAATGAAGACTGTAAGCGGCATATGCGGAGTTGGGATACTTGCGGTCATCCTTGTGAACTATTCTATAGTCTGTGCCCGAAAGGATATCAAGGATAAAGCCGCCGGTGCAGCCGGAACAGCCTTTCTTATGGGAGCTTCTGCCTCGCTGCCATATCTGGTCAGCTGGGCTGTTCTTGCACTGTCAGTCAGGAGGCATTTTCAGTTTTACCGTGCCCATAAGCTTATCAATTCTTATTTTTTGCAGATACTGAATCTGATCGAACCGGATCCGTCTTCAGAGGCACTGTCCGGCGGAGAGCTTTTACTGATGCTGCCGCTTGCGCTTGTACCTGCTTTGATAGCTTGTATATCATATCTGCTTGTCAGAAAAGGGCTGATTTTTACAGAAAATTAGGGCAATTTTACTTTGTAATAAATGCCGGAAGAAATTGAAGAAAAAAACTATTGGTTGTTTAAAATGCCGAAAAGATTTATTAGTTAATACAAAATCTTACTTTTTTCTTGACATTGTGAAAATTCTGTGATAAAATAAATCAGAAATTTATATTTTATGGAGGTTCTTATATGGCTTTTTGTAAATTTTGCGGAAATGAAATTCCCGAAGGCGGAGTATGCAGCTGTCCTGCAGCACAGGCTGAGGCACAGGGCGCTAACGCTGCAGCACAGGTAAACAACTTTGCACAGGATAACAACGTTTACGGACAGGGTGCAAACAATCAGAATGGTTTCAACCCTAACGAAATGGTTGAGAAGGCAAAGAAGAATCCTGCTATCCTTATCGGCGCTGTTGCCGGACTCATCGTTCTCATAATCCTTCTCTGCTTCATCATTGCACATACAGGTGCATCAGGTGCTGCTAAGAAGTATGCAAAGTCCATCACAAAGAAGGGCAAGGGTAAGGCTTACTACTCACTCACTCTTCCTGATGACAAGATCAAGGAACTCAAGGACGACGAAGATTGGAAGGACATGATCGAAGATTACAACGACGACATGGCTGACGATCTTGATGACGGAGTCAAGCTCAAGTTAAAGTCTGTTAAGAAGGGCAAGAAGCTCAACAAGAAGGCTCTTAAGGGTGCTGAGAAGACATGGGAGAGCGCTGGTGCTGACGATCCTGAGGCTAAGAAGGGCTTTGAGTACAAGATAAAGGTTCAGGTAAATGATGACGGAGACAAGGATACAGTAACAAGAAAGGTTTGCGTTGTTAAGTTCAAGGGCGAAGGCTGGAAGGTCATCGAGACATCTGCTGAGTCACTTGAGAAGAAGGGCGAGGATAAGAGCTCATCTTCAAGCTATGATGATTTCGATTTTGACGACGACGACTACGATTTAGACGATTTCGATTTCTGATGATCAGAGAATAACAACAATGGCTGTTGCACAATGTGTAACAGCCGTTTTTTATGAATGGAAGATGATTAATGGCAAATACAATACTCGATCAGACGATAATAATGCTCATTCTTATCATGGTGGGTGTACTCTGCTTTAAGGCTCATATCATAAGCCGTGAGTCGAATAAGGACCTCTCAAAGCTTGTACTTCAGGTCGTGAACCCTGCTGTAATATTCATGTCATACCAGACGGATTATAAGTCGGAGCTTGTGCGGAACCTGCTGCTTACATTTGCACTTTCCGTGGGCTCAATGGCCATACTTATTGCTGCGGCATATATTTTTATCCGGAAAAAAGAGGACAGAGAAACTGAGATAGAACGCTTTTCTGCTATATATTCCAACTGCGGCTTCATGGGTATACCGCTGATGAATGCACTCTTCGGAATGGAGGGAGTTTTCTATCTGACTGCCTATATAACGGTTTTTAATATCATTGTGTGGACTCATGGCATCATACTCATCTCAGGTGAAAAAGATATTAAGAAGGTCATAAAGGTCTTCTACTCGCCCACTATAATATCGATAGTATTGGGAATAATCTGCTTTTTCTTAAAACTCAGGCTGCCGGAGGTCCCTTCCCGTGCATTTAATTTTGTGGTGCAGCTGAACACTCCTCTGGCAATGATAGTCTCGGGAGTGACAATGGCTGAGACAGATATTCCTGAACTGCTGAAAAATAAAAGAGTATATATGGTATGCACTTTGAGACTTCTGCTGCTGCCCGCTATCCTGTCAGTTCTTTTATCACTTCTTCCCCTTGATGAAAAAGTTCGTATGACTGTTATCGTTGCAGCTGCAGCACCGCCGGCGGCAATGTGTACCCTTCAATGCATACGCTATGGACGCAATTCTGTATACGCTTCGGAACTTTTTACTGCCGGTACAGTATTCTCTGTAGCTACATTGCCCATGATGGTCCGGATTACGGAATATCTGACAAAAATCCTCGCTTGAGTTTGTCAAAAACGCTGATTTTTATTATTTTTGCAATTTACTGTTTTATTTTTAATAAAAGTGTGTTATAATAAATTTGTGTAGTGAACTACTTATTTACTAATTTTGGAATGGAGATGTTTAAATGGAAAAAAGAGGAATCAGCAAGCTTGATCTTAAAAGAAGAAACAGAATGCAGATTCTCCGTGTCATCAGGGAATCCGGACCTATCTCCCGTGTGGATGTAGCAAGTGCCCTTGAGATCACAAGAGCCGCTGTTACCATTATTACCAATGAAATGATCGAGGAAGGCGTCCTCGTTGAGATAGGTGAGGCTCCGGTAAATACAGAAAAGCTCCAGAAGGGCAGAAGGAAGATCCTCATCGATATAAATGTAAACAGCCGTTTCGCACTTGGTGCTACAGTTGACGAAAAAGAGGTCAGCATAGGTCTGACCAACCTTAATTCCGAGATACTCGATAAGGCAAGTATGGTAATTGATGAGCGTACCACCAGCAAGGATATCATCAATTACATAATCAATACCAGCAATGAGATGGTCGAGAACAGCTGTCTCACAAAGGATAAGATCCTTGGCCTTGGTGTTGGTGTAGTTCCCTCTATGTGGGGCAAGCTCAAGATATTCTATAAGGATGGTATCCTCGATTTTACCAACTTTATCGATAAGCTTTCAAGCGGCCTCGACTTCGAGATACACTGCGGCAATGCTATCGGACTTATGGCTCTTGCAAGCAACGACTACAGAACTCAGAACGGCTACCAGACAAATACTGCTTTCATCCATAACGGAAATCAGGTCAATCTGGCTATTATCAATAAGAACGAGCTCTCCAGCGACTATGTCTCATATACTTCAATGATAGAGAAGTATATAGTTTGTCCAAATGGTAAGCAGTATGAGGGCTATCCCAACGGTTCAGTAAAAGCTGAGCTCTCAAGAACAGCTATGCTCAACGCTTTCTATGAGATCTATTCTAAGGATAAGACACCTGTGCTCTATGAGCTTACAGAGGGCGATAAGTCCAAGATAAATACCGACAGCGTATTTATGGCTCTTATGAGAAACGAAGAGCCTGTAAAGAGTCTCGTTGACGATATAATCGCCAAGTATACAGTTCTCATAAATAACCTTGCTATCAGCCACTTTGCAAAGCGCATCGTTCTTCATAACTTCAAGCTCAATGAGAAGCAGTTTGACTATGTGAAGAGAGAGATGATCCGCCTTGTAAGTGAGGAGATCGCTGACAGAGTTGTTCTCAGCAAGCTTGACGGAAAGAATAACTTCCTCGGCGGCTGTGCTCTCATAGTTCAGGATAACTTCTATGTAAGAGGCGGTATGCAGTAAAAATGCAAAAAATTTCCCCGTTCATATGAACGGGGATTTTTTATTATACTATATCAGCAAACACACCTTTAAGTGAGGCAAGATAGGTCTTCTGGACCGTTTCAGCGGGGATCACCTCTCCGTTTATCTCAAGATCCATGGTTGCACAGGCATTTGCAGCAACTTCTACTTTATAGCCGTAATCCATAGCTGCACGGACAGTGGTATCGACGCACATATGGGTCATCATACCGCAGACTATCAGCTTCTGTATCTCAAGAGAGCGAAGGCAGACTTCAAGATCTGTTTCAAGGAAACTGTTGGGATAATTCTTGTCAATGACAATATCCTCTGGTCTTGGCTTTATGCGGTCTGAGATCTCACAGCCGGGAGTTCCTTCAAGGAAGAATGTATCATCCGGCGGATTGATATGACGGACATATACTATCGGACGTCCTGCTTTGCGGCTTTCATTGATAAGGCGGATGATATTGTCTTCGGCCTCTCTGGCATGGTAAAGCTCACAGGTTCCGCCGGGGAAGTAGTCGTTCTGTACATCGATTATCAGAAGTGCTTCTTTCATTATTACCTCCTGTCGTTAGTTGGATCAGTTTCTGCGTCTGAGAGTTTTATTCTTCGGCGTATGATAAATGCTGAGGTTATCAGCATTATAAGCATTGAAATGAACATACCTGTCAGAGCTCCTGAGGTATCGATCATTACGTCACGGAATTCACAGGAACGTCCCGGTACGAATGACTGGTGTATCTCGTCTGAAACTGCATAGAGAAAGCAGAATATGAGGGTGCCGGCTGAGCCTATCGAGAACAGTCTGCGCCTGCCGACTGTCAGAGATACGAAAAATCCAAGACTCATATAAAGGGTGAAATGAGCACATTTCCTCACATAGAAGGTGAATTTGTCCTTTATGCTTTCCTGTTCCTTAGGAGTTTTTTTCTTGTAGTCCTTTACGGTTATCTCCACAACAGTTTCAGTGACTTTTCCGCTGGTCTCAGAGGACTGTGTTGAATCCTCCCGTGAAAAGCAGAAGATAGTTATCATGCAGATCACTGCAAACAGAGCAAATACAGCCCTGAGTACAGATATTTTTTGTGAATTCATGTTTTGCTCCTTCCATATCTGACAATTAATATTATACTATTTTTTTGTCAGCTTGTAAAGATATTTGTCAATAAAAATATGTGAAAAAATAATCAGAAAAATTTCAAAAATTACTTGTATCTTGCTTTATAAAATGGTATAATATAAATTGTATGATTATTCATAAATTTTGAGATAGATAGATTTATTCGGAGGTAGAAATGAAAAGTTTTTTCGCTAATATTTGGACAAAGAGAGTTGTAGCGATCATAAGTCTGCTGTATGCTTTCGGAGTATGCCGGCTTTGCTATTTCTCTATATTCTATGATATACATATCCATGCGAGGGTACAGCAGTGTCTGACTGTCACTGCGGTCTCAATAGTGGTGTTTATGATAATGCTCTATACAAGAAAACAGATCATGACAAGGATAGCAAGCTTTATCATACTCCCTGCGATGCTGCCTGTGGTGCTGCTGTATTTCGGAGAGTGGGGAATGATAATCCCCATAATCCTTACCGGAGTTGCGATACTTCTCCTTTCCGGTGCAGGAGAGGGCGCAAAAACTGCCTTCGGTACCATAACTCTTCTCCTGTATATTTTCGGAGCACTCGGATATTTCCTCTTTACATCATTCTTTGTTACAACTACAAAGCAGGATGTGGTAGAGAGCGGAGTCTCTCCCTCGGGCAGATACCGCTACAGAGTTGTAAATACTGAGGACAGCTCTAACGGAAGCACTGCTGTATATGTCGAGCCGAACTATGCCGATAAGAAATATCCCTTCGCTACCTTCACACTTAAGAATATGGAGCGTGTGGTCCACCTTGACAGACCTATCTGTGAAGAGATCAATGTTGAGTGGAAAACTCAGTCCCGTGCAGAGATAACTCAGGAGTTAAACGAGCTCTCAGACAATATAGTCGTTCACCTCTCAGAGGACGACCTTGAGTACCTTGGATACTCCTACGATGAAAAGCTTCGCCTTGAGGATGTTGTTGTGTCTATGAGACTTAAGATCGGCAGGACAGCTTCCGATGTTGACCCGATCTTCCTCAATGATCTCACAGAGGATCAGCTTGCACTCTTTGGTATCGGCAGAGACGGTGACAGCAGATATTATGTCCTTTCTCCATCAAATGCCCTTTATGATGCACTGAAAATAAAGAACGGCAAAAGAGTTTACTTCAGCGATTTCAACAGCAAGGCTTTCAAGGTGTTCAACAGTGAGAATACCGATGATTACGGCAATCAGCTGTTCAACGTGAGCAAGGATAATTCAGTCTACCTCAAGACTCTCACAGATGAGCAGCTCGACAGGATAGGAGTTCCCGAAAGCGGCGATGTAATGATATTTAACGGCGAAGTGTGCTTCCGCTATTACGTTGCTGAGCTTGAACAGTATTTTGATGTGGATTCAAGACACATCTCTATAGATCTTCTCAATTAAAATACCGCATGGTAAAGGAGGCTGTTATGAGCGAATTTTTCAAAGGCATAAGCAAGATGAAGTATGAGGGCAGAGCATCTGTTGAGCCCCTTGCCTTCAAGTATTACGATCCCGACGAGGTCATCGCCGGAAAGACAATGAAGGAACATCTGAAATTCGCACTCTCATGGTGGCATACTATGGGCGGCGACGGCACTGATATGTTCGGAGTCGGAACAGCTGACAAGTCATGGGGAGAATCTGATCCGTCAGCAAGGGCAAAGGCAAAGGTCGATGCTGCTTTTGAGATCATGGATAAGCTTTCGATCGGGTACTTCTGCTTCCATGACCGTGACCTGTCTCCTGAGTATGGTTCGCTGGCAGAGTCAAACAAGAAGCTGGATGAGATCACAGATTACATCGCAGAAAAGCAGTCTGAGACCGGTATCAAGTGTCTCTGGGGTACTGCAAAGTGCTTCGATCATCCGAGATATATGCACGGCGCTGGTACTTCGCCTTCAGCTGATGTTTTTGCATTTGCTGCTGCTCAGATAAAGAAGGCTATAGAAGCTACAGTAAAGCTTGGCGGAAACGGCTATGTTTTCTGGGGCGGACGTGAGGGCTATGAGACTCTTCTTAATACTGATATGGGGCTTGAGCTGGACAATATGGCACGTCTTATGAGAATGGCTGTTGATTATGGCCGCTCAATAGGTTTCAAGGGGGATTTTTACATCGAGCCCAAGCCTAAGGAGCCTACAAAGCATCAGTATGATTTTGATACTGCAACAGTTCTCGGCTTCCTTCGCAAGTACGGTCTGGAAAAGGATTTCAGAATGAATATCGAGGCCAACCATGCTACTCTTGCACAGCATACTTTCCAGCATGAGCTGAGAGTTGCAAGGGTGAATGGTGCATTCGGTTCAATAGACGCAAATCAGGGAGATCCTCTCCTCGGCTGGGACACAGATCAGTTCCCTACAAATATATATGACGCAGCCCTCTGTATGTATGAGGTGCTCAAAGCCGGAGGCTTTACCAACGGCGGACTTAATTTCGATGCAAAGGCAAGAAGAGGCTCCTTCACTCCTGAGGATATTTTCCTCAGCTATATTGCAGGAATGGATACCTTCGCACTGGGGCTGAGGATAGCTCAGAGGATGATCGAGGACGGCCGGATCGATAAGTTTGTTGAGGACAGATATTCCTCATGGACTACCGGTATCGGCAAGGAGATCATCGAAGGCAGGGCCGGTTTTGCAGAGCTTGAAAAATATGCTCTTGAAAAGGGCGAGGTTACATCCTCACTCAGCAGCGGCCGTCAGGAAATGCTTGAATCCTATATCAACAATATAATGTTCAGTCTTTAATTATGAACGTCCGGACACCTCTCCTATCGGGGACGGCGTTCGGACGTTTTTGCTTATGAAAATGGAGGAGTTTCACTATGTCATGTGTTATAGGTGTTGACTGCGGTACAAGCGGTACCAAGACAGTCCTGTTTGATGAGAGCGGCAGGAAGATAGCCGCATATACTGTGAATTATCCTATGTATCAGCCGGCAAATGGTTATGCAGAACAGGATCCCTCGGATTGGAGAAAGGCTATGCTGACATCTTTGAAGGCGGTTATGGCTGAGAGCAGTGTCCGTAAGGAGGATGTAAAGGGCATAGGTATTGCCGGGCAGATGCACGGACTTGTCCTGCTCGATAAGGATAATAATATTCTGAGGCCGGCTATAATCTGGTGTGACCAGAGAACTGCGGCAGAAGCTGCGGAAATGGAGCGTATAGCAGGCCGTGAAAGACTTGTGGAGATAACTGCAAATCCTGCACTCACCGGCTGGACTGCGGCCAAACTGCTCTGGGTAAAAAATAACGAACCGGAGATATACAGCAGGATAGCTCATATACTTCTGCCTAAGGACTATCTCCGCTTTATACTTACCGGAGAGTACGCAACAGAGGTCAGTGACGCTTCCGGTATGCAGCTGCTTGATGTTCCGGGCAGAAAGTGGTCAGAGGAACTCCTTTCGGTTTTCGAGATAGACCGCAGCTGGCTGGGAAAAGTTTACGAGTCATATGAGGTAACAGGCGGCCTTACAAGAGAAATGGCCGGAGAACTTGGACTGTGTGAGGGAACAGCAGTAGTCGGCGGTGCCGGAGATAATGCCGCAGCAGCTGTAGGAACAGGAGTAGTCCGTGACGGCAAGGCTTTCACCACAATAGGAACTTCCGGAGTTGTATTTGCTCATACCTCAGCAATCTCAATAGACAAGTCAGGCAGGGTACATACCTGCTGTGCGGCTGTTCCGGGAGAATGGCACGTTATGGGAGTTACTCAGGGGGCCGGACTCTCACTGAAATGGTTCAGAGATAATTTCTGCGGAGCGGAAAAAGAAGCGGCAGCTCTTATGGGTACTGATGAATACATCCTTATGGACAGAGAGGCAGAGCAGGTGCCTGTGGGCGCCGGAAGACTTATATATCTGCCCTATCTTATGGGGGAGAGAACTCCGCATCTGGATCCTGACGCAAGAGGAGTGTTTTTCGGCCTCTCCGCTATCCATACAAAGCGGGATATGCTCAGGGCAGTAATGGAAGGTGTAGCGTATTCTCTTCGTGACTGTATTGAGGTCTTCCGTGAGATGAATGTAAATGTCAGCGATATGGCGGCCTGCGGAGGCGGAGGAAGATCTGCGCTCTGGCGGTCAATGCTGGCAGACCTGTATAACTGTCAGGTCAAGACCATAGCCTCTGAGGAGGGGCCTGCACTGGGAGCGGCTATCCTTGCAAGTGTGGGTACAGGCATCTACAGCAATATAAATGAGGCCTGCGGCGCTATAGTCCGGACGGAGCTTACTCAGTCTCCTGATCCCGGAGATGCAGAGGTCTATGAGCGGTATTATCAGCTGTACAGGCAGATATATCCTGCGCTGAAGGACAAATTCTCTGTACTTGCAGGACTTTGATAAGAATATGAAAATTCCCCGGAGCGGTAATGTTTTACTGCTTCGGGGAATATTTTTTGCCCGGCAGCAGATCAGCTGCCGGAAAAAACGCTCATAGGGTCGATAAAGCTATCGTGGTGTTTGAGTTCAATGTGAAGGTGAGGAGCAATACCGCTTTCAATATCAGCAGTCTGAGCAACTGCGCCGAGAGTCTGTCCGCTGGCAACAGTATCTCCCTTCTGTACAGAAAGCTCTGAGCCGAGACTGCAATACTTTGAGACATATCCATTATGATGATCCACAGTTACGCAGATACCCCATATCGGATCATTGCTGACATCTGTCACCTCACCTGAGGAAACAGCGTATACCTCTGCGCCGACTTCGGCAGCGATATCAGTACCGTTATGGGTCTGCCAGTAGCCTGTAGTGGGGTTCTTGACCAGGTCAGTTCCGCTGAAGGCCTCAAGAATATTGCTGACATCAGCCAGAGGCGGCTTTGCATTTTCCAGTTTTTCTGCTGCAACCTGTACCGGAGGCTGGTCTGCATTGACAGGCGGTATATCCGGGCGGACAGCCTCTGTAACAATAATTTCAGCGGCAGGGACTGTCACAGCAGGCAAGGTCGAAGTGACAGCTCTTGTTGTATACACAGGAGCTGTACGCATAGGAGAAGTGGTAATTACAGGCGGAAGAGTGACTTTTGGGATGCCTGTGGAACGGTTGTCAACGGCAGCCTCCGGGACGGATATTACCTTATCCTTAGAAGGCTGTTTCTTTAAATTCTGCCCCTGGTCGTATGCAAAAAAACAGGCAGAACCGATCATAACAGCACTTATTCCAAGAGCTGCATAAAAGCCCTTTGAGCTTTTTTTCATGTTATTGTCGGAAAACAGATTTTTTTTCACGTATAACACCTCCGGTCATATTATTGACATTTGTGGGAAAATTATGCGTGAAAAAAAGGACATTCAGTGATGCGCTCTCTTATAGGAAAAATATGGTGAACGAGTCTGAAAAAACAGTCCCGCAATAAGACCAGATTCCGCAAAGAGTTGACTTCTGAATGTCCTTTATGATATTTAAGCTTCCATTACTGCTTCCTTCATTGACTTTACATATTCGCCGACATAGGGAGCAGCGTCCTTGCCGTATTGTTCAAGGAGCTTGATAATAGCTGAGCCGACGATAGCGCCGTCTGAAAGGCCTGCCATTTTTTTAGCCTGTTCCGGCTTTGAGATACCAAATCCGACAGCACAGGGAACATCGGTATTCTCACGGATCACCTTGACTATGTCCCCGATATTTGTGGTTATCTCACTTCTTGTTCCGGTAACTCCAAGGCTTGATACAACATATATGAATCCGGTAGCTTCCTTTGCTATCATTGCTATTCTATTCGCTGATGTGGGAGCTATCAGTGAGATTATGTCTACACCGTAGCGTCTGGCAATGTCAGAAAACTCATCCTTTTCCTCATATGGGAGGTCTGGGAGAATTATACCGCCCACCCCTGTCTCACAGCATCTTGCCATGAAGCGTTCTGCATCATATGAGAAAACCACGTTAGCATATGTCATAAATACCAGAGGTATTTTGACGTCCCTGCGGAGCTCTGCAACAAAATCGAAAATTTTGTCAGTAGTTATCCCGCCTGCAAGAGCACGGATATTTGCTCCCTGAATGACGGGGCCCTCAGCAGTAGGGTCTGAGAAAGGTATACCCAGCTCGATAAGGTCTGCACCGTTTTCTGCGGCAGCACGGACTACCTTAGCTGTAGTTTCAAGGTCCGGGTCTCCGCAGGTTATGAAAGGTATGAATGCTTTTCCGTTTCTGAAAGCGTCTTTGATATTACTCATGGATATCCTCCCCTCTGTAGCGGGCAATTGCAGCGCAGTCCTTGTCGCCTCTGCCGGAAATTGTGATTATGATTATCTTATCCTTGTCCATAGTTGGGGCGAGCTTTATTGCATGAGCGACTGCGTGAGCAGATTCAATAGCAGGGATTATTCCCTCTGTTCTTGAGAGATATTCAAAGGCATTTACAGCCTCATCATCTGTAACAGGGACGTATTCAGCTCTGCCTATATCATGGAGATGAGCGTGTTCAGGGCCTACACCGGGGTAATCCAGTCCGGCGGAAATAGAGTATACAGGAGCTATCTGACCGTATTTATCCTGGCAGAAATAGGATTTCATTCCGTGGAAAATACCTATCCTTCCGGTATTTACGGTAGCGGCAGTTTCAAATGTATCTATGCCCCTTCCGGCAGCCTCACAGCCGATAAGGCGGACGCCTTCATCGGGGATGAAGTGATAGAAGCTTCCGATAGCATTGGAGCCACCTCCGACACAGGCTAAAACAGCATCAGGGAGACGTCCCTCAGCTTCAAGTATCTGAGCTCTTGATTCACGGGAGATAACAGCCTGGAAATCTCTTACTATAGTAGGGAATGGGTGTGGTCCCATAACTGAGCCTAAGCAGTAGTGAGTATCATCGATACGGGTAGTCCACTCTCTCATAGCTTCGGAAACCGCATCCTTAAGGGTAGCAGTACCGCTTGTTACAGGTATTACCTCAGCGCCGAGAAGTCTCATACGATAGACGTTGAGAGCCTGTCTTTCAGTATCTTCCTTGCCCATGAATACAACACATTCCATACCCATAAGTGCAGCAGCAGTAGCAGTAGCGACTCCGTGCTGACCTGCACCGGTCTCAGCGATAAGACGGGTCTTGCCCATTTTTTTGGCCAGAAGAGCCTGTCCGAGAACATTGTTTATCTTGTGTGAACCTGTGTGATTAAGGTCCTCACGCTTAAGATAGATCTTTGCACCGCCAAGATCCTTAGTCATCTTGTCTGCATAGTACAGAAGTGACGGGCGGCCTGCATAATTATTGAGCAGGTCTGTGAGCTCACGGTTGAAATCTGGATCATTTTTGTAGTGTTCATAGGCTTTTTCGAGCTCTATGACAGCATTCATCAGTGTCTCGGGGATATACTGTCCGCCGTGTACACCGAATCGTCCTTTTGACTGTGACATATTATTCATCCTTTCGTCTTACGGCATCAACGAATGCCTTCATCTTATTATACTCCTTATATCCGTTTTTTTCAAGTGCTGAACTGGCATCAACGGCAAATGGCCGGAGTGAGGAAATTATTTCTCCTGCATTTTCTGCTGTAAGTCCGCCGGCAAGAAAATACGGGCGCTCTATTGCTTTTATCAGCGTGTGATCGAAGGCCTTTCCGGAGCCGTAACCGGAATCAAGGAGGATGTAGTCACCTTCGGAGCTGACTGCGGCGGCAATATCTTCGGCTGAGGAAATGCGGAAGGCCTGTATGATAGGAGCAGAAGTGAGCTCCCGTAATTTTTTTATGTATCCGCTGTCCTCATGACCGTGGAGCTGTATAATATCTATGATGCCTCTGTCAACATATTCGGCAATAGTTTCCGGAGCTTCGTCCACGAATACCCCAACAGGAGTTATCTCCGGCCGGAGCTTATTTCTGAGCTTCAGTGCTTCCTCAGCAGAGATATAACGCTTGCTGAATGAAGCAAACACAAATCCTATATAATCCGGCAGAAGCTGATTGACATAGTCTATATCGGTCTCACGTCTCAGGCCGCAGAGCTTGATCTTAGTCATTCACGCCTCTGAGCTCCGCAAGCTTTGCAGACTTGTCAGGAGCTTTCATAAGTGCCTCGCCTATGAGTACTGCATCCGCTCTTGCTTCACGGAGAGCAGCAATGTCGCTGCTGTCCTTCACACCGCTTTCCGATACGAATATAATGTTATCCGGGATCAGCTCACGGATACGGCGGCTGTTTCCGGTATCTACGGAGAAGTCTTTCAGGTTTCGGTTGTTCACACCGATAATACGGGCTCCGGCTCTTACTGCCATTTCAGCCTCAGCAGCATCATGGGCTTCTACCAGAGCAGACAATCCAAGTTCGTCACATATTCCGATATATTCACGGATAGTCTCCTCAGAAAGTATGGAGCATATCAGCAGTACAGCCTTTGCTCCGAGGAGCTTTGCCTCGTAGATCATATAATCGTCCACAGTGAAATCCTTGCGGAGACATGGTATCGAAACAGCTGAGGCTATCTCACGGAGGTATTCATCGCTGCCCAGGAACCATTTTGGCTCTGTGAGAACTGAGATGCAGTCCGCACCGGCTTTTTCGTAGTCCTTTGCTATACTTAGATAAGGAAAGTCCTCAGCGATGATGCCCTTTGAAGGTGAGGCTTTTTTGCACTCACAAATGAAAGAGATACCTTCCTTTGAAAGAGCCTTTTCAAACTCAAAGCTGCCTCTCGGCATAGCAAGGGCTTCACGCTTCACGTCCTCATAGGGACGTATGATTTTTGCCTCAGCAACACGTTCTCTTGCGTGTTCGGCAAGCTTATCGAGAATAGTCATATCACACCTCATGAATTTGAGCCGGAGATAAATGCTTCCATAGCAGCAATAGCCTTTCCGCTGTCGATGAGTTCGCCGGCGAGCTTAATGCCATCATCCATAGAATCAGCCTTGCCGCCGATATATATAGCTGCTCCTGCGTTGAGAAGAACAGCATTGCGCTTATGTCCCTTGATATCTCCGGCGAGTATGCCTCGGGTGATATCAGCGTTTTCCTCAGGAGTGCCGCCGAGGAGATCATCCTTTGTGCAGCGTTCAAATCCGAACTGCTCAGGGGTGATAGTGTAGTTCTTCATCCAGCCGTCCTTATATTCGCATATATCTGTAGGAGCACTGAGTGAGATCTCGTCCAGCTTATCTGTGCCGAATACCACCATACCATTTCTGGAACCAAGCTTCATAAGTACTTCTGCCACCGGTTCAAGAAGGATATTGTCATAGACTCCGAGAAGATGGTGTTTCGGGCAGGAGGGATTTGTAAGCGGTCCGAGGATATTGAATACAGTGCGGAATCCAAGTTCCTTTCTGATAGGACCAACGTACTTCATTGAAGTGTGGTACTTCTGAGCAAAGAAGAAGCAGAATCCGGAATCTTCAAGAAGACGGCGGCACTGCTCAGGGTCAAGGCTGATATTTGCGCCGAGAGCTTCCAGACAGTCAGCAGTTCCTGAGAGTGAGGAGGCAGCTCTGTTGCCGTGCTTTGCAACCTTGATACCGGAAGCTGCGATAATGAATGCGGAAGTAGTGGAGATATTGAAGCTGTGAGCATTGTCTCCGCCTGTGCCTACTATTTCAAGCAGGTCCATATCGTTCTCAAACTTTATAGCAGCGTCACGCATAGCAGCTGCACAGCCTGTGATCTCATCGATAGTCTCAGCCTTTGTGCTCTTTGTGGAAAGTGCGGAGAGGAAGGCAGCGTTCTGTGTGGGAGTTGTCTCTCCGGCCATAATTTCTGATATAACTGCGTATGCCTCATCATATGTCAGATCCTGCTTGTCAACGATCTTTGCAATTGCTTCTTTAATCATAGTGATGACCTCCTGATATATTTTTATAGTTCAATAAAATTTTTGAGCATTATCTTTCCGTCAGGAGTCATTATTGACTCCGGGTGGAACTGTACTCCGAATATGTTATACTGCTTGTGCTGGACAGCCATTACCTCACCGTCATCGGCAACAGCGGTGACTTCAAGGCAGTCCGGAAGAGTTGAGGCGTCAGCGGCAAGAGAGTGATACCGAGCCACGGGAGCGCCCTCATCAATACCTCTGAACAGGGGAGAATCGCCCATAAAGCTAATGACTGACTGTTTGCCGTGCATCAGTTTCTTTGCATAGGTGACCTTTGCACCGTAGGCTGCACATATGGCCTGGTGACCAAGACAAACTCCGAGAGTAGGGATCTTTTTGCAGACAGTGCCTGCTGCTTCAACGATGATACCGGCATCCTCCGGACGGCCGGGTCCGGGGGAGAGGATTATCTTATCAGGAGCCAGTTTTTCGATCTCCTTGACGGTCATCTCATCATTTCTTATGACCTTTATATCGGGCTCAATTTCACCTATAAGCTGATAGAGGTTGTAGGAAAAACTGTCGTAATTATCAATGAGAAGTATCATAATTCATCCTCCTCTGCGAGTTTAAGGGCGTTTATAACGGCTGCTGCCTTATTCAGGCACTCCTGATGTTCGTTCTCAGGAACTGAATCTGCAACGATACCGGCACCGCTTCTTACAAAGACCTTGCCGTTTTTCTTGTAAGCGATGCGAATGGCGATGCAGGTATCGAGGTTGCCTGTAAAGTCGATATATCCGATAGCGCCGCCGTATATTCCACGCTTATTGTTTTCAAGCTCAGCGATAAGCTGACAGGCTCTTATCTTTGGAGCGCCGGAGAGTGTTCCGGCCGGGAGAACAGCGCTTACAGCGTCAAGGCCGTCGAATTCATCTCTGATCTCTCCTCTGACAGTCGAGCCGATGTGCATAACGTGGGAGTATCGCTCTATACTGTGGAGCTTTTCCACCTGTACGGAGCCGAATCTGCTTATCTTGCCCAGGTCATTTCTTCCCAGGTCCACAAGCATATTGTGCTCTGCGAGTTCCTTTTCATCAGCAAGGAGTCCTGCTTCAAGCTCCTTGTCCTCCTGTTCAGTCTTTCCTCTGGGACGAGTACCTGCAAGTGGGAAAGTGTGGAGCACACCGTTTTCCAGCTTTACCAGTGTTTCCGGAGAAGCTCCTGCTATCTCCACGTCAGTGCCGGAGAAATAGAACATATAGGGCGAAGGATTGATAGTGCGGAGAACTCTGTATGTGTTCAGAAGGCTGCCCTCGAATCCTGCACTGAGGCGGTTGGAGAGGACTATCTGAAAGATATCGCCCTCATGTATATAGTGCTTGGCTTTTTCGACCATTCCGCAGTACTGCTCTTTATTGAAGAGGGGAGTAACTTCAGTGGTGAGACGGCCGGCAGGACATTTTTTTCTCTCACCGTTCCTGAGAAGGTCAGCCATTTGCTGAAGCTCCATTTTAGCCTTGTTGTAGCCTGTTTCCGGATCATCCAGCTTCATATTTGCTATGAGGATTATTTTCTGGCGGAAGTTATCAAAGGCAATGACCTTATCGAAAAGCATGAGGTCAACATCCTTGAAGTTTTCGCTGTCCTCAGTATCGATACGGAGAGTTTTCTCTGTATAGGCGAGAAAGTCGTAGGAGAAATATCCCACAAGTCCGCCTGTGAATGAGGGTAAATAGTCGAATCGTGGGCTTTTGTACTGTGAAAGAATCTGTCTTATCTGAGTGCTCGGATCATCTGTTGTCATTTTTACGTCGCCGATAGTAAGGTCATTTCCGGCGGCAGTGATCTGTGTTTTTGGGTCAAAGCCGAGGAAAGTGTAGCGTCCCCATTTTTCCTTTTCTGCCACTGATTCCAGCATATAGCAGTGTGTGGAGACATTTTTCAGTGTCATGATCGCTTCGATAGGAGTACAGATATCAGACATTATCTCACAGCTGACCGGGAGAATGTCATATTTTCCGCTTTCAGCGATCTCCTTCACTTTGTCAAATTCTGGTAAAAACTTCATAAAAAGCACCTCCGGTATCTGTCGGGCAATAAAAAAGTCCCTGACAGATACAAAATATCTGTCAAGGACGAATAATACTATCCGTGGTACCACCTTGATTCACGGCAAATCACCGTGCACTCTGAGGAATACTATCATATTCCCGATGTTTAACGCACATCATTACGTTGCAGAATACTCTGGAAAAACAGGTATAAACACCGGCTGTCCATTTGACTGCACCCTCGGAGGTCCATTTGATGACTTGTTTTTCGCCTGACTCTCAGCGCCGCAGGCTCTCTGTGGAAGCATGATCACCTTTATCTCCTCGTCAACGGTTTAACTTGATAGTGATTATAGCATAGTTAAAATGATTTGTCAATACCTATTGATTAATTTAAAAGAAAAAATTTTTTCTTCATGAGAAGTGCAACAGCATGAGCTGACATTCCAAGCTTCTCTCCTGTGAAGCCCAGATGCTCTTCTGTAGTGGCTTTAACGCTTATCTGAGATACATCGGTACCGCATACACGGGCTATATTTTCACGCATTGCCATAATATGCGGAGCAAGCTTAGGAGCCTGAGCGATTATAGTTGCATCGATATTGCCGATAGTGTAACCCTCAGCGTCTATCCTGCGGCATACCTCCTCCATGAGCTTCATGCTGTCTGCCCCCTTGAAGCTGTCGTCATTATCGGGGAAGAGGTGACCGATATCACCGAGAGCGAGTGCTCCCAGCATAGCATCCATAATAGCATGGGCAAGTACATCTGCATCTGAATGACCGAGAAGTCCGGTAGTATGCGGGATATCAACTCCGCCGAGGATGAGCTTTCTGCCTTCAGCGAGCTTGTGAACGTCATATCCGTGACCAATTCTGAACATATTCATATCTCCTTTTTGCCCAGAAGGACTTCTGCAATAGAAATATCCTCGGGGGTAGTTATCTTGATGTTTGTGTAGTCGCCGGTAGTCATTGCGACTTTTCCGCCTATAGCCTCGACCAGCTGACAGTCATCAGTGAAGTCGAGGTTATGTTCAAGTGCGAAGTCGATGCCCTCAAAATAGAGCTTGCGCTTGAAAACCTGAGGTGTCTGTGTATTGTAGAGGAACTTTCTCGGCGGGGTATCTGTGATAAGACCGTCCTCCACAGTTTTGATAGTGTCCTTTACCGGTACACCGAGGGTTGCTCCTCCGAAAACAGAAGCATCCTTGATAGCTTTTTCGATGTGTTCCGGTTTCACGAGAGGTCTTGCGCCGTCATGGATTGCAATCAGCTCGGTATCCTTTCCGATACAGCGCACACCGTTTATGACGCTTTCCTGACGGGTAGCTCCGCCTGTAGTGCAGGCTGTAAGCTTTGTGATGCCAGCGGCCTCAGCTTCGGCTTTGATCGCCGGGATATCGCATTCACGGGCGACTATAACGATCTCTTTTATCTGTTCGCAGTTCTGGAAAGCCTGCATAGTAACGCCTATGACCAGCCTGTCTCCCAGTGGCAGCAGTATCTTATTGATACCGCCCATTCTTGTGGAATTTCCAGCACATACGATAACCGCAGATGTATTCATAAAACATATTCCTTTCAGTCCGCACTTGGCAGTACAGGTGCAGTGCGGATGCGTATTTCCGGCAGTTTTGTCAGAGTGTAATAATAGTTGAAAATGCCGTCTTCAGTGGAGATATCGTTCTCACCTCCGGCAGGCGGAGCAAAGATCTTCAGAAGCATATCAGTGCTTCCGGAGACATTTTTTTCAAAGAAAGCAGGCATAAGGTCAACGAATTTTGTTTCCGGAGCCTTATAGAACCAGCGCCCGTTTATCTCAATGATGAGATTTGAGTCATCCTCAAAGTACAGCTCACAGAAGCATGGAGCACCGTCAAAATGAACTGGAATACCGATACCTTCAGCGTCCTCGGAATTTCCCCAGCGCAGAGTTACCGGAAGCTCAGTTTCATCGTTCTGAGTAATGGACGGGAGGAAACGGCTGCTGTGGATGATTTTTTTGTAAGTCTGCATGACAGGCTGTTCTATACCAACATTTTTGTTATTGGGATCTTCGATCTCAAGTCCCAGACGTCCACGGTCACGGAACTGATAGAAAGTAAATCCGGTGAACCAGTCAGCCTTTTCTTCCTCCAAAATATCGCAGAACAGCTTTACCATTTCAGCCTGTTCATATGGATCGGTAACATCTCCGTCAGCATTGAACTCAGACATGACCATAGGCTTTGAGATACCGCCGTTGAGGTATTTGAACCTTTCAAAGCTCTGTTTTGTAAGGTCAAATATATCCCTGACAGCGCTGCGGCCGAAGGAATTTCCTCCTTCATCAGCAATATCGTATGGCCATCCCCAGTGAAGTGCCATATACTTGTCCACTGACCAGATATCAGCCTCCAGCACAGCCTGAGTGAACTCTTCTTCCTTCTCCATTTTTCCGGTTTCAGGATGCTCTACTCCTCCGATGCAGATAATATTCAGAACATTAGGAGCGTGTTCTTTGATTATCCTTGCAGCACGGCAGTAGAAATCTGCGACTTCCTGATAGGAGGCTCTTTTGTTGAATGAGAACCAGTTTCCGGTAGCTTCATGGTTGATGCGGAGAAAGACACGTCCGAACGTTTTAAGGTCCTCGCCTATAGCCGCAAGGTGTTCATCAGATATGTGAGGGTCCATGGTTATGGTGAGAGTCACATCCTGTCCATGTCTTCTGACATCCCTCATGGACTGGAAGGGTTCACCATTTCTATTGCCGCCAAGTCCGCCGGTATATGGGAAATAGTCGTCATAGGGATAATCCCACTGGAAGGAGATATTCTCGCCGGAAACGGCTTCTGATATTCGTGCCGGCCAATGTTCATCGAGGGGATAATAGCAGTACATAAGGCTTATACTTCTGAGCGGGCGGCCAAGCTTGCTCAGGATATAGTCCTGGTCAACATATTCTCCACGCTCACTGCCGTCACCAAGGTCTGCTGCACATAAAGCATTGCTCATTTTTATCTTATATATCTTCATTTGGTACTCCTTTTACGGATTGTTTTATATCTGTAATAATATTATAATATATCGGCGAAAGACTGTCAACTTTGTTTTTATATCAGGTCATTTCTCTTGTACAGATAATAAGTGGGCAGTCTCTTGTAGTATGGGAAATCTGCTTCTGCAATACAGGTATAGAGGGGGAAAGACTCTTTTTTGCCGGAGTAGCTTCGGGTAACAATATAGTCCGGTTCTCCGGAAAGGACATATTTGTTCTGAGAAGCTGTCATTTCATCAAGTCCGGTGTTGTTCTGACAGAAATACCTGTATTCGGGGATGTTATCAGAGGCAAGGTAGAAGCCTCCGTCAAGAAAGCCGTAGTTGAGAATTGAAGGCTCTTCGGTCTCATTGATGATATCGGCAAATTTGTACTGGGGCATCTCGCTGCGGTCATATTTCATGAGGTAAGTATTAGGGCTAAGCAGGAAGCAGAGCGGTGCACACAGGACAAGTGCAGCTGCAGCAGGTACAGCTGCCGGGATTTTTTCCCTTCCGGGACTTATCATGCTCAGGCAGATGCCGAGACCAGATGGTACAAATGCAGCCAGCGCAAGAGGGTAGTACTGGTAGCTGAGATGACCTGCAAATATCAGCAGGAAGGACATGATGGCCGGTATACCGGACATAGCAAGAAGCTCCCATTTTTTTCGGAATAAAGCAGCTGCTGTGCCGAGATATATGAAGGCAAATCCGGCCGGGAGGAAGGTTATGAGGAAGATATATCCGTCGGCAATATTGATCCAGACCGGAGAGCTGCTGTCGCTGTAAACGAAGAGATTGTCGTAGAAATATACCTCAAAAAGACTTTCTGCTGCTCCGTTAGCTGCGAAGAAAAGAATGACCGGCAGACTGACTGCGGCTGCTCCGGCAATGGAGTATCCGGACATTTTTATAAGCTCTTTTATATCCTTGCGTCGGATTTGTTTAACGGCAGTGACGATAAAAACTCCCGCAAAAGCTCCGAGAAGATTGAATTTTGTCCATAGAACTAATCCGGCTGTAATTCCAAATGAAAAGGCTTCTTTTGAACTCATGGAACGCTTTTCGATACTTGTTGTGAGGCCGGTTGAAAGTGCGGAGAGTATCAGCGGCAGACAGAGCTCCTCGGCGCTGTCTCCATGACAGAAGGCGCCGGAGCTGTATACAGTGACAGCAATTACCGGGACAGTCCACAATGCTGAGTGTCCTGACAGGCGGCATATCAGCCTGAAGCTGAGAGTGAGAAACCAGAAGCAGGCAGCGGTCTCGAAAACAAACATACCGAGAAAGGAATCCTCAGATATGATCGCAGCCGCAGAGTGCAGAATGTAGATCAGCGGCCCCTTGTGCTCGAAGAGGTCACGATAGGGGAGGTGTCCCTTCAGCATTGAACGTCCGACAGTCATATAGCAGTTTGCGTCAAGCCAGTCGTTCATAGGGTAAAGCGGTGAGGATTTAGTGCAGATAAGCATTGTTGAAAATGCGGTAAGGAATATGAAAATAAGCTCCGGAAACCGAAGCCGGACTTTATTATCAGTCATAGAAAGCTCCTTATATAGAGATAGTTATATGATACCACATCCGGAAAATTTTTTCAATCCGCAAAAAAATTCTTTACATTAAAGCGATAGTGTGATATAATATTATCCGTTAAGAAAATTTTTAGGAGGAATGTCCAATGAGCAAAAACAGAATCGGAATCGCAGGCTACGGCAACCTCGGAAGAGGCGTTGAGCTTGCTATCAGACAGAATGACGATATGGAGCTGGCTGGTATATTTACTCGCCGTGACCCTTCAACAGTAAAGCCGCTCACCGCAGGCGCTAAGGTTTTCAGCCTCGATGATGCGAAGAATATGCAGAACGACATTGACGTTATGATAATCTGCGGAGGCAGCGCTACAGATCTCCCGAAGCAGACTCCCGAAATGGCAAAGTATTTCAACGTTATCGACAGCTTTGATACTCATGCTCGTATTCCTGAGCATTTTGCAAACGTTGACAAGGCTGCAAAGGAAAACGGTCACCTTGCATTCATTTCACTTGGCTGGGATCCGGGTCTGTTCTCACTTAACAGACTTTATGCTGAGTCTATCCTTCCCAACGGAAAGAGCTATACTTTCTGGGGCAAGGGTGTAAGCCAGGGACATTCCGATGCTATCCGCCGTGTTGAAGGCGTTAAGAGAGGAATCCAGTACACAGTTCCGATCGAGTCAGCTATGGAGGCTGTTCGTTCTGGAAGCCAGCCTGAGCTCACAACACGTCAGAAGCACCTCAGAGAGTGCTGGATAGTTCCTGAGGAAGGTGCTGATCTCGCTAAGATCGAGAACGACATCAAGACAATGAAGAATTACTTTGACGAGTATGATACAACTGTAAACTTTATCACAGAAGAGGAATTTGATGCTGTACACAACAAGATGCCTCACGGCGGATTTGTTATGAGAAGCGGTCTCACAGGTGATGGTGAGAAGACTCATCAGATGATCGAGTATTCACTCAAGCTGGAGTCAAATCCTGAGTTCACAGCAAGCGTTCTTATCTGCTATGCAAGAGCACTTAGCAGACTTAAGGCTGAGGGTGCAACAGGCTGCAAGACAGCATTTGATATAGCACCTGCATATCTTTCAAAGCTTTCCGGCGAAGAGCTGAGAGCTTCCATGCTCTGATAATTTAAGTGAAAAAGCTCCTGTAGAGTTCGCTCTACGGGAGCTTTTTTATTCTCGCTGAAAAGTAGAAAAATATCCTTGATTTCACGAAATACAGCCAACTCTACTGACGGTAGAGCGGTAGAAAAGCCTGTCTACTGACGGTAGAGCCTGTCTTTGAGCAGTCGGTTGACTGTGAGGGCGACTGCTGTTATACTTAAATTATAGGATCAGTTCCGTCCTGTTCTTATTCTGGACCATAGCATTATTATGACCTGCCCGGGTATCCCCATAAGGAACAGAAGCGGGGCAGCTGTCCCGGCAAAGAGGAGCGTCAGGAAAAGCGACAGGAGCAGACTCCACATCAGCAGGGATATGATGAGAAAATTTCTGTGAACATCGAACCATACTGAGTTCAGCACCAGCCATACGATCATTGAGGCAGGGATCGCATAGATAAGTGCAAGCCAGTGGATACAGGAGTCCTTATCCAGCGCATTGATAAGCAAAAATGCAATGCAGGCGATGAGCCATACAAGCATCACGCTCATACCGGTAATGAATCCACGGTTTTTGGAGGAGTTGCTGATACTTTCGGCTGCCGGAGTATCCTCTGCCGTTGGGATCTGCTTATGATCGGATGTAATAAGGTAGTCCACGGTCACACCGAAGCAGTCGGCGATCGCTTTCAGCACGGTAATGTCCGGAAGTGACTCACAGCGCTCCCATTTTGATACGGCTTTATCGGTATAATTAAGTTTTTCGGCCAGTCCCGCCTGAGTCATTCCATTAGAGCGTCGGAGCTGGGTTATATTTTCTGCGATGACGGATCTGATATCGTCCATAGTCCTCGCCTTCTTTCGGGTATTATTAAATAATTAATGTCTGCTCAACAAATAAAAATAGCTTGAAATAAAAGAACGTTATGCGTAAATCCCTGTAAATATAAAGAATTTGCGCTGCCACGAACAGAGCTCGGGGCAATAGCCGCCTTACTGCGGTTATTGAAGACAGAATAATTATAACATACTTTCAGTAATAAATCAATGGGAAAAGCGAAATGCTCATAGCAATAATTGAATAATGAAAGGAGATATTATATGAGCGATTTTACGATTATTACAGATTCAGCCTGTGACCTTCCGCAGGATCTGCTGGATGAGATCGGAGTAAAGTGCATTAGCATGACCTTTACATTCTCTGATTCTGACAGAGTGTATATGGATAACGAAATACCGCTGAAAGAATTCTATAACTCCATGCGGAGCGGAGCTGTTGCAAAGACAGCTGCTATAAATACAGAGCGTTTCCGTGAGGCTTTTGAACCGGAGCTCAAGGAGGGCAGAGATGTGCTTTATCTGGGATTTTCCTCAGGATTGAGCACAACATATAACTGTTCAAAAATTGCTGCCGAAGAGCTTCTCGAGAGTTATCCGCAGCGAAAAATAATCACTGTTGATACGCTGGCAGCTTCAGGCGGTTTCGGACTTCTTGTATATCTGACAGCGAAACAGAGAGAAAATGGTGCTGACATTGATGCAGCAGCCAGATATGCCCGTGATAGGCTTCAGAATATCTGCCACTGGTTCACGGTGGATGACCTTGTGTATCTGAAAAGAGGCGGACGAATTAGTCCGACTGCAGCATTTGTAGGCGGACTGCTTGGCATAAAGCCTGTCCTTCATACAGATAATGAGGGACACCTTGTCAACGTTTCAAAGGCGAGGGGAAGGCGGGCTTCGATAACTGCTCTTGCAGACAGATATTCCGAGACTGCGATTGACCCTTCAAAGGGGACTGTATTTATTTGTCAGGCTGACTGTATGGATGATGCAGAGTTCCTTGCGGGACTGCTGAAGAGACGTCACAGACTGAGGAAAGTCAGGATAATGAATATCGGTTCCGTTATAGGAGCACACTCCGGCCCGGGAACTCTTGCGCTGTTTTTTGAAGGAAAAGAAAGATAAAAATAACTGCCTGACCGCAGTTTCCGCAGAAATCAAGCATTTCTGCATTTGGAGACCGGTCAGGCAGCTTTTTTATTTGCTGAATATTTCTTCTTCGATTATTTCGTAGTTTGCATCAAAATCCACCTTGAGGACTGACTGTGCGAAACCATCGTTGTCATAGACATCTTCGCCGCTGTAGGTACCTTCAGCTGGTATCTGGATCTGTTTTGTGTCATACCTCAGAGCAAATGGAAGCTTGAGTGAAAGCAGATAGAGCTTTCCTGTGGGCATATTTGTCGTCAGGTGAGGCATAGCAGAATCTGAAACTTCCTTGATGAAGGACGGACCCTTTTTGGCGGCTTTTTTTATCAGAGCAGTTATGACTCTTCTCTGACGGGAGGTTCGCTCAAAGTCGCTCTTTCCAACGTATCTTATACGAGAGTAGCAGAGTGCCTGCTTTCCGCTCAGGTGTACATTACCGCCATTTGGTACGAAATCTGCATTTGGAGCATCGCCCATTATCTCGTTGACTTCGTTACGGAGAATGACATTGATCTCATTGGCTTCATCATCGGTTATTTCCATATCGATTCCGCCGGCAGCATCAATAATAGAGGCAAAGGTGACAAAATTAACGGATATATAGTTATCGATACGCACATCGAAGTTTCCTTCGATCGTATCCATCAGGAGCTCTGCTCCGCCGTAGGAGTATGCCCAGTTAAGCTTTCCCCAGCCATATTCAGGAATTTCAACATAGCTGTCACGGAGGAATGAAGTAAGTGTGGTCTCGTTGGTCTTGCTGTTGAAGGAAACGAGTATCATAGAGTCGGACCTGCCTCTGTCGTCATCGCTTCTGCCGTCGGTTCCGATTATCAGAACGCTTGTGACGTAGCTTCTGCTGATAGCGTCATCATTTCTGGTACGGTCACCGTCCTCAACGTAGTTTATCTTCCGTATAACAGCCAGTGATGTACAGGAGTAAATGCCGAAGAGGATGAGGAAGAGTATCAGCAGGGAGAAAATAACTCTTCTGATTATCTTGCCTGTAAGGCTCTTGTGCTTTTTCTTTTTTCTTTTTTTATTTGAGGAGCTCTTTCTGCCGCCTGCGGGAGGCATTGGCGGAGGCGGTGCATAGCCGCCGCCCTGATCCGGATAATAGGGCTGAGGCTCCTGCTGATAGAATTGCTGCTGCTGGTCATAATACTGGGGCTGCTGAGGATATCCCTGCTGCTGGTCGTAATACTGGGGCTGCTGAGGATACCCCTGCTGCGGATCATAATACTGAGTCTGCGGGTCATAGTACTGCTGCTGAGGATATTCCGGCTGTCCGCCGTAGTACTGTTCTGCATACTGCTGAGCATTCTGCTGATATTCCGGTGAATCATTGGGGATATACATTGTATCCTGATTATCTGTATTTCTCAGGTTATCGTTTTTGTTAGATCCTCTGCGTCTGTCTGGCATAGGATACTCCTTTCCGGTCATATGAAAACCTGTATCCCCGGCAAATACCGAAGATACAGGTTCGGGGTCATGATCTTTTTATACTTACTGCTATATATGTTAGAGCAGCACAGATGAGGTTATATACTACAAGAGCTGTATCTGACATATAGACGTAGTTCTCTTCAAAGGCCTTGGAGAGTATCATCAGCATACCCAGGCCGAAGCCGAGGAGTATTGATACAGTCTGGAAAATAAGGCCTATAGTTGCTGAAGCGTGAACGGATTTAGTACCGATAAGCAGCTGCGCAAGTGAAGCGAAGCGTCCGGTAGTGGCCATTGATGCGCTGAGACGGATCGCTTTTTCAGTTTCTTCATCGAAGTCCTCGTGAAGTCTTTTAGGCAGTATCCTTACCATTTCTTCCGGTATTCCGAAAAGAGTCTCCAGCCTTTTTATTGAAAGACAGGGGTCAACGCTTCTGAGGATAATACAGATCTTATTTTTGCAGAGCTTTTTAGCCCAGCGCTTGACGTGTCTGTCAACAACCAGATCGACGATAAACATAGCTGCAAGATTTCCTGAAATGGAGAGATACATGATCTCTTGTCCCTCAGCAGCGAATTCGCTCTCTTTAGCTTTTGTAGGGACACCCTCGATGTTATGGCTGGACATGAGTTCACGGTTTCCGAAGAGAACTCGCTTATTGTTTATCCAGCCGCACATACCCATTGATTCCTCATAGGAATAATTATCGATGGGGTAGAGATAATCCTCACGGCCGTCAGTGACATCCTTGAATAGCTGGCTCATTATGCTTCCTGCATGAGTTGTCAGGCTTGCTGCTTCCAGAAGAGCTTCATCGATCTTGGTATTCGAGAAGACCTTTATTCCTGCCAGCTTGACCTTTCCGTCAGGGAAGAGTGAGTTTGCATCCACGAGAACAGAGTTTGTATCGTAGAAGTCATCAACGCTCTGATATCCGAGCATGATACCCTTATTTGTAAAGGCATTTGCAGCAGCCTTTTCAAGGGGGATGTTAACGACAAAGGGCATAGCCACACAGGATGTCGCACATATCAGCATACTGAAAATAGAGAATCCGAATGCTGCGGACTCCATATTTGCAAGAGAGCCCTTTGAAGCGAAAGTCAGGAATATAGACACCAGAACTGAGGCAATGAAGCATATGGGAGCGGCCTTGCGGCAATAGCTGTCGGCCATATCCGAAGAGTAGGTATACCGCAGAAAATCGGTAAGAAAGTCTGTCTTTCGTGTAGCTGCGAGTATTGGGAAATCTCCGAGAGTACCTCTTGTAAGTCTTTCGGCACGTTCCTCGTCGGTGACATAGACGACACCATGCCTGTCGAAATTCTTGGAAACGAACTTGAAATTTCGAGCGGCTCGCCGTATTATCAGCAGTTTTCCTACAGCATTGATAAGCAGAGCCATTATACCTACCGGCATATATATCTGCACTTTTTCATCAGCCACCATTTCCGGCTTCATGAATGCAGGTATTATAGCTATCATACAGGAAAGTGCCGTTACCGCCGTCATTGAGTCTGTATCAGCTTTCAGGGAGAGAAGTTTTTTGATGCCGTTGGATATTACTGCGGCAGATGAAAAAACTGAAACAGCTCCGAGAATAAGCTGAACTGTAATAAATGAGCGGGTATTTGATTTATCGAGGATGCCGATTATCGGCAGTCCGAACTGATTAGCGATAGTGATGAAGAGACTGAGGAAGGCGGTCATAAGGAGTATGAATACTCTTACGTTTATGGTGCTTCTCAGCTCATATATATCTCTGCCCACATCCTCAACATCGCCGTAGTAGTTGAAATCCACCATACGTTTGGTGCGTTTCTTTTTTGCATTTTCAGCGAGGAATTCATCCTGTTCCTGAGTGATATGCACATCCAGCGAACGTTCATCCACCTCAGCCCTTTCGCTGAGATTTATACTTGTCTTAGCGGCACGGGGAGCGGGTTCAACAGGTCTTGCAGCCTCAACAGCGGCAGGAGAAGGAACGATATCAGTGATCTGCTTGCGGCCTTCCACTGAATTGAGATCTCTTTCCATCTGAGCCCGGGTACGCTGTTTTTTCTTTTTGAACGAAGGAGGAGCGTAGACGTATTCTCCCTCGGGGCTTTCCCTGTCGTATGTAAATGAATTGCGGTTTTTACGCCGCTTTTTCTTATTATTTTTCAGATTTTCCAGTTCCCTTGCTCTTGTGGAGTCCTTCATTCGCCTTATTTTAGGGGCAGCTTCGGGATCCATCTGAGTAGGGGGAGTAAGTCCGGCAAGCTCAGGTTCCTGTTTTTTGGGGAGTACAGTTTTTATCTCGCCTATATTATCCTTATCCACAACAGATATCCTGTGTCGGGAAAGGTCGGCGGGCTTGTACTCATCGGCGGCAGCTTTTCGGAGCGCACCGTCAAACAGAGCCGATCTTTCATGAGATACGGCAGGTCTTGGTTCAGTTTTTTGAGTCATGTCCGGAGCTTCGACTGTTGAGTTGATTATTTTCTGTGCGTCGACACGTCCGACGCTTGTTTTAGGTGATTCATTTTCCGGAGAATACTGATCGAGTATATCCTCCAGAGAGACTTTCTGATCCGGCATAGCAAACTCCTTATTCTGCACTGCGCTGCCTGAGCACCTCATACATAAAGATGCCTGCTGCAACAGAAGCGTTGAGTGAGTTTATCTTGCCCAGCATAGGGAGCTTTATCATAAAGTCGCATTTTTTCTGGATAAGCTTGCTGATGCCGAAGCCTTCGGAGCCGATAACAAGAGCACAGCTTCCTGTGAAGTCTGTCCTGGTATAGTCATTTCCGGAAGCATCTGTGCCATAGATCCAGACGCCGTTCTCCTTGAGCTGATCGATACAGGAGGCCAGATTTGAGACTCTTGCCACCGGAACATAGCTTGCAGCACCGGCAGAGGTCTTGAATACAGTGGCATTCAGAGAAGCGCTTCTTCTCTTTGGAATGATGACCCCGTCTGCACCGGAGGTCTCAGCAGTACGGATTATAGCACCAAGGTTATGGGGATCCTCGATCTCATCGCAGATAATGATGAATGGTTTTGTACCTTTTTTCTGCGATACAGCCAGTATGTCCTCAACAGAGACATACTCTCCGCAGGCACCTACAGCCACAACTCCCTGATGAGAGGCTCCTCCTGAGAGCTGTGAGAGCTTTTTTTCCTGAGCGTCCTTTACAACGATCCCGTTATCCTTTGCGAGCTTGCGGATAAGATTAAGGCTTCCGCCGGAGCCGCTGATATATATGGTATCGAGATTAGCGCCGGATTTCAGCGCTTCGATGACCGGATTCCTGCCGCAGATGATATCCTCAGCAGGAACATTGTTATTCATTTCTTTTTCCATTTGTTTTTCTTTTGAGGGGAGATACCCTCAGCTCCTTTTGTTCTTGATAGAAAGTCCTGTATTTTTATTGGACATTTTTTATTATATCATTTTTACTGTAAAATTACAAGTAGTTTTTCCGTGAATTATGCAAAGATTATTTGTGCAAATTCTGGAAATGTTAAAATTATTCTCCGATTTTGATAACAGAAAATTCTGGTCTGTTAAAAATTCTGGGAATGAATATCATTCTTGCAGGTTTTGCGAGCCCCTTGCTGATAACGTGGACGGTGTCCCCATAGTGATAGATGCCGCAGGTATAGTCTGGGAATAGTCCCTGATCCGGGGCATAGAGTCCCTGATCCAGCAGTTTTGGTATCCTCCACTGACCGCCGTGAGCATGACCTGAGAGTATAAGGTCAAATTTTACATCTCCGGTATCAAGGTAATCATCGATCTGTTCAGGCTGATGAGCGAGCAGGATATTATAGAAGCTGTCATCGAGAGTTCCCTTTATCTTGTCGAGATCACCGCCGTAGTTCTTATCGATAATGCCGTATATCCGTATTTTCTGACCTTTAATGCTGATATCGGAGTGATCTCCGATAAGCATCTGCACATCAGTCCCTCTGACCCAGTCGTAGAAGCTCTCCTTATCGTCACGCATTTCCTCATGATTTCCGGGAGTGTAGAACGTGGGATAGTGTTCTGCTGACCAGGTCATGATCTTTTTGGCATATTTCTGTCCGCCCCAGCCGTCCAGGACGTCACCGCCGAAAATAACGATATCCGGTGATTCTTCATCTATCCAGTCCATAAGCTGTGATTGGTCAGTGCCGCCGTAAAAGCAGTTGTGGAGATCGGAGAGAAAAACTATTTTCAGGCCCTTAGGCAGCTTTTTGCTGTGGATATCGTAGCTTACCGACTGCATCAGGAATCCCCATGCAGATAAAATGATGCTGATCAAAAGAATAACACCGATGATTATCAGTCGTTTTTTCTTTTTGCTCATTTTGAACCTCTTTCGCAGATTATATCCAGCATTTCACCAACATTTTTCATACCGGATACCTCTTTCATCCTGAATTTCATACCGAATTCTTCCTCAACAGCGGCAATGAGATTTATATGTTCGAGGCTGTCCCAGTCCTCGATATCGGCAGCTGATGTGGAGTCGGATATTTTTATGCTCTCGTCGTCAAAAATATCACAGAAAATTGAGTTAAGTCTTTTTTGTACATCTGATCTGTTCATGTCTTTTCCTTTCAGTTAACTTTGATAACATGGTTTTTATTTTTATGCTGGCTGACGTTCAGCTCCCATACTGAGTCACCGTTTTCGGAAGCTGAGATGAGGGTAAAGCCAAAGCTTCCATACAGCCCAGCTACCATATGATTTTTAGGCGATTTTATGTATCTGCCTATGATCCTGCTGATACCTTTTTCACGGCAGATACGCACAAGTTCGTCAAGCATGGCGAACTCCATATCACGTTTGAGTACACGGCAGCTCATAAGCCACAGCTCGATCTCAAGTGTGTTGTTTTCCGAAATACGGCCGATGATGACAGATACGATACCGTTATCCCCGAATTTATCTGCAAGCCGTCCGCAGAGCCTTATCCGGGAATCATCACGGCTTATTTCTTCTATCTCGTTTTCGGTATATCTTCTTGTAGTCAGATTGAACTGATTGCTTTTATTTGTAAGCTGAGTTATCCTGGCAAGCTGGAGCGGCTGAAAGTCCGTGACAGAAGCTTTCATCTCCAGACTGAGAAGGTAATCCTCGTAGCTGGAGAAGCTCTTTTGCTGAGCTGCACGTCTGGCATTTGCTGCGTACATCTCAGTGCGCCGAGTATCGTCTCCCGATACGGATGTGACCTCAAAGAAGCCGCTGCGGCTGAGTTCGTACATTACCTGATCCACAGACCTGAGGTTTACAGCTGAGATCTGTGGGAGCTGTGCTTCTGCTATGGAGCATTCAGCAGGATTGTCATCAATAAAGACGAATCCATCTGTAAGCAGGCCGAGTTCATCAGCTGATTCTGAGATATTCTTGTCCTTGCTTTCCCAGTTGGCCTTTATGCTGACAAAATCTTCCGGGCTGAGGACACTGTCCGGATGTCTTAGGCCGAGAAGAGCGTTTCCCTCATCGTTTTTTGAGCAGACTGCGAGGAGCACTCCGTAGTCTTTATATTTTTTCAGGAACCTCTGGAATTCACAGAACGACATTCCCACAGAGGTCTCAGGTCCGAGTTCAATCCCTTCTACTCCGTCATCTCCTATAACTCCGCCCCAGAGGGTATTATCGAGGTCAAGGTCGATGACCTTCTTATTTCGGCCGTACAGAGCCTTTATTATTGCAGCTGCACTGTAGGCAAGGTCAGGTATCACGGATGTGCTCATGGCATATTTATACATATACCAGGCTTCCGGGTCATGCCATTTTTCCAGGCCTATAGCTGCTGAAAGATAATTAATATCATTGATGAAGAATCCCGGATCACTGACAGCATATTCAGCAAAAAGCAGGTTCATCCTGTTGATGAAAGCGCTCTGTCCTGAAAGTCCCCAGCAGTCGTAGTTGCCGGTCTGACGGAAAAGCGGCAGCTCAAAATTATTCTGTATGATAGGACAGGAGAATCTTTCTTTCAGTTTTTCCCATACAGTCCTGAACACGGAGAACTGTTCATCTATAAGCTGCTGAACTTCCTCAGCAGTTATGTCCGGCTTGTCAGGCAAGTATTTCAGATTCCGTGATGTAGTGTGGATAAAGATGATATCAGGCTGAAAGCTGTCAAGCTCAGGTGAGCCGAAAACTGCATCCTCGTAGAATCTGTTGTACTCAGACTGATAGAACACCGGTTCAATGCCGGAATTGAGCAGGAACAGTTCAAGGGCAGAAACGATGTGCTCCGTAGTTGAACCGCCGAGAACAGCTATTTTTTTCTTTATCCTTACAGTGCCGTCAGAGATAAGGGCTCTTCTGAGCTTCTTCCTGCGCCGCAGGATATCCATTCCGTCAAAGGGATAAGTCAGTTCCTTCATAGTCAACATCCTTGTATTTTTTTCATTCATCTTTAAGTGAGGTCATACGGTCAGCTTATTTATACATATCCGCTTTAAGGCAGTTGAGATTAGGACCTGTTGCTGAGAATGTACACATTGAGAAAAGTACATCTGTAGCCTTTACCTGTTTTATGAAGCTGACAGCATTCAGGTCAAAATATCTCATATCACAGAGGTAAATATCCTCAAAGGAATAGGTCAGGAAGGGGAGCAGGGCATTTCCGTAGCTGTCCTTGAAAATGACCAGTTTTCGTCCGTTTCCTGTTTTGGTATGAACATGAGCTATTCTGTTATCCATTCCGAAAACATAGTAATATCCGGATGGAGTCATATTATCGGAAGGAACAAGCAGAGCTACATCCAGCGGGTCACGGAATGAGGTATCGTACTGATCTACAGTGACTTCGTTTTTGGGACGGTAATACACAAACTCCTCAGGATTATTCAGCAGAGTAGGGCTCTGTGTGTAGCCGTAAAATGTTCCCAGATAGTCGTGGAGGTGAAGCTCTTCATATTCTGAGAGCTCCTTGAAAGGCAGTCCGGCAGCTTCAGTGAAAGCCTTAGCGGCATAAAAAGCTCCGAGAGCCATCCAGTGATGGTCAGTGCGGGCATAGATATCCTCGGACTTATGTGCAGCCAGTGAGGTATAAGCATCTACCGGGACTGCACCTTCCAGTGCAGCTGCAATGGCATCGATATCTTTTTTCTCATCAACAGCCAGGCTCTTATAATTGGAGGGAATGTAAAGTCCGCCGGCAGTAGGGACTACCATTGACCACACATTTACATCTCCGAGCTTTTTCTTGTATTCATTTATGGTGTCGGCATAGCCTTGTACATCTCCGCCGGGATAGAGTGGCAGTCCACGCTTGTTGACAACGAGTATATTGCTGTTTATCTCACCGCCTTCAGCAGCAGGTTCCTCCGCTGGGATCGGAGCGGTCGTGACTGCTGTGGTTTGTACAGCAGGAGAGCTTACAGTGGTATGAGTCACAGCAGCGGTCGTCGCTGCTGCTGTTGTAACAGCCGGAGTTTCCTCGCTGTGCTCAAAGGCTATGCCGTAAAGCTCGGCGCCGTCCTCATCTCCGCCGTATTTTCGGCCTTTAAGAGGAGTTATATCTGCGGCAATAAATTTTTTTATCCTGTCTCTTCCATGGACGGTATCGTCGAAATAGTCAGCGATTCCACCTGTAAAAGAGCCGTCAATATAGGACTTGGGAGAAAACTCAGGGAAGGAAGCGAGCCGGCGGTTTTCGTCTTCGGCGACTGTCTCATGAGGGAGAAAAATGAGATAAGCAGCTCCTCCAAACAGAACAGCAAGTATTGTGATGATATTTACAACAGCCAGGAGTTTTCCGGGCTTTTTATTATCAGTCTGCATTTTATCCTCCTGTCAGAATCTGAAATACAGGAATGGGTGAGAGGTCTGATCTACGAGCAGGATGCTTGTGAGCAGGAGCAGTGCCGCAGATACAGCAGGCAGAGATACGGCAGCAGCTGTCCTTACCGGAGCAGAGCGCTGAGATATCCTGCGGATACCGTCTATGATGGGGAATGTGAGTATCACTGCAAGGATAAGCAGGTAGACATTATTTACAAGCAGTATTCTGTCCTGGAGGCCGATCAGCCTGCCAGTGCTGAAAAGCTTTGTGAAGAAAGTCCCGAGCTTGTCCAGATCCTCAAAATAGAATATCCCGAACCCTGCAATTATCACGGCTTTGCTGTAGATATGACGTATTACGAGGGGGATCTTCTTCATGCGTTTTTTACCGATCAGTGTTTCAATGAAAATAAAGAGGCCGTAATACAGTCCCCAGATCACAAAGTTCCAGCTTGCGCCGTGCCAGATACCGGTACACAGCCATACGAGGAAAAGTCCGCCGTATTTTCGTCTTTTTCCGAATATCGGTACATAGAGCAGATAGTCTCTGAAAAATGTTCCGAGGGAGATATGCCAGCGCTGCCAGAATTCGGTGATGTCTCTGCACATGAACGGGTGACGGAAATTCTCATCAAAATGGAAGCCGAACACTCTTCCGAGGCCTATTGCAATATCTGAATAGCCGGAGAAATCGAAGTATATCTGCATTGCATATACCGCAGCGCCTGTCCATGCAGCAGCGGCTGTTGCATTTTCTATTCCTCCGAGAAGGCTGTCAGCTACGATGCCGAGCTGGTCAGCGATAATGACTTTTTTTGCCAGGCCAAGAACAACACGGTTAAGTCCGTAGGATATATCCGTGATGGAGGATGTGCGTTCATCTATCTCTTTTTCGATAGTGCTGTATCGCACGATAGGTCCGGCCACCAGCTGTGGGAACAGACTGACGTACAGCAGAAATTTCCGGAAGCTCTTTTGTGGGGTGACAGTCTCCCATAGACAGTCAATCACATAGGATATCGTCTGGAAGGTATAGAAGCTTATTCCGATAGGTAGTCTTATATCCGGCACGGGAAGCTCAACTGAGGGAATGTGGTTTATATTCTCCACAATAAAGCCGCTGTACTTGAAGACTCCCAGCAGAGCAATATCCGTGAAAACTGCAAGGCCGGCAGTGATACGGCTTTTGCGTGAGTCACCGTACCTGCCGATAAGTCTTCCTGCTGTATAGTTTATAACTGCGCTCAGAAGCATGAGCAGTACATATACCGGTTCTCCCCATGCATAAAAAGCCAGTGAGAAGAGTAAAAGCACATTGTTTTTCATTTTGGTTCCCCTTGCAAGGAAGTATGCTCCAAGACAGACAGGGAGAAATATGTATATAAAGAAAAGTCTGGAAAAGACCATTAGCTGACCGCCTTTGTTTTTTAGTTATCAGGACTGGGATCTGTCCTCAGAGGGTAAGCATCGGGCATAGTGATCGTATTCATTTATTGCATTTGTCAGTGATTTTCTGCCTGCTGCGCAGATAATAAATGAGATCATTCCAAATGCCCAAACGAATGGTGTAAGGAAAACTGCCGCAAAAAAAGCATCTCCTGTACCATTCATGTAGTCTGCGAGATAGTACAAATAGAACCAGCCGCCAAATATAATATAGATCACAAGATGAATGGTGTGAAAAACACGTTTGTACATCCAGAGCAGGGCAAGCACTGAATCAGCAATGAACACTGGTATTATAATTGCCAGGAATGATTCTCCTTCAGATGATCTGAGAAGATTTGACCTGTAATCTGAATATGAAGAAGCAAGTATCAAAGCCAGGAGAGCTGTGTATGCCAGATGTATCATTACAGCTATTTTTATCGTATTTTTTTCCTGTTTGATCTTTCTTTCTGCCTGAGCCAGCAAATTACGCTGGTCAGGGGGATTTATAGGCACTTTTACATTGTTATTATCCATACTTATCACCCATTTACCGGACAGTAGCCTGCAAGCCGTATTATCTCCTGTCCCTCGTCGGAAAGCAGATAATCCCGGAGTTTCCTGTAAACACTGCCCTCCGGCTCACTTGAACTCATAACAGCATAATAAGCTGTAGAAAACGGATACTTTTTGCTGACAAGATTTTCATTTTCCGGCGATATCCCGTCTATGTTCAGAACCTTTATATCCGGATTCTTATAGAGGTTGTTCAGGTAGTAATAATAGGTGTAGCCTATGGCCGCAGTTTCGTTTTCGTATTCGGCAACTGCGTCAACAAGATCTCCCATTCCCTCGGAAACAAAGGCTATGGGAGGATCGGCCAGCTTTTTTCCCTTCATGACCAGCTCTTCCATAGCTGTCTGGCTTCCGGAGTTCTTAGTGCGCTGAAATGCACGGATCTTCTCGTCCTTTCCGCCAACGTCCTTCCAGTTGGTTATCTTTCCGGAATATATATCCTGTATCTGTTCAACGGTAAGGCTGTCTACCGGATTATCCTTATGTGTTATGAACACGAAACCATCAAGTGCTACAGGCTCGGCTTCAAGTGTGATATTTTCCTTTTCAGCCATTGCATACTCATCCTCTGAGGGGTGAGTTGCAAAAACAAGTCTGACCCTGTTACTATACGAATAATCCTTATAAGGTCCGTCGTTGGAATTCTGGACATAAACACTCCATGATACACGGTTTTCTCTTCCGTATATGAGATTCTCATATGCGACATCTGTTGTATTATGAGCTGTATAATGTGAGATCTCATCATCGTCAGCGTTGCAGAACTGTCTTGCAAGCTCTGCTGTTATTGGCACAGTTGCAGTTGAGCCGTCTATGCCGGCAAATTCAGCATAGGAAGAGATGATGGTCTTGGAGTTTATCTTATGCCAGTTATCAGGCCGTGTCAGCATAACATTAATATTTTTATATGAATCGAGCATATCGGCTTCACTTCCTATCATGCCTTGATCGACAGTGCGGTATTTGTAGACAGCATATCCGCTGCTTATCAATATTACAGCGATCAGGCAGCCTATTATTATGTTTGATACTGAAAATTTTTTCATATTGTATTACCTCATTCATTATAGTTTAAAATACTGCTATAAAGTGGTTCACTTGTTTCTGTATCCGCCGTTTACGGTTCCCTTCACAGTAATACCCATGTCGTAGTCATCGAGAAAGTGGTGTTTTTTATCGCCGTCATGATAGGAGATAAGCTTTCGGAGATTGACGTTTTCAGCGCTTCTGAATATATTCATATCCACCGCAGGGTTTGTTTTCCTGAGCTGTCTTAGCAGCATTTTTATCTCATGCCGCTTGGAGTCGTTATTATCCTCAGAGCGCTTTTCAGTCATTTTGCAGGCGCAGTCTATGAAGCTGAGGGAGTTCATTTTTGCCCATGTGATAATATCCTTTTCCCTGATGAGATATAGAGGCCGGATAAGCTGTATCCCCTCATAGTTTTCACTGTGAAGCTTTGGAAGCATAGTCTGCATCTGAGAGCCGTAGAGCATCCCCATGAGTATTGTCTCAATAACGTCATCGAAGTGGTGACCCAGGGCGATTTTATTGCATCCGAGCTCCTGAGCTTTTTTATAGAGAAAGCCTCTTCTGAGTCTTGCGCACAGGAAGCAGGGATTGCTGCCTGAGTTTTCAGCGGATTCAAAGATCCTTGTCTCAAAAAAAGACACCGGTATATTCAGAAGTTTTGCATTTTCTTCTATTTTCAAGCGGTTCGACGGAGCATATCCTGGGTCCATGACGATGTATTCCGCCTGAAACGAAGGCTTTCCGAAGCTTTGCAGGCGCTGTATGCACTTTGCCATAAGCATGGAGTCCTTGCCGCCGGAGATACAGACAGCTATCCTGTCGCCGTTTTCGATCAGCTGATAGTCCTTGACTGCCTTATTGAATTTTTTCCATATGGGTTTGTTAAACTCCCCGGCGATAGTTTTTCCGAAAATATCATCTGTGAACATATGGCTGACCAGCCTTTCGATAAAAAGCCGTTGGCTGAGATGGGCAGCTAACGGCTTTATTGATATTATTATCAGACGTTGAATCTGAACAGAACGATATCTCCGTCCTGCATAACGTATTCCTTGCCTTCAAGGCGTACGAGTCCTTTTTCCTTAGCGGCAGCCATTGAACCGCAGGCCATAAGGTCTTCAAAGGAGATGACCTCTGCACGGATAAAGCCCTTTTCAAAGTCGGTATGGATCTTACCGGCTGCCTGAGGAGCCTTTGTTCCGTTAGTGATAGTCCATGCACGGACCTCCTGCTTTCCGGCTGTAAGGTATGAGATAAGTCCGAGGAGCGAGTATCCTTCCTTGATGATACGGTTAAGGCCTGAGACTTCAAGTCCGAGCTCGCTGAGGAACATAGCCTTGTCCTCGTCGCCCATATCTGAGATCTCAGCTTCTATCTGAGCGCAGATAGGGAGAACAGCTGAGTGTTCTTCTGCGGCAAGCTCTTTTACCTTCTGGTAATTCTCATTTGTATCGATATTGTTTACGAAGTCATCCTCGCTGAGGTTTGCAGCATAGATGACGGGTTTAGCTGAGAGAAGGGGAGTTGACTTTATGAGTTCACGCTCCTCATCGGTGAAATCGAAGCCTCTTGCAGACTTTCCGTTTTCAAGATGAGACTTGAGTCTCTCAAGAAAATCGATCTCTATGAGGTATTTCTTATCGCCCTTAACAGCTTTTTTTGCACGGTCGATACGTCTGTCGATCATTTCTATATCGGAGAAGATAAGCTCCAGATTGATAGTTTCGATGTCACGGAGCGGGTTGATGCTTCCGTCAACGTGGATTATATTGGGGTCCTCGAAGCATCTTACAACGTGAACGATAGCGTCAACTTCACGGATATCAGCGAGGAACTTGTTTCCGAGGCCCTCACCCTTGGAGGCTCCCTTTACAAGACCGGCGATATCAACGAATTCCAGAGTTGCCGGAGTGAACTTATCCGGTTCATACATTTCGGCAAGTTTATCCAGTCTTTCATCGGGAACGGAAACTATACCTACATTCTTTTCGATAGTACAGAATGGGTAGTTTGCGGATTCAGCTCCCGCATTTGTCAGAGCGTTGAAGAGAGTGCTTTTGCCCACGTTCGGCAGGCCGACCATACCAAGCTTCATATTTTTTTACATATCCTTTCGTTTCTTTGTATTCATATCATTCCCCGCCTTTTACAGCGGGGAAGAATCATCAGTTATTGCTATGAGAGATCTTCTGGTTGTTTACCAGTGAATTGACTGTGGAGTTCTGGATCTGGATGTCTCCGCCGTCAGAACCTATATCAGTTGGATTAGCGGCGAGCATCTTCATTGTTATAGAAGAATCGATCACAGCGATACTTCCGGAGCCGGCAGAATCTCCGATACCGGTCACTTCGTCGCCCTCGGAATCGATAATGATCTCAGCATTTTTGATCTTTGTATTTACAGAGCCGCCTATGGCACCGATACATGAGTGCTTAGCAGAACGCATTTTCAGGCTGATCTTACCCTGCTTTACGATTATGCTTCCCTCGCCGTCATCCAGCACACCGATACCTACAGACTGAGCTCCGGTACAGCTCATGCTGATATTGGCAGAGGAGGTGATAGATGCTATTCCGCTGCAGCTTCCGATACCCACAACCTTTATACCTGAGATATTGATATCGAGGTCACAGTTTTCTGAGATATTGATTATAGCGTCACCGTTATAGCTTCCGACAGCAAGTCCGTTATGTGAATACATAAGGAGCTTTATCTTTCCGGAAATAAGATTTATCTCAGAGTCATCACCGTTGAATCCGCCGCCGATACAGAGTGATTCAACGCTGTTTGAGATGATCTCCAGTGAGCCGGCGGTATTTATAGTTATATCGCCGTAGCTGTGATCGTAGTCATTGCCTATGCCGATACCTTCAGAGGCATAGCAGTCTATGGTGAGGGAGCCCTTTCCGGTGAGCTCGAACTGTGAGCCCATAGGCACATAGATACCGGAATATCCGATCTTGTTGGTTTTGGAAATATTGAGGCAGAGCCTTGCATACTCTCCCACAGTGATAGTGGGCCTGCTGTTTCCGCTGACAATATTTACGTTTTTGAGCGTAAGGTCACAGCTGTGGTTATCCATGATAGAGATGTTCATCTTCACCTGCTTGTCAGGATCACCGACAATAGTGAGATTGCTCTGATAAATATGGATATCCGTATATTTTTCAAGAGCAAGCTTGAGAAGGTCAAGCTCTGAATCATTTCTTGCGGTATATATTTTCTTAACACCGTCAGGACGCACTTCAAGGTTTGTCTTGATTATCTCGTCCTTGATATCAGAAGCGATACTGTTGAGGAACAGAGGCTTCGGCTTTGAGGTGTAATAGCCCTGAACAAGGTCAACGCCAAGTCTTATGACAGTTTTAAGCTCCTGAACAGTCTCAACACCTTCAGCCAGTGACTGAAGCTGATTATCGTGACAGAACTCGATAACTGAAGTAACGAGCTGCTGTTTTTTTAGATCGTTCTGGATATCGCTGATAAGCGAACGGTCGATCTTGATATATTCAGGGGAATAGTTGAGCAGATTTGATGTATTGGAGTAGCCTGTGCCGTAGTCATCGATAGCAAGTTGACAGTGAGCAAATCCGCAGCGCTTTTTCAGTGTTTCGATGCCGTCTGTAGAAGCAGCGCTCTGTTCAACGATCTCGATAACAGTCTTCTCAAAGAGCTCTCCATAGGTGAGGAAAAGCTCGTTGAAATCATCCTCAATGAGCAGTGCGTTAGGCAGGCAGTTTATGAAGAGCTTTTTATCTTCAAAGATCTGCTGATTATCACTGAGGAGCTTCATAGTATTGAAGAAAGTCAGTTTTTCAATAGCGTAGAGATTTTTCTGAGTTTCAGCTATCTTAAGTATCTGGCTCGGAGTCATTCTTATATCGCCTGTAGTACGCATAAGAGCCTCGTAAGCGACGATCTCACCGGTCTGCGCCTCAACTATAGGCTGGAGATAGTAGGTGAGCAGGTTCTCATTGACTATACGGGAGAAAAGAAGTGCATTTTTATATGCATCCTTTTCACGGATATAATTTTCCTCAGAGAACCAGTTGATAACGTTTCTGCGGTCAGTTCTGGCTTCATAGAGGGCGAATTCAGAATAATTGACCAGCATATTGAAATCAGAGGCTTCTTCCGGATATGAAGAACAGCCGATAGACAGACTGAGTCTGCTCTTATCGGAAATATCGATTATCTCGCCGAAATCATCGGTGAGGATACACTTCTGGACTGCTTCGTCCATACTGTTGAGGATGTTGTAGATAGTCATCCTGTCGCAGTCACGGAAGAAGGCGCATATTTCATAGTTGGACTTTGAGCCGATGATTATATTATCTGCGGCAAAGCTTTTAAGAGCCTCAGCAACAGAGGTGATACAGCTGTTTGTGTTATCAACGGTCAGGTATGAACCGAGCTTATCGATGCCGTTGATATAGAGGGTAGCAAGACAGCAGTGCTGAACCTCAGGGAGGATCTTTTTTATCCTCTGTGAGAAAGAGGGGAATGAGGGCAGACGGGTAACGGGATCATATTCCATAAAGCCGTCCTGACTGTCGGCGGAGGATATCTGCCTTGTGAAATCCTGAACGAAGCCGAGCCATTCGTCGCTGCTCTCATAGATATTCATTTTTATGTATCTTGTAACGTTATTGTCGGAGAATTTGTAGATATGCTTCTGACCCTCCACAGGATTTTTAGAGATCAGTTCAAGCAGGTTGAAGAACTCAAATTCATTGAGCTTTTCGCTCTTGCATGAAAGCATACGGCATGAGGCCTCATCGAAGTAAGCGGCTTTATCCTTGGCTATATAGGTAAAAGCGCCGATATTGCCTACAAACTGCTGAAAAGCCAGCCAGTCTCTGCTAAGCTCCGGTGGATTCTTTTCAAAGTTAAAAATACTCATAAGCGCTCCATTTACCGCATATTATGATTCAGGCTGACCTGAAAATGCGGCTCTGCATTGAACGGTATGCAGATGACCGGAATCAACGATTATATACACTGTAATTATACAACACTTTCACTGCAAAGTCAACAAAATAATTGTAAAGAAATCGGGAATCAGAAAGCAGAAAGGGCACACAATGTGCGCCCTCTGTAATGTCTTATGGGTATAAACGTAGGAGAGGCCGCCCTCGGCCTCCCGTATTTCGTTGTATATTATGCTTTAGAACAGCTGCTGGTTAAAATATGAACTTCCGTAAGCGAAAGCAGACTTCCCGTCTCGCAGAGAATGAGCGAGTTAACGAGCGGAAGCGTGCAAAGTGCAGGGCTGCGCCCGAAATAAACATTTCTATTATCAGCTAAAAACTGATGTAAGCGAAAGCAGAGTTCCCGTCTCGCAGAGAATGAGCGAGCTGACGAGCAGAAGCGTGCAGAGTGCAGGGCATCGCCCGAAATAATCATTTCTATTACCAGCTAAAAACTGATGTAAGCGAAAGCAGACTTCCCGTCTCGCAGAGAATGAGCGAGTTAACGAGCGGAAGCGTGCAGAGTGCAGGGCATCGCCCTGCTTAGTCGAGGAAATCCTTGACTTTTTTGCTGCGGCTGGGGTGACGAAGCTTTCTGAGAGCCTTCGCTTCGATCTGACGAATACGTTCACGAGTAACATCAAAGCGCTGTCCCACTTCTTCAAGAGTGCGTGACTTGCCGTCCTCAAGGCCGAAGCGGAGCTTGAGTACCTTTGCTTCCCTGTCTGTAAGTGTTGAGAGGACTTCATTCAGCTGCTCCTTGAGGAGAGTGTGTGAAGCGGCTTCTGCCGGGGCAGGAGCATCGTCATCGGGGATAAAGTCACCGAGATGGCTGTCTTCCTCTTCACCGATAGGAGTTTCAAGAGAAACGGGATCCTGAGCCACACGCATGATCTCTCTTACCTTATCTACAGGCATATTAAGCTTGTCCGCAATCTCCTCAGGACTTGGATCGTGGCCGTTTTCGTGGAGAAGCTGGCTGGAGATCTTCTTGACCTTAGTAATGGTCTCAACCATATGAACGGGGATTCTGATAGTTCTTGCCTGGTCAGCGATAGCACGGGTTATAGCCTGACGTATCCACCATGTTGCATATGTGGAGAACTTGAAGCCTTTTGTGTAGTCGAACTTTTCAACAGCCTTTATCAGACCCAGGTTTCCTTCCTGGATAAGATCCAGGAACTGCATACCTCTTCCGACGTATTTTTTAGCAATGCTGACAACGAGTCTGAGGTTAGCTTCGGAGAGTCTCTTTTTTGCGTAAGGATCACCCTTTGCCATACGCTGTGCAAGTTCGATCTCCTCTTCTGTAGAAAGGAGGGGCACACGGCCAATCTCCTTGAGGTATATCTTTACAGGGTCGTCGATAGCGATTCCTTCGGTAGAAAGAGCCATCTCAAGATCATCTGTTAAATTTGAATCAAGACCGATCTTAAGGTCAGCGTCAACATTCATATCCTCAACGATCTCTATGTTGAGGTTCTCACAGTCGTCATAGAAGGAGTTGATCTGATCGACATCGAAATCGAGCTGCTCAAGAGCGTCAGTTATCTCCTTTGTTGTGAGCTTACCGTTTGCTTTACCCTGTTCCATAAGGGCGTCGATAGTAGTTTTCTTATTCTCCATATAATTATCCTCCTATTTGCTTTGCTTAGATCTGAACAGATCGGTGAGTCCCTCATCGCTGAGCTGATCCTGGGCATCATTCATATGTTTTTTGAGCACTGATATACAGTCATTCACGACTGTACGATCAATGGTATAATCACTGTTTTTTGCTGCTATTCCGCTTATTCTTCCCATTTCGTCCGGTGAAAATTCATCGGTGAGGAGAGACAGGGAGAATTTATCGCTGTTGCCTATTCTATCCAGCAGTGCGGAGTAGACTTTTTTATTGAAAGAAGTCAGAAAAATATCGGCCGGAGCGTCTTTTGCGAGCTGCACAGCTTCTTCCGGAAATTTCATAAGGTAGCAGATTATGGTCTCTTCCGCTCTGGCTTCCTTTTTGAGATTAACGGCTTCGGGATTGATATCGTCCCTTCTGAAGGATGTCTGTGCAGTAAGGTTATGCCACTCGGCTTTTTTCTGTTTTCTTCTGTTTATCTTGAGCATTTCGTCGATATGGTTGTGAAGCACCTGTACGGGAATGTCACATTTTTTAGACGTCCTGGAAATATAGATCTCTCGCTCAAGAGGAGATTCTATTGCGGCAAGGACCTTGGCTGAACGCTTCAGCATTTCCACCTTGCCTATATCTGTGGAGAGGTCCAGTCCGTCGGCACACTTGTCCAGCAGGAAAGCGTTTGCATCATCAGATCCGTCCAGAAGGATCCTGAAACGGTTTGGGCCGAATTTTTTTATGTACTCATCCGGATCCTTAGCGCCCTCCATATGGAGTATCTTGGTGCGGATGCCCACATCATCAAAGTGATTTATAGCTTTTCTGGTGGCGTTTTGTCCGGCGGAATCGCTGTCATAGGCAATGATGACCTCCTCGGCATAATGGCTTATGAGCCTTGCCTGATCCGGAGTTATTGCTGTGCCGAGAGTAGCGACAACATTTTCAAATCCGGCCTGATTAACGGCGATAACGTCCATATATCCCTCACAGAGGATAAGGCGCTTGGTATTGGAGTTCTTGGCGAAGTTCAGTGAGAACAGATTGCTGCCCTTGAAGAATACCGGAGTATCACCGGTATTCAGGTATTTAGGTTTGCTGTCGTCCATTACTCTTCCGCCGAATCCAAGGATATTGCCTCTTGTATCTATGATAGGGAACATGACTCTGTTCCGGAACATATCGAAAAGCTTGCCGTTTTTATTCCGTCCGCAGAGCCAGGCGGCGGTCATTTCGTCGTCGGTATAGCCCTTTGAGCGGAGGTATCTTGCAAGTGAATCCCACGAATCCGGAGCGAATCCGAGACCGTATTTTTTTACGGTCTGGGGCGTGAGTTTACGCTGAGCGAAATACTGTAGTCCCGCCTTGTTATCGCCCTTCAGCAGATTTGTATAGTAGAAGTTTGCAGCGAGACGGTTCATTTCATAGATCCGTGTTTTGAGCTTTGCCCGCATTGCGTCACGGGGATCCTTATGCGGGACCTCAAGTCCGGCACGCTGAGCGAGCATATTTACTGCCTCAGTGAAGGAGAGGTTTTCTATCTTCATGATGAAGGTGATAACGTCTCCGCCGGCGCCGCAGCCGAAGCAGTAGAAGTGTGGGTCATCGCCGAGGTATATATAGCATGAGGGAGTTTTCTCCGAGTGGAACGGGCAGTTGCACACATAATTCCTGCCGCGCCGGACAAGATTGACATAGCTGCCCATTACAGTGTCAATGGGATTAGCCTCTCTCAGCCTTAAAAGAAATTCGTCGTTTCTTTGCATTAGCTCCTCCGTTATTTCCAGAACTTCGGCACAAAGAGCTCTGTATAGAGGTCGACGGCATATGCGTCGCTCATTCCGGAAATATAGTCGCATACCGCACGGTGTTCATCGGAATCCTTCATTATCTGACGGTATTCGTCCGGAAGCAGTGAGGTATGCTCTATAAAATAAGAGTAGAGCTTTTTGAGCAGCAGCTCCGCTTTTGCTTCCTCCTGTTTAGCCGCAGGATTAGTGTATACGCTTTTGAACATGAAGGCTCTGAGGTCATCATGGGCTTTGCGTATCTGGGGAGCAAAGTCTATCTCATAGGCTCCGTGCTCGATAACGGAGGCAATGAGAGTGGTTATACGCTGGGTCTTGGTTTTTCCGAGGACTTTTACGCAGTCCCGGGGCAGGTCCTCCTGATGGAGGATGCCGGCACGGATAGAGTCCTCTATATCGTGATTTATGTAGGCGATGGTATCAGCGAGTCTGACAACATTGCCCTCTTTAGTAGCGGCAACGAGATTTGTATGGCACTCTATGCCGTCCTTAACTGCATAGGTAAGGTTAAGGCCTTTGCCCTTTTTTTCAATGAATTCTGCCACACGGACGCTTTGTTGGTAGTGCTTGAATCCGTGAGGACAGATCTCATCAAGTACTTTTTCCCCGCAGTGTCCGAAAGGGGAATGTCCCAGGTCGTGACCGAGAGCGATAGCCTCAGTCAGATCCTCGTTGAGTCTCATTCCACGGGAAATAGTTCTTGCTATCTGAGATACTTCAAGGGTATGTGTGAGGCGGGTGCGGTAATGGTCGCCCACTGGTGACAGGAATACCTGAGTTTTACGTTTGAGCCTTCTGAATGAGTTGCAGTGCAGGATCCTGTCCCTGTCACGCTGGAAAGCGCTTCTGTAAGGGCATTTTTCCTCGCTTCTGGTTCTTTCGGTCATTTTTTCATTTGTACTCAGGCAGGCGTAATTGCTGAGGATAGCTGCCTCAGTATTTTCGATCTGTTCTCTTACTGTCAAAGCTCATCACCCCTTTGCATATTTTTCCTTTCATTATACTTATACTCTGAAAAAGTGAAAAACCCTTCAAGAAATCATGAAATTTTTTTCACAGAAGAGAAGTCCTCGAAGAACTCACCGGAATCGGTGATGCTGACGGAACCGTTAGTTGCCTCTGTCAGTTCTTTTATGAGGGCTTCCAGCTTTTCGGTGAGGACAAGTATATCGAGGGTAACATCTCCGCCAAAATCCGAATTGAGAGTTATCGTATCGAAATTGGGGAGTATATATGCGATCTTGCCGTACATACCGTAATCAGTAGTTATCTTTAATCTGTGGCAGAGGCACATATGCATTATATCTGCTGCGTCACAGGCGAGTGAAGCGACATGGGAGTAGGCTCTTACGAGGCCGCCTCCGCCAAGGAGTATCCCACCGAAATATCTTGTTACAACGACGCATACATCGGTAAGGCCACGCTTGCGGAGCACATCCAGCACCGGCATACCGGCAGTTCCCTGGGGCTCGCTGTCGTCTGAATATCGGGAAATATTGTCCTGGCGCAGGATATATGCATAGACGTTATGCTTAGCCTTCCTGTGCTCGGCCTTTATGGAATTGATAAATTCCACAGCTTCATCGTTTGTCCTGACCGGAGCGATATGGCCTATGAATTCCGATCTTTTTTCGATGAATGAGTCTTTTGCCGGTTTAGAAATGGTATAATAATTCATAATTCAACCTTAAATCAATAACGCAAAAAGCCGGTCATTAGACCGGCTGTATGACTTACTTGTCCATATTGAAACGCTTCTTGAATCTGTCAACACGTCC
>DFHF01000015.1 GCA_002371825.1 Ruminococcus flavefaciens | reverse complement strand
AGGGCTGCTTCCTTCCATGAGGTCAGTGATATCGACATTAAAGGTATTAGCACATTTGTAGATGAACGTGAAACTGAAATCCTGTTCACCTGATTCATATTTTTTGTAGTCTTCAACGGAGTATCCTGTATTTGCAGCCATTTCTTCGACTGAAATACCGAGGTCTTCACGCAGGTTTGAAATACGCTCTGCGACCTCTCTGATCCTTACTTCTGCATTTTGCAATTCCGTCATTTTACTCATAATAATCTCTCCTTTTAAAATTTGATACTGGAAAATGAAACGGTCGCAGAAAATACTGCCGCTGTCTTTACCGCGAAAAACAAAAAACTCGTCTCAAAGATAAATACTTTGAGACGAGTATCATAAACTGATTACCCGCGGTACCACTCAAATTGTGCCGCTATTGCGTAACACCACTTCAGACTCCAGCAAGTCCTATTCATTCACGCAGAATCACGGGAACGCTTACTGAAATCTTTTCAGCATTCCGGCTCAGAAGGGATACATCGTATTGCATATCACCGGCTCACACCTACCGCCGGCTTTCTGTAGACATTGGCAATTCTCTGCTTGTCTTCCTCATAGCTTATGTTCTGGATTATATCATACAAAAATCCATTTGTCAATACCTTTTTGAAAAAATATTTTTTGATTATTGCAAGATTTTGTTTAATCAAAAACTAAAAGCCCGCCACTACGGAGTTAAAATTGTGCGCTGAACCTTATTCCATGACTGAAATTAGATTTTTTGTATGTTTTTTGAAACTTTTCAATCAGATATGATTATATTATTATGTCAATAGACCTTAGTCTATTGCAATGCTCAGAAACCGTTTCACATAAGTCGGATTTCGGCTTTTGAAATGTTTCAGAAATAGCGGGCACCCTATTGAAAAAAGAAGTAGCCGGTGCAGTTTTGCCTGCACCGACTCCCTCGCTATATTTTACTCTCATATTCCTTGAGCCGACGGTAAAATGTGTTGGCACGCAGTCCCATCTCTTTCTGAAACCATACAGCAGTAATAGTACCAGACTTCCACTGCTGATACAGCTGACCGAACTTTACCCAGTCAATTGTAATAGGCTGTCTGCCTTTGTACTTGCCTTGAGACTTAGCAATGGCAATTCCCTCACGCTGTCTCTGTAGGGTTTGTTCACATTCAAGCTCTGAGAGCGCCGCAAATATCGACAGAACGAATCGTCCCTGCGGTGTGTTGGTATCGATGTTCTCCTTACGGGAGTGCTGATGTAAATCAGAATTTAGCGGCTATACATAACTGCATTTTCTTCTATATGGCTGACAGATATAAACCAGTTGAATTTTGAAGAAACGATATAAAAATCACCAAGATAATACATCTCATTCAGAACAGAAAACATTTCGTTGATTTCTCCCTCATATACCCATCCGTCATAAAGTATCAAAAAAAGCTTCGTTTCATTATCAGGTATTGCTGATTTTATCGTACTCATGTATTCATACCAGTTACCCGTTCTTAAAATACAATCTATAGTTTCTTCTTTTAGCTTAGATTGAAAGTGCATTCTGTTAATTGCCAATGACCTTGGATTAGCAGGAAAGTTTTTGATGTCGGAAAAAGAAAAAAGAACTTTTGGAGTATATCAACATAATTTATCTTTGAAAACTCGTGAAAGCGTTTTCGATCAATCTGCTTTTCCTTGATTATTTCTTCGATATCATCTCTATAAAAATTATCTTTATGCTTTTCACTCGTGTTAAAGACTTCATATTCCACACTATCATCTTCTTTCGCTAAATTCCGATTTTTCTTAGTTAGATTATACATCATCGCACAGGTTATGTCAACTTCACGCCGCCAGCACATAGGCAATCATATTTATTTAAGCTGATCGATATTCTTCTTAACGCATTCATTCATTGTTTCGTTGGCTTCTTCATCCCAGACTGTTCTTTCCGGTCCAAGAGTGCCATACATAGTGTTCTCAAATGAATATACTCTCTTTGCGGTCTTGATAAGTCTCTCGTTATCTATATCGTCGCTGAACGCGCCGAGGCTGGCATAGATCTCCTGAGTTATCTCATAGTCATACTGCTCACGTCCCTCACGGCTGGTGTACATTATTTCTGCAAAGTATCGATTTGTATCATTATCATGGTAAGCTGTCCAGTTATTGCCTTGCTTCTTGTTTTTCATGGTGCATATTCCTTTCCGGCGTGATCTCAGTATGCTCAATTTTAATTACTAAGATTATACATCACCACAGCAGCAATGTCAATCTCATGTAACGATCATATGCTTCGGCAATGTATGGATGCCATAATATAAAGCTAATTTCAGACGATTGATCTCATGGATTCAGGTTATTACTTTGAATCCTCCCACACAAGGTCACTGCCGCATTTTTCCAGGAGCAAGGCTTTCAGCTTAGGAAGATCAGCGGTAGCGGTGCCTTTGTAGATATACAGCCGTTTGTGATCTTTAGTGGTGACAGTTAACGTATATACAGTGAATTCCCTGTAGTGATGTTTCTGGAAAAGTGGAAATAGGGTAACGTAGCCGCGGAGCCTTGAGTAAGTTCTGCTGGTTATTCGGAACTTAGCAATGTCGCTGTAGGTCACAGCGGTTGTGCCGCAATTAGTACCGATGATCATATCAGGAGCCGCATAAACAGCGCAGGCCGGGAACCAGACCGTGTCCGGGTGATCTGCCTGAGCGTCGATCTCAGCGACGCTGAAACGGGGATTACCACATGCCGGACGAAGACTTCTCAGGGCATAAAGCGATTCAGCGAACAGATCCCATACGCATATCCAGTAAAGCAGAACGATACCGAATGCAAGACTGATAGGGTGGTCATGACAGAGAATGTAAATAAAGCCGTGCTCAGAGCCGTTAACGATTTCCCTGGCAGTATTGAATAAGCTGAGTCCGAAACACAGCATCATAAAAAACGACAGGATAATACAGAGGATCAGGCTGGGCATATTAAACGACAGCGCTTTTTGGAGTTCTTTGTTTTTGTATTTTGTCTTCATAGTCAAAGCCTTTCACATATTTTATTGGACAATTTTATCATTATGGAGCTCAATTCTTTCACGAAAAGATTCAAAATTAGTCTGCGTTGTTCGTTGAACAAGAATTTTTTTGAATTTCCGTAACAAGTTAGGAAACAACGCCCTCATACTGACGTGGGTATTATATGCCGAATGCGTTAAGGTTTTTTTGCTGTAGTTCACCAGCGCTTCTTTCACTCTATGTCACCTCTGAATACTGATTTCTCTTACTTAGATTTTACATCATCGCACTGGTTATGTCAACTTCACACTGCCAGTACATGGGAGATCATCTCCGCAGAATGACTTTGCAGTGAACTTGTAACTGGCTGCCTCAGCCGATTTTGCGGAGAAGTAAGCCGTTTTAGCTGAGTGGATCCGTTTGTACGGCGGCGGTATTGAACGCATCAAAAAAATGTGATAAAATTATTTTTAGAAAAGTGTCCTAGTTGGTACTGTAAGTACGAGTTGGTAGAATGAAAGCGATCGCTGAACTGAATATAAGGAGGAATGCATATGACAGATCAGGAGTTCAAGGAACACATGAAAAGATCTCCGGAAGAGTGCATGAAAGCAATTTTCGATGAATACTGCAATTATGTATATATCATAGCGGCAACTAAACTTAAAGGCTGTGGTACTGCGGAAGATATAGAGGAATGTGTGAGTGATGTTTGTACAGAGGTATTCAAAAAGATGAATTATCTTGGTGATCGAGAAGGTGACCTGAAAGGATTTATCGGAGTGATAGCCAAACGCAAAGCAATAGATATGTACAGAAAACTAAGTGTAAAAGTATATAGAACAGTATCTGCTGAAGATGAAGGGATCATGGAAATATCGTCCGGAGAAAACATAATTGAATCTACTGAGATGTCAGAGCGCAATTCCATCTTACTTAATAAAATAAAAGAATTAGGCGAACCTGACACGTCGATAATAATAAAACAGTACTACTATAATATGACAGTAGCTGAAATAGGAAAAGCGATCTCAATGACCGCAGCCGCAGTACAGAAACGAAGCGTCCGGGCAAGACAAAAGCTGAAAAATATGCTTTGTGAAGTCGGCATAAATTATTAAGGAGGGATATGTATGAATATGAAAGATGAAATGTTCAAGGAATTTGACATTGACCTTGAAACCGCAGATAGAATTGCAAAAGAGTATCCATCCCTGTCAGATTCGGCCAGAGAGAGGATGTTTAATATGACTAAGAAGAAAATGAATATTACAAACCATGCTGATGAGGATAACAATAACAGCGTACACGGCGTAGAAAAATACAATCGTCCAAGGTGGATAAAGTTCGCAGGTATGGCAGCAGCAGTTGCTATCATTGCAGGCGGGATCGGCGGAGGAAACTATCTTCTCCGCAATATGAAGGATTCAGCTCCGGCAGCAAGCTCATCATCAGAAACAGAGCCTTCTACTGAAAGTTCATCATCTACGGCAGCAGCAACTACCGAATCTTCTGTGATAACAAGCATTACTACAACAACTGATGCAATAACTACAACTGCTGCAACTGCTGCCACTTCTGCTGTTGCTGAGACAACTACAGAAGTAACTGATACAAAGAGCTTGACTCCTGAAGAGGCAGCACATAGGCTCACTGATGATTATTGGGATTATGAGTTCTTCTTCGGTATTATGGCCCGTGCATTGGGATTTGATTGGAATTCAGAGTGCCTGAGGTTTAATTACACTATCCAGTATGACGGGTGGACAAGTGATGATGAACTAACATATTGTAAAACTTCTGATGAAAGACTTACTGATAAAAGCATTGATGGCTTGAAAAAGATCTACAATGCACATTACAGCAAAAATTATGATCCATTCTATTCTGTCAATGCTGAATATACACATAACTATAAATTATTCGGACCTTCATTTACAGCAGATACTCTTCCTGCTGACGGAAAATTAGATTTTGCATATACATATATTGAGTATGAGGGCGAATTATATCAGAAAGTTATCGCTACTGATACTGATTATGATAACGGTTATTACTGGACAGATGATCCGATGGAAATAACCGACGTAACCGAAAAATCTTTCACACTTAAAAGAAAGATGAATAGCACTCCAAGTGCAGAGTACGAAGCTTATCCCGGCGAAGTAACATTTAAGATAGTATTCGATGAAGATGCTCAGGACTGGAGGATCGAACAGAAGGATGTTGAATTTTATTACTAAATACTTCTTCGGGTCAATCCCAAATTCTGTGTAAACGCAAAATAGTGCAATAAAATAGTATATGATGAGACCGATCGTGAATACAGTCGGTCTCATTTGCATTTTATTTGATTGTCAAGAAAAATGTTATTGCGTATCCTGTCACCGCAGCGGATCACTGGTTGAGTACAGATACGGATATGGCTTTTACTATCGTCAATGAACTCCGAGATCAGATAAAACATTGAGACTACAGTTGAAATAGGTGGATTCTGCGTTGTTTTGCCCACCTTTTCTTCGTATTATATGTTGACATAAGACAAACAATATGATATACTTAACCATAGAATGTTATTTGATATTACAATTTACGGGCTGCTGTCGAGCCTGAATAATGAACAGGTACGGAAACAAGTATTTTATAATTCATTTGTTAACTTTATTATTAACCAGAAGGAAGTGCATAATAATGATCAAAGTATTGGGATTAAAGAAGCTGCTGATAAGTATCAGTGCGGCAGCTTTTTGTGTCAGAATCTGAGTATTCTGCCTTTGCCGCAAGTAAAAGCAGCCGACATCAGCGGAAGAATTATCTATGTTGCAGAAAACGGAAACGATTACACTGGAAATGGTTCATCAGGCAGCCCTTATCGTTCCATAAAAAAAGCTGCTGATGAAGCAACAGCAGGAACAACTGTACTTATTCGCCCAGGTACATATATAGAGGAGGATATCAAGCCAAAGGAATCCGGCAAGGCAGATGCAATGATCGTCTTCAGACCTGAAAATACATCTGATATTGGTAAACCTCTTGACGAAAACAAGAGAATGCCGATAGGCCCATATTTTATGAATTTCCCCGCACAGAAAATTGAATCCGGACTTTTCTCCGCATTCTGGGATACCGGCTCAACATGGGATGCAAGATGGGTCAATAATGTAACATATAACCTTAAAAATGGTATTTCTCTCGACAGATCATATAATAATGATGTCATAAATAATATTTCCTATGAAGATAACAATAGTATGTATAACAGTAATGATACTGTCGGACTCCTTGTCAAGGAAACATCTGTAAATGGTTTTCATTCATGGCACGGAATCGACCTTAAAGGCGGCGGTTCACTTACTGTTGAGAACAATCAGTGGTATTCAGAAAGAAAACCTGAGTATGTTCGCTATATGGATCCGTCACAGTCTAATATTACGGTAAATGCTTTGAATGCACAGCTTGGAACAAAGACAAACAGTCCTGAAAATCCGATGTTTGCAGATCCTGCCGCAGGTGATTTCAGCCTGAAGGAAGAAAGTCCGGCGATAGGTTCAGGTCATAACGGAGCAAACAAGGGGGCATATGCAGTTTATCCGAAGATCGATGTAGTTTATAACAAGGATCTCGGTCTGACAGAAGATGTGAATGTAAGCTTTGCAAATCTCAATACTTCTGCTAAACCGGGAGATGTCATTGACCTTAAGCTTAGTCTCAGCAAGCCTGCTGTAAGCACAATGGAATTCAAGGTCGATCCTGTTGCAGGTGATGCACAGCCTGATAAGGATTACAGCTTTGTTGACGATCCGACTGTAACATTCAATAAAGGCGAAACTGAAAAAACAGTCCGTGTAAAAATTCTCGGCGGATATGATCTGGACCAGCTTCTTGTATTCCGTCTGAATCCTGTTGGCACAACAAAACTTGAAGCTGTAGGTGCAAGGGATATGCACCTTGTCAGGATCAACAGAGCTGAAAAGCGTGTATTGGTCCTCAGCAATATTGGTGATTCCATGGGTTCTGTGGTTACAGAATATCATAAGCCAGGTGAGCGTGTAACAATAAATGCAAAATCAAGACCCGGTTATACATTTGACGGCTGGCAGGTCGGAATCGATGCAATGGATGTAACTCCGGTCAGTGCAGACGGCACTATTTCCACATTCATCATGCCGGAATACAATCAGAGGATCCAGGCAAAATGGAAGCTGAACGGTTCTCGTGTAAATGTTGCAGGTATTCGCTTGAGTCAGGAAAATATATCACTGAATGCAGGCGAAACTTCTCAGATAAAAGCCGATATTTTCCCGGAAAATGCAACAGACAAGGTGGTCATCTGGACTTCCTCAAATCCGCTTGTGGCATCTGTTGATAAAAACGGTGTAGTAACTGCATTATCAGATGGTACTGTTGATATCTTAGCAAGAACACTGGAACCAAGTGACAGGCAGTTTACAGCAAAATGCAAAGTCAGTGTTACAGGTTCGATAGTACCTGCTGAACCTATTCCTTTTGGTGAAAGAATCGAAGCGGAAAACTATACGACCAAATCAGGTATAGAAACAGAAGACTGCAGCGAAGGCGGAAAAGATGTTGCTTACATAGAAAATGATGATTATATCGGATTCAAAAACGTTGATTTCGGAGACAGTGCGGAAAATATTGATTTCCGTGTGGGTTCAAACGGCAGAAATAATTCAATTGAAGTGCGTCTTGGCTCACCTGACGGAAAACTCATAGGAACCATGAATGTAAGCAGTACAGGCGGCTGGCAGACATGGGAAACTCAGAAGTGCAGCATTGATAAGACCTCTGGTGTGAATGATGTTTACCTTGTATTCAAGGGCGGAGAGGGATATCTTTTCAATCTAAACTGGTTCTGCGTAAATAATACTGTCATCGGTGACTGTAATGCAGACGGCAAATTTAATATTGCTGATATCGTAACTTTGCAGAAATGGATCCTTGCTGTTCCTGATGTGAAACTGAATGACTGGCAGGCTGCGGATCTTTGCGAAGACGGAAAGATCGATGCTTTTGATCTTTGCATGATGAGAAGTTTGCTGATAAGTAAATAAACGGAATATCTCCGAAGAATACGCTGTGATATTATAACTGAAAAAATGCCGTAAACTTAATGTTTACGGCATTTATCATTTGTGAACAGCTGGTTATATGGTGAAGTCCTATAATTAACACGGATACATTTCTTTCAGATATTCTATCAGCATTTCCGGGATGTACTGATAATGGTGAGATTCATACAGTTTGTAGGTCAGTGCTGCATTATGTGACTCAAGGCGCTCCTTCAGCTTTGCAACACCTTCCAGTGTTGTATCATCTCCCTCACGATAATTGTCGGCATAATCGGGATCTTCCTGCGAACCTGCACAGAGGAACACAGTCTTATCCAGAGTTTCGTTTCTGTCAAAATAGTTGTAATCATTCATATATATGTCATTGCTGATGCCTTCATATTCATTATAATGCTTTAGCCCCCACAGTGCAGGGCTGCCGATGATGTAATGTCCGAAGGGCTGATTCTCGTACTGATCTGAATTGAACAGTGCATAGTGTGTGAATACGCCTCCGTCGGAGTGACCGTACAGCGTGGAATTTCCGCAGTCGATGTTGTAATTCTCGCAGAGATACGGCATCAGGTTGTCGGTGATAAAATCCAGCAGCTCACTGCGATTGATGACAAGATCCTCATAGCGCATTTCCTGGTCGGGGTCGGTGACATCGTAGCTGTAATACAGGCTGACAAGTATCACTGGTGCTGCTTCACCATTCTCCATGCATTTCCTCAGCTCCGGACAGTTGCCGAAGCGCCATATACCGTCTGTCAGGAAAAACACGGGATAGGTCTTGCTTTCGTCGTAATCAGGCGGGAGCGTAACGTGTACAGTAAAATTTTTGCCCATTTCTTCATCGTAGATGTTTATTTCGTCAACAGAATCCTTTATTTCTTCAACGGCAGCACGGTCAAATTCCCAGTCGCTTCTGTAATTTTGAAAGATGTCCACGAGATATGGGTTTTCACCATTATTATAGGCCGCACCTTCGGGCAGTTCCTCATAATCTCCGCTTTTCAGCGCATCAAATGCGATCTGCGTATCCAGTAGTATCAGTTCGGTCAATTCATCGTTGTAGTTCATTAATTTCGCAGTTTCAGAAATGTATTCCAGATACTCATCAAGTGAAGCGAATTGATATGTTGTCGGATTATGCTCTCCGTTTTCATCAATTGGCGTAGTAAAAGTAAAAAGAATACCGTCCTGAAAACTATATTCATCCGGAATACTAAACGGAAGAATATACCCGTCTACGAGAACATAGTACGGGATTCGATATTCCCCTCCGGCTTCCTCTATCTTCTGTAACTTTTTCATTCCATTGTTGTATTCTTCATCTGTTATACTATCATGGTTTTCTTCATAATAGGCACGACTTTTATCAATGTCGCTCGTCATGAACTCAATACTTACAGTGTGCTCGGCATTCGGGTCTGCACTTGGCTTTTCGAGTTCGTCCAGCAGAGTAAGTCCATGCTTCTTTGTAAATTGAAGCTCGGTTTCTGTCATTTTATTTGTGAGCTTTGTGGGAGTTGCTGTCTGTAGCTGTATTGTTTCGGCAGTGCTGCTTTCAGTGCTGCTGTCAGTGGTCTCAGCGCTGATGCTGCTTTCCGGCTGAGAAGAGCTTTCCTGCTTGTCTCCGCAGGCGGTAATTGATAAGGTCGTTGCAAGGATCAATAGAAGTGTTATTGCTTTTTTCATTATTATATACCTTTCCTTTTTAATTCTGATTATTCAGACTTTAATTATTATACATCATTGCAGCAACAATGTCAACATCAGGGCAAAAGTGTCGGATCATCGCCAAATACAGCCTGAGGACGGCAAATCAGTATATTTTGACAGAACAGGTCTGACGATGGGGCATTGATCCCGGGTTCGGGCTTGCACTAAGTGAGATAATGTGATATACTAAGCATAAAGAAGCAGCTTTATTAGGGAGGCAATATGAGATACATAGTATTTGATGTGGAAACACCGAACCGTGCAAATAACCGTATGAGTGCAATTGGAATAACAGTAGTAGACGGCGGAAAGATAGCAGACTCTTTTTTCTCGCTTGTTGATCCGGAAACAAGGTTCGATTATTTCAATACACAGCTTACAGGTATAAGCTCTCAGACAGTAAAAGGGGCTCCGAATTTTGCGGAATTATGGAAACAGATATCACCGGTAATGGATAGCGGGATACTTGTGGCGCATAATGCGGTATTCGATATGGGAGTGCTGAAAAAGTGCCTTCACGATTATGATATAGAATGGAAAAGTACAGCAAAGTATCTCTGTACCGTACAGGCGGGCAGACGGCTTCTGCCGGGAATGAGCCATAGCCTGAATGTGATGTGCGAGCATTACGGGATATCCCTCGATCATCATAAGGCGGACAGCGACAGCAATGCCTGTGCAGAAATCCTCCTTCGTTATATTGAGAGCGGTGCGGATGTCAATTCTTTTATCCGCACATACCGTCTTACATGATCAGGAGGTTTCTCATTGACCGAAAATGCCCCGAAGCGATATTAAAATTGCTTCGGGGCAAATCTTGTTTATGTGGGGCAGTTTTATCTATGTCTTTTGCCTGCGCTGAGATAGCTGTTTTTTTCTGTTTTACCGATCCCTTGTTGAGATCACTGCATTGCTGTCCATTATTGAGTCCTCGTATATTATCTCGCCGATACTGTCAGCGGTGATATTGCCTGACCTGGGATTTTTTACAGAGTCGATATGTCCCTTTATCTCCGCTTCAACATCGGAATACTCAAATGAAAGGTCGCAGTCTGTCATTTCACAGTCGATAAGCTTAAGATCCTTACAGTAGCAAAGAGGCTGTGTACCGATTATACGGCATCTTATAAGCGTCAGCCCTTCTGAGAACCATGCAAGATACTCTCCCTTTACTACAGAATCATAGACTGTTACATTTCTGGAGTGCCAGAATGCGTCCTTCGTATCAAGAAATGAATCCTTTATAACTAAATTTTCTGTGTACTGAAATGAGTATTTTCCCTTGAAATCCAGTTTATCTATCTCGATGTTTTTTGCATCGAGAAAAATATATTCCGATACGATACTGCTGTCTGTGATCTTTGTATTGTCTGTCTTCCAGCCAAATTCAACTGAATCTATCCTGCAGTTTCGTACAAGTGTATTATGACATTCACGGAGCGCTTTCACTCCTTTTATCTCTGTATTTTCGATGATGCCATCGTCCGAATACCAGAGTGCAGCTCTTGTTTTTTCGTCAAGCTGAGAGTTCCTCAGCTCATATTTTTTTGCGTGCCATATGGGATAACGCAGTGAGAAAGAGCAGTCATCTATAATGATGTTCCTTGTCTCCTTGAGCACAGATTCTCCGTCAGCAGGACCTGCAAAGGTACAGCCGGTCACTATTGTATCCCGGATATTGTAAAGTGCTCTTTCATTGTCATATGTCGTGTTTTCAATTATGTTCATGTTCCTGACCCCTAAAGTGCATTTTTCCGTCTTGTATGTAAGCATACTGATCTTCTTATATATAGCTGATCTCTATTAATTGTAACATATTCTGAGCTTTCAGTCAAATCTATGTCATGGCTGAAATAAAAATCCCCCTCGTCAAAGGATAGGTACTGTCCGATGATGAAGGGGATAGGGATTATTGTTTTATCAGAGCTTCAACAAGCTCTCTCTTTTCATAAAGCACACATCCTCCATCGTGATCGTCAAGAAGGAGGTCTCCGCTTCTGAGTGCTGTGAACAGCGGAGAATGGATCGCTTCACGGAGCGAGGTGTTTCTGACGTTAACGTCGGAATAAGGGGAGAAGGGACATGGCTCTGCACCGCCGTGAGAATTGATGTGGAAGAAACCTCTGCCGGCTGCCACACATCCGCCGGAGCCTTTTTCGTCCCCGGGAAAGGCTATATACACCATTTCCGGATGTTCCTCACGAAGCCGCCGGATCTCACCCATAAGATATTCACGTTCGGAATCTGTGGGGGCAAGCTCACGGCTCTCCTCAGTTACCGGCACATACTCAACAAATATCACTGCTTTGCAGCCACGGTCAGATAGTCCGCCTAAAAATTCCGGTGAGGTAACTTCACGGCAGTTCTTTGTGGTGACAGTTACAGAGGCACCGAAGATAAGGCCACGCTTTCTGAACTCCTCCATATTGCTGAGAAGCTGATCGTAGATACCGCTGCCTCGTCTTGAATCTGTAAGCTCTCTGTCGCCTTCTATGCTCATTATAGGGATGAGATTCCGGCATTTATTAAAGAGCGCATAGTACTTTTCATCGATAAAGGTTCCGTTGGTGAATATGGGAAACAGTATATTCTGCTTCTTTCCGGCTGCTTCGATAATATCCCGGCGAAGCATGGGCTCTCCTCCTGCAAGAAGGATAAAGCTTATCCCGAGTTCGTCAGATTCGTCAAAAATCCTGAGCCATTCGTCACTTGTCAGCTGTTTTACCGGCTCTGCGTCAGTTGTTGCGTGGTTGCAGCGTGAATAGCAGCCTGCACAGTGAAGATTGCACTTGCTGGTGATACTGGCTATCAGAAAGGGTGGGATATGCTCGCCGTTATCCTCAGCAATGCGGCGCTTCTTTGAGGCTGCACGGCTGGCTGCGGCAAATTTCAGCATGAAGGCACTTTCTCTGGGATTCCTGAGTGTTGCCTTTATAGCTTCCTTGACTACGCCCTCTACTCCTTCAATAAGGTAATTCTGGAGGTCGAAATTCTCACTCATTCTGTACCACCTCTCAGAGCAGTTTTTTAATTAGTTCTTCTACCTCTGACATATCAGCAGTAGGTTCAAACCTTGCTGCAACATTTCCTTCACGGTCGATGATGAATTTTGTAAAGTTCCATTTTATATCCGGATTTTTGTTCCAATCGGGATCTGTCTTTGCAAACATTTCTTCAAGAGGAGCTTTGAACGGATGCTCTCCTAATCCCTCAAACCCTTTCTGTGATTTCAGGAATGTGTAAAGCGGCAGTTCGTCCTCGCCGTTTACGTCAGCCTTCTTCATCTGAGGAAATGTAGTGTTGAAGTGAAGGGTGCAGAATTCGTGTATCTCGTCATCTGTACCCGGTGCCTGCCCGCCGAACTGATTGCAGGGGATATCCAGTATCTCAAGTCCCTGATCGTGATAATCCCTGTACATCTTCTCGATAGGTTCGTACTGCGGAGTGAAGCCGCAGCCTGTTGCAGTGTTTACTATCATTATGACCTTCCCTCTGTAATCGGAGAGATCAAGGGTATCGCCTTTGCCTGTGGTAACATAATAATCGTATATCATACATACGCTCCTTTCGTTGATTTAAAGATCGGGCTGCTGTCATGGATTTTCTGACAGCAGCCCTTATGTCTTACTTTTCAGCGGGTCGCATTTGCATCTCACGGAAGAGCTGTTATTTTGATAACAGAGCAGTTCTCATGAGACAAAGATCAAAACCGTCAAGCTTGTTGTTTGTGTCCATATCTCCGGCCTTCCAGTTCTTCATTCCGGAATCGGGATTTCCGACGAGCCACTGGTTCATTACTACAAGGTCAGATGTGTTGAACTTTCCGTCGGCATTTACATCGCCTTCGATATCATCCTCAGGCTCCACAAAGCTCTCATCGAAGGTGTAGGAAGCATTTCTGAGGAACGGGTCATTCTCGTTCTTCTCAACCTTATCCCAGTCAGACTTGCTTCCGTATACAGTTATTGAAGCACGGCTGGTGACGTCGGCGAATCCGTAGCCGTCGATTTTGGTAAGCTTGCCTGATAGCTTGAGATCTGTCAGCTTGTTGCAGTATGCAAAAGCCATGCTTTCGATCTCTGTAACATATCTTATATCAGCAGAAGTGAGATTTGAGCAATAGAAGAAAACGTTGTCCTTGAGCTTTTTGATGCTTGAAGGAAATACTACAGAAGTGATCTTGTCATTTCTTTCAAATGTACCGGAGGCAACAGCCTTTATATCTGATGAGAGTACGATATCTCCCTTTGCATTTTCGCCGTCGATAAGCACACCGTTTACAACTACAAGATCACTTTTCTGACGCTGTGCAGTCATCCAGGGAGTGCTGTCGAATACTCTTGCTGAGTAATCGATCATGTGATCCGGGAAATTGACCTCTGAAAGAGAAGAGCATAACTCGAATGCACGGATTCCGATGTACTCTATGCTTTCTGGGAGAGTAACGGATTTAAGATTACTGCACATTGTGAAAGTATAGTTTCCGATGGTCCTTACAGAATCCGGGATCGTAACGCTGGAGATGCTGGAGCCGTTAAAAGCGTAGTCGCCGATTGCTGTTACGGGCTTGCCGTTGATAGTTGCAGGTATCTCAGCGGAAGCAGCTTTCGGATTGCTGCCGGTAATTGTTATCTCACCGTTTTCTTCGGAGTAATAAAAGTCTCCGAGAGACTGATAATCAGCGTATGCGGTCATAGGAGCTGAAGTGAAAGCTCCCTTTGGCATAGAGACCGGTACCGCTGCCAACAGTGCTGCAGCTGCGATAACTGATGCTGTCTTTAATGCCACTCTTTTGGTTTTCATAAATAACCCCTCCTGTTATTATGATAGTAAAAATGTCCTTCTGTTTGGACTGACATTCCGTAGGGACAGATGAAACGTCAGCAAACAGTTCTTAGTAAGTATTATATCATATATTAAAGAATTAGTCAACAGATTTGGTGGAATTGTATTATCACCATTTGCGGATTTTAAGAGGGGAAAGGGGCTTTTTTCAATTTTTGCTAATTGTTATATTATTTATCGGTGCTGCCGCATGATAAAAGGCGTACAGAGCAAACTCTTTTAAGTCTGTCTGTGCGCCTTTTTTGATGTGAAGTTATTGACCGTTTATCACAGGAAAGCGTATTTCAGTATGAAGAGTATGGTAAGAACATACATAAGGGGATGAACCTTTTTCCTGTTTCCGCAGGTCAGATTTATAACGGTATAGGAGATAACTCCGAGAGCAATACCCTCTGAGATACTGTAGAACAGGGGCATTGCCATGATGCAGAGATATGCGGGGATAGCCTCGGTGTAGTGCTTCTCTCCGAATTTTATCTCAGTAACAGAGCTGAACATAAGGAAGCCTACGATTATGAGTGCAGGAGCTGTGGCAAAGTACGGGATAGCTATGAAGATAGGTGCAAAGAACATGGAGAGCAGGAAGAGCACAGCAGTTGTCAGCGCTGTGAGACCTGTTCTTCCGCCGGCTGCAACACCGGAGGCTGATTCTACAAATGTGGTAGTTGTTGAAGTACCGAGGACTGCTCCGGCAGATGTTGCAACAGCGTCAGCCATAAGTGCAGGCTTTATTCTGGGGAGCTTGCCGTTCTTATCGAGCATTCCTGCCTTTGAGCTTACACCGATAAGTGTTCCGAGGGTGTCGAAGAAATCAACGAATAGGAACGAGAAGATGACCACGATGAAATTGAATATGCCCACGTTGTCAAGGTCTGCGTCAAAGCACTGTCCGAAGGTCTTGCCCAGCTTTGAGAAATCTGTCATTTCAAATTTGGGGAAGAGGGTGAAAAAGGTTTCATCGTCGGGCTTGTAGAGGCCTGTGGCCTCGCATATCATTCCAAGTCCCCATGTGATGAATATTCCTATGAGTATTGAGCCTCTGACTTTGCGTATATAAAGTACGGCTGTGAGCAGGACTCCTATCAGTGCCAGCAGTGCACAAATGCCTGAAGTGTTGAAATCCTCGGTGAAGTCCACAAGAGATACAAGTGTTGCTGAGGGCTTTGCAAGGCCTGAATTCTGAAGGCCTATGAAGCATATGAAAAGACCTATTCCTACTGATACTGCCTTCTTGAGGGAGAGGGGGATGCAGTTGAAGATAGCCTCACGGACATTTGTCAGCGACAGTATGATAAAGATGACTCCCTCTATGAATACAGCCAGCAGAGCTGTCTGCCACGAATAGCCCTTGTCGATAACGACTGTATAAGCCATGAATGCATTCAGTCCCATGCCGGCAGAAAGAGCAAACGGAAGATTTGCCATGAAGGCCATGCAGGCTGTTCCTATGAAAGAGGCTATACAAGTAGCCAGAAGTACGGCAGTGCTGTCCATTCCGGCTGCTGAGAGTATATTCGGGTTTACTGCAAGGATATATGCCATTGTGAGGAATGTGGTGATACCTGCGGCAATCTCAGTCTTGGCATCGGTATGGTTCTGTCTGAGCTTAAATAGCTTTTCAAGCATCTTCTCCGCCTCCTTCACTGTACTCGGCTATGTACGGAAGATTGCGGTAGTATTCTCCGTAGTCGAGTCCGTATCCGATAACAAAAAGATCGGGGATGGTGAAGAGTGAATAATCAGCTTCAAGCTCTACTACACGCCGTGAGGGCTTGTCCAGCAGGGTGATTACTCTCAGAGAAAGAGGCTCTCTTGCCTTGAGAAGCTTTATTACCTCGCTGAGAGTTCTTCCGGTATCTATTATATCCTCAACTATTATAACGTGGTATTTGCTGATATCATGCTTGAGGTCCATTGTTATAGCAACGCTTCCGGATGATTTTGTATCGGCATAATAGCTCTTCGCTTCCATGAAGTCTATCTCGCAGGGAACATCCACGGCCCTGCAAAGGTCGGCAAGGAAAACGAAAGCTCCTTTAAGGACACTGACAAGGAGCAGCGGACGTCCGTCGTAGGAATCGGAGATCATTTTTCCGGCTTTTTTTATAGCCTCCTTGATCTCATCCTCGGATATAAGTACTCGATTGATGCCGCTTCTGTAGGTTTCGGGGTCTGCAAAATTCATATTACCACTCCATTCATTTCTGATTATTTTGCAGGAAATATTTTCCCTGCTGATATAGTCCATTATAACACTAAGCCGTAGGTTTTTCAAGTGTGTATGACATAAATCAGCATATATCTGCCCGGCTTATCCGCAGATTGAAAAAATATGCATGATGTGATATAATATCATGGTAAGACTTTTTCCCGGAGGAGATACTTTGAAACTGAATAACATGACTAAGAGCTCTGCTCTTAAAGATATATTTACTGGGATAATTATCGCACTTGTTTCTATACCCATATCTATGGGATATGCTCAGGTGGCCGGACTTCCGGCAGCTTACGGTCTGTATGGCTCCATATTTCCCATACTGATATTCGGGCTGCTTTCTACATCAAAGCAGTTCATATTCGGTGTGGATGCCGCACCTGCTGCACTGGTCGGAGCGTTTCTTGTGTCCGCAGGAATTGAGTCAGGTTCTGATGAAGCTGTGAAGATAGTTCCTATGGTCACGTTTTTTGTCGGGATATGGCTGATACTGCTGAGTCTTATCAGAGCCGGAAGAGTGGTGACTTATATATCCACTCCGGTAATGGGAGGCTTTATCAGCGGTATATCGACCACTATCATATTCATGCAGATACCAAAGCTGCTTGGCGGTACAAGCGGAAGCGGTGAGATAGTGGAGCTGCTGGCACATATCGCTGTCACCTGTATGGACAGCTTCAACTATATGTCACTTATACTTGGCGGCGGCGCATTGTTTATTCTTCTGCTTTCTAAAAAGCTTATGCCGAAGCTGCCTATGTCGGTATTTATCATGGCTGCGGGAGCTGTTATAGGATACAGCGGATTTGCTGACAGATACGATGTGGCAAAGCTTTCTGCTATAAGCAGGGGACTTCCCGCATGGAAGCTGCCTGAGATGGACCTGTCACATATAAATGAAGTGCTGACTACAAGTCTGACGGTGGCAGTGGTCATAATGGCTGAAACGCTTCTTGCCTCGAATAATATGGCCAACAAAAACGGATATAAGATAAACAACAACCGTGAGATAATGGTTTATTCACTGGGAAATCTTGCAGCTTGTGCAGTGGGATGCTGTCCGGTGAACGGCTCTGTGTCAAGAAGCTCCATGGGTGAGCAGTACGGCGGAAAGTCGCAGATAATGTCAGCAGCGGCCTCTGTTTCAATGATGATGATACTGCTTTTCGGTACCGGCTTTATACAGTACCTGCCTGTGCCTGTACTGACCGCTATCGTTATTTCCGCACTTCTTGGGGCTGTGGAGTTTGAGCTTATCGGCCGGCTTTACCGTCAGGACAGACGTGAGCTGATAATATTCTTTGCTGCCTTTTTCGGAGTGCTTGTGTTCGGAACAGTCTATGGTGTAATGATAGGAGTTGTGCTCTCATTCATATCGGTCATCGTGAATACAGCCAATCCGAAAAGGTCATTCCTCGGAGTGATAGCAGGCCACGAGGGCTTCCACAGCCTTGACCGCAACACCTATGCTGTGCCGCTTAAAAATGCGGTGATATACCGTTTTTCCGGCAACCTCTACTTTGCCAATATCGGTATTTTTACCGATGATATCGAGTCGGCAGTCACAGAGGAGACAAGGTGCGTGGTCGTTGATTCCGGAGCGATATGCAATATCGATATCACATCTGCCGACAAGATAGCCTCCCTTGAAAAACAGCTTGCGGACAAGGGGATAATTCTGTATTTCGCCTCCCATATAGGCTCGCTGAATGACAGGTTCAGGCAATTGGGACTTGGAGAGCTGGTCAGCAAGGGCTGCTGCCGAAGAACTATTCCTGCTGCACTGCTTGCTGCCGGGATAGCTCCGCCGTATGAACTGGAGGATGCTGATCTGCCGGCAGACAGGGTGCTGACAGCCGGGAATCATAACAGACTTGAATTTGAATGGGCTTTCGGTGCGGATGCAGATGAGGAATTTGAGAAATATGCCGAGAGGCTTCTTGAGGATATCAGTCCGGAAAATGACCCGGAAGCTCAGTTGAGTGAGGTCATAGCCGCAAAGCCCTGGGACGGTATCAGTGAACCGGATCAGGAGGAGCTGCTGGAGCATATCCAGGCCCATTTGCGGGAGCTGGCTGAAAAGCTGAAAATAGAGCCTTTGAAGATCGAAGAGGCCATTGAGCGCAGAAGGATCTTCCTGGCAGGAAGGATAGCTGAGAAGAATCCTAAGGCGCTGGCTGTGATAAGAGAGCACGATCAGCGCTTTGAGCAGAAACTCCGTGAGCATGACCCGAAGCTGTATGATATGCTCCTTAGCCACAGGAGAACAGCTCTGAAAAAGCTCAGGGAAACTGCTCCGGAATATGTACCGATAATCGAGAGCTTCTATGGTGAAGAGGAAAAATAGCTTAATAACTACTGCCGCCTGTGCGGCAGTTTTTTATTGCAATATCAGCTTGGATATGCTATAATATCCTCAGCAACCAATAGTTGATTTTACAAACCAGGGTTTAACTTTGCAAAGAATGTCTTGCTTGAATTCAACCGGTTACTGTGTTATCATATAAACATGAAGAACGGTTTGAAAGAAAAGAAAACGGATATCCCTTGCAGAGCCAAATCCGGAGAGGATGCTTTGCATATGGATAATAAATTCAGTGAAAACCTTATAAAATACCGCAAGAAAGCCGGACTTACCCAGAGCCGTCTTGCTTCACTGCTGATGGTGACTCCCCAGGCTGTATCAAAATGGGAGAAGGGCAGCTATCCTGACGGAGAACTGCTGCCGAAGCTTTCAAAGATACTGGACGTGTCCCTCGATACGCTTTTCGGCCTCAAGGAGGAGAGCGGAGCCGTCGATGTCGGCCGTGCAGCCGCAGAGAAGCTCCAGAACCTTCCGCCGGAGGACAAGGGCGCACTGGTAATGGAACAGCTCTATCATATGCTGTGTGCATATAACAGCAGTGTCACTCCGGAGAATATCAGGTTCCCGGAGCAGCTCCAGAGAGAGACTTTCTCTCAGCTCCGCACCGACTATGAGCTTGCTGTTGCAAGACTCAATCAGGATATGCAGTATTTCTGCTTCATGCGCATCCCGGAAAAAGGCATAAACAGCTATTTTAAGGTCAGCCAGAGAATAATTGAGCTGTTCGGCTTCCTTGCTGATGAAAATGCGCTGAAGATAATATGCCTCGCTGAGACCCTTGAGAGAAATATCTTCATAACCAAGGAGCATATCGCAAAGGCACTGGATATGCCGCTGGACGTGGTATCAGATATCGTGGACAGGTTCGACAGGTTTGGTATAATGTGGAAGATAACCGCTAATACCGGGGACAGTACCTTCCCGATGTATGGGTACGTCCACAATGTTCCGCTTCTCGGTATCTTCACCCTTGCGGAATCACTGGTGAATTTCCTTTCGTACAGAGAACCGGACATAGATACATGGTCAAAGGCTCCCTTCAGAACAGAGGAGCATAACGAATAAACACACTTCAGGAGGATAAAAATGTTTAAAAGAAGCTTTTCAGGTCTGCTGGCAGGCGTATGTGTGCTGGCAAATGCGGCTGTTATGCCGGTTGGAAGTGTTTCCGCTGAGGAAGCATCCTATTCAATGAAGGTCAATGTCAAGCTGGACGGCGACAAGAAGGAGATTAGCCCCTATATTTACGGTGTCAATGCTTTCGATGCAGGAAATGTGAAGAATGTTACTGTAAAGAATATCAGACAGGGCGGAAACCGCTTCACAGGCTATAACTGGGAGACAAACTGGTCAAATGCCGGTGAGGACTGGCATCACAGCTCTGATACTAATATCGGCGATATCACTGACGGAGCAGGCTCTGCTGTAAGAAAGCTCTCCGGCTTCGGTGACAAGTACGATATCCCTTATAAGCTGGCAACACTTCAGATGGCTGGCTATGTTTCTGCTGATAAGAACGGTACTGTTACTGCTGAAGAAAAAGCTCCTTCAAAGCGCTGGAACAAGGTGGAATTCAAGAAGGACGGAGAACTCTCTCTTGAGCCTGATCTTGAAGACGGAGTTGTTTACATGGATGAATATGTGAACTACATCGTTAAGACACTGGGCGATTCTACTACAAAGAAGGGAATACAGGGCTACAGCCTCGATAATGAGCCTGTTCTCTGGAACGACACACACCCGCTGATCCACCCTGAGGAGGTCAGCAACAGCGAGCTGGTATCAAAGTCTATAGAGCTTGCAAAGGTAGTCAAGGATATTGACCCTAATGCCGAAATCTTCGGACCTGCTTTCTGGGGGATCCTTCCCTGTGCTCAGGCCGGAGACGGAGAGAAGTACAGCGATCCTGACTGGCAGAAGGTGAAGAATGATTACTCCAGCTACCTCGGCTACTACCTCGATCAGATGGCAAAGGCTGAGCAGGAAAACGGCAAGCGCCTTCTGGATGTTATCGATATCCACTACTATGCTCAGGACTGTGCAAATGACGATTCAAGATTACAGGCTGCAAGAAGTCTCTACGATCCTTCATATGTGGAGAACAGCTGGCTCCAGCCCTACTGGGGAAAATATTTCCCTGTGCTGCCCTGGCTCAAAAGCACTGTTGACCAGTACTATCCAGGCACAAAGATAGCTATATCCGAGTACAATGTTGCTGATATCGGAAATGAAAAGAACGTCGGCAAGACCTCAGTATCAGCTATCGCAGAAGCAGAGGCTCTCGGTGCTTTTGCCATGAATGATGTTTACTTCGCTACATACTGGGGAACACTGCCCGAAGCTCCCTATGTAGAGTCAGCTATAAACCTCTATACCAATTACGACGGAGAAGGTTCAGCCTTCGGTGATACTCTCGTTGAAGCTTCAACTGAGGATCTTTCAAAGTCAGCAGCTTTTGCTGCTATAAACGGCAGTGATGATTCAAAAGTTACTGTTGTGGTATCTAACAAGAATAAGACTGAATCCGAAAAGGCTGAGATCACTCTCTCAGGTTCCTCAAGCAGCTACAAGAGCGCTGTAGTTTATGCTATCGAGCAGGATCACAGCGATATACGCATAATCGATGTCAAGAACGATCTCTCCGGCAATAAGGTCACAGTTGAGCTCCCGCCTCTTTCTGTAGCACAGATAGTTCTTTCAGACAAGGCAACTGACAAGACTGTTTATGAGGCTCCTGATATTGAGATCAAGGAAGAGAAGTTCAGCTTCAGCGAGCTTTCAAAGAATGCAAACGGTTACTACACTATACCGATCTCTGATAAGGATGCCCTCAAGAAGGCTGTTATCAGCTATTCTTCAAGCTGCTCAACAGGTGCCGGCTGGTACGGCGGAGGCGGCGGTCTCTGCTTCAACAAGATGATCCTTGCAGACGGTTCTACAGTATGGGGCAACAAGGCTTATTCCTACGGTGCAGGCTCAGGTGAGGCTGAGGTAATATTTGACGGAACATTCACTGTTATGACCGGCCCGGATACTTCGGATGAAATGGAAGCTAAGATAGGCGATGATTCCATCGAGTTCCAGGATTGGTGGAAGTCCTCTACAAACAGCGAGACCGGTGAGGATGTTACAGTTACCTACAACAGCATCACTCTTGTTTATGAGTACGATCACACTGGCGAGCACCATGACGATGACAGAGTATGGGGCGATGCCGACTGCGACGGTGTGGTAAAGATGAACGACGCTGTTCTCGTAATGCAGAGCCTTTCCAATGGCGACAGATTCGGCGAGGACGGAAGTGAAGAGAATCATATCACTCCTGAGGGCAAAAAGAATGCTGACGTTTCAAAGGACGGCGAAGGCATTACTCCTAAGGATGCTCTTGCTATTCAGAAATACCTGCTTAAAATAATTCCCTCTCTTCCGGAGAAATAATCTTCGGGGCCGCACGAAAGTGCGGCTTTTTTATTGCTTTTTTTACGAAAAAGAGGTATACTATTGATGAGGCAATTAACTCTTGAAGTTCAGACGAAGACAAAAGTGAAATTTATCAAGGTACAAAAGTGAAGGAATACTGCCGCATTGCGAGCTTTTGAAACGCAGAGAAATTCCATTTTTGTCAAGTATCAGATCCAAGATTTAGTTGGCACATCAATATTATTATCAAAGATCCAATCAGGGGTGATAATATGATCTACCTTCTTGAAGATGACAGCGGGATAAGAAATTTCGTTATCTACGCATTGAATAATTCGGGATTTGAAGCTGAAGGCTTCGAGCTCCCGTCTGCCTTTTATGAGGCTATGCAGAAGCAGCTCCCGGAGCTGGTGCTGCTTGACATAATGCTCCCGGAGGAGGACGGTCTGTCTATACTTCGGAAACTGAGGAGCGATCCTTCAACGGAAAAGCTCCCTGTGATAATGCTGAGTGCCAGGGGAACCGAGTTCGATAAGGTGACTGGCCTGGACAGCGGTGCTGATGACTATATTTCCAAGCCATTCGGTACTATGGAGCTTATATCAAGGGTGAAAGCTCTTCTGAGACGCTCCGGAGGGGACAGTGCCTCTGATACCATAGTGCTGGGGGATGTTACGGTTTATCCGCAGCGCCATGAGGTCACTGCGTCAGGCAGTAAGGTACTGCTGACCCATAAGGAATATGATCTCCTGCTAATTCTGCTGAAGAATAAGGAGAGAGTTTTTTCAAGAGATGAACTGCTCAGGAAAGTCTGGGGATACGATTTCTCAGGCGAGAGCAGAACTGTTGATGTCCATATAAGGACTCTTCGCTCAAAGCTCGGTGATGCCGGAGATGTGATAATCACTGTCAGGGGAGTAGGCTACAAGGCGGGTGAAGAGCCTTGACCAAAAGAATAATCCGAAATATGATACTGCTTTCGACTATAGCGGTAGTTCTCTCCGCAGTTATTCTGATCGCCTTTGTTAACAGGTCATATAACAGCAAGATAAGCGAGGAGATACGCACGGAGGCTGAGCTTGTGGCAAGAGGTGCGGAGATGAACGGTCCGGGATATATCGACAGGCTCGAACTGCGTGATATGCGTGTTACCTGGATAAGCCGGAGCGGCAGGATAATCTTCGATTCTCAGGGAGAGGATGACGGCAGCCGTATCCTCGACTCCGAGGACGTCAGGGAGGCTTTCCGCAATGGCTCGGGAAGCAGCGTCCGAAGATATACCAGTATTTCAAGCTCATCTATAAGCTATTCGATAAGGCTGAGTGATGATACAGTCATCCGTGTAACAGATGTTCACTCTTCCTTTGCAGCACAGTTTGCTGAGGCTATGCAGCCGTTGCTGGTATTCCTTGCTCTTACAGCACTGATATCCGCTCTGCTGGCCAGCCATTTTTCAAAGAAAATAGTTAAGCCGATAAATGATATCGATCTGGATCACCCTAAGATCAAGGGCAGCTATCCTGAACTAAAACCCCTTCTCGATAAGCTCCGGTCACAGAATATCAGAGTCGCAAGACAGATGGATGAGCTCCACAGGAGCCGTGAGCAGTTCAATCTTATAACCGAGAGCATGAGTGAGGGTATTATCCTTGCTGACCCGAAGCTGAGCGTATTGGCCTGCAATTCAGGTGCGCTGAGACTTCTGGGTGCTGAGTCAGTATCCGAGGGGCAGAGCATTTACTCCCTGAACAATTCAGATGTGTTCAGAAGATGCATACAGAATGCTGCCGGCGGCCGCCATTCAGACTGTATCCTCAGAATGAAGCAGGGAGATGTGGAGGTGATCGCAAATCCGGCTAAGAGCACGGATATGGTCAACGGCATAGTGGTGCTGCTCATGGATGTTACTGAAAAGGAAAAACTGGAGGTAATGCGGCGGGAGTTCACATCGAATGTTTCCCACGAGCTGAAAACTCCGCTTACTACTATCTACGGTATTTCAGATATGCTGGAAAGCGGTATTGTAAAGGCTGAGGATGTTGCCGGCTTCGGCGGAAATATCAGGAGCGAAGCTGAAAGACTGATAAATCTTATCAACGATATCGTCTCTCTCTCAAAGCTGGATGAGGAGACTGCTCCCATTCAGACTGAGGAGGTCGACCTTTATGAGCTGGCAGAGGAGGTCTTAGGCCGCCTTGAGATAGCTGCTGAAGAAAAAAAGGTCAGAACTTCTGTCACCGGCTCCCATGTACTTTTCAGCGGCAGCAGGACTGTGCTTGAGGAGATAATATATAATCTCTGCGATAACGGCATAAAGTATAACTCTGCCGGAGGTGTACTGGAGGTAAGGATATCCCATATCCCTAAGACTGCGATAATAACCGTAAGCGATAACGGTATGGGTATTCCAAAGGAGCATATCAACAGGATATTTGAACGCTTTTATCGTGTGGACAAAAGCCGTTCCCGCAGGATAAAGGGAACAGGACTTGGACTTTCAATAGTCAAGCACGGCGTAATGTATCACGGCGGTACGGTCAGGGTCGAGAGTACTCCCGGAAAGGGAACTATTTTCACTGTTGAGCTGCCTATCGGTACAAGGAATATGTAATAAGAAAAGGGGCTGTTATCCGTGCAATGCGGCTGACAGACCCTTTATCCTTTGTATGCTTCCGGCCGGACAGCTATCTTGTCCCGACCTTTTTCTTTTCTGCTATATCCCTGTATTTCTGCCTTGTGGCAAGACCTCCTCTGATATGCCTTTCCTGTTTGTTTATCTCAAGTATATCCTTCACCTTTGCATAAAGCTCCGGGTCTTCATTTCTAAGACGGTCTGTCACATCCTTATGTACTGTGCTTTTGCTGATCCCGAATATTTTTGCGGCGGCACGGACGGTCGTTCTGTTCTCGAGTATGTAGCGCCCCAGCACCACTGCCCGCTGATCTGGCTGAGCCTTCAAGATTATCCCTCCTTAAAATGGATTCAATCAATATATATGCATAAGGAGGAAAATAAAGACTACAGACAGCACCTTACAAAGTTCACCTTTCCGTATTGCTGTGCAAAAAGAAAAGCTCCGCTGCAGATAAACTGCGGCGGAGACTTATATTATTCGATACCGGCTGCGTCTCTAAACTTCTCAAAGAAGTTTACGAGGGAGTTCTTACCGGTCAGTGTATCTGTGGATATATTGTATCCGGAGTACTTTCCGTCGATGAAGAGATAAGCTGTTTTATCTCCTGCATCCACAATATCGCAGGTGACATCACCGTCAGAAATAGTATGGTAGACTGCTGTCAGTATCGGATCCTTCAGTTCATGATCGCTTTCGCTGTCTACTGAGGTGACAGTGAGTGTATTCATGGAGGTGTAGAAGGTCTGGAAGGCCACACTGAGTTCGTCATTGTTTATGTCAAAAGCGGAGCCGTTGAGAGTTCCGGTGTTTTTATCCGGATCGAAGGTGAAGCTGTCTTCACGGCCGTTGAATTTGAGCTCAAAGCCTTTTACATTATTGTAATCGGGGAGCTTATAGGTGTCCTGAATGAAATTCATAGGAGTATAGTCGAGGAATTTCATATCGCCGGTGTAGCATGAGACGATCTGATCGTCATCACTGATATACACATAGGAGTAGTCCTTATTGCCGTATGGTTCACTTACGAGGATCTGGTGCTCTTCACCATCCTGTCCTTTTATGATACATTCACCCTTGGGCTTGTCAAGTCCATAGCGGGAAAGATCAGCGGGTTCATGCTCAAGCACATCCTGTATCACGATACGGGTAAATATTGATGTCATTGAGGACATAGCGGAGTAGTCCACGTTGAATCCCTCATATCCTATAGGATCAAGCCATGAACCATTCTGGTCACGTTCGATCTGCAGAGTGGTTTTGCCGTCCTTGATTATTGTGAATCCGGCTATTTCGTCATCTGTATAGGGAATAATCGACTTTGAACGAAGGAATTTTTTGTTGAGTCCGAGTATCGAGCCATTGAGTGCACGCATGGAATAGATACCGTCTCTGTCTCCGGTCTGAACGTAATAGTACTCATTGGTAGGTGATATCTTGCCTACATTTATTGTGTAACTGTCATCATCGCTGTAGAGGGTAACGGTGCTTGGCGAATCAAGTCCGTAATCTTCAAGAGAACCGGAATACTCAGCAGAAGCAGTCATATCAGAGGCATAGGAGCATATCAGGTTGATATAATCCTGTTCAAGCGGGAACTGGTCTCCCTCTGTTATTTCCCATGTGCTGTCATCACGCTCGAGAGTGTATTTCTCATCGCCTGAAACTATCTCCATTTTGTTGATGCTGGTCTCGTCAAAGTCGAAGAGTACAAGCCCCTGAGCTTTCTCCTCTTTCTTTTTTTCATCTGTTTTCTGCTTATCTCTTACGGCGAGGTATCCGCCTACTGAGATACCTGCGGCGAGCACAAGTGCTCCGAAGGCAACTATAGGTTTTTTCATAAAAGATCTCCTTAAACATTATGTATTGGATAAAACTGCTGCCGCAGTCCGCCGTCGGGCAGTCTGCGGCAGTTTTGCTGCATATCGATCAGGCGTGACGTCTCTTCAGCCATACCAGTACACCGACCACTGCTACTGCAATGGGGAATGCGATAAGGATGACGATAGTAGTCTTTGCCTTTCCTCCGCTTGAGAACTCCATATAGTCATAGGAGTTGAGCTTTGTTCCGACTCCGAGGGAGTCATCGGCATCATAGAGCCATGTATTTGTGAATACTGTGAGCATGAGTGTGCCGCTGGTAGTGGGCCACATCTCATCAGCATCGATGATATCGTTTGAACCCATAGCAATGATCTTGGCACCTGTAGCCTTGTTGTAGCTGTAAGCTCCGAGTGTGAGCTCTTCTTCATCAAGGCCGTCAGCCTCGTCAACGGTTGTATCATCTCCGCCCATTGCAATACTGTCAGTAGTGTAGTGAGGCTCTAACTGATTGGTCGGGTCAGGAGTATTTGTGAAGAGCTGTCCCACCTCAGTAGTTGCTGCATTTGCGAAGCTGTACTCATCCATGAGGTAGAAGCTTCTTGTATTTGAAACACCGGGGGTATATGCGCCGTTGTCTATGAGCATTATGAGCTCAGATGTAAGGTCTTCGCTGTAGTCATTTTCTGCGGCGGTGTTATCAACGAACTCGACACGCATGAACTTGGGATCCTTGTTGTAGTCTCTGTTTTCAAGCTGACACATGGAATTTGTCTCGGTAACAACATTGTAGTCCATGAGAATTCCGAACTGGTCAAGTATTTTCTCGATGTTCTTGAAGCGTCCTTTTGCTTCGGTAGGACCGATAAGGAAGGACATTGCGCCGCCCTTGTCGAGATAATCGAGAAGGAGAGCAGTCTCATCATTGGTGAGGTCCTCCTGCGGGCCTGCAAGGTAGATTATTGAAGCATTGTCAGGGATGGCTTTTTCCTTGGAGAGATCAAGCTCCTTGACATCATAGTTCTTTGCGAAGAGCTGGCGGGCAAAAACACCGTAGCCGTGCTCCTGGCTGTACTCACTTGACGGGTCGTATTCCTCAGTGTAGATGGACTTTTCACCGTGTCCGATGAGGAAGTATACTGTGGGAAGTGAGCCCTTGGTAACTGTTCTTATAGCACCGGAGATGAGCTCTTCACCGTCGTAGTGCTGAACACCGTCTATCTTCTGGAAGATTCTTTCAGCTTCGACCTTCTTGATTACATCTCCGCATTTTACAAATACGTCGTTATCACCGACTTTAAGGATGCCGGTAGGGTCAAGCTGGGAAGCAATGGCAACATCCTCGTTAGGGTCGATACAGTGGAGAGTGATATTGCTTCTTGAATCCAGCTCTGTGAGTGTGTGGTAGAGCGGGAGGTACTCAGGGCTGTCCTGGAGGTATCTGAGCTCTGAAAGATAGTAAACGTCGATTTCCTTGTCCTCAACTTCATTGAGGAGGTCAACTGTCTTGGAGTTGAGAGTGTACTTCTTATTTGGTGTCATATCAAAAACCTTGTCATAGTACTTTATAATAAGGTTTATCGGCACGAATATCAGCAGGACCAGTATTGCCAGAACAAAAGCAAAGGGTCCGGAAAGATTTATCTTTTTCTTGTTCATCAGAGCTTACCCCCTGTTCCAGCGTCTTCTTTCAATGGAGATGTATGTCCATGAGAGAAGAACTATTATGGCAGATCCGAAAAATACCAGATCTGAAAGACGGATGAAGCCCTGTGAGAAGTAAGCGAAGCGGGGCTGTGCTGCAAATGAGAGAAGCACAGACTGAAGCTTGGGGTACTGTGAAATGAAGGCTGTACGGGAGAAGTCGTCGAGGAAAAGGTCGGCGAACATCACTATCTCACCGATGATAGCGGCAGTGATAGAGTTCTCGGTAAATGAGGAGATGAGCATACCCAGTGCTATGAACATGAGTCCCCATGAGAAGAATCCGATATAAGCACAGATGAGCTGACTGATAACTACTTCGCCGTTCTTTTCGGTAACTATGGGGAAGAGTACTGAGCCGGCGATCATGAAGAGGAATACTGTTGCGTTTGCGAAGAACTTTCCGAGAACTATCTTTGCCACATTCAGAGGCGATGACATCAGAAGTACTTCGGTGCCCAGCTTTCTCTCGTCAGCGAAGGTACGCATGGTTATGATCGGTATAAGGAATATGAAGAAGATTATAACGTCATAGAATATCTCAGTGAATGAGAACATCAGTCGGTTGGTGGTCTCCAGCTTAGCGATCGCATTTGCAAATATGTAAGAGAACAGGAGCATGAAAAGGGCAGTTAACGCATACGCAAACGGCGTATAGAAGAATGACTGCAGCTCCTTTTTATAAACAGAAAACATCAGATATCCTCCTTTTCTTCGTCCTCGTCGTCCTCAGCGCTGTCATCGGCGGAGTCGGTTTCCGGAACGATCTCATTGAGGAGATCTTCAAGGCGTTCTTTCTTAACGGGACGGTTGATGAGATCAATAAATACATTTTCGAGATTTGGCTTTTCAGTAAATATCTCTACGATACGGATCTGACTGCCGAGAAGGTCAGCCATGAGCTTGTCCTGAATCTCTTCGGCATCGCCGCTGAGCTGAACAACAAATGAATAGATGTCATTTCCTTCATCATCAATAGAGAGTATCTCCTTGACTCCTTCAGTCGTTTCGATAATTGAAGCAGCCTTGCTCTTTGAGCCTTTAATTTTAATATGTAAGGACAGGGAGTCGCTGAAAGTGCTCTCGAGATTTTCGATAGTATCGATAGCTCTTATATCGCCTTTGTTTATAATAACGACTCTGTCGCAGACCTCACTTACCTCGCTGAGGATATGGGAGCTGAAAATAACTGTGTGATCCTTTTTGAGGCTCTTGATGAGCTTTCTTACCTCAACGACCTGATTCGGGTCGAGACCTACTGTAGGCTCGTCAAGGATGATGAACTTCGGGTCTCCGAGGAGAGCCTGAGCGAATCCTACACGCTGACGATAGCCCTTGGAAAGGTTGCGGATGAGCTTGCCCTTGACATCGGTTATCTTGAGCAGCTCCATGACACGGTTGATCTCGTCCTTGCGCTTGCCTCTTGGGATGCGCTTGATGCCTGCACAGAATGAAAGGTATTCTGTGACCTTCATATCCGGGTATACCGGAGGTATCTCAGGGAGATAGCCGAGTTCAAGCTTGGCATTTGTTGCGTCACGAGTGATATCGTGGCCGAAGATAGTGACCTTTCCGGATGTCATCGGGAGATATCCGGCGATCATATTCATGGTTGTGGATTTACCCGCACCGTTAGGCCCGAGGAATCCGAGGATCTCATTATCATTTATGGTAAAGCTGATGTTGTTAACAGCCCGGTTCTTTCCATAATATTTGGTAAGATTTTCAATAGTGATCATGAGCTTCTCCTTTCACATAAAATTAAATAATATAAATGTATGTCAGGATGGGGAATGTCACAATAGCATACTGTTTTATTATCCCAGATTTATATTAACTCCTGATGAATAAAATGTGAACAAAATATTAATTCAATTGAGAGCATCTGAACACCTGCTGACCGGACATAAACATTTCATTCTAAATGTTAAAGCTGATGTGTGTGGATTTTGTGAAGATTTATTGTAAAGGAGATGAATCTTGAAAGCTTTGATAAAAACTCTTGGATTGTTAATAAGGTGTTCATAACTTAAAAAATCACGACTTTTTGTTAATGGACAAAATGTACAAAAATGCCGTTGGTTATGTGTGCATTGCACCAAAATCACTTTTGGGCAATTGAGAAAAGTTCCGAAACTGTTGACATAGCTTAAAATGTGGAATATAATATTTTTGAAAATAGTTTGAGAATTGTGTGAACGCTCCGTGAAGCGCCGCACAGTGTACGAAGTATTTTCGTATTTTCCTTGTAAGGGGAAACATTCATTTTCAAACCACTTTTTAACCTATATTATTATGAGAGGGGTAAAAAACTAATGATAAGCAAAAAGAACAAGTCACTCGTTGCTGGTCTTCTCGCTGCAGCTTCAGCTGCTACAGCTATACTGCCTACAATGGCTTCAGCTGCTGACAACAGCTATGCTACTGAGGGCAAGGCTAATGAAGCTTTCGCTACAATGTTCTCCTCACTGTATGATGATGTAATCACAAACGGTGAGACAAACGGCTACCTCAGCAAGAATAAGAATGGCGATTCCTTCGGTATTCCTTATCACTCAAAGGAAACTCTCTGTATCGAGGCTCCTGACTACGGTCACGAG